>JACPYG010000004.1 GCA_016196125.1 Candidatus Staskawiczbacteria bacterium | reverse complement strand
CTACCTCAACGCCAGATACTACAACAGCAACATCGGAAGGTTTATTTCACAAGACCCGATGTTCTGGACCTTGCCAGTCGAATTACTTACCGACCCACAAAACCAAAACAGTTATGCGTACGCAAGGAATAATCCGATAGTGGGGAGCGATCCGAGCGGAGAAAGTGCAGAAGTAGTAATAAAGTCACTATTTCCAATTACTGGTGCTCACGGAGATATAGAAATACATCCAGAACCAGGGTCAAGTTTGGGCGAAACTAAGTATACAATCGGAGGATATATTAGCGGTAGTAACCCATTCACTAACAAATTGATAATTGAAGTCAATAATCCAGGGGCCTACGATTATCCAGAATCAAGAGTTTTAGCAAGAATACCTCTTGGCGTTCCAGAAGGTATGACGTTTGATCAATACGATCAAGCGCTAACTAATTCCAGTAACAATCTTTCTAAACAAGGTTTAGGAGAGTATACCTTTACTGGTCGTCCACTTAGCACAGGTGTAAATTCAGGGAATGCTTGGACGCAAGTTGTTATAAACGCAGGAGGAACCGTTCCTGCGATACAAAAAACTTATTATGCGCCCGGTATTTTAGGTAAGAATACGCCGTATTTCCCCCTTGGTTCAGGTACCTCCCTTTATGTACCATCATATCGCCAGCAAGCAATTACAGCAGTGAATAACACTATTAATTCTGCTAGAGAAGTAGTTTTATCAAAGATTTCCTCTGCAATATCGGACATTTCTTCTAGAGTGGAAGTCTTAAAGTCTAAATTACGCAAATAAAAACCCATGAGTATATTTAAAAAAATATTAAAAACATTTATATTCAGTTTTTTAGGAGCTTATTTACTCTCTTTAACTTTAGTGATTTTTACCTTTATTCAAAATAAAACAATAGATACTTTAATTGATTTTCCTGGGGCAACCATACTTACGGCGGTGGGATCTTTGATATATGCTTTTTTTGCCACAATTATTCTATTGGTTTTTTCTTTACTGGAGGAAAGAATACTTAATAAATTGTTTGTATTCGGTTTTTCTTTGTGTTACATCACTATTAACTTTATTTTATTTAATTCTGGAAATAAAATTGTTCAGTCTATTAATAGTTTTTGGTATTACACTATTGTTATTATAATTCCTTTGTTAATTGTTATTTTTATTCTGAAAATCCATAAAAAATATTTAAAAAAATAGTAACAAAAATAAACTGGTAAGAATTTGATGCAGAAACAGGCCTAAACTACCTCAACGCCAGATACTACAACAGCAACATCGGAAGGTTTATTTCACAAGACCCGATGTTCTGGGATGGGTCGCATATTAAAGAACAGTTAATTGACCCACAACAGCTTAACTCCTACTCGAGAGTAAGCAAGTACCGGGGTAAGCAAGTACCGTTCTTGCTTACCACGTTCTTGCTTACCATTTGGGGGAAATTCATAGAAATATGAAAAGTACCCCATAATCTTTAAAAAATTAACTTATGAAACAAGAAAAAGGAACATTATTAGAAGCAATATTTACAGGATCAATATTCCCATCATTTCTTATATTTGACTTTTTTATGTTTTCAAGAGGAGAAGAATTCTTGAGAATATTTTATAATTTATACGCAAGTTTCGGTTATTGGAATATATTATTGATTCCGCTTACTATATTTTTAATAGGATTAGGAATATTGGCTTCAATTCGTATAACAGTAGGATATATGTTCTAGTCAGAATTCAAAAGATAATAATTAAAAACAATTAATAATCGGCTGTAACACCGCTTTTTTGTTCCTAAACTTTCAACAAATTGCAGAAAGTGGTACAATGAACAATCAATTATTAAAATATGGAAGATACACAATCAATAAAAGCAGGGGAATTTAGAACCAAAAAAGAAAAAGTATATTTAATGCTTTCTATTTTGGCCTCCGGGTTAATTTTTATCGGATTGGCGTTTTTTATTGTTTATACAGTCAATAACAGTTTAAAACCAAATCTGATGTCCAGTTGTTTTGTAGCGGACTATCAATTAAACAGCGTATTTGCGGTAGATAGGTCAAAATTGCAGGAATTTGATGGATTTTTAAGCCAAAGTTGTTTTGGTTGGAATGAGTTGACTATATCTGAAAAAGCAAGTTTTTCTGAGCCAGTTTGTTTTTACAGATATGAAGAAGTAAATGGAGTAATTGCTTTAAACCCGGAATTACTTTTAGAGGGTGAAACATGTCTTAGATGGGAGGATTTGAATGAGAACGAAAAAGAAGGTTTTATGCCTTCGGAAAGGCGGGCATACAATATCGCTTTAAATATTTTGACATCATTGGGTTTTGTAATATACATTTTGGCGATAATATTATTTATTCTTTTTTCGCACTTTTTATCGCTTGGGCATATCAGAATGAATGGAATTAAAATCGGGCATAATCAATTTACTAATTTGTGGGAAGCGGCCAATAAGCTTTCAAAAAGTATTGGCATGAGAACTCCGCCCAATATATATGTGATTAATGGAAATGGCATATTAAACGCGTTTGCCACGAAACTAATATTTAAAAGGGTAATTGTAATATATTCTGATTTGGCAGAAGCATTAATGGAATCTGGCGATACTAAGCAGGTAGAAGCAGTAATGGCTCACGAAATCGGACATCATGTATTGGGCCATACAAGATGGATTAATTTATTAATTTTACCGGCTCAATTCGCGCCTTTTTTAGGAAAAGCGCTATCTCGAGCCCGAGAATATTCGGCCGATAGAGTTATGCTGGCATTAGTGCCCGAATTAAAAGTTGGCCAAAAGGCTTTAATAAAACTTGCTGGAGGCAAGATGTGGGGGAATATGGCAAATGTGGATATTTTTATTAAGCAGGGAAAAGAAGAAAAAGGATTTTTTGCATGGCTATCAGAAGTATTTTCAACCCACCCTCACTTGGTAAAACGTATGCATAAATTAAAAATGTGGAGCGAAAAAGAGGCATAAAACAATTAAGCGGCTTTACAGCCGCTTTTTTGATTTAAAATTTGCAGGAAATGGTTAAAAAGTAAATATTGACAGCACTTTTTAGTTAGTGTAGTATGGGGACTAAAGGATTAAAGAGCTTTACATGTTGTATGGCCCTTGATAATCCTCGTTGTTCTTGAAGAAAGGCAGTGAGTCGTGCAAAACACTCTCCCCTTAGACGAATCTCGTGCTGAGCACGAGGCATCGATCAAGAAGATTGATGATCTTGACCTTTCGATGGTCAAGATGAAGCTCTGTCTCCCTCTTGAGAAGGAAGGTAAGGGTTGGACGCAGGAAGAAGCTGTCACAGCTGAACTGTGGTACAAACGTTTCCTTACTCTCTGCGCGATCTACCCCCACGAAGACATCGTGCCCACGCACCAGATCGATGCCATCTGGCATGCGCACATCCTGGACACTCGTGCCTACATCGCTGACTGCCAGGAGATCTTCGGTGGCTACCTGCATCACTTTCCGTACTTCGGGTTGCGTGATGAGCAGGATGCGCAAGATCTGGCTGACTCTTTCCAGATCACCTGTGAACGGTTCATTCGGCACTTCGGCGAGTCTCCTCTTGTCACTGTCGCTTCCAAATGCGGTCAGAGCGATGGCGGTGGTACGGGATGCAGTCGCAAAATCCATGCATCCAAATGCGGGCAGCAGGACGGCGGTGGCACTGGTTGTAGTCGCAAGTAGTTCTCATGGGGGATCACGGATTGATTCCCCTCTTTTTCTCTTTATGAATACATTACCTACAATTCGCATTCAATCTAGTTACCTCTTTGAGGAGCGTTTTAATATGCGTCCCATAACTAAAAAGGAAATCAAGGAATATACTGTTGCTTGGAAAAAGCACGAGGCTGTTTTACTTTTAGCTATGCAAAATGTCACTGGCTTATACTTTGCGCAAAACATTATTGATGTTTATGTAGTTAATCCGGATATGATAGGAGGATTATCTGACCCTCTAATTATTGGCGGTGGCATGACACCGCAACGTTTTATATGTGTACTAGCACATGAATTAGTCCATCGTCTCATGTTTGATAATACCAAGAAAGTAGACTGGCATAAAAGTGCGTGGAAGATATGGAAAAAAGAAGAGCACCTAGTAGCTCATCATGTTGTAGTGCATGCTATTTTGGAACAAATTTGTCTTGATGCCAGTTTAGTTAAAATGCTTTCGGAAGATAAAGAAATTGCTGCTCGTAGTAAGAATGCATACAACCAAGCGTGGGAAATTGTGAAAAAAGAAGGATATAAAAATATTATTGCAAAGTTAAAATCTTATAAATAATTGTTCTTTGACGTTTTAATGAAACAATTGAGCGGCTGTAAAACCGCTTTTTTGTTTGCCATGTAGTGAGTTCTGGTCTACTACTGTTGTTTTAAAATTTGCAGAAAAAGGATGGGCCCTTCCAAAATCTAAAAAATTATGGTATGGTATAGATGATGTAGATTTAAAGAAAATATGAACAAACTTGATTTTAGGAAACTTCGTGAATTTGATAATCATAAATTAGTTATAAAAATTGAAGATAAAGAGGCTGGTAAAAGACAGGAGATAGCTGAAAACTTTAAGAAAATGTTTAAATTATAGTTTTTTGTTAAGCCTCTTTGCTTCTTCGTAAGCTAAGTCAAAAACACTTTTCATCACATCTGCTATTTCTTTGCTTTCTATAATAATAGCTATCCCACCCTTTTCTAGAGACATGTAAGCAATTTTGTTGTCGTAAATTACTATGTCTGTAGCAAATTTGTATTTTTTTGGAGGTATAAGAATTGGCTCATCAAACTTCGGGATAGCCTTGTTTTACAAGCATTACCGCTTGCATTCTTACCCTGGTCATATTCAGATTGGTTGTGTATGGCATATACATATCATTGTAGACCAACAGGGTGATGCAAAGCTATTGAACCATTACAATTCATTGATAAATTAAACATGTTATGTTAATATAAGTTCAGTTCGCTAAGGTTGTTCTTAGACTTGAAAATTCCATAGTCCACTAAAAAAAGAGGCTTAAAGTCAGAAGAAATAGTGTCCTAAATCAACGACCAGAAAGGAGAAGATTAAAATGAACGCACAGCAGATTGAAGATCTGCATATGAAGTTCAGTCGCACAACTGCAGAGGTCTTTTCTATGAGTGAATGGAATAATCTCCTCTGTAGCGGCAAGCGTCTGCGGATCAAATACGGCGTCGATGTCACGGCCCCGTACCTCCACATTGGCCACGCGGCCAATCTGTGGATGATGCGACTACTCCAAGACCACGGTCACAAGGTCATCTTCTTAATCGGCGATTTCACCACGCAAATTGGTGATCCTACCGGCAAGAGTAGGACCAGGCCAGTGATCCTGCAGGAAGAAATCGAGCGCAACACTCTGGAATTCATCGAGCAGGCCAAGATGGTCCTTCGCTTCGATAATCCTGAATTGCTTGAGGTCAGGCGAAACTCGGAGTGGTTTGGTAATATGGCGATAGGAGAGTTCCTGAAGCTTCTTTCTATGGTCACTCATGCTCGGCTGATCTCTCGGGACATGTTCCAGAAGCGCCTCACTGATGAGGACGACATCTACATGCACGAAATGGTCTACCCACTTTTGCAGGGATATGACTCGTTCGCGCTACAGTCCGACGTCACGATAATCGGTTCCGATCAACTTTTCAATGAGATGATGGGCCGTTTCTACCAAGAGCGGTTCGGGCAGACTCCGCAAGTGATCCTTACGCTTTTTCCATTTTGAGTGATTAACAAGATTATTTCTTCTCAATGTTCTTTTTACCGACGACAAACTGACAACAATCCCATCACGATTTAAAAGGTAATGCAGAACCTGCGCGCATCGGTGGTACCTTTGGCGGTACTCAATAATTTTTCTGACCATTTCTTCGGGCATCGCATTAGGGTGACTATGCGGAGCGGATGAGAGTGTCGGGATTGAAAAATTGTTTCCTAAAATTCTTTTTTCTACCCATCGTAGCACAGTACTCGGATAAACCCCGACATACCTGGCAGTCTTCCGTATCGACCAGCCCTGTTTTACCAGCATGACTGCTTGCATTCTTACCTTAGGCATATTTGGATTGTTTGTGTATGACATATACATACCATTATACCGCAGGGTGTTGCTAAGGTGCTGAACCATTACATTCATTTGACAAAATATTTTAAGTGTATAATATTGAGGATAAGGGGATTATAGAGTTTTGCATTTCGTAAAGCTTATGATTCCTACAGTTCTTTCAGAAAGGGTGGTTAGCAATGACCAGAAAACTGTTGGATGAGTTAGTCGTTGATGTTTGTGAGGAGCACAAACGTCGGTTGAGGATCATCGACAACGAGGACTACTCTGGTGTTGTTCGCAAAGTTCGCGAGTTCTACGTCGCAGAACACGGACATGAACCCACTCATGACTACCTTGACTCCGGCGTGTACGGCTTGAAGCAGTACTATGCCGTGGCATTACTCGACCCACTCAACGCTCACTCGGTCTCGGCAAAGCTGGATCCGTTTTGGCACGCCCACATTCTCCATACTCACAAGTACATGGACTTCTCGGAGAGAGTGGTGGGAAGGTACATGCACCATGTGCCCTTGGATCCCGACGATGTCGAACGGGTGGAAAACATCGGTGTTCTCTACGGCTACACAATCGAAGTGCTGGAACAGCTCTTTGGTGAAGTGGATGAGGAAAACTGGGCGACAGAAGGAGTGAACTTTCGTCTTTGTTGCGGACACGCATCATCGTATGAGGAAGTCAATCGCCTCGGTCTGTTTCCCGCAGTCGAACGCGGAATCTTGGTCGCATAAGCGACAAACAAAAAGGGGTGGATTTCTTTTTTTTAAGAGAAATCCACCCCTTCACCACTATGAAATCAAACTTATTTAAAATCAAAGAGGGAAAGCTGGATAAGTGGTTTGAATGGGGTAAACTTTTAACTACCAAATACAGAGAGGAAGCTATTGAAACTTTAAAAGAAGAAGGTTTAAATTATGAGGCTTTTTGTGTTTTTAAAATAGAGGAAGAATATTATACGATTTCTATGATTGAAGGCGAAGAAAAGCCAACAAACATGGACAGAGAACTTAATCAAAAACACAAAGAAACGAAAAAAGAATGTTTGGAATATATTGGGCCGATTGAAAAAGTGTACGAACTTTATAATAAATAATATACAAAAGAGCCCCAAAAAAGGGTTTTTTTGTTTACAATGTAGTGAGCTTCTTGCCGTGTAGTGAGTTCTGGTCTACTACTGTTGTTTTAAAATTTGCAGAAAAAGGATGGGCCCTTCCAAAATCTAAAAAATTATGGTATGGTATAGATGATGTAGTTTTAAAGAAAATATGAACAAACTTGATTTTAGGAAACTTCGTGAATTTGATAATCATAAATTAGTTATAAAAATTGAAGATAAGAGCGCTGGTTTAAAAGGTTTTATGGCTATTCATAATGATAATTTGGGGTTGCCGGCAGTTGGCGGAACTCGAATGCTTCCCTACGCCTCTGAAAAAGATGCTTTAATAGATGTGTTGAAGCTCTCTCGCGCAATGACTTATAAATGCGCCATGGCAAAAGTTCCACATGGCGGCGCGAAGGGCGTCATAATAGGCGACTCCAAAAAAGATAAGACGGAAGAACTGCTAAAAGCGTACGCAAAAAAAGTAAATTCATTGAAGGGAAAATTCTATACAGGGGAAGATGTGGGCATTACTCAAGATGATGTCAATGTTATGCTTGGTGTTTCAAATTGCTTCATCGGAAAACCCGATCTTGCAGGAGACCCTTCTCCCTATGCCGCATTAAGCGCTTTTTACTCAATCCAAAGTTCCGTATATTTTGTTTATAAAAAAGATTCCTTGCAAGGAGTTAAAGTTGCCGTAAAAGGAGTAGGTAAGACCGGCAAAGAATTAGTCAAACTTTTATTGGATGCTAATGCCGTTGTATTTGCTTTCGATGTTGACCAAACAGCCATTGCTGAAATCAAAAGTAAATTTCCCAAAATAAATGTTGCAGATAATAAAAAAATTCATGCGCTGGATGTTGATGTTTATTCGCCTTGCGCTCTCGGGGATGAGTTTTCAATAGGGAATGTTGCTGAAATAAAAGCGAAGATAATCTGCGGATCTGCCAATAATCAGCTTGCAGACGACAAAGTGGGTGATTGGCTTTTTGAACATAATATCATATATATTCCCGATTATGTTGCTAATTCCGGCGGGCTTATAGATGTGGTGGATGAATTAGAAAAAGACGGATATAAAAAAGAACGGGTTTTAGAAAGAATCGACGGAGTAAAAAATACCGTAACAAAAATTTTAAATCTTTCATTTAAAAATAATAAATCGCCGCATCGTGTTTCAGACGAAATTGCAGAAAATTATTTCAAGAGATAATTTTATGAAATCTCAAAGCAACACTAATACATCAACTATTATCAAACTGATCAGGCACAATGGTTCTGAGTTTTGGGATTTAGAGAAAAGAGATTCAAACTATTGGTCATCAGAACAGAAAAAAAGATCTCTTACTCTTTTCCATAAAGCATCAGAATATGTGCCTGCTTATAGGGATTTTTTAAAGAAAAACCATCTTAATCCTGAAAAAATAAAAACATGGGAAGAGTTTCAAAAAGTTCCTATAGTCAGTAAAAAAGAATATCTCAAACAATATTTACTAAAAAATCTATGTTGGAACGGCCACCTCAAAAAACCACTGGTTTTCACTTCAACCTCTGGTTCTACGGGTGAGCCGTTTTATTTTCCCAGGGGGAGAGATCTTGATTGGCAGTATTCTTTATTAATTGAGGAATTTTTAAAAAACAGTTTAAAGAAAAGTAATGGGCCTACTCTGGTAATCATTTGCTTTGGCATGGGAGTTTGGATTGGGGGGTTGATTACCTATAAGGCTTTTGAAATGGCTACTCAAAGAGTTGATATTCCCGTATCAATCATTACGCCGGGTATTAATAAAAAAGAAATTTTTAATGCTTTAAAAAACCTATTGCCTCATTTTGAAAACGCTATTTTGGTGGGGTATCCGCCATTCATTAAAGACATTGTTGATGAGTCATCTTCAAACGAAATTAATCTTAAAAAGTTAAATTTGAAGTTAATATTTGCCGCTGAGGCATTTACTGAAAAATTCCGAGATTACTTGGTAGAGAAAACGGGTATTAAAAATCCATATGTAGATACTATGAATATTTATGGCACTGCTGACATTGGCGCCATGGCTTATGAAACCCCGCTTAGTATTTTAATTAGAAGAATCGCTTCAAAAAAACCAAATTTATTTAAAGATATTTTTGGATCAATCAATAAAACTCCAACACTTGCCCAATTTAACCCGTTATTTATAAATTTTGAATGCGTGGATGGTAATATTTTTTTGACAGGAAATAATGAAATTCCCTTAGTTCGTTACAGTGTAGGCGACCATGGGGGTGTATATTCTTATGATGAAATGACTGAAATATTGAAAAGAAATAATATTGATATTAATCAAGAAACAAAAAAAGTTGGAATAGAGAATGTTTCCAGTGAATTACCGTTCGTCTTTGTTTTTGAACGAAATGATTTTTCGTTAACTTTATATGGTCTGCAAATTTACCCAGAACCAATAAGAGAAACTATTTTAGAGAAACCATTCGATAAATTTTTAAGCAGTAAGTTCACTATGCTTACAAAATTCAACAAAAAACAAAATCAATATTTAGAAATAAATATCGAATTAAAAAAATATGTTGATGCTCCAAGAATGTTAAAGAAACATCTATCTGAAAAAATATTAGATAATTTACGTCACAAAAACTCAGAATTTAGAGAACTTTCTGATTACCTTAAATCAAGAGTTCATCCAAAGATAGTATTTTGGAAAAACGGGTCGCAAGAATTTTTTGCAGTTGGTAATAAACAAAAATGGGTGAAGAAATGAATATTAACCATTTTTCTTTTTCGTTCGGTAACCTTTTGCTTCTTCCCCTATAAACTTTGCACGTTCCCAAGCTAAATCAAAAATATTTTTCATTGCTTCTGCTATAATATCGTTTTGTATTGTAATTGATATTCCTCCATTCTGATCAGACATAAATCCAATTTTGTCATCCCAAATTGCGAGATCTGTCGGAAATTGATATTTTTTCTTTGGTACAAGAATATATGTATCAAAGTTACGAGGACTATTTATAATATATCCCCTATGAATCTTGTCATTAGGATGAATTCCATGCATTTTTATACCTAAATTAATTCGTTTGTTAACATACTGAATAAGATAATCAGATATAATTTTTTCTAAATTACCAGGCGAAGAAGACACTCGCATCATCTTTTCTTTATTATTTAACGTATTTTCAAAAGCATTAATTAAACCCTGTTTTCCTTCATATACTACCACTCGCGGTTTATGTTTTGTATCTTTATGTAATGCTTTTAACTCAGGGATAATATTGCTTATTTTATTTTTTATATCTTCTGTTTTTTTAGCTTTATCTTCCGCTTCTCTTAATAACATCTCTGGAGAAACAGCAATATATCTTTGTATTTTTTTATCTTCCGAAGTACTCACTAAACCTTTCTTTTTTAAAGATTCTATAACCACATAAGTTGAACTGCGATTAATATTTGCGCTTTTTGCTGTCTCATTTACTGTCGCTACCTCTAATTCAAGTAAAGCTAAATACACTTTGGCTTCTTTTTCACTTAGTCCAAATTCGGTTAATTGCTTAATTAGTAAATTATTGGCAGATAATGACATATTTAAATACTATTTAATAATATATTGTTATAGTACAACAACAAATATAAAAATGCAATATGCCGGGATTCGCGTATTAAAGCTGAATTTAATAGAATCTTACTATTTTAATGTTGTTAGTTATTGACAACAAGTTATGGGAGACTAATATAGGAAGTAGGGATTAAGTTGGCACTTCGCCAACAAAATTCTATGCTCTTTAGTAGGAGTTTACTATGATTAACGCTACCTTTAACGGTCGGAACAACGTCACCTTAGAGTCCTCAATTAAGGAGATTGACCAAATTGACTTACGAATGGTTAAGTTCAAACTTTGCCTGTCACTCGAGCAGGGAGGAGAAGACTCGAGGGCGGGGGAATTTATGGAAAAATTCCCCCAATCGTTTTATAATAAAATAATTATGAAAACTAAAATTAGATTACAAATAGGTTGGTTATTAAGCGATAGGTTTCATCTGCCGACTGACGGTCTTAAAAAAAAGTTTCCAATATTAAATATAATATCAAGCATGTTCGAGATATTAAAAATATTCTTTAATAAAAAAAGCTTTAAGAAGCCAGTATTTTTATTATTGGTTTTTTTACTACTTGTAATTCCTCTTTTTTCCGTTCTTGCCTTTTCCGAGCAAAGAAAATTCATAGGCCAGGAACACGATGACGACACAGGATTAGATTATCTAAATGCCAGATACTACAACCCAAACACAGGAAGATTCATTTCACAAGACCCGATGTTCTGGGATTTTAGCGAAGATTATTTATCAGATCCCCAACAATGGAACAGTTATAGCTATGCCAGGAATAATCCGATAGTGGGGAGCGATCCGAGCGGAGAAAGTGCAGAACTAAATATCAGGCCATTAACACCTATCCCTGGAGCACATCCAAATATTATTATTAATACAGAATCGGGAGCGGACCTTAGCCAATATGGAGAAGGCAGTCGTTTTAGTATAGGAGGTTATCCCAGTAACTGGTGGGGTGGTAAGTTGCAAGTTAAAATTAATGAGTCGGGAGACCTTAATTTTCCTAAATCAAAATATTTAGCTACATATCCTCTTATTCCACCAGAGGGCATGACTCCTGCTCAATATGACCAAGAGCTCCTTGAATCAGCGTCTAACCGTGCTAAAAGTGACTTGGGTATGTATGTATTTACAGGTCAACCGATTAGTCCTTTTCCTAATTCTGGAAATACTGCGACGCAAGTTATTATTGATGCGGGAGGAGCTGTGCCTGCGATACAAAATATATATATCGGCCCAAGCCCTCTACCAGGTCCGTTACACAATCTTCCATACCCTTATTTTCCTCTTGGCTCAGGAAAACATATAGGGACTCCATGGTTTGGACAGCAACTTTATACAGCTACGAGAAACTATATAGACAACAAAATACAATCAACATTAAATAGTGTTTCTTCGACGTTTTCTCAACTAAACCAAGTACTCAAAAAAGCAAATGGTAATTAGATATGGGAATAATAACAAAAACAATAATTAAAACCTTTGTAACGAGCTTCATAGTATTTTATTTTACATATATTATAGTAATAGGTGTGTCTTTGGTTAAAGGTATTATCATTAATGAAAACAGTAATCTAAGCTTTAATCTTTTTTCTTCCGCTGTAATTTTCTCTCCAATATTAATGGTGCCGGTCTGTTTAATATACGGGTTTTTCTATACGATGATTTTAAGTATACTTTCTTTATTGGATAAAAGAGTTTTAAATCGGCGGTTTGTGATAGGCTCTATTTTTTACCTTCTTTTTATGTCTTTTATTTTTAAGGATTTACAGTTACCAAATATGTGGTTTTCAATTGGTTTTATTTTAATCTCATTGATAATTCTTCTTCTTATGAATATTAAAAAGTTGAAGATTAAATTTAAATCTCGATTCAGTAATAGTAAAGATTTATCTAGAAAATAAAACAATAGACTAAGTAAGAACTGTTTTTGCTTACAGTTTTTGATTCAAAAAGGAGAAAAATTATGCGACAAATTAAAAAAGATAAATACTTTAGAGACAGGGGCAGAGTGTTTAAGATTCTTCAAATATCATGTGCAAAATGCGGAAAAGAAGTTTTGCTCTATCAAAAGGATGGCAGGGGTGGTTTAAAAAGGTTGTACCTTAATCGAATTCTCGCACCTGAAAATCTTGCTTTACTGCAAGACACTACTGAAAGTGTAAAGCAAATGCAACTTTTAAAATGCGAATGTAGAAACTATATTGGTATTCCGATGTTGCATCGTGAAGGCCGTTTGGCTTTTAGGTTAATTTATGGCTCTTTCACAAAACACAAGGAGAAAAAATGATTATTGCATTATCTGGTCCAGCAGCTTCCGGTAAAGGAACACTGGCAAGGATGTTGGCAAGTCATCTTAACTTGCCTCACTATGACTTCGGTCTGATGTTTCGGGCAATTGCTTACTCAAATTTCCAAATTCACTTCATTGAAGTTAAAAATGGGAAAATCTTTTTTAAAGGTTGTGATTTGACGGAAGCTATTAAAACAGAAGAAGTTGGTTTGCTCGCAACAAGAATGGCGCATCGTTTAAAAGATTTAGAGATTTCATTAATAAGGCACACGGACTTTATTTGTGACGGCCGAACTTGTGGAACTGAAATCTATCCCGATGCAGACTTTAAATTCTATATCACGGCTAACAAAAAGGAACGTTTTGACAGGCGTTCCAAAGATGATGGCGACAAAGAAATTATGTCGCAAAGGGAAATACTTGATGAATCAAGGTTAATGATTCCAGCCAATGCAATCGTGATTGATACCTCTGGAAAAACAAAGAAAGAATCTCTAAGGGAAATTCTTTCCAGTCTTTAACAGACACTAAGTGCCTGTTTTTTTATATTTTTGTGGTATAATTTGTTTAATAACCATGAAATCAAACTATCAGCCATGGGAGGTTAATATAGATGATTTTCCCGAGAAAGAGAATTTTAATTCTCAAATAAAATTTATTTTGCGGTACGCAATTTTGGCGCCATCTACTCATAATACCCAACCTTGGTTATTTAAAATAAAAGAACCAGAATGTGAAGTATACTATAATCCGAAATTAGTATTGCCAGAAGCTGATTCTAAAACCAGGGATTTACATATAAGTATGGGTTGTTGCATAGAAAACTTAATTTTAGCCGCTAAATATTTTAATATTTTTAATTCTATTGGTTATGGACCATTTAGCAATAAGGAGCAATTAGCCGTAGTACATTTTAAAAAATATACCGGCGAGAAGAATAGTGCTTACGAAAAAATGATTAATACTATTCCCAAAAGGATCAATGCCCGCGGTATTTTTTATCCAGAATCTGTGCCCGAAGATGTGTTGAATAATATATCTTTCATAGTAAAAGATTATTTAGTAGATGAAATACATATTAACTGGATTACGGAAAAAAATAAAATACTAGATTTATCTCACTTAACAGCGGATGGATTAAAAATCGCTTATCATAAAACATCTTTTCGAAAAGAAATGTCTTATTGGATGCGCAATAGCTTTACTAAAACCAAAGAAGGCATACCAGGTTATGCGTTAAAGATGCCTCCCGTTCTATCTTTTATTTTGCCAATTTTGGTGAGATGGTATAACATAGGTAATTTCTTGTCTAAAAAAAATTATTCAAGTATAAGCTCAGCTCCTTTAGTAGTAGTTATTACAGCTGAAAATGAAAATCCAAGTGTTTGGCTTAAAGTTGGTCAATTAGCAGAAAGGCTTTTTTTAGAATTTAACGGTTATGGTTGGCAAACTTCTATTTTTGTAGCAGCTATAGAAATGGGTCGTGATAAAGAGGTTCAAAAAATTATTGGTAACAATAAAAAACCTCAATTTTTATTTGTTGTTGGAAAAGTTGATTCACTGCATAAGCCAACTCCAAGACATGAATTAGAGGAAAAAATAATTTAGACCTAATTAAAATGGAAAAAAATAACTTAAATCAGCCGATCATTTTAAAAGAAGGTGAATATACTGAAAAAGAAATTATTAATCTTAAAGATAAATATCAACCTAAGATAGTTGATATTTATTTACAACAGTTGAAAGAATTTTTCGAAATAAAAAACCCACAACTTGTGGCAAAAGGAGAATTTAGTAAGGAATTCTTAAAATTTGAAAAAGAGAAAACTCAAAAAGATCAAGAATTATCTGGTGATTGGATATATTATAGTTGGAGCAATATTCTTTTACATGCCCTTGGAGAAGTTGAGAATGATCTTTTAAGGACAAATAGAAATAAAAACATTATTACTGTGCAGGAACAGGAAAAACTTGCAAATTTTACCATTGCCATAGCTGGTCTTTCGGTTGGAGGGAATATTGCTACTACCTTAGCTTATAATGGTTTTTCTAAAAATATAAAACTTGCAGATTTCGACAGATTAGAAACTTCTAATTTAAACCGTGTCAAGGGCAAATTATCTGATGTGGGAGAATTAAAATTTAATATTATCAGTCGACAACTTTACGAAGTAGACCCTTACATTAGAATAGTTAATTTTGAGAAGGGTCTTAATAAAGAAAATGTTGAGGACTTCTTTATAAAAAATCCTAAGACAAATTTAATCTTTGAGATTATTGATGACTTAGAGTTGAAAATTTTAATTAGAAAGGAAGCAAAAAAATACAGAATCCCTGTAGTAATGCTTACGAGTATCGGAGACACTATTTTAATAGATTTAGAACGATACGATCAAGATTCTGAAACTAAAATTTTTAGTGGAATAGTAGAAGAAAAAGTAATAGAAGATTTATTAAAAGGTAAAATTCCTAAAGAAGAGGTAAATAAATATGTTGTACAGATTGTTGGAATTGAAAATATTCCCCCAAGAGTAATGGATTCAATGAAACAAATTGGTAAAACTTTAGTGGGTAGGCCACAGTTAATGAGTACAGTAACCATAGCATCTGGTATAGCTTCTTTTATAGCTCGGAAAATTGCTTTAGGAGATGTAGTGTTAAGCGGCCGAACACGTGTTGTATTTGATGATTTTATTCGCACAGAAAAGTAAATAATAAAAAATAGTTTTAAAGATAATTTATGAGTTTAAATTTATCAGGCAACATAGATTTTCTTTCGGTAGGTATTGCAATTGCTGCCATGGTTGTAATGGGGTTTAGTGTTCTATTTAACAACTATAAAAGTATAACTAATAGAACCTTTTTTTATTTTGTTATAGTGGGAACTACATGGGGATTTTTTAATTTAATGAGTTATCGGATTACGAACAATATAGAACTGGCTTTCTTATTTATTAAAATAGAATTATTTTTAGCTGTTTGGTATGTATTTTCAATTTTTCGTTTATTTTATGTATTTCCATTGGAAAAGTTAGTAACATCTGGATGGTGGTATAAAACTCTATTAATTCCAATAGTTATTATTGTATCTTTGCTAACTTTAACTCCGTTTGTTTTTTCCGGAGTTTCCTCTATAACTTCGGATGGTGTAATAAATACACTAGAAACAGAGCCAGCATTTTTTATTTTTTTATTAACAATAGTTGTAATTTTAATTATAAGTTTCTCGCTATTTTTTATAAAAATAAGAAAGGCACAGAAAGAAGAAAAAAATAAATTCTATTTATTGTTAACAGGTTCAATAATAACCTTTGCTTTAATAATAGTCTTTATTCCTATCCAAGTTGGATTTTTTAATAATTCAAACTTTATATCATTTGGAGCAATATTCTTAATGCCATTTGTTATACTTGCTTCATACGCAATTGTCAGGCATAAGCTATTCAATATCCGAGTCATTGGTTCTTCTTTGTTGGTTTTTTCTCTTTCAATAGTGAGTTTTATTGAAGTAACACAGACCAACGATATTGTATTAATTATTTACCGTAGCAGTGTTTTATTTTTTATCCTCGTTTTCGGGATTTTATTGATACGCGGCGTTATAAAAGAAGTCAAACAAAGAGAAGAAATAGCAAAAATGGCAGAAGATATAAGGCAGGCCTATGCTATTGAAAAAAAGGCTAAAGAGGACATTAATAGGGCTTATATAATTGAAAGAAGAGCGAAAGAAGAATTGGAAAAATTAGACAAAGTTAAAGACCAGTTTTTAGCTCAAACACAGCATGATTTACGGACTCCTTTGACATCAATTATGGGGTATTTGGATTTGTTGTTAAACGGAACTTTTGGCAAGCAGAGCAAAAAAACCGTGGAAGTTATTAAAAAAATAAGCGATGTGTCCAAAAACATGGTCAGGAAGATAAATGATTTTTTGGATACCAGCGCGATTCAATTAGGCAAAAATCCGGTATCGTTAAAACCGGGCGTTAAGATTAATTCTATTTTGGAAGAAATAGTCAGCGAGCTTGAATTTAAGGCATCATCAAAAAATATTTACTTAAAACTGGAAAAATCAGAGCAAATTATTGAAATAAATGCCGATAGGGAAAGGCTAAAAGGAGCTTTGTTTAATATTATTGATAATTCCATAAAATTCACCACAAAGGGGAGAGTTTCAGTAAGTGTTAAAAGTAGCGAAAACGGCAAGGTGCTGGTTAAGGTTCAAGACACTGGAATCGGCATTCCAAAAGAAAAAATTAAAACAATGTTTGAAACTCAATTTGAAAGAACAGAACAAGCCCAGCAGACCGCCACAGGCAGCGGCATCGGACTTTATTTATCCACTCAAATTATTAAGTACCATAATGGCAAAGTTTGGGCGGAGTCGGAAGGCGAAGGTAAGGGTTCGATATTTTACATTGAATTACCATTAGGCTAAACTTAAAAAACAGAGAACCCAAAGGATGGGTCGGAAGGAAAGCATTTCCTTCCGTGTAGGAAATTATTCAAACCGAGGGTTTTGAAAGAGGAACGGAGCGACGACGGGTTCTACCTTTTATATTGAGCTGCCGATTATTGGTTAGTTTACGAATACTTTTTTTGAACAGTTGATAAAATTGTTTTTGTGCTATCAGAAATATTTAATTTAGAAAACTCTTCGTCCGATGGATTTAATAAATAATAATTACTGTGTTCAGATTGGTTTATTCTAATATTACCTGGTTCAGTTTCAATAAAGAAATTGAATTGTCTTGTCTTTTTTCCCGAACTAGAAGCGTAATCAAATGAACCAATATAAGAAATAATTTCAGTAATTACAAGATTAGTTTCTTCTTTCACTTCTCTAACCAAAGCTTGCAATAAATCTTCATCTGTATCTACGGTGCCGCCAGGTAGTATCACAAGTCCGCCTAAAAAATCAGATAAAGCCCTCTCTAAGAGCAAAAATTTATTATTGCGTTTGATAACTGCCCTTACTACAATTTTTCGAACTCTATCTTTCTTAGCTTGTTTAAGTAATCTTTGAATTGTTTTTTTAACTATATTTGATTTCATAAAATTTGATTTTTTAATTTTATCATCTATGTCATTCTGAAACAAGCGATACAAATGCTAAGAGTGATTGACAAAATGTTTAATAATGATAGGGTGGAAATAGAATAAGGTGTGCATCTTTATTAGAGAATTGTTCTTTTAAAAATTGAGGAGACAGCTATGAATATCCCCAAGCGAATAACTGCCAGACAGATGAAGAAACTGGTTTCTACGCTAACGGAGGCGATTCCATCAGATCTTCCCTCGGAACTTGCTCGAAAATTGATTGACAATAAAAGAGACTTAGAGCAAGCGATAAGGAAGATACTTTTGAACAAAGGCGATAATCAGGAAATTGCGGAAATTAATTGGAGGATAGTATACGAACTTCTCGGTATGCAGACGGATTATGAATCTACAATTGCCAATTTGGAACTTACTATAAACACTAAGATGTGGACCATTCCAGTCCTTATGGGACTAACATGTAAAAAGGTGATTTCGTGTTTGAAGAAATTGGGTGTTAATATTAAAAAGTATATTAACAACCCAGATACCGAAGTTAGTAAAAACGACCGCGATCCTAATAAAGACAGTTCGTATAGTATCAATTTCAGGCGAACTATTGAATCAGATGAAGAAAACAGGAATTTGTCTGCCGACGACATAAAAAAGAGAGGTGCCAAGGGAATTACTTTATTAGAACGACTGCTTTTGGAGTTGGGCTATTTTACATCTACAGGTCAACACTTAGATGTTGAGAGTGTAACTCTGTGCGCAGGTTCACGCCATAAGTGTGGTAATGTACCTCGTGTATGCTTCCGCTCCGGTGCTCTAATGATTTATGTTTGTTGGTGTGGTTCTCGTGATCAATGCGACCATCTTCGTCCTCGTTCCGTAACGAAACCCGAGGAGTTGTTATGAAAATCCCGCATGAAACGAACATTGAAAAACGAACCATGACAATGCTGAGACACTTACGTTCTTCTGAATTCAGAAGAGAAAAATTATCAAGGCCGTTCATAGTAGAGGTAACAGGATTGCCGGATTCCGGAAAAAGCACTATTCTAAAAAGAATTGATGTATTCTTACGCCGCCAAAGGAACGATGAACAAGAATGCAAAATTTTAATTCCTCAAGAAGGAACCAAGTCAGTTCGTAATATACCGCGTACCGCGTTTCAACACAGCGTTGCAGCAAGCAACTATGCACTTCAAATCTTACTTCAACACTCTTACAGTATAGATTATGATTTACTTTTTTTTGATAGAGGTCTCTATGACGCATGGTGCTTTATAGAGTGGCTTCATCAAAAAAGAAGATTAAAGAAAGAGGAGTCTAAGTGTTTCAAGTCTTTCTTCACGCATGAAGGGTGGCTAAAAAATATTGATATTTGTTTCTTTGTAATGTGTGACCCTAAAGTAGCTGCCGACCGTAATAGAAAAGATGCTTTTCTAACAAAAAAGGCAGGCGTTCGAACTGACTCCAAAACTATCGCAGAATTGTATTCTGCGTTTATGACTGGCTATAATTATTTTAAAAATCAAGGCACACCAGTAGTAATAATAGACACATCTAATCTGGACATAGGATAAGCAACAATAAAAATGTTAATCCAAATTTTGGATAAATTTGAGCAAAGGTTTGATTAAGGATATTCTTTTTTAATAATAACCTCATACGCTATACTTATATAGCGTCTTTTTTTATTTTTTTTAGATTTTCAATATGTTAAAAACCGAGATAAAAAATAGCAACACTATAAAAATCATAAAATATCATAACGGCAAAGTTTGGGTAGAATCGGAAGGCGAGGGTAAGGGTTCGATATTTTACATTGAATTACCATTAGGCTAAACTTAAAAAACAGAGAACCCAAAGGATGGGTCGGAAAGAAAGCATTTCCTTCCGTGTAGGAAATTATTCAAACCGAGGGTTTTGAAAGAGGAACGGAGCGACGACGGGTTCTACCTTTTATATTGAGCTGCCGATTGGTGATTAAAAATTGAGTTTGACTTATATTTTAAAACATAGTAGGTTAAAGGTATAATCACTATTCAATTGAAAATATTATGGACAAAATTATTACTATCCCTCAAAAATTGGCAAAAAAAGGAGAACTTGTTATTATTCCTAAAAAAGAATACGAGGCATTATTAAGAAAACAAAAAATTACAGCAGAAGATGTGTTGCGTTGGACGCGCGAAGCAAAAGTTATGAAGCGAATCGGAAAGTTACCGGAATTTAATTTTTAGTTAAATTCAGTTAATGGAAATTTCTCGTATTTATTATCATCCTCAATTTAGAAAATCATTTTTTGATTTATCAAAAGAAATTCAAAAAGTAGCAAAAATAAAAATTATCTTATTTAAAAACAATCCGTTTACCCCTTCTCTTAAAACGCACAAACTTTTTGGAAAATTAAAAAAGCATTGGAGTTTTACCGTAAAGGGTCAGTATAGGATTATTTTTGTTTTTAATGACAATAATGTAATTTTTTTAGATATAGGTCCTCATGATATTTATAAGTAGAAGCAAGGGTTCTACCTTTTATATTGAGCTGCCGATTGGACAGAATTTAAAAGTTTAATCAATACAATAAAGATATGGCAAAAATTGAAGTTGAGCATCGTGGTTCTTTAACTAAAGAACAATTTATAGCGTTGAATAAATTTTTTAATAAAAATGGTAAATTCCTTGAAGAAAAAAACAGATTTTCTATTATTTATTCATCCAGAGGCAAAGAAACATTTAAATTAGGTAGGAGTAAAATAGATTTAAAACTGAGAATTACAAATAAAAAAACAGAGTTGGTTTTAAAATACGGTAAATGGAGCGGAAATGACGCTAGAAAAGAGTTTTCATTTCCCATAGATTCAAAAAAATTTGAAGAAATGATAGAATTTCTTTTTATATTAGGATTTTATTATGGAGTATTACAAGTTACTAAATCATATCTTTATAAATACAAGGGTATTGAGATTGTGTTGGTTGAAGTTCCTAAATTCGGTTATTATTTTGAGGCAGAAATTGTTACTGATTTAGATTCAATCAAAAGTGCAGACAAAAAAATTATGTTAATATGTAAAGAGCTTAATCTTAATGTTTTTAATGATAAAGGTCTCCGTAAATTATTAGAAGATTTAAATAATAGGCCAGGTTTTAGATTTAATTTTAAAAAACAAAGATTATCGGATATTAAAAAAAGATTTCTTGATTATTTTTAGAAACTTTTATAAAAACTAAAATTAGATTGCAAACAAGTTATTTATTAAACGAACACTTTATTTTTGACACATATAGTTTTGAAGATAAATTTATAATATAGTTACTGTTTACAAATCATTGACATATTCATTTATATAATGTAGTTTACATATACAAAACCGATATGTTTCGGTTAGCCCTTTTACAATTCGGAGGAAATAGTCCATGAGCAGTCGAGTTTTATCTGGTATGAGACCTACTGGTAATTTGCACCTTGGTAATTATTTTGGCGCTATTAAGCAGTTCTTGGATCTTCAGACTGCTGGAGAAGAATGCTTTTTCTTCGTGGCAGACATTCATGCTCTGACCGAAGTTACAGGTCCCACAAATATTGAAGAAATGTCAGTCGAAGTGGCCAAGAATTACTTGGCCTGCGGAATCGATTCTATGTGATCAACGCTATACTGCCAAAGTGATGTGCCGGAAGTGAGTGAAATCGCTCTTCTTTTGGGCAATGTCGTTAAACTTGGTCGGCTTCAAACTTGTACAACATTCAAGGATCGCGTTAATAATAAGGGTGTCCCAGAGGGCGAAGTCAGCTACGGCTTACTAGGTTATCCAGTTCTGATGGCTTCGGATATTCTCTGTGTTCGTGCACAACGAGTGCCTGTTGGTCAGGATCAAACCCAGCACGTTGAAATGACTCGCGACTTTGCGAGAGCATTTAATCACATGTTTGAAAAGGATATTTTTATTATTCCAGAATTAAATGTTAATAACCCTTTACGGGTACCAGGAATCGATGGAGCAGACAAAATGGGTAAAAGCGATGGCAATACTATTGCTTTGCTCGAAGACATATCTTCTGTTATAAAGAAGGTTCGTGGCATTCCCACTCAATCAGAACCCGGCGGCGAAATGCAGTCAGGTACAAAGGCGCTATATACTCTTATGGAATTATGTAGTCCGCCTGATATTCACACCGAATATCTGCGTCGCTACGTTAATTGCGAAGGCAAGTTTTTTGGTGAAATGAAACAGCGGCTCGCTGAAGATATTACTACTCTTCTTAAACCTATTCAGCAAAGATACGAATTACTGAGCAATAATACTGTTCGTGAAATTCTTGCGCAGGGTGCCAATAAGGTTCGATTAATAGCTTCGTCTGTCCTTGCAGATATGCGCAGTGCGATAGGTCTTAAAAAATAATGGCATAGATTATAAAAGGTAAATGGGTTAGAATATTATGTTCTTACCCTTTTTTATTAAAACACTTGACAAGAATTTTTTAATTTGATAGAGTCAAAATATAGTAATATAGTAGGAAATATTGATAATTATAAAATCAATGAGTCGGGTCTCCGGCCGAAAGCTTAGGAGATTGGGCCCGATTCGCCCCGAGTTTATCGAAGG
Source organism: Candidatus Staskawiczbacteria bacterium (assembly GCA_016196125.1). Taxonomy (GTDB): domain Bacteria; phylum Patescibacteriota; class Minisyncoccia; order Minisyncoccales; family Staskawiczbacteraceae; genus JACPYG01. Next base: position 43,023 of record JACPYG010000004.1, on the reverse strand, counting down.
GCATGATGACTTCTGCGTAAGTGGAAGTTCGGTTTCCTCCGTAATCATAGGATAATCAATGAAATCAGTAATGGTTGAGTTGATGAGTTCAATTAATTTATTAATTGAAAAATAGGGTGGCACCATGAGAACACTTCTCGTCCCTGTTGCATAGTTTTGCTATGCCCCAGAGACGAGAAGTTTTTTATTCCACAAAATCTGTGGGTAGCTTCTCAAATAGCACTTTCATAATTTAAGGAGAAAAGAAAATGATCACAACATTGGGTATAGAGAGAGAACGTTTTATTATTAATAGTATAAGTAATAAAATTGTTCCTGCTATTGGTATCTTACTTCCTAAAGTTCATGAAGAAGCAAAAAGAATAAGTTTGTCCGAAGAGTTATTCACTTATGAACTTTTTGCGGGACAAATAGAAGATAAAACATTACCTTGCAATTCATTATTATCATTAAAAGATGCACTGATTACTAATGATCAAATAATGCGTAAAGTAGCAAGTAAACATGGCTTAGGTTTCGATTTTTCAGAATTGGTAGAAGAAAATCGAATATCATCTTTAGAGGTAAATCCTTTTAGCAAGCGTCACCAAAATCTTTGGTATTCTATATCTCCTGAAAGGAGATTGGCTGCTTCCGTAGTTGCAGCAGTACATGTCCACTTGGCCATACCTGAGAGTCATGTTGTTAAAATATTAAATATTTGTAGAAGGAAAGTTATTGGTAAATTAACAAAGATCGGAGACCATTCAGACGGTAAAAGGATTAATGCTTATACCATAATGGCAAAGACCGACGGAGTACCACCGCTATTTTCTAATTTTAAAGAAGTGTTAGAATATATTAATGTCAAAGGTGGTGAAAAAAATGTTTGGGATTTGGTTCGTTTCAAACCCAGCACAAGAACAATTGAATTTAGAATGTTTGGTACAACTGAATCTATTGAAGAAATTATTGAATATGCGAAAGCCTGCCTCGAAATTGTGAAATTTTCTTAACATAAGGAGGCTTGCAAAAACAAGCCTTTTTATTTTACTAATTAAAAGTTAAATATAAAAATGAAAATTATATTGAATATTGCAACACATGGAAATGAAAAAATAGGTTTTGAGGTTGCCAAAGAAATAGAGAAATTAAATATTAATAAAAACATTCTCGTTGTTCAAATAGCTAATAAGAAGGCTTTTGATTTAAATAAAAGATATATTGACCAAGACCTTAATCGTTCTTTTCCAGGTAAAAAACATGGCAATTATGAGGAAAAGATTGCTTATAAAATTTCACCAATAATTAAATCAGCTGATATTGTTATAGATATCCATTCAACTACCAGCAACTTAAAAGATACTTTAATTATTACCAATCTTAATAAGAAAACTAGGGAATATGTAGAAATAATTCAGCCAAAATATGTACTAATTATGAATCCAACAAAAAATAATGCTCTTATTTCTCAAGCAAAAGTTGGTATTGCTTTTGAATACGGAAAAGATAAAGATTTATCAACATTAAGAAATACTGTTTTAGGAATTAAGAAGCTTTTAAAGTATCTATGTATTATTAATTTTATAGTTCCTGTAAATAATGCGACAATAAGTTACTTTAATGTTGTCTCGGTAGTTCCTAAACTAGAAGGCTATAAGCTTATTAATAATATTAAAAATTATAAATTAGTTAAAAAAAATTATATATATGCACGAAAAGGAAAAAACCTATTAATAGCTGATGAAGATTTTTATCCGATTCTTTTTGGCCAAAAAAACTATAATGATATATTTGGATTTAAAGGTAAAAAAATAGTTTTAAAATAAAAAAACTCTTCGCGTGAAGAGTTTTTGTGCCAGAAAAGCCAGCGGAACACGGACGGAGGGACTCGAACCCACAACCATTGGTTTTGGAGACCAACGCTCTGCCAATTGAGCTACGTCCGCATTTGTAAAGAAACTTGTTTTTTTATACTAAATCTGCCATCTACCGTCGATTGACATCATTTTACAAGTAATGAAAATATCTATTATTTTACCATCTTCTAAACTATGAGGACAAAAATTATGATGACCATCTTCTTTTAAAAATGGTAATTCTTTCTTGCAAAGAGGGCAAATCCTTTTAACAACGTCTTGATTGGTGGCCATATCCAACTTTCTCCTTGGTTTGGGTTAGTTACACAAGTCAATGAGCTACTATAACATTAATACAATAAAACTTTTTGTCAATTAGAATTATCGGGATGTGAGCCTGTGTTATACACAGCTCATTTTTTTTGTATGTAGTATAATAAATAGCGTAAGTTCAAAATCCAAATCTCAAGATGCAAAATGAAAGTTCAAAATTCAAAATGGAATTCAATAGAAGATTGATTAACTTTTCTTTAGAAATAATTAAATTATGCAATGAAATTAGAAAAGATAGAAATTTATGGGCTATAGCTGACCAGTTAATTCGTTCCGCAAATTCCATAGGAGCAAACATAACTGAAGCAAAAGCCTCGAGTTCTAAATTAGATTATTTAAAGTTTTTTCAAATTACTCTTAAAAGCGCTAATGAAACTAAATATTGGTTGGTTTTGGTTATTGAGAGTTGCCCCAATTTAAAATATAATTCTGAAAAACTCCTTAAGGAGGCAGACGAAATAGCAAGGATTATAGGAGCAGGTGTTTTAACAATGAAAGGTAAGAAATAATTTTATACTTTACATTGCATTTTGAAATTTAAAATTTGAATTTTAAATTATTACTATGGATGTTGAACCACAGCGGCTTAAAAAATTTCTTTTGGATGCGGAGCTGATAACGGAAGAAAATTTTAACAAAGCGTTAGATAAAGCAAAGAAACTCAATAAAAATATTGGAGAAGTTTTGGTTTCAGAGAAGCTTATTGGCCAGGAAAAACTGACAAAATTCCAGGCATATCTTTTGGGTATTCCTTTTGTGGATGTGGGAAAAGAAACCATTCCGCCAGAAATACTGAATATTATTCCAGAGCAAATTGCAAGAGTCCATAATATAATTGCTTTCAGAAAACTGGGCAATAATCTTGAAGTTGCCATGCTCGACCCGGAAGATTTAATAACTGTTGAGTTTATTAAAAAAACAGACCCGCTTTTAAAAATTTTGCCGAGGCTTACCACTCCGGAAGGAATAAAAAGCGTTTTGAACCAATATCAAAAGCCATTGGATGTGGAATTTATGGATATTATGGAAGCAGACCCAAAGTTGATTGATTATATTGGAGGGAGCCTGCCCCATGCCTACCGGCAGGCAGGAGCCGGCAGGCAGGAAAAAATTGATGTCGGGAAAAGTGGGGATTTAATGAAGGCCACTCAAGAACTGCCGATTATAAGGATTGTTGATGCTTTGTTAAAACATGCAATTTTACAGGGAGCATCTGATATTCATATTGAACCATTGGAAAAAGAAATTTCAGTGCGTTTTAGGATTGACGGCATGCTCCGTAAAGTTATGGCTTTGCCGATAACAAGCTCTTATATAATCGTTGCCAGAATTAAAGTTCTCTCAAATTTAAAACTTGACGAACACAGGCTGCCCCAAGACGGCAGGTTTAAAATTGAAACAGATGACTATAAATATTCCGTAAGGGTGTCTGTTCTGCCTGTTTTTAACGGTGAAAAAGTTGTAATGAGGCTGTTAGCCGAAAATGCAATAGTCCAAAATTTAGAAAAATTAGGTTTTACAGGAGCGGCCCTTGAACAAATACGCAATAACCTGATTAGGCCAACAGGAATGATATTGATTACAGGACCCACTGGTTCCGGTAAAACAACCACCCTTTACGCAATGATGGATATTATTAATACCCCTGATGTTAATATTTCCACCGTAGAAGACCCTATTGAATATAGGATGCCAAGAATCAATCAAACTCAAGTTAATACTGCAATAGGGCTGACTTTTGCATCTGGTTTAAGGGCTTTAGTCAGGCAAGACCCCAATATTATTATGGTTGGAGAAATCAGAGACAGCGAAACGGCAGGATTGGCTATTAATGCCGCCTTAACCGGGCATTTGGTTTTATCAACTCTCCACACCACAGAGGCGGCAGGAGCGATACCGAGATTGATTGACATGGGAGCCGAACCTTTTTTAATTTCGTCTACCTTAAATGTGATTATAGCCCAAAGATTAGTCAGAAAATTCCATGGCGATAAAGAAAAATATAAATTAAAGCCAGAACATTTGAAAAATCTGGCAAGATATTGCGATTTAGACAGAGTTTTACAGATATTAAAAGAAGAAAAATTAGTAAAAAACGGCGATACATTAGAAGATGTCATACTTTACAGGCCAAAACCGTCTAAAGACTCGCCCGACGGCTATAAAGGCAGAATTGGAATTGTTGAGGTTCTGACAGTGAACGAAAAAATAAAAAAATTAATTGTCCAAAAAACTTCCACAAGAGAAATTACAATTCAGGCAAAAAAAGACGGAATGAGAACAATGATTGAAGACGGTTTTGTTAAAGCCGTGAAAGGATTAACTTCAATAGAAGAAGTTTTAAGGGTTATCATAGAGTAGAATCTAGAAAATAGAAAGTAGAAAATAGAATTAAAAAATGGCTACAAAATCATTTAAAGATTTAATTGTCTGCAGAAGTCAAGAGATTTAGCGGTAAAAATTTACAAGATAACTGACGGTTTTCCTCGTTCAGAATTATATGGATTAACGAGCCAAATGAGACGCGCAGTTATTTCAATTTCTTCTAATATCGCAGAAAGCTATCATAGATTTCACAATAAGGAAAAACAACAATTTTTAGCTATTGCCTTTGGCTCCGGTTCGGAACTGGAAAGCCAAATAGAGATTGCCAAAATTTTATATCCTTTAATAGATTTTAAAAATATCGAAGATGATATTTTAGAAGTAATGAAAATCCTTAATAATTTCTTAATTAAATAGATATTCTATTTTCTATTTTCTAAGTTCTATTTTCTAAAGTTATGCCAGTTTATTTTTATACAGCTAAATCTCTTGATGGCCAAACCCAAAGGGGAAGTTTGGAGGCAAAAAATGAAAGCCAACTCGCCCAAAAACTTAAAAGCCAAGGCATGGTTTTGATTAGGACGGATTCTGAAAGTAAAAAAATTAAACGCAGATTTAGCTTTTCCAAAGTTTCTTTTACTGAAAAAATAATAATGATAAGAAATTTGGGGGTAATGTTTTCCACGGGTCTTCCTTTGGTGAAAAGTTTTGGCATTTTGTCCGCCCAAACAAAAAATAAAAAGTTAAAAAACGCCCTGCTGGATATAAAAGAAAGAATTAGCAAGGGAGAAAACCTTTCTTCTGCCATGAGCGCGCATGGCGATATTTTTTCTAATTTTTTTCAAAATATGGTAAAAGTCGGAGAAGAATCGGGAACCTTGGAAGAAGTTTTTCAGATTTTATCTTTACAGCTTGGCAAAGAGCATGAATTAAAATCTAAAATAAATAATGCAATGATTTATCCGGCTGTGGTTTTGGCGACTATGCTGATTGTTGCCGTAATAGTCATTGTTTTCGTTATGCCTGATTTAAAGTCATTTTTTACCGATTTGAATGTTGACATTCCCATATATACAAAAATTTTCTTTGATGTCGGGGATTTTATTTCAACAAAATGGTATGTAGTGGCTTTGATATTTTTACTTTTAATTATTATCGCAGGGCTTTCATTGAGAACCAAAAAAGGAAAGTGGTTATTGGATACTTTTCTGATAAGAATGCCTTTTATTTCCCAGATTATTAAAAAAGATAATGCTGCATTTTTAATTCGTTCGTTAAGTTCGCTTCTTATATCTGGAGTTTCAATCGTAAGGTCCCTGGAAATTACTTCTGAAACTGTCGGTAATTATTATTTTAGAAAAGCTGTAATTGAGGCCTCAAAAAAAGTTACCAAAGGGGAAAAATTGTCTAATTCACTCAGATATCATCAGGATATTTTTCCTATTGGCGTAATGGAAATGATTGAAGTTGGCGAAGAAACAGGAAAGACATCTGATATTTTGAAGAAATTAGCGGATTTTTACGAGAAAGAGGCTATTGATGCCGTTGAAAAAGTATCTATTGTAATAGAACCGGCTTTGATAATTTTACTGGGTCTTGCGGTTGGTTTTTTTGCTTTTTCGGTAATTGTGCCAATATATTCTTCATTGAATTCAATTCAATAATTTTATGATGAATTTTTCTTCTCTTAAGAATAATGGGTTTACCCCCCACCACTTTCACGCTATAATTGTTAAATTATTTATGATTTTTAAAATTGAAAATAAACAAAAAAACAAATTTCGATTATCAAGTGAAAGTGGTGGGGGGTTTACCCTTATTGAAGTAATTGTTGTTATTTTGATTTTAACTGTTTTGATTGCAGCGCCAATCGTTTCTTTTTATTACATTAAAAATAAATCTGATTTAGACAATGGAATTCAAGAATTTACAAATATTTTAAAGCTTGCCCAAAGCAGAACTTTGTCTTCTGAAAACAACAGCCAATACGGAGTTTATTTAGACCAATCAGTTTCACCTAATAAATACATATTATTTAAAGGGTCTGATTATGCTTTGCGAGATATTTTGGCAGACCAAACTTATTTTTTATCTGAAAAAGTGGAGTTTTTTGCGATTGACCTGGGCGGTCCAAATGAAATAGTTTTTGATAAGCTGACCGGCGCGACCCAAGCGGCAGGCAGTGTTTCTTTAAGATTAAAGTCAGATACAAGCCAAATCAAAACTGCCTATATATCAAATGCCGGCACAATCAGTTTTAACGTTCCTGCGGCTTTGTCAGACGATGACAGAGTCAAAGATTCAAGGCACTTGCAATTTGATTACAGCAGATTAATTGATGTTAATAATGAAAATATAGTATTGAATTTTAATAGCGGCCAGGCAATACAATCAATTCCAATAAGCCAAAGTTTATTTGCGGGACAGATTGATTGGTCGGGAATCATCAATGTTGGAGGCGCAAATCAAACAATAAGAATTCACACCAATAGATTAAACAACCCGGACACGCAATTTAGCATTCACAGAGACAGGAGATTTAACGACAAAAGCCTCACAATTACAATTTCTGCAGACAGTTCCGGGTATCTTGCGCAATATTCAGCAGACGGACTGACAACTGCTAATTCGTCTATTTATGTTTCAAATTTTGTCTGGCAATAATATCACATAACACATAACATGAAACACATAACAAAAAATCACAGTTGTTATTCTATTTTCTATTTTCTATATTCCATATTCCATAAAAAAAGGGGGTTTGTTCTTTTGGATATTTTAATATCAATTGCAATTATCAGCATTGTTTTTATTACCATTGTGTCCATAGGAACTATGTCGTTGAATATTTCTTCTTTAATAACAAATACAAACCAGGCAGATTCTTTAATAAAAGAAGAAATTGAATCACTAAGAAGTTTTCGCGACGGCACGGATTGGTTTGTAAACGGTTTGGGCACGGTCAATAAAGGAATCAATAATCCGTATCATATTTTTTTGGATACAAGTTCAAATCCTAATAAATGGAATTTAGCCCAAGGAACAGAAACAACAGGTATTTTTACGAGACAAATTGTTTTTGATAATGTTTCAAGAGACCCTGCAACAAATAATATAGAAGATAATTACAACCAATCACATAATGACCCAGATACCATAAAAGTTACCGTGACCGTTGCATGGCCAAATAAAACATCTAAAGTAATTATGTATCTTACTAATTGGCATGAATAAAAAGCGGGGTTTACCCCCCACTTTCTAAACATTATAAACATGGGTTATTATATCTCCGAAAAAAAAATTCAAAATAACATAAAAGAGAGTGGGGGGCTCACTCTTGTGGAAGTTGTTGTTTTTGTTGCAGTATTTTCTATTATTTCATTAGCTGTTATTTCTTCTTTGTTTTGGATGAATAATTCTAATTCTAAGACAAAGGCCGCCAGAGAATCCGGAGAAAACGCAAGAAGAGCTTTGGAAATAATAACTTACGAAATAAGAGGCGCCAAAAGCGTTTATAGCCCTACGACCACGTTAAACCAGCTTTCATTGGAAACATTGAGGTATTTGCCAGACGGTGAAAATAACACTTTTATTGATTTTTTTCTTTGCGGTTCGGCTATATGCTTAAAAAAAGAATCTCAAAGTCCCGTATCTTTAACTTCAGACGGAGTGCAGGTTGCTGATTTGCAATTTTCACAGATTTTAAATGGCGATACGGCTTCTATTAAAATAAGTTTGACGGTAAATCATTCAAATACATCAACAACTTTAACTTCAACGGCTTCTTTAAGAAGTTATTAACCCCGTTAGAAGTCTGTATAAAATAAGAAAAAATTTATCGTGTTGAAAATATAATAAGACTTCTAACGGGGTAAAAATTATATGAAGAACTTAAATAACAAGCAAAAAGGATTTATTGTTACCTTAATTGTATTTTTTATTTTATTAATAATGTTAAGCATTGCGATTTCTATGAGTTCGTTGATTTTTTACAGGCAAAAAATCGCCGCTAATGCCGTGAAATCAACTCAGGCTTATTATACCGCCGAATCGGGAATAGAGGATTCATTATTGCGCTTGAACAATAATCCTCAAATGTCACCGATTTCTTACAATTTAAATATCAACAATTCTACAGCCAATGTGGTCATACCTGCGACTATCGGCGGTTCAAGGTCTATCAGCTCGCAGGGAAATAATACCGGTGTCGTTAAAACAACACAGGTTGTTTATGCCATAGACGGCCAAGGAGTTTCTTTTTTCTACGGAGCCCAAGTAGGGCAGGGAGGGCTGCAAATGTCAAATAGCAGCAGAATAATAGGCAATGTTTTTTCTAATGGAAATATTACAGGCTCAAACAGCGCAACAATCGACAATGATGTCATAATTTCTGGCAATGGCCATAGCATTATCGGTATGCATGTAAAAGGAAATGCCCTTGTATATAGCTGCATAAATTCCACAATTGACGGAAATTTAACTTATGTTACAGGCGGTACTAATACCTGTACGGTTGGCGGCACAACTTCTATCCAATCCGCCGAGATACCGTCGCAACCTTTGCCTATTTCCCAAAGCCAGATTGATGGCTGGAAAAACGATGCAGAAGACGGAGGAATCATCGGCAGTGTTACCCTTTCTGGTACCCAAACGATGTCATTAGGCCCAAAAAAAATTAATGGAAACTTATCTGTCAGCAACAGCGCCATTCTCACTTTGACCGGAACCGTTTATGTAACAGGCAATATTACCGTAAGCAACAGCGCCAAAATAAAACTTGCCAGCGGTTATGGTTCGTTGAGCGGAGTCATATTGTCTGATGGGACCATCACTCCCAGCAATTCCTCCGCTTTGCAAGGGTCTGGACAGGCGGGAAGCTATCTTTTAGTTCTTTCGACCAACGCTTCAAATTCTGCCATTACTGTAAGCAATAGCGCAACTGGAGCAATTTTTTACACAAGCGCCGGAGGTGTTACAGTTTCCAATATTTTTGCCGCCCGTGAGGTGACCGGATATAAATTAATAATGAACAATAATGCAGTAATTACTTATGAAAGCGGATTGGCAAGCGCATTTTTTTCCAGCGGACCGTCTGGCGGATGGAAAGTGGTAAGCTGGGGAGAACAATAATAGCATTATTTATTGTTAAAAATGTTATAATTACAAAATGCTAAAATTTTTAAACTTAGAACCGGAAATATTCGGAGTTGATATCAATGATTCATCTTTAAAAATTATAAAACTTATAAAAAAGCGAAAAGGTTTTAGTTTGGTTTCTTTTAATGAGGCAAAGATAAAACCGGGCGTTATAAAAGAGGGGGTAATACAGGATAAAGAATCTTTGGCAAATATTATAAAAATGGCTTGTAATACGGTCAAAGGCAAAAAATTGGGCACAAAATATGTCATTGTTTCTTTGCCGGAAGAAAAATCTTTTTCACAATTAATCCAGATGCCAAAAATGACGGAAGAAGAATTAAGATTAGCTTTGCCTTTTGAGGCGGAAAACTACATACCTCTGGCTATCGACAAGTCATACTTAGATTTTCAAATTATCGACGCCCATAAAAAAGATTCAAAGCACTTGGGTTTATTAGTTAACGTAATGCCAAAATCCATAATTGATTCTTATGTTTTGTCTTTTAAGAATGCGGGTCTCATACCTTGCGTTTTAGAAGTAGAATCACAGGCCATTGCCAGAGCTTTGTTGAAAAACGAAAAAACTGCTTCTTCCGTAATTCTTATTGATTTAGGGTACGACAGCACCGGTTTTATTATTTTTTCCGACGGCTCCATACGTTTTACATGTTCAATTCCCATTTCTTCCCAACAGCTGACAAATGCTATTTCTGACAGTTTAGGCATTAATTTGCATGATGCCGAAATATTAAAAGTCAAACATGGTTTGGATAAAAAACATCATAGTATTGATAAAATCATAGAGCCGATTTTACTTGACTTGGCAAGCCAAATTAAAAAATATATAGATTTTTATCATGGACATTCAAATCATGAATATTTTCCATACGACGGCAAAATAGAAAAAATTATTTTATCGGGCGGCGGGGCAAATTTAAAAAATATATCAGATTTTCTTTCCGAAGAATTAAAAATTAAAGTAGAACTTGGAAATCCGTTTTCCAATATTATCCAGCCGAAAAAGAAATTTTTTCCGCCCGAAAATATACTTTCGTTTACCGCCGCTTTGGGATTGGCATTGCGCGGGGCTAGCGAGCAAATAGATAATTAATATGATTAATCTTTTACCGCCAAAAGAAAAAGAAAAATTGTCATTGGAAAGAAATAAAAAGCTGACTATAATTTTAGGATACATAATAATAATTCCTTTGGTTTATTTGGCCTTGGTTTTATTTTCATTAAAGTTTTATATTTTAGGGCAGATGAGCTATCAAAAAAGTGTTTTAGGTAGCGTCGAAGCAAAATATGAAACTTCTGACTTTTTATCCTATGGCAGTATTGTTAAAAAATATAACGAGGGGTTAATCAAAGCTGACACTTTTTACAAAAAAGAAGTATATTTTAGCAATGTGATAAAAACTATTTTAGATATTCAAAGGCCGGATGGATTGTTTTTTAATGATGTTTCCATAAATGTTGATGAAAAAGATAATAAAATAAAAGTCAATATTTCTGGTCAAAGCGACACAAGGGATAATTTATTAATCTTTAAAGATAATATTGAAAGCAATAATAAAATAAAAGATGTTTATTTTCCGCCCAATAGCTGGATAAAATCAGCAGACATAAATTTTTATGTAACATTCGAATTTTTATATGACGAAAAATAAAACAAAAATTTACATAATAATTGCCATTTTTCATTGATATCTTTGTTTATAATTGTGTTTTTGATATATCCGGCTCTAAGAGATGTTAAAAATATTTCCAAAGAAATCTTTTTGAGCAAGAGCAAGGTAATTTCCCTTAATGAGCAAAATATGGAATTGAATAATTTCAAAAAAAAATACAATAATTATAGTTATAATTTAGAAAAAGTTGATCAATTATTTGTTGATTCTAAAGATCCGGTCAACTTCATTGAATTTTTAGAAAAGACCGCCAATGATTCGGGGATTGGCACAGATGTCAAATTGGATATTTCTTTATCGAAAGAAGGTTTTAACAACTTGCCGGTTGCCATATCCAGCATCTACGGCACCGGACAGTTTTTAAATATATTGAAATTTTCTGAAAAATTGGACGCAAGTCCGTATTTGATGAGAATAAAGGACTTAACAATTAAAAAGTCGCCGCAAGAGCCGACAGTTGATTTTAATTTTTTAGTAGAAGCTGTTACCAAATAATTGATGAAAAAATTTTTTAAAAAACATTTTTATAATTTTAAAGAATCGTCAGGTTTATATATAAAAAAGATTCCATGGATTTTGGGAAAAAATGCGTTTTTGTGCATTTTAGTTTTTATTTTAATAGATATATTAATTGGCGGACTCCTGTTTTATAAGTATGTATTGCTAATAGACGCGCAGGAACCGGAAATTTCTTCTGTTTATAGTAAATTTCAAGAAAACATATACAGGTCGGTTGCAGAAGAGTGGCAAAACAGAGAGAATATTTTTAAAAATTTATTATCTTTGGATAAAAATTATACAGATCCTTTCAAGTAAGATTGAAATGGGTTAGAATAAAGGTATCCTAAAACCATATGGCAAATAAAGTAAAAAAAATAATTCTTGTGGAGGACGATCCTGCGATTGTTGATATTTACGAAACATTAATGAAAAAAGCCAATTTTGATGTTAAAGTTTTTGGTTCGGGCCAAGAAGTTATGAGCATGATAAAAAATATAGAAGATGACACGGAATCAAAGCCAGATATTGTGCTTTTAGATTTAATACTGCCGGACATCAGCGGAATAGAGATTTTCAAACAAATAAAAGAAAATGAAAAAACCAAAGATATTAAGGTTTTTATTTTAACAAATCAGCAAGATGTGCAAATGCAACAATTAGGTAATGCAAAGCCGGATAAATTCATTATTAAGGCAAACATAAGCCCAACGCAGTTATTGGAACTTATAAAAGAGTATTTATCTTAAAAATAAATACTCCTAAAAGAGTATTTATCTTAAATTAAAATCCGCCATTCGCCAACCGGCGAAGGCGGAAAAAATATATGGATAAAATAAACAAAAAAATTTTATTGGTGGAAGATGATAAAAATTTTTTGTGGATTCTTGAACAAGGCTTTAATTCAAATGGATTTTCCACAATCCATGCTTTAAATGCAGAAGATGGCTTAGTTTTAGCGGGGAAAGAGAAGCCAGACTTGATACTTATAGATATCAAGTTGCCGCAAATGAATGGCATAGAAATGGCTAAAAAAATAAAAGAAAAAGGCATTAATTCCAAAATGGTGTTTTTAACTGGTTTTGATGACCCGGAACATATTAGCCAAGCCATTGAAGCCGTAAGCGGAACAGATTATATCGTTAAATCTGATGTTAATATTAACCAGATTGTTTCTCTTGTAAAAGAAAAGTTAAGCATAAAATAATCAACGAACCTCTTTTATTATGCTTTTAAATTCGCTTACAATTTTTGTTTCCTGGGCTTCTAATCCATATTGTTCCGCTGTGTAATAAGATGTCCAGTCGGCTATCAGTAAAGATGTAAATATTTTTTCCCAGATGCTATTGCCCGAGAGGTATGATGTTTCCGTCAAAAAACCTCTCTTTGAAAGCATTTCCTTTAGAGTTTCTATTCTAAGTGAAATTCTTTGATTATCCGTATCATCTTGCAAAAATATAAAATAAAAATGTTCTAAAAGTTTTTTGGTCTTTTTCCCCCCGTCAAAACCAACCATTTCATTATGATTTAGTTCGGGAAGAGTATTATAAAACGAAGGTATTTTACCGGTTTCGTTAAATCTTATTTTCCAGTTGTTGGCGATTGCCTTATTCTTGGTGGAAGAGTATATCAAAGGTATATAGTTTTTTAGCTTTTCAGCAAGCAGTTTGCCTTCTTTTTCGGCTTTATTAACATCTATAATATCAGCTGTTTCTTTAATTTCTAATAGCGCCTTTTCTTCTCTCATAAGAGCCAGCAGGGAAGTGATGCTAAAACCGACGGCAGACCTCGGCTCAATGCCGGTATCGGGTATTTTTATATATGGTTTTTTATGCTCAATTGCCAATTCCAATAATTTGCCTCCGGTAGAAACGCAAGCCAAGGGAAGGTTTTTGGCAATTGACTCATTAAAACCGTCGATTGCTTCTTCGGTGTCGCCGGAATAAGAACTGATGATTATCAGGTAATTATTCAATTCAGCCAAAGATGGAAGCCCATAATCGTGGTGCACGGTTAAATTAAGCGATGGATTCCATGTTTTTAGCAAGTCGGCGGCCAAGTGCGAGCCGCCCATTCCACAGACAACAAAATTTTTGGTCAAAATCAATTCTTCTTTATTTTCAATTATTGGCTCAAACTTTAACTGGTTTTTTAAATTTTTAATTGCTTCTTTCATATGGATTGTCTATTTATAATTTTTTGTTTATTATACCTTTTTAATAAATTTTAACAATAATTAGGGGCTATTCATGTTCGGCTACCTTGTTCGTCAGTTCTCGGAAAGGTTGTTGAGCGTGGGTTACCCAGAAGAAGAAATCTGGGTTGCTGACTTTTTCAACCTGACCGTGAACATCATGCAAGAGGTGAAAAAAAGCTGAAAAACAACAAAGCCTTGGTTCTTTGAGCCTGGGCTTATTTTTTTATTCTTGTTCTGCTTCTCTAATTCGTGTAATAATTAAGAAATGACAGATGTAAATTTATTCTATCAAAAAATCATTACCATCATTAAGCAATCAACATTGCCTGCTTTTGCGGTGTTTGATTTTGATAATACTTGCATCGCAAATGATATCACTGAAGCAACTTTAGCTTATATGGCAAGCAATAATTTATTCAGAGATAAAAATCTTCTGGAAGTTAATTTTGAAGATGCGGGGAGTGAAATGTATTCCAAAGCCGTTTTTGATAACTATTATCATTTATTAAAAGAAAATCAAGTTAAAGAAGCCTACCAATTTATATCAAAAATTTTAAGCGGATTTAACGTCAATGAAATTAGCTTACTCGTCAGTAAAGTTATAGATTTTGAAGGCAAAGACATAACTAAATACAATTTATTTGGCAGAGAAGTTGCCAAAGGAATTAAACCAAGAGAGCATATTATTGGGCTTATTGACCTGCTTAAAAACAGTGGCATTGAAGTTTGGATTATTACCGCTTCCATTGAGGTTTTAGTAAAGGAAGTCATAAAACGTTTTGATATTAAGACTAAAGTTATAGGCGTCCGAAATACTATGATTGATGGTAAATTTACTGCCGAGTTAGAAAAACCATTATCAATGTTTGAAGGAAAAGTGGAATGTATTAAAAAATTTATAGACCCCGAAAAAAAACCGCTATTTGGAGCGGGAGATAGCATATATGATTTAGCCATGCTGGAATACTGTAAAATAAAAGTAGTTGTTGACAGGAGCAATGCTTTAGCTGCCAAGGCGAAAGAAAATGGTTGGTTTTTAATTTGATTGATTTTTTTTAATTCAAAATAATAGTGAGCTGGAAGTGGGGTAATCAATAAATCGAATTTAATGTTGTGTTTTGAGAGGTTGCTTTTATCATATTTTTGAGGTAAAATGGGGTAATAAGTCAAAATATATGCGCAAAAATATTATAATAAATGACGCAAAAGAGAGCGATTTAATTAAAGAATTAAACAAAAGAACAGATGTTAAATCAGAAAGAATTAAGAGATTAATGGCTCTACCAGATTTGTCACGCACAAATGGCAGCCCTTTAAAATCTTTAATTGATGCGGTAATAAATATTGAAGAATTCAAAGACTTTGACGTAATCCAAATACCAGAAATAATACCCACTAACATTCTTTTTGATCTTTTTGATTTTGCAAAAGACCATCCCGCCCGTAGTGAATCGGATACGTATTATGTAGATAGCAACAATGTTTTGAGAACTCATGATACCGTCATGTGGCACTATTATCTAAATGAACCAGAAATAAAAGATAGAATAAATAAAAATGCATCACTCGGAGTTTTCTGCTACGGAAAAGTGTACCGTAAAGATGAAATAGACAGGCACCATATGAATGTATTTCATCAAATGGGGGGTTTATATCTTGTGCCAGACAGCCAAAAAATCCTTGTTTTAGACGACTTAAAAAATGCCTTGTCGCTTATTGTAAAAAGCATCTTCGGCCCAAATGTAAAATTCAGGTTTAATGAGGATATTTTTCCGTATACCGACCCTTCACTAGAAGTGGAAATAGAATTTAATGGAAAATGGCTGGAACTTTTGGGTGGAGGAATGCCCAAAAAAAGCGTGCTGAAAAATTTCGGTTTGGAATATTACAACGGTTGGGCTTATGGATTTGGTTTGGAAAGATTAGCCATTGCCAAAATGGAAATTCCGGATATTAGAATTTTTTGGTCAAATGACGCAAGAATAACCAACCAACTGAAGAATATAAATAACAAATATAAAGAAGTCAGTAAATATCCGGAAATTTCAAGAGATATTTCATTTATTATTGATAAAAATATAAATTTGAATAATTATTACGAGCTGGTGCGCGACTTGGATGAGAATTTAATTGAAGAGGTAAAGCTTATGGATAGCTATGAAAATGAAGAAAAATTCGGAAAAGATAAAAAATCTTACACTTTTCACATAGTTTACAGGTCGTTAGAAAAAACTTTAACAGACCAAGAAGTTAACAAAATTCATGACAAAATTATAGATAAGACTAAACAGGAGCTTGACGCAATAATAAGATAAAAAAGAATTAATTATCGCGGATCCTCGATAGCAAAGCTGTCAGGATTATTATTCGTTAATTAAAAATAAAATAATGAAAATAAATATAAAAGACGCAGAAGAACCCTCATTCGCCAAGGCTTCGGAAGGGCGAGGAAAGAAAATAAAAAAAGATAAGGATAAAAGCCCAAAGGCAAAGCCATGGGAAAAGACCGCCGCCTCTGGCGGGATTCCACCCAAGGCGGAAAAGGCCGAGGTTAAGCAAGAATCAACAGTCGCATATGCGCCTCCGGAACCAAAGAAAATCAAAAAAGACGATGAATACACCGCTAAAGACATTTATGTTTTAAAGGGTTTGGAACCCGTAAGAAAAAGGCCGGGAATGTATATTGGTTCAACTGGCATAGACGGGCTTCATCACTTAATTTGGGAAGTGGTAGATAATTCACTCGACGAAGCAATGGCAGGATATGCCAAAAGCATTGAGGTTGTTTTGTTGCCAAACAACAGAGTAAAAATTTCCGACGACGGCAGAGGCATTCCGGTAGAAAAACACGCAGATACAAAAAAGTCGGCTTTAGAAACGGTTATGACAACCCTGCACGCAGGAGGCAAGTTTGGCGGAGATGCCTATAAAGTTTCGGGCGGATTGCACGGCGTTGGAGTTTCGGTTGTTTGCGCTTTGTCTACCTTTATGGAAGCCGAGGTTCAAAGAGACGGCGGAAAATATGTTCAAGAATATTTCAGGGGAATACCCAAGTCGCCGGTTAAAAAAGCAGGCGACAGCAAAAAAACAGGAACTTCTGTTGCCTTTGACGCAGACCCGCAAATTTTTCCAGAAATAAAATACGACGCAAAAAGAATTATGAACCATTTGCGCCAGCAGGCATATTTAACAAAAGGGGTAAAAATTTCTTTGGCTGATGAAAGAATAAAAGGCAAAGAATCAAGCTACACTTTTTATTTTGAAGGAGGAGTTTCTTCTTATGTGAAATACTTGGTCCAAAGCAATACGCCGCGCCACCCAAACGTGTTTTCGGTTGCTGTGTCAAAAAATGATGTTTATGTAGAGGCCGCTTTCCAATATACCCAAGAAATGGAATGCGCCGAAGAATCTTTTGCCAATAACATTTACACCATTGACGGCGGAACTCATATTTCCGGTTTTCGCACTGCATTAACAAGATGCTTAAATGACTATGCAAGGCGGGAAGGATTTTTAAAAGAAAAAGATGAAAATTTTACCGGTGACGACGTAAGAGAAGGCTTAACGGCCGTTGTTTCTGTAAAAATAAGAACTCCGCAGTTTGAAGGCCAAACAAAAGCAAAATTAGGCAATCCAGAAGCTAAAAACGCTGTAGAAACGGCAGTTTCGGAAGGATTGGCCGATTATTTAGAAAGATATCCCCAAGATGCCAGAGCTGTTGTTGAAAACTGCCTTTTGGCCACAAAAGCAAGATTGGCGGCCAAAGCGGCCCGCCAGACAGTTTTGAGAAAGGGAATTTTAGAGGGTTTGGCTTTGCCGGGAAAATTGGCTGATTGCTTGTCAAAAAAGCCGGAAGATTCAGAACTTTACATAGTTGAGGGAGATTCGGCCGGAGGTTCGGCCAAGCAAGCCAGAGACAGGGGATTTCAGGCAATATTGCCTTTAAGGGGTAAAATATTAAATGTGGAAAGAGCCAGATTAGACAAAATGCTGGCTTCAAAAGAAATTAAATCTTTGATTATTGCCTTGGGTACCGCAGTAGCCGAAGATTTTGACATAGAAAAATTAAGATATCACCGCATAGTAATCATGACCGATGCCGATGTTGACGGAGCTCATATTAGAACTTTGCTTTTGACATTGTTTTACAGATACTTTAAATCAATAGTTGAGGCGGGTTATATTTACATAGCCCAGCCGCCGCTTTACAAAATTCAATCAGGAAAAAGCATAAGTTATGCTTACAATGACGAGCAAAAAGACAAACTTGTAAAAGAAATTGGTAAAGATAAAAATATATCAATTCAAAGGTATAAGGGTTTGGGAGAAATGAATGCCGAACAGCTTTGGGAAACAACAATGAATCCGGAAAACAGATTGTTATTGCAGGTGAAAGTTGAGGAAGCCAGAGAAGCCGATAAAATATTTGATATTCTAATGGGCGAGGAAGTAGGTCCAAGAAAGAAGTTCATCCAGACGCACGCAAAGAGCGTGAAGAATTTGGATATTTAATTTTATAAAACAAAATTTTATGATCTAAAAACAAGGCATTTGTCCTTGTTTTTTTAATTCGAGTATTGCATTGAATTTTCTATTAGTAAAAGGTAAAATTATATAAGAAAAAAAGAAATGAAAACCAATCATAAAATTATAATAAGTGACTCAAGGGATATGAAAGAGTTAAAAGATAACTCTATTCAACTTATTATTACATCACCTCCATATTGGCAACTAAAAGATTATGGCTCAGATAATCAGATTGGTTTTAATGATAGTTACGAAAAATATATTAACTATTTAAACTTAGTTTGGAATGAATGTCATCGAGTTTTAGAAAATGGTTGTCGTCTTTGCATAAATATTGGCGATCAATTTGCTCGTGCTGTTTATTATGGTCGCTATAAGGTTATTCCAATAAGAACAGAGATAATTAAGTTCTGCGAAACAATAGGATTTGATTATATGGGTTCAATCATTTGGCAAAAAACTACTACTATGAATACTACCGGAGGAGCTACAATAATGGGTAGTTTCCCTTATCCAAGAAATGGAATTATAAAATTAGATTATGAATTTATTCTAATATTTAAAAAACAAAGCGATGGACCAAAAGTTGATAGAATAATAAAAGAAGAATCTAAACTAACTAAAGAGGAGTGGAATCAATATTTTCAAGGTCATTGGAATTTTGGAGGGGCGAGACAGGATGGGCATATAGCAGTATTTCCAGAAGAATTACCAAGAAGACTAATAAAAATGTTTTCATTTGTTGGCGATACAGTATTGGATCCATTCTTGGGGAGTGGAACAACTTCTTTGGTTTCAAAAAATCTTAGCAGAAACTCAGTTGGATACGAAATTAACCAAGAATTCCTAACAATTATAAAAAATAAAATAGGTGTTATTAATTCTAAGAACGATTCATTAGAATTTGTCGACGCGCCAAAAAATATTAACTTTGATGAAAGAATAAATCAATTACCTTACATATTTAAAGACCCCCACAAATTAGATAAAAAGATAGATCTCAAAAAATTACAATTTGGATCAAAAATAGATAAAAACAGCTATGATATAAAAGATGAATTTTATACTGTTAAAGAAATATTAGACCCAGAAAAAATACTCTTAAATAATGGTTTAATAATTCGTTTACTCGGAATAAAAGAAAATCCAAAAATTAATGGTGAAGCAGTGGAGTATTTAATTAATAAAACTAAGGGACAGAGGGTTTTTATGAAATTTGATGCTTTAAAATACGATAAATATAATAATTTGTTATGTTATCTTTATTTACAAAATAAAACTTTTATTAACGCACATATGATTAAAGATGGATTTGCTTTGCCTAATACAGAAATGGAATACAAGTATAAGAATAAATTTAATAGTTTACTAAAATATAATTATGTCAAATAAAACTTCTAAAAAGTTTTCTATGGAATTTGGTAAAAAAGAAAAAGTTTTAAATTATGCCTGCCAGACTTACCAATTATCGCGACCAAATAAAGTTGGCGCGGTTATGGCGCTTATAAGAGAATGTCAACCTAAAATAATAGATGAATGGGAAAAATGGTACTTCGAAAAGGCTTATACTGAAAATAAAGAACCAGTAAAAATAACCACAGACGTTTTGAAAGAATTGGGCGAACGTTTGCATGAAAAAATTACAGAAGTTGTGATTCCCGAATGGCAATCAGCATTTAGCGAATTATCACTACAGGACTGTATAGATTATATTTATAATTTAACAATAAATCGTACTTACGATGGTTTTATTCGTGAAAAATCAGTAGTAAATGATGAATTGTCAAAATATTTTCCAGACGTAAATTTTGTTGAAAGTGAAACCGATTTAGACCATGCTGGCGATATAGATTACTTAGGATTTGTCGGTAAGTATGCTTTTGGTATACAAATTAAACCAATTACAGCTAAAGCAAATTTCGGTAATTATTCTATATCAGAAAGGATGAAGAAAAATTTTATTGATTTTGAGAAAAAATATAAAGGAAAAGTATTTATAATCTTTAGCTTAGATGGAGAAATTGGTAATAAGGAAGTTATAAAAGAAATTCAAGAAGAAATAAATAGATTAAACAATAAGAAAAAATAAATTATGTTCGACAATCTTAGAAATTTACATAAGTTAAAGAAGATTCAAGAAGACTTCAAAAAGGAGCGCTTGACTGTTGAAAAAAGGGGAGTGGCAGTTACGATGAATGGCAACTTTGAAGTTGAAAATATAAAGTTAAACACAGAGTTAAGTTTAGAAAATCAGCAAGATGCCTTAAAAGAGGCGCTAAATGAGGCGAGGGAAAATATACAGAAAACTTTGGCAAAAAGTTTAATGAACTCCAGACTTGGCTTCTAAATTATTTAAGAGAAAATATCCTTATTTTCGCCCTATTCAACTTGACAAACACTGCCAACGGGTGTATAATCAAGGTATATGATAAATACGAAAACAGAGCACTCTCTAAGCGATAATCCGGAACATGGTTTTGGCGGTCTTGGCATAGCTCCCAAAATGCTTGCTGTTTTAGACCAATTAAATTTTAAAACTCCAACTCCTATTCAGCGAAAAGCAATTCCTGTGGCTATACAAGGAAAAGATATTGTAGGCATTGCCCAAACAGGAACTGGCAAGACCTTGGCGCTTGGCATTCCAATGATTCAGCGCATTTTACAGGCAAATAGGGGAAAGGGATTGATCATTTTGCCAACTCGCGAGTTGGCTCTGCAAAGCAACGAAATGCTGCAAAAAATAGGGCGTCCTTTTGGCTTGAAAACGGCTGTGCTGATTGGCGGAAGTTCAATGAGCCAACAGTTGCAGGCTATTAGAAATAAGCCCCATATTATAATCGGCACTCCCGGAAGAATTATTGACCACTTACAGCAAAAAACATTAAGTTTTCACGATGTTACGGTTTTGGTTTTAGATGAAGCCGATTGCATGTTTGATATGGGTTTTGCTGCGCAAATAAAACAGATATTGCAAGCCACATCAAAAGACAGGCAAACTATGCTGTTTTCGGCAACAATGCCCGAAAACATTGTTAAAATTGCCACCAGCCATATGAAACTTCCAGTGAGAGTAGAAATAGACCGCCAGGGGACTGCGGCAAAAAAAGTTGAACACGAGCTTTTTATTGTGAAAAAAGACCAAAAAAACAGGCTTTTGGATAAATTGCTTTTAGAATATAAAGGAAGTGTTTTGGTTTTTTGTCGCACTAAATTCGGGGCAAAAAAAATATGCAGGGACGTTAGAAATATGGGAATAGCCACTGCCGAAATACATTCCAACAGATCGCTTGCCCAGAGGAGGGAAGCCTTAGACGGTTTTAAGTTAGGAAAATACAGGGTTCTTGTTGCAACCGACATCGCTTCCCGCGGCATTGATGTAAAGGGCATTGAGTTGGTTATTAATTACGACCTTCCGGAATCAGCTGGCGATTATGTGCACAGAATAGGGCGCACAGGCAGGGCCGGCATGGCTGGTCGCGCCATTTCTTTTGTGATGATAGAACAGAGAAATAAAATTATGGAAATAGAAAGATTAATACAATCTATGTTGAAGATTTCACAATTGCCCGAACTCCCGGCTCCACGGCCAATTCAATCTATACAGCAAGACAGCAGGGAAAAACATCATTTTCAAGGACACACAAGAAGATTTTACAGGCCTAAATAGGTCTTGACCCTTCACCCTAAGGTATAAATTTTTTTGAACAATTTTTATATAATCAACCATTAAAACATGTTCTATGTTTACGTTTTACAAAGTAAAAAGGATAAAAGACATTATATTGGTTTTACAAAAGATTTAAAAAATAGATTTAAAGAACATGTTTTAGGTAATGTTAGAGCCACTTTTTATAGAAGACCATTGGAATTAATTTATTATGAATCTTACAAAGATAGAAAAATTGCTCAAAAAAGAGAAAGGCAACTGAAAGGTGGCAATGCTCATGTTGCTTTGATAAACAGATTGAGGGGAGGGTGAAGGGTTGACTTGTTAATTTGCATCGGCTAATATAAGGGTAAATATAAAAGCGGCCGAAAAGGCCGTTTTAAAAACTGAAAAAATCAGATATAATTAAGACATGAATATAATAGAAAAAGTTAAACATTTTTTAAAAGAAGTTTATGTTGAGTTAAAAAGAGTAAGCTGGCTTTCGAGTAAAGAGGCTTTGCGATACACAATAATCATAGTGGCAGTCATTATAGTTGTATCTGCTTTTTTGGGCGGGCTGGATTATTTTTTTGCAGAACTTCTAAAAAGATTTATTGTTAAGTAAAATTTAAAAATTTTATGCCAAAACAAGTAATAGAGCAAGAAAAAAATTGGTATGTGATACATACTTATTCCGGATACGAGGATGCGGTTGCCAAAAACCTTAAACAAAGGATTGATAGTTTGGGCATGGAAGATAAAATTTTTAATGTTATTGTTCCCAAAGAAAGAAAGATAAAAATTAAAAACGGAAAAAGAAAAACAATTGAAGAAAAAATTTACCCCGGTTATGTGCTGGTGGAAATGATAGTAGACGACGCTTCGTGGTATGTGGTTAGAAATACTCCAAGGGTAACAGGATTTTTAGGGGCTGAAACCACCCCAATCCCAGTTTCAAAACGTGATATTGACGACTTAATGAAAAGAATGGAAGTTGGAACAGAACCGCAATTTACAATTGATGTTGAGATTGGCGCCAATGTTAAAATTACAGACGGGCCATTTAAAGGTTTTGAAGGGAGAGTTTCGGAAATAGACCAGGAAAAGGGCAAAATTAAGGTATTAATTAATATGTTTGGCAGGGATACGCCGGTTGAGCTTGATTCATTGCAAATTAAAAAATTATAAAAAAGTTATGGCAAAAGAAATAAAAGCAGTAGTAGACATACAAATTCCGGCAGGCAAGGCGACTCCGGCTCCTCCGATTGGGCCAGCTTTGGCTAAATACGGATTAAATATGGGAGAATTCTGCCAGAAATTTAATGATGCGACAAAAGAAATGTCGGGTTTTATAGTTCCGACTTCGGTAACCATATATGCTGATAGAACCTATACTTATAGGCTTAAATCACCCCTGGCTTCAGAATTATTAAAAAAGGCGGCTGGCATTGAAAAAGGTTCTGGTACCCCCAATAAAAAGAAAGTGGGCACAGTAACGAAATCTCAGATAAAAGAAATTGCCCAGAAAAAAATAGAAGACCTAAACACCAAAGATATTGAGCAGGCAATGAAAATAATTGCCGGAACAGCAAAAAATATGGGCATAGAAATAAAAGAATAATTTAAAAAACAAACACCGTCACAGTAACCGTAATGGTGTTTATTTTTGACAAATAACAATAAAAGTATTATCGTCCATTACAGTCCAGTTCTTTAACAAACAAAGGAGTTTATAATGTCTAGACAAAAGGTTGATGCCATTATCATGAGTGGAGGGAGAGGCGCAAGATTTGGTCAACTCATCACAAAATATGGATGCAAATCATTGATTCCAATTTTAGGCATACCAACTATAGAATATGTTTTAAGAGCAGTTAGAGAAGCCATTGAAGGTAGAATTTTTCTTTGTATCGAGCGAAGCGAGCTAATAAAGCCAATCTCTGAGCAAATTAATAAATTTAATCAAAAAGGAGTAAAAATATATTTTAATGCGTCTATAAGAGGCACTATGCATGGTGTTTATAAATTAAGGGACAGAATTAGGACAAAAAATGTTCTTGTACTTTATGGCCACCATCTTATTCATCCCAATCATTTGAACATAATTTTAGATGGAAGCACTTAAAAAGTGGCAGTTAGTTTATATAAAACAACATCAAATAATCCATGTGCCGTAGCCAATGTTAAAAAGATCAAAATGGTTGTAAAAATATTTAGTGGTGATGATAAAACAGTATTAAAAAATATACAACACTATATTGACCCACCGTATCTTCTATCTGAAGAATTTATTAATCACTTGCAAGATAGGAGTATTCGTTGTCATGAAGTTATCAGAGATTGGCTTGAAAGTGGTCATCCTATAGATGGCTATATCGCCAATTTCCCGCACGAATTTCACTACCCCCAAGAATTAAAAACGCTATCAAATTTTGCTAAAGAATTAAAAAAACACTTTGGTATTAATATTAATTAATATGGTTATAACCCTTTGATAATATAATTTCATGGGGTTTTTTAATTATTTAAAATAATCTATAATACCAATATATGAATTTTAAAATAGGGTTTTCAACAGGAGCATTATATAAGTATTTTACCGTAAAAGAATCTCTTAACTTTTTACAAAAATCAGAATATAGAGTTGTTGAACTTAATTTTATTAATATTGAAAATATTAAAAAAGGATTACTTGATGAAATCACAAAAGGTGATATTGAAAATTTTGAATATGTTAGTTTACACGCCCCAGTTTTCCCGTATGGGAGAACTAAAGATACAGAATTTATATTTGATAAAATCCAAAAACTAAATAAAATACGCGAGCTTGATATTGTAATTTTTCATCCGAATACCGTACAAGATTTTAATGTATTTAAAAATACCCCTTTTCCAGTAGCTTTTGAAAATATGGATTGCCGTAAAAAGTATTTTAAAATACCTGAAGAAATTATTTCTGTGTTGTCTGATGAAAAGTTTAAAATAATATTAGATGTTAATCATGTTTATACAAATGATAATACAATGAGACTTGCTTCTTATTTTTATGAAAAATTAGGTAATAAAATTGTTCAAACACATTTAAGTGGATACGAAGACCATCACGACGCTTTATATAAAACAAAACAAAATATTATAATCAAGTCTATTCAAAATCCCTTATGTCCCATTATAATTGAAAGCGTAATATCGCCCGATGAAACAGAAAAAGAAATGGATTATATAATTAAACAATTAAGTAGATTTAATAAATGTAAAAATTAATCATTCTTTGCTAACCATTATAATTTATGGCAATCTTTACTTTATTTGTATTACAAAAATAATAATGATAGAATGGCTGAACAATTTAAGGAGTATTATTTAAAAAATATGGAAGAAAAAACAAAATACGCGCGTCCGACATGGGATGAATATTTTTTAGGATTATTGGATCCAATAGGCAAACGCGCAACTTGCGACAGGGGCAGAAGCGGTTCTGTGATAGTCAGCGAAAATAATACAATTTTGGCCACTGGTTATGTTGGCTCTCCTCCGGGGCAGCCTCATTGTGATGATGTGGGTCATTTAATGAAAACGGTAACCCATGAAGACGGACATCAATCCCAGCATTGCATGAGAACTTTGCATGCGGAAGAGAATGCGATTTTACAGGCGGCAAAAGATGGAATAAAGCTCCAAGGTGGCACTATCTACTGCAAAATGGTTTCTTGTTATAATTGCGCCATGAGAATAGTGCGCGTTGGCATTAAAAGAGTTGTGGCCCAAAAAAGATATCATGCAGACAAGCAGTCTATGGAATTATTTGAAAAGGCCGGTGTAAAAGTTTTTGTTGTTGATAATTCAGTAGAAGAATATAAAAATCAATAATATGTCAAAAGACGATGAATTAGTTTTGGTAGTGCCGGCTGATATAATTTTTGAAAAAGGCAGGTGGCAAGGCTTAAAAACAGATAATTTGGATTATTATTTGGACATAATAAATAATAATTATCAATTTAAAAGAAGAGGAAATGTTGAAGAAGACCCGTCTTTTCAGCAAATAATACCTTATATTGTTTTTAATTTTAAAGACAAGTACTTTATTTATAAATATTTAGAATCGGCGGGAGAGAAAAGATTGGTTGACAGCTATCAAGTAGGAGTTGGCGGACATATAAATCCGGTTGATGTAAATGGCGGCCAAAATATTTTGGAAGCCGGAATGATGCGAGAATGGTCGGAAGAAGTGGATTTTAAGGGAAATTTTTTGGAAAAAAAGTTAATTGGAATTTTAAATGACGACTCAAGGCCGGTTGAGTCGGTTCATTTGGGTTTGGTTTATAACTTCGTCGGCAATAGCCCTGAAATTTCTATAAAAGAAACAGATAAAATGAAAGGGGAATTGGTTGGCTTAAAAGATATTGAAGGGCATATAAAAGGAACTCCAGGCGCTTGGGTTCAGGTTGTTTATAAAGAGTATTTATCAAAACTTATAAAATGATTAAAGGCAATTACCAGGGCAAATTTACCCCCCACCTTTTTTCAAGAAATGATTGGTATTATTCCATGAACGGCAAAGTTCTTTTTAAAAAACAAAAAGGTGGGGGGTTTATTGTTATTGAAGGATTGGACGGTTCCGGTAAAAACGCCCAAATTGAGCTTTTATTGGATTATTTAAGAGGCAAGCAAGTTATTGCAACAAAAGAACCGACAATGGAGTCGGAAGCTGGCAGGAAAATTAAGCAGGCATTAAGGGAAGAAATTAAACTTACGCCATTAGAATTGCAAAGTTTGTATGTGCAAGACAGAAAAGAACATTTGGACAACAAGGTTATTCCCGCTTTAAAAAAAGGCAAATTTGTGCTTTCTAACCGCTATGCTTTTTCAACTTTTGCCTATGGCGCTTCGGATGGTTTGGATTTACAATTATTAATAAAAATGAATGAACAATTTCTATTGCCAGATTTGACTATCATAATTGATGTTTTGCCGGAATCCTGCATGGAAAGAATTGAAGGCAGGGGAGAGCCAAAAGAGCTTTTTGAGAAAAAAGAAAAACTTGTAAAAGTGAGTGAGTTTTATAAAAAAATGCCCGAAATGTTCAAAAATGTTATCATGGTTAATGGCGAAAAGGCTATTCCGGAAGTTTTTAAAGATATTAAAAAAATAATTAAAAAAATATTGTGAAGCCCAGTTAGAAGTTGGAATAAAACAATAAAAAACTTCAATAGGGGTTGAATATTTTAAGATAATATAATTAAAAAGTGCAAGCAAAAAATAATTTTTAATAAAATTATTTTTTGCCCTAACTTCTAACGGGGTGAAGCAGTATTTGGATGTTTTAAAAAAAATAATGGAAGAGGGGACAGACAGGCCCGACAGGACCGGTGTCGGTTCGCGCGCTTTGTTTGGCTTGCCAATGCGCTTTAAAATGGCAGACGGTTTTCCGGCAGTTACAACAAAGAAATTAGCTTTTGAAGCCGTAAAAGCGGAACTGATTTGGTTTCTATCAGGTAGCCAAGATGTAAAAGAATTGCAAAAGTTGGGCTGCCATATTTGGGATGGAAATGCAGAAGCCCCTTATTGGAAGCCAAAAGCAAAGTTTGACGGCGATTTGGGCAGGGTTTATGGAGCGCAGTGGCGCAGCTGGAAGTCCCCTTATAACGATACGCCGATTGACCAAATTGAAAATGTCATAAAAAAATTAAAAGAAAACCCGAACGACAGGAGAATAATCGTTTCGGCTTGGAATCCGGCCGAGTTAGACATGATGGCTTTGCCGCCTTGCCACTTGCTTTTTCAATTTTTTTGCGTTGACAAGAAATTATCCTTAATGATGTATCAAAGAAGCTGCGACACATTTTTGGGAGTGCCGTTTAATATTGCTTCTTATTCTTTATTATTACACATGGTGTCGCAAGCTGTTGGTTTGGAACCATATGAATGCGTAATTATTTTGGCAGATGCCCATATTTATTTGAATCATTTTGAACAGGTAAAGGAGCAATTAGCCCGGGAAATTTATGTTTTGCCAAAATTATGGCTAAATCCGGAAATAAAAAATATTGGCGACTTTAAAATGGAAGATATAAAATTGGTTGATTATAAATATCATCCGAGTATTAAAGCTCCAATGGCGGTTTAGATATGATGATTTCAATTATATCTGCGGTGGCAGAAAACAGAGTAATCGGAAACAAAAATGCTTTGCCTTGGCATTTACCGGCCGATTTTAAATATTTTAAGGAAAAAACTTTAAATAAAACAATTATACTTGGCTTGAATACATTTAAATCTATTGGTTCAAAACCTTTGCCCAATAGAAAGCATATTATTTTAAATGATGACTTGAACTATGTTCCTCCAGACGGCTGTTTTGTGGCCCATTCTATAAATGAATCTTTAGAAATGATAAAAAATGAAGACGAAGTTATGGTTTGCGGCGGCGCATCGGTTTACAAGCAATTTTTGCCTTTGGCAAATAAATTATATTTAACTTATATCCATCATAATTTTGAAGGCGACACATTTTTTCCTGAATTTGATATTTCAGATTGGAAAGAAATAAGCAGAATTGATCACGAACCAGACGACCCTTCGATAAACCCAGGGCAAGCAAAAAATTTATATTCATATTCATTTGTAGTTTTAGAAAGAAAAAAGTAAATTTTGGTTTTTTGCCAGCTCTTTTACAACCCAAAGCAAAGGAGAGTATAAAATGAAAACTGCCTACGTTTGCGGACCCCTTACAGAGTTGAGCCCCGAAACTGCGCAGGAAGCAAAAAGTTTTTACGAAAGAATCGGCGATGTCTGCCAAGAAATTACAGGCATAAGGGCCTTTGTTCCCCATGAGCATTACGATCCATTAAAACATCCTGATTTTACGCCTCAACAAGTTGATGAGGCAGAGAGAGATCAGGTTTGCAATAAAACATCTGTATTGATTGTGGCGCCAATTGCGCCTTCTTGGGGCGGCGGCATTGAAGTGGAAATGGCTCGTCAAAGCGGTGTGCCAGTGGTAATTATTTGTGAAAAAGGCAGAAAAATTTCCCGCCTATTGAAAGGAAATCCTGCAGTAAAAAAAAATAATAGAATACCGAAGCCAATACGAAGCGCTTTTGGAATTAAAAGAATTAATAGGCGCATACAAAGAAGTCCTTTGTGAATAAAAATTATTTAGTTAGGGGTTCGGATTTTTCCAAACCCTTTTTTGTTGTAAATTTAATTGAATTTTGATATATTCACATAATATGAAATATAAGCCCACTATTGGTTTGGAAATACATGCAGAGCTTAAAACAAATTCAAAGATGTTTTGCTCGTGTAAAAATGATCCCGATGAAAAACGGCCAAATTATAATATTTGCGAGGTTTGCACCGCCCAGCCGGGCGCTTTGCCGGTTGCCAATGAAGAAGCAATAAAAAAGGTTATTAAAACCGGATTGGCTTTAAATTGCCAAATTGCCAAAGATTCAAAGTTCGACAGGAAAAATTATTTTTATCCGGATTTGCCAAAAGGATATCAGATTTCACAATATGACCAGCCCTTGTGCCAAAAAGGTTATTTAAAAGTTGGAGACAACCCTCCTTCGCATCCTTCTTCGTCAAAGACTTCGGACGGACACAGTAAAGCTTCGGAAGGGCGAAGAAAAATAGGCATAACAAGAATACATTTGGAAGAAGATACCGGTAAATTAATACATCCGGAAGGGGTTGATTATTCATTGATTGATTTAAATAGGGCCGGTGTTCCTTTAATGGAGTTGGTAACCGATCCGGATATAATTTCGGGAAGTGAAGCCAGGGAATTTGCCCAAGATTTTCAGGTAATTTTAAAGTATTTGGGAGTTTCTGATGCCGATATGGAAAAGGGGCAAATGAGGATAGAAGTTAACATAAGCCTTAGTAAAAATAAGAGTTTTGGCACTAAAGTTGAAATTAAAAATTTGAACTCATTTAAAGTTGTTGAAAAGTCAATTGATTTTGAAATTTTGCGCCAGCAAGAAATTTTAGAATCGGGCGGTAAGGTTGTGCAGGAAACCCGAGGTTGGCACGATAAAAAAGAAATAACTTTTTCTCAAAGAGAAAAAGAATCGGCTCATGATTACAGGTATTTTCCAGAACCGGATTTGCCGCCCCTGCATTTTGATGAAAAATTTATTGAAAAAATAAAAAGCGAAATTCCGGAATTGCCAGAACAAAAAAGAGCAAGATTTATCAAAGAATATGGCTTGGACCAAAATACGATTGAGATATTTGTTGCAAATAAAGACCTAAGTGAGTATTTTGAAAAGGTAATATCGGAGCTCGATGAATGGATTGAGCAAAATACGG
Organism: Candidatus Staskawiczbacteria bacterium; assembly: GCA_016196125.1. GTDB lineage: Bacteria > Patescibacteriota > Minisyncoccia > Minisyncoccales > Staskawiczbacteraceae > JACPYG01. The sequence goes on along the minus strand of JACPYG010000004.1, from coordinate 12,510 downwards.
ATAGTGAATTTAAAAAAATAATTAAGATTACTTCAAATTATCTTATTTCTGATGTTCAGGGACTGTTGCAAAACAGTCAATTTATAGAAACTGAATTTAAAATTACGCCAGAAAACTTTGCTGAATTTATTAAAATGATTTATTCAGAAGAAATATCAAGCAAAATTGCCAAAATGGTCTTAAGCGATATGTTTAATACCGGATCTGATCCGTCATCGGTTATTGATAGTAATAATTGGATGCAAATGAAAGACGAGGGCGAAATGGAAAAAATTGTAAAAGAAGTAATTTTTAAAAATCCAAAAGCAGTCAAAGATTATAAAAACGGCAAGCAAAATGCTTTGCAATTCTTGTCGGGACAAGTAATGTCAGCAACTCGCGGAACAGCAAATCCGGAAAAAATCGGTCAACTTCTCAAAAAGCTTTTAACTAATTCTTCCGCTTCTTTGTAGTTTTTTATCCAGTGGACTCTTTTATCTCTTTTAAACCAAGTCATTTGGCGCTTGGCAAAATTTTCTATTTCTTTTTTTAACTTATCAACCATTTCTTGATAAGTTATTTTATTTTGTAAATATTGCGCGACAAAGCGGTATTCTAATCCAAATTCTTCTAAACGTTTAAACGAAAGGCCAGAGGTTTTAAGATTTTTAACCTCCAAAACCATTTTTCCGCCATTTGGCTGATTTAATCTTTTTAATAATCTCTTATTGATTAGTTTTTTTATCTCATCTTTGGATTTGGCGATGCCAATTTCTAAAACATTGAATGCCGGTTTTTTTAATTTATTTAGTGCCGGTACCTCTGCGCCGGTTTTTATAACAATTTCAAGCGCGCGTATTAACCTGCGGGGATTATTTTCATCAATTGTTTTCGTCCTCTCCGGGTCTAAATTTTTTAACATCAAGAAAAGTTCTTTTGCGGATTTTTTTCTAAGTTCTTTTCTTAATTTCCAATCCGGTTTAACCTCGGGAATAATAATTTCGTCAACTATTGATTGTATATAAAAACCGCTGCCGCCAACCAAAAATGGAATTTTATCTTTTTTGCGTATTTTTTTTATTGCGACTTGAACCAATTTTTGGTATTGGCTTACGGTAAATTTATTTTTGGGATTAGCTACGTCCAAAAGATAGTGGGGAATTCCCTGCATTTCTTTTTTTGTTACTTTGCCGGAACCGATATCCATTCCTTTATAAACCTGCCTTGAATCAGCTGAAATAATTTCACCATTAAATTTTTTGGCAAGTTTGATTGCCAGTTGTGTTTTCCCGGATGCTGTCGGTCCTAAAATTACGATAAGCTTGTCTGATGGCTTCATTTTTTAACGGATTTCTTCTTTTCTTTCTTTTATGAAATATCGCCATCTTTCTAAAAACTCCACAAAAACAGAAAATGGCATGTCAATTAAAGCATTAAAAAAAGCGGAAACCGCATTATACCTTTTCCATTTATTTGATAGCCATCGTCCTACTCCGGCAACAGGTAAAAATAATATATCGGATAAAAAACTTAAAAAACCGTCATAGTCGTTTTCTACAGTAAGTTCTTCTGCTCTTTTTCTTATTGCCATTCCGGCAAAAATAATTAAGGCAATAAATATAAAGTTTATGATAATGGAAGTGGTAGAGAATTTGAACAAATAAAAAATCCAAAAGATAAAACCAAAAGAAACACAAGCTCCCAAAAGATAAACAAAAGAAATGATCATTCTGGTAATAACTCCTCTTTTTTTGAGGATTTTTATATCATAAATATCTGTTTTTTCATTTTGATAAACAATTTTCATTGTTTCCACTATTACCAGACTTAAATTTTTATCTGAAGGAAGCTTGATTGTCGCCACTAAAATAAACATTAAGATAGTAGGCAACAAAACATCTGTTGCTAAAATTATTATATTGAAATTTTCCTCAAAAACTTTAAATAAAATTATTTCTAAAATTAACAGAGAAAGAACTTTTGTGATAAAAATTGATATAGTAGAATAAACGGCTGCCCGAGAAAGCCTTGCTTTGAGAGTTGATAATCTTTTAGAATAAGACGATCTTAACAGTTGCTCTAAAACAGGCGGTTTCTGGATTTCTCTGCCGGTCTCTATGGCGCTTTTTTGAGATAAGATATCTCCTAAAAGCAAATAAGGAGTATCATATTTTTCGCAGATTGCGTAAAACTTTTTATTTAGGGGATGCAATAAATCTTTTTCAATTCTTTTCCATATTTTGTGGATATTTTGAGATATTTTTAAAATCAAATCCTCATCGGTATTTTTCCATTGAGGGTATTTATATTTAATAAGATTATAGCTGATAATCGGCTTATCGAATTTAAACAAGGATTGTTGTACGGCAATATATATTTGTATGTCTTTTTCTTCTTCTTTTAATAACTTTCTTTTAAAAACATCTTCGCCGACTCTTATTCTTTCTTTCATCAAATCAAACATATAATCTATCAGGGCGGTTTCTTTTGTGTATGTGGCTAAAGTTTCTTCTATTTCACAGGCGGCAATTTCCAAAAGCCAGTTGTAAAATTGCAGTCCGGCTCTGCCTTTTTTATTCTCAATGCTGTTTTTTAAAATAAAAATATACTTGTCTATTACTTTTTTGACATCTGCTATTTTTGATTCTTCAATATTATCGTTGGGGAAGTGTCCTCCTCTAATTAATTCTAATATTAAAGGTTCTGCAATTTCTTCTTTTTCAGAAAAATTATTTAATTCTAAGTTTAAAAATCTTCTTTTTAGTTTTCTGATGATGGCAGACCTGCGCATCAAGTGTTCTTCTTTCCAGTCAACAATTGTTCTTATGTATTCGTAAAAAGCGGCAACCCTTGAGACTACTTCATCAACATGTATTGTTGATACGCCTTCTTTCGGTTTTTGAGATTGTTGCCAAAGATTGTATTTTGCAATTAACCTTTGCGTGGCTTCGGAAAGTTGTGCCATAGATAGTTTTAGGCGGAAATAAGATATTTTTCAACGTCCGCCCTGCCTGCCTGCCGGCAGGCAAACCCACGGCCTAGGTCGGGAGCTCCCGCAAAGCGGGAAACTCTCGCGACCCGAGCCCGAATTGAAAAATATCTTATTTCCGCCTTTATAGTTTTAAATTTTTTTTGTTATTTCTTCTGTGATTTTTTCTATAAATTTTTCTAAATTTATAATTCCAACGTCTCCTTTGTCTCTTTGCCTTACGCTTACTGATTGCGCTTGTATTTCTTTATCGCCAATAATCAAAAGGTAGGGGATGCGCTGTATTTCAGCCTCTCTTATTTTTTTGCCCAAAGTTTCATTTTCGTTTTTTAATTCTGCGCGTATATTTTTATTCTCTAAATCTTTCTTAATTTTATTGGCGTATTCTAAATGTTTTTCTGAAATTGGAACTACGCAAACTTGCACCGGAGAAAGCCAAACCGGAAAAGCTCCTGAGTAATGTTCTATTAAAATAGACAAAAATCTTTCGATAGAACCCATAATGGCGGTATGAATAATTACGACAGGTTCTTCTCCTTTGTCTGAAGCATAATAAAGTTTAAATTTTTTGGGTTGCACAAAATCCAGCTGAATTGTTCCAACTTGCCATTCTCGTCCTATTGAATCAGTGGCAATAAAATCTATTTTGGGGCCATAAAATGCCGCTTCGCCCTTAGCTTCACTGTTTATTATTTCTCTTTTTTTAATAATGTTTCTTAGCATTTCTTCGGCCCGATCCCAATATTCCGGCAGACTGTGATATTTTTCTGGAGTTTTAGGATCTCTTAAAGATAATCGTACTTTGAGTTTAAATCCAAATGTTCCATAGAAATTATCTATAATATCCCACACATTGTAAAATTCGTTTTCTATATCTTCAAATTTACAAAATACATGAGCGTCATCTTGAGTGATAGAGCGCACTCTTGATAATCCGAAAAGTTCTCCTGTTTGCTCATCTCTATAAATTTTGGTTGTAGATGCGTATCTTTGCGGAAGTTCGCGATAGCTCCATTTTTTGCGGGAAAATATCTGTATGTGATGAGGGCAATTCATCGGCTTTAGGGCAAAAACATGGCCTTCTCGGGTATTTATTTTAAAAAGTTCGTCTTTAAATTTATCCCAGTGGCCGCTGGTTTCATAAAGTTCTTTTTTGGTTATATGAGGTATGTCTACTTTTTCATAGCCCTTTGCCCGGCGCAGTTCCCAAACATAAGAATCTAATAAATCTCTTAATATGGTGCCCTTGGGAGTAAATAAAGGCAAGCCCTGCCCCACTAAATCAGAAAAAATAAAAAGATCTAATTTTTGTCCCAATATTCTATGGTTTCTTTTTTCTGCCTCTTCTTGCATTTTTATAAAATCTTGCAGTTCTTTTTCAGTTTGAAAAGCTAAACCATAAATACGGGTCAACATTTTATTCTTTTCACTGCCTTTCCAATAAGCCCCTGCAATTTTCGTAAGTTTGAAAGCATTTGGCCTAATTTCTTTTGTGTTTAAAATATGGCCTCCTTTGCATAAATCTAAAAAATTTCCGTTTTGGTAAGTTCCAACGGTTTTTCCCGGCAATTCTTTTATTAATTCTAATTTATATGGCTGATTTTTAAATAATCTTTTTGCTGTAATTTTAGCTACTTTTTTCCCGATAAATTTTTGATTTTCTTTTATCAGTTCTTTCATTCGTACTTCGATTTTTTTGAGAAATTCCTCATTCCCGCCTTCGCCAAGGGCTTCGGCGGGCAAAGCCATATCGTAATAAAACCCGTTTTCAATTGCAGGGCCAATGCCTAATTTTGTTTTAGGCCAAAAATCCAAAATGGCTTGCGCCATTATATGCGCCAACGAATGCCTAATTTTTTCTATTTGTTCCATAGTATTATAATTTTTAATAATTATACTTCTTTTATATATGAAAGAAGGCAATTACGCTTGATTTACCGTTATTATTTCTCTTACATCGTCGGCTACTATTTTTATTTCTCCATTGCGGTCGTCAACACGGCCCGCCACAAAAACAATTTTGTTTTCTTGCAAAGCAATCGGGTTTCTTTCTAATAATGATGTAAAAACAACAATTTCTGTTTTGGCAGTCAAATCTTCGAGTTTCATAAATAGCATTGGCTTTCCATTTTTAGTGATAATTTTTTTGATACTGGAAATAATTCCTCCAATTGTTACTTTTTTATTAACCCATGTATCGTCGATTTTACTTATGGCGGTTGTTCTCGTTTCAAAAATCTTGCGAAAATCGTCCAGCGGGTGCGAACTGACATAAAGGCCCAAAAGCTCTTTTTCCCAGTTTAGCCTTTCAAAATTACTGGCTGGAGCGGTTTCTTGGAGTTTTATATCATTATTGCTTATTTTTATTGACGAGAACAAGCCCATTTGGTTAGTTTGGCGTGATTTATTATTTTCTCTTGAAATCTCAAGCAGTTTTTCCAAGTTGGTTAAAAGTTGATTTCTTTCGGCCAAACTGTCAAAAGCGCCGGCCTTTATTAAAGCTTCCATTGATTTTTTATTCAAATCTTTTGATTGCACCCTATGTATAAAGTCGCCGATAGATTTAAACGGACCGCTGGTTTTTCTTTCTTGGACAATTGCATCTATTATATTGGTGCCAACATTTTTAATTGCCAAAAATCCAAATCTGATTTTTTTCTGGTTTGGCACAACCGTAAAGTTTTTTAAACTTTCATTTATGTTTGGCGGCAAAACTTCAACATCCATTTTTTTGCACTCGTCAATTAAAAAGGCAATTCTTTCAACATCGGCTTTTTCGGAAGTTAAAACCGATGCCATAAACTCAACGGGGTAGTGAGATTTTAAGTAAGCAGTTTGGTAGGATATCATTGCATAAGCGGCGCTGTGGCTTCTATTAAAACCATACGAGGCAAAAGGCAAAATCCATTCCCATATTTCTACCGCTATTTTTTTATCAACGCCATTTTTTACGGCTCCCGTTATGAATTTTTCCTTTTGGGCATCAATTAGTTCTTTTATTTTTTTACCGACAGCTTTTCTCAAAACATCTGCTTCTCCCAATGTGAATCCGCACAGTTCCTGGGCGATTCTCATTAATTGCTCTTGATAAATGCAAATACCCTGGGTTGCTTTTAAAATTGGTTCTAGTTTTGGGTGCAAATATTCTATTTTTTGTTTGCCGTGTTTTCTTTTAATATAATCAGGTATAAACTGCATTGGACCAGGCCTATATAAAGCCACCATAGCAATTAAATCTTCAAAGACGGTTGGTTTTAATTCTTTTAAATATCTTTTAAAACCGTCGCTTTCCATTTGAAATACAGATGTTGTTAAGGCGTTTTGCAGCAGTTTGTAGGCCAATTTATCGTCTAAGGGAACATTTTCAATGTCAATTTTTAAGTCATTGTGAATAACATAAATTCTGGCCAGAGTATCTTCAATAATAGTCAGGTTTTTTAAACCTAAAAAATCCATTTTTAAAAGGCCCAAATCCTCAATGCTATGCATTTCATATTGAGTAATAACATTTCCGTTTTCTTGAGTTGGCCTTTGCAGCGGCACAGAATCTGTTAACGGATCAGCCGATATCACAACACCGCAGGCGTGAGTTGAAGCATGGCGAGCCACGCCTTCGAGTTTTTTTCCCAAATCAATCAGTTTTTTTGCTTGCGCATCGGATTCGTATAAATCTTTAAATTCTGATACTTTTTCCAGAGTTTCCGCAAGATCCATTCCAACAGGTATTATTTTTGCCATTTTATCGCAATAGCCATACGCGTATCCCAAAGCCCTGCCCACGTCTCTTATTACCGCCCTTGCCGCCATTGTTCCAAAAGTGATAATTTGAGCAACGTGATCTTGTCCGTATTTTTGAGCCACATATCTTATAACTTCGTCTCTTCGCCTGTCTGCAAAATCCAAATCAATATCAGGCATTGATATTCTTTCTGGATTTAAAAATCGCTCAAAAAGCAGGTCGTGTTTTAGAGGGTCAATATTAGTGATTCCCGTAAGATATGCCACTAAAGAACCGCCGGCCGAACCTCTGCCTGGCCCAACAATTATTCGATTTTGTTTTGCCCAATTGACAAAATCCTGCACAATTAAAAGATATCCGGCAAAATCGGTTTTTTTAATAATAGAGAGTTCGTATTTTAACCTTTCAATTATTTTTGGGTCAGGGTTTTCCCCGAATCTATTTTTTAATCCCTGTTGGCATAAATCCTCTAAAAATTGTTCAGCGGTTTTATTTGCCGGAACAGGAAAGTTAGGGAATAATATTTTTCCCAATTCAAAATTAAAATTGCATGACTCAACAATTTTTTGCGTATTTTCAATGGCTTCCGGATTATCTTTGAACAGTTCTGCCATTTCTTCAGGTTTTCTCATTGAAAAATCGTCTGATTTTAAAGAAAGCCTTTCCGGATCCAAGGCGTCAGCTCCCGTATTTATCAACATCAAAATATCTTGCGCTTCCGCATCATCAGGCCTCAAATAATGAGCATCGTTAGTTGCCACAAGAGGTATACCGGTTTTTTTTGACAGGGCAATAATTTTTTTATTTACAGTTGCTTGTTCCGGAATATTTTTATGGTCTTGTATTTCTAAATAAAAGTTTCCTTCCCCAAACCATCCTTCATATTTTTTTGCTGTCTCCTCTGCTTCGTCATTTTTATTTGATAAAAGCATTCTTGGAATTTTTCCGTTCAAACAGGCCGAAGTGCCAATAAGGCCTTCTGTGTGCTGTTGCAAGATTTCCTCATCAATTCTTGCTTTGTAATAGAATCCTTCCAATTGCGCTTTTGTTACAAGTTTTACAAGATTTTTATACCCCACTTCGTTTTTTACAAGTAAAATCATATGATAGCTTTTTGAATCTATATTTGCTCTCTTGTCTTGCCTTCCCTCAAAAGCGACATAAACTTCACAGCCAATTATTGGTTTTATTCCGCGGGCGCAAGCTTTTTTATAAAATTCAACAGCGCCATACATCACACCATGGTCCGTTAATGCCACAGAATCCATTCCCAATTCTTTTACATAATCCAAAAGTTCGTCTATTTTCGGCAGGCCGTCAAGCAAACTATAATGACTATGAACATGTAAATGAGTAAACTTCATATAGTTATTTTATCATATGTCATTTTACCTTTTGTGGTGGTAAAATCAAGCAATGAACCCCGTTAGAAATACAGATTTTAATTGCTAATGGGTGGCTTGAACTATGAATATAAGGCGGAAAAAAATTTCTAACGGGGTAAATTATCCAAATTTTAACGAAGAAAAAAAATTTTGGAAAAAAGGGCTTAAACTTGTCATAGGAATAGACGAAGCAGGGAGAGGACCTTTGGCCGGACCTGTCGTGGCTGGGGCGGTGATGTTTAAGTTTGTCAAAGCTAAACATTCCGGGGTTCAAGATTCAAAAAAATTAACGCCAAAAAAAAGAGAAGAAATTTATAATTATTTTAAAAAAAATCCAGATATAGAATGGGGGATAGGCGTTGTTTCAGAAAAGATAATAGATAAAATTAATATTTTGGAAGCAACAAAATTGGCGATGATAAAAGCCGTTAAAGACCTGGAAAAAAAATTAGTCAGAGCGGAAACAGGCATGCAATTTGTTTTAATTATTGACGGAAATATGAAGTTAAATATTAATTTGGTTCAAAAATCAATAATTAAAGCCGATCAAAAAGTTTTTTCCTGCGCTTTGGCTTCAATTTTTGCCAAGGTGACAAGGGACGAAATAATGCAAAAATTTCATAAAAAATATCCAGAATACTGTTTTGATAAGCATAAAGGATATGGCACAAATCATCATTTTAAAATGATAAAAAAATACGGATATTGTAAAATCCACAGAAAAAGTTTTTACCCGATTAAATTATTTTGAGTTATGCACAGCTTGACATTTGTTTTTGAAATTTAGAAAAGGTAAAATAACAAAATATAGTAGATTAAATAAATAAAAATATAATAAAATTATGGGCCCCGTTAGAGCTATTAAAAAAACGGGGGATTATAATAAAATAATGTGGTTGTCTGAAATTGACTATTTTAGTTATATAAAGACAAACCTCTAACGGGGTGAATAAAATAATTTTAATAGTTTTAGTAGGATTGCTTTGTTTGATTTTGGGCGCAGGCGCAGGTTTTTGGTATAAAACACTGCAAGTATCGCCTCAAATAGAAAAAACAGCGGCAATAATGAAAGCTCTAAGTTCAAAAACAGTGCTTTCAACTGTCGCTTATGGCAAAGTTTCTAAAATAGAAGGCAGAGATATTACTTTGGCTTATAATGGCGACAGTATAAAAATTAGCATGGCAGCAAACAGTCCGGTTTATTCATTTGTCAATGACAGCGCAGGAAAACCAGTCCAAAAAAAAGTTGACTTAAGAGAAATAAAAATTGGAGATAATTTGAATATAACTATAAAACTTTTGCCGGACGGCCAAATACAGGGCCAATCGGCCTTAATTCTTTTGTCAAACAAAAATAATCTTTAGGCCATAATAAACCTTTTATGGTGAAAAAATCTTTAATAATTTTTTTGTTTGTACTTTTGGCGGGAACAATCTTTTTCCCGGCTAATGTTGATGCGCAACAACCTTGTGTAAATGATTCTGATTGTACGTGGATGGATGGCGTAGGAGCGTGTTCTGACGAAAAGAGTCGAATAATTTATAGCGGTCAATGTGTGGGCGGCTTTTGTTCTGCTGTGGAATCCGCATCGCCCTGCCCCGATGCATACGCCTACAGTTGCGTTTGCGCTGGTTATGTTTGTAATGTTGAAGAAATTTACTATGAGGAAGCGTGCAGTGAAGATGCTAATGGCATCGGTTTTTGTTATGTTAAACCGGGCGTTGATTCTGTGCTTGAGCAATGCCCACCGCAACCACCGAATGTGGGTCCCGGGTATTGCGTTGGCGATAGCATATATAGAGATATAACATTTGGAAATTGCGCCGGGCCTGAATATCGGCCTGAATGCACGGTAGAAACAAATCAGGATTTTGTTGAAGATTGCGGAGGGTGTTTGCCAACTGCCGAAACGAGATGTAGCGGCAGTATAATAGAACAAAAATGGCAGTGTTATGGGTGTTCTGATGACATTCTTACTGGCGCCCAGTGTCAACCAACAAATTCATACTGGCAAGGTGTGTTTGACTGCGGTCCGCCACAAGACACTTCAGATTCTTATTGTTCTAATAATATTATGTGTACTCTCACGGTACATTATCCTGGAATGTGTTCCAGCGCACCCGATGGCTCCGCTGGCGCTTGCGTGCCTCCGACGGTCAGTCTTGTTTGCGACGGAGCGTGTACCGATGGCGGCGGAGGCGGCGGAGGTGGCGGCCCTTGTACCGATAGTTCCAATTGTAGCGGTGGCCAAGTTTGTATAGATAGCACATGTACTACCGTCGGCGGCGGCCCTTGTACCGATAGTTCCAATTGTACCAGTGGCCAGGTTTGCGTGGATGGCACATGCACTGACGGTGGCGGCCCTTGTACCGATAGTTCCAATTGTAGCGGTGGCCAGGTTTGTGTGAACGGTACATGTGGAGGCGGTGGCGCTTGTACCGATAGTTCCAATTGTACCGGCAACCAAGTTTGTGTGGATGGCGCATGTACCGATGGTGGCGGCGGTCCCTGTACAATAAGTACAGATTGTATTGGTGACCAAGTCTGTGTGGATGGCACATGCAGCGCTCCGGTAATTTGCGCTCCCGGAAGCGCTCAACCTTGTCCTGACGGTGGCACTCAAACTTGTGACGCTATCGGCCAATGGGGAATTTGTGATAATAGTACCCATAGCATATGCAACACTCAACAGCAGTGTCTGTTTGTTGCCGGGGCTGGTCCCAACCAATGTCAAAACGACACTGATTGCGCAAACAATAACCATAATGAATGCAATACTCAACAACAATGTTTATCCGTTGCCGGAGCTGGCCCCGACCAGTGCCAAAACAATAGCAATTGCGCGAATAACACCCATAATGAATGCAGCGACCAACAACAATGTGTTGCTGTAGACGGCATTGATTCTGACCAGTGCTCAAGCGATGTTGATTGCGCAAACAATACCCACAACGAGTGCAATGCTCAACAGCAATGTGTATCAGTTTCCGGTCTTGGCCCTGACCAATGTTTAAACGATAATGATTGCGCAAACAATACCCACAACGAGTGCAATGCTCAACAGCAATGTGTATCAGTTTCCGGTCTTGGCCCTGACCAATGTTTAAACGATAATGATTGCGCAATGTGTCCTTTGCTATAAAAGGTAAATTTAATTTTATGATGAAAAAATCTTTAACAGCTTTTTTATTTGTATTTTTGGCGGGTACAATTTTTTTTACAGCCATAAATGTTATGTCTCAAGAATGTGTTGATTCTGATTGCGCTCCGCCGTGGACTTCTTCAGATTCTGTTTGTTCTGATAATATTATGTGCGCTACTACAACAGATTATCCCGGAGTATGCGGAGTTGATGGATGCGAGCCCCCGACAGTTACCACTATTTGCGATGGTCCGTGCGGCACCCATAACGAATGCAACGCTCAACAACAATGCGCTACTGTGGACGGCGTTGGCTCCGACCAATGCCTAAGCGACACTGATTGCGCAGTCCATAGTGAATGCAACGACCAACAACAGTGCATATCTGTTGCCGGAGCCGGCTCCGACCAATGCCTAAGCGACACTGATTGCGCAGTCCATAGTGAATGCAACGACCAACAACAGTGCATATCTGTTGCTGGAGCCGGCTCCGACCAATGCCTAAGCGACACTGATTGCGCAAACAATACCCACAACGAGTGCAATGCTCAACAGCAATGTATTATCGTTGACGGCATTGATTCTGACCAGTGTCTGACAGATGATAATTGTGTAAGCAATGCCCATAATGAGTGTAACGCTCAACAACAATGCGTGGTTATAAACGGTCTTGGCCCTGACCAGTGTTTAAGTGACACCGATTGCGATTATTGCGCAAACAATAGCCATAATGAATGTAATACCCAGCAACAATGCATATCTGTTGATGGAGTTGGTCCCGACCAGTGCCAAAGCTCTGCCGATTGCTCAAATAATACCCATAATGAATGCAACACCCAAAAACAATGCGTGGTTGTAGATAATTTTGGCGATGACCAGTGCCTAAACGATATTGATTGCTGGCCATTCCATAACGAATGCAATGCCCAACAACAATGCGTGGTTGTAGGCGGCGCTTCCCCTGACCAGTGTCAAGACGACAGCCAGTGTATAATTACTTCGTGTCCAATAGGCAATCATAAAGAATGCAGCGGAAATATTTGTATATGCGTTGCCGGGAGTGGCGCTGACCTGTGCCAAAACGACAGCCAGTGTATAATAGACCCTGTTGTAAACCAACCACCCTATGCAGATCAGTTAGCATCAACGTCCGGCAGTCCCTGTACCGGCATACAAGGCACAGGAATGGCTTTTTTCCAATGGCGTTACCAAGACATAGATCCGGATGATGTGGAAAAGAAATTTATTCTCCAGATAGATGATAATTCTGACTTTT
>JACPYG010000011.1 GCA_016196125.1 Candidatus Staskawiczbacteria bacterium | reverse complement strand
TTGATCAAGATGAGTAAAAGAAATGTCATAGTAATTTCCCACTTTTTATTGATATTGCTCGTTGTCGGTTTTTATTTCCTTCCAACTATTGCGGCGGCTGCCAGTTTCAACGAACAGCGCAAATTTATAGGACAGGAGTACGACGCAGAAACAGGCCTAAACTACCTCAACGCCAGATACTACAACAGCAACATCGGAAGGTTCATCAGCCAAGACCCGATGTTCTGGACCTTGCCAGTCGAATTACTTACCGACCCACAAAACCAAAACAGTTATGCGTACGCAAGGAATAATCCGATAGTGGGGAGCGATCCGAGCGGACTTCTAACTGCTTATTTTCCTGGAACATGGACGAGCAGTCAAGATATTGCAAACAGTAAGGGATATAGTAATTTCATAGCTGATTTTAAAAATACATTTGTACAACAAGGGAGTGGAAATAATTTTTGGATGCCATCTCAAAAACTTTACGACAATGATGCTTCGCGCCAAGCCGTCACCAAAGAATTATCTACTTTTCTTTCCACGTATAAGTTTGCGGAAGGTGAAACGTTTAATGTTGGCGGACATTCTCATGGTGGGAATGAAGCCAATCTTTTTTCGCAAATTTATGATGGTAAAAAAATAGATAACTTAATAACGATTGGAACTCCGGTAAGATACGACTATATGCCTAACTACGAAAATATAGAAAATCACTACAATGCCTATAGTAACCTTGACTTAGTACAAATTTCCGGCGGAACAATACCAACATCAGCTTTTGCTGGAGCCGTGGCTGGTGGTGTAACTGGATCGTTATTTGGTCCAGCAGGAACATTATTTGGAGCTACTACAGGTTTTATTGCTGGCGTTCAGCTTGGTTGGGGTGAAGCTGGTCCCGCGGGTAGAACATACAACAATGCGACAAATATTAATGTTACGTGGCAATCAAGGTTTGGGCCTATTAATTCTCATACTGAAATGCCCAATACATCGGTATGGGCAAAAATTAATAAAACAATAAATGGAAAATAAAAGGATGATAAATTTAAAAGTTTTTGTTGTAATACTGCTAATTTTATGGTCTATGTGGAATGTAGTAGATTTGTTTTCCTCTGCTATTAGTGGCTACGATTTTCTTTTTGGTCAAGTCATTGTCTTTTCCATCTACATTTTTCCTACTATAATCATTCTGTCTTTTTTTTCCTTATCTCTCAAAAAATCAGAAGTAAAATGGCAAAGAATACTTGGTAATATTGGATTGGGTACGGTTGTGGTAGATATATTGGTTAATATTACAGCCTTTATATGGAATTTAATTAGATAGTATTATTGGTGCTCTTAACGAACAGCGCAAAGTTCACCCTGTTAAATAATGTTAAATTAAATATGTTTTACTTTGTTTATGTATTATACTTCAGTAAAGATAGGCAATTTTATACAGGGTATACCAATAATTTAACATTAAGACTTGAGCAACATCAGAAAGGCAAAGTTCACTCCACAAAAAACAGAAACCCATTTGAATTGATCTATTTTGAAGGATGTTTGAACCAGCAAGATGCCCACACACAGAGAAAAGTACCTTAAAACATATTTGGGTAAATTGTTTTTAAGAAACAGGATCAAGTCTTATTTAACACAGGGTAAATTGGCCAGGAGTACGACGCAGAAACAGGCCTAAACTACCTCAACGCCAGATACTACAACAGCAACATCGGAAGGTTCATCAGCCAAGACCCGATGTTTTGGGATTTTAGCGAAGATTATCTATCAGATCCTCAACAATGGAACAGTTATAGTTATGCCAGGAATAATCCGATAGTGGGGAGCGATCCGACGGGTTTAACGATTAATTTAAAATCTACTCCCGTGTTTAATCCTTTGGGACAAATCGTAGGAATTCACACATATTTCCAGTTTATTCCAAATTATCCAAATGAAATAAATATAGAAGGCTTACCTAAAGGAACAAAGGAATTTACTATGGGTGCATATCCAAGTGATGGAAAAGGTTGGTCTAATCAATTATTAAAACAAATAGGAATAGCTAGTACAGATAAAGAATACGATATGGCAAACAAAAAAATAATAAATAGTATAGAAATAACTCCGCCAAATGGAAATGAAACTGAATTTATTAATAATATGGGGAAAGTTTTTAATGAAACGGATTTATCAGGCATGAAATATTATGGTCTCGGTAACGTTCATTTAGGCAATATGACCCTCATTTATGATGCAAATTCTAACAATTTTACATACACACTAGGTGTAAAAAGCGGAGTGAAAAGCCAAATGGATTCATTTGATCCAGGCCCAGGTGTTCCCAAAATAATTGGGGAGTATGGTTATAAAAATATTATACCGACAACAAGCGTATATAGAGAGGTTAAAAATGCAGTAAATTCTTTTAAAGAAAAAGTTAATAATTTTGTATCATCTTTAAGAAATAAATAAAAACATTGATAAATTATTTAATAGAATGATCCAACAAATCAAAAGATTGTTTATTGGTATATTATTAGGAATAGGCATTGAGTTACTATTTGCAGGACTATCATTATTGGTAGAAAAATTTATTACAAATAATTTTGACCCAGCTTCCTTTGTGCTTTGGTATCCGCTATTGGTAATTTTAATTATTGGAATATATTTTATTATTTGGCAAAAACAATATGTAAAGACTGTTGGTTTGTTTTTCGGCTATTTACTTTTTATATTTGGCATGACGATCTTACTTTTTGGAACTTAATAAATTTTAGTAGATAATGGATAATTGATAATTGATAATTGGGGATAATGGGGACGATAATGGATAATGGGGACAGTCACCATTAGACTATGGATTCGGTTATGAATGCATTACACAGTTCATACTAACCGAGATAGTTATTAAAATTAACATAAGAATTAAATATGATTATAAATTTTTCAAATTTTTTACTGTTTTTATTTTTCTTTGGATTAATAATCAGTTGTGTAGAACTTTTTCTCTTTAAATATTTCAAAATATATACAGAAAAATCCGCTTTAAAGAGATATGTTATCATTTTTTTAGATTTAATATTTGGGTTTTCATTAATACTATGGTTTATCGGATTACCTGCGACTTTTATGTTGTTTGATGCTCCAGAGTCCATCAATTTATGGTTTTTACAAGTTGCATCTTTTGACTATTTGATTTATCCGGTAATTGTTATAATTTCTATTATTTCATCTCTAAAATTTAGATTGCTATGGGTGATTTTTTTGCCATTCGTTAACATATTAGTCTTTTTTGGTTTATTGTCTATTTTTTGGAAGTAATTTTTTATTTTCAAATACTAGATTTTTGATTGGAAAATGCAAAAATGGAAATGTGGAAATGGAAAGAAATGGGAGGAAATGGAGAAATGAGAAATGGGGACAAGAAATGGGGACAGTCACCATTCTTTGTGGGGGGGGAAATGGGGGGAAATGGGGACAGTCACCATTCTTTGTGGAAATGGGTGGAAATGGGGACAGTCACCATTCTTTGGAGAATGGGGAGAATGGGGACAGCCACCATTCTTTGATGCTTCTGGCCAGAGAATAAAATATTCCAACGGCGCCACAACCACTTTTTATCCGACCAAATTCTATAATGCAGACAGCGCCGCCGCGACTCCAAAAATTACAAAGCACATATTTGCAGATTCGCAGGATATTGCTACAATAGAGGGT
>JACPYG010000010.1 GCA_016196125.1 Candidatus Staskawiczbacteria bacterium | reverse complement strand
TTCTTAACGGCTCATTTACTGGTATTTGAGCCGTTTGGGGTAGAGGAGAACCTTGATTTTCAGATGTTTCGTGAACTTGGCTCGATTCTGGCATTGTCGCTCCAGGCTCATTTTTAGTCGAATTGTCATTATTGAGCGGAATGGCACCATCGCTATTCTGTGAGGCTTCTAGGGCTTCAGAGGGCATGGTCGAGGGTTCGGAATGTGCTGTATTTTCAGGTGTAGGCTCTATGGGCTCTTGGGGGCTTGCAGGTGAAGGGTTTTCTTCGGGAGTTGGATTTAGGGGTAAATTTTCTTCGGGAGGCATAGTTTAAGCTACGAATTAACAAAGTGAAGTCTGGTTCTTAAATGAGAAAATCTTTTCCACGCATTTTTAGATCCTCGTTCGGATAATTCATGAGCAATTCTACCTGCAATTATTGCAGGAGAAATATTAATTTTTTTTGCAAAACTATTTATACCATCGTCAGACAATACTTTGCCAGAAGATACGAATTGCTGGAATTCACTTTCTGGAATCAGAGTTTTACTTGCAAATTCATCCGCTTCTCTTTCTTTTACTTCTATCATTCTATTACTTCTATCTTCAAATTCTACGAACTGATCTTTCTTCCCATGTTTAAGTAGATGCCCTATCTCATGGAAAAAAGTAAACCAAAAACGATCAATGTGTGCTCCCCGTAAACTAACTTGTATTAAAGCTTTATCGGTTGATAACCATCTTGTCGCTCCATCTACATAAGTATTTGAAAAATAAGGGACGAAAGCAACTGCAACACCAAATTCTGCACAAACTTTTTGCAATTTCTTTTCAATTTCTGTTGCCCCTTTATTGGTTAACGCCCTCAAAGATTCAATAGAAGACATTAATTTATCTCTGTCGAAGGGTTTAGTTTCGATTTTTATTCCATCTATTTCACCGCACCTTAGCCAGGCGGCTAAGCATTCGTTAGAAAGATTTTTCTGCTTAGATTGCCTGAAAGCAACTTGATAAGTTTTCTGCACAAATTCTAAAGAGCTAACACCAAAAAAATTCAACAAATTTAACACTTTTTCTTTTTGATCTGAAGCTTCAGGGATATATTTCCATTTTGTTAAATCTTTATAGCAGTGAAATTTTTGAAGGAATGGTAATTCTTTTTCCAGTTTTTTATCTCTCTCGATTCGAGCCATTGTTTCCTGATAATTTCTTTCAAGATTATTCCAAAATGCAGGAGACATACCAAACACAGCAGAGAGTTTTAGTGATGTTTCTGGCGAGATTGGATTTTTTTCTTGGATGATTTCATTTATTGTTTTAGGCGTTAGTCCAGTTCTCTCAGCAAGATCAGTCTGAGTCATATTTAAATTCTCCAAGAGCTCTTTTAGAGTAACGCCAGGGTGAATTGTTATATTTGGGTTATAATCTTTTGTAGCCATATAATTATATTAATGATAATCAATTATTTCTATAATTTTTACTTGGGTTATCGATTTTAAGTCTGATGGATCACCATTTAAATAAGTGATAATAATTCGGTAAGGATGCTTTATGTCTAACGCAAAACATTTTTTAAAATCACCTTTTAATAAATGAAGTCTTGCTTGTGGCAACTTGGATATATCAAATAAACTTTCGGCGGACAATAATTCGTTTATTCTCTGCACTATCCTTTGGGCTTGTAAATCGCCATACTTTCTTTTTAAGGCTAATCCATCTTCATGCAGTTTTTTGAGTTTTCTGTCCTTAAAAGAAATTTCCATATTTTATGACGTTTTAGGGGTAAAATCATTACTTTTTTAGTATAGCACTTTAGATGCTAAAAATCAAAAATCTATAACCTAACATGTTAATAACTTATTTGACATCAATTGTATATAGTATATAATGATTTATGTGAGGGGTAGTAATACTGCTCGCCTTCCCGAAAGGGTTGTCATTATAAGTTAACCGTAAATTTTTTATGGCAAACTTTTTGACAACTCTCGTCAGTAGACAAGGCCATTCGAATGTTAAAACGAGTCTTGTTTTCATGTTTGGGAGTTCTATAAAAAACATTAATCTGTGAAACTGGGAGAGTGGTCTAAAGTAAGGGCTGAAACTCTTATTGCTGCCTGTTGAACTTCAACAAAGGGAAACAGAAGCTATGATAATTCCTATTGACTCATAGAAAGGTGGGTTAAAACGGTAGATATTTCAGTATCTACCGTTTTCCTTTTCCAACATTGCAGATTTACCACAATGACTGGCTTTATTTTGACGTGGGTGTATACTTTGTTTATTATCCATTTTTAAAATTCAAAACGTTATGAATGAGGCAAAATTAGCAGGAACACTGGCAATACCTAAGCCAAAGCTGGAAGTTATAACTGAAAGAGAAAAGGCAATCCGATTATCACAAAGAAACTTTTTGACCAATGTCAGGAAGTGATGAGCAGAAAATCAAAACCAAAAGAAACTGGTTTCAAAACATATTTATATCGCGGATTTTTCCGTTGCGGAGAGTGTGGCTGCTTCATTACGACTGAA
>JACPYG010000008.1 GCA_016196125.1 Candidatus Staskawiczbacteria bacterium | reverse complement strand
GGGCCAAGCTGATTGCGCCGGGGAGTAAAGAACCATAGATTGTCATATGGCGTCCACTATACCGTCCACTCATGATTTTGAAAGGCCTGACTGTAGGGTATCATATGAACCAGCGCAAACTATTGCAAATTTATTTTATTTGTTATATGATACTCTAAGTTATCATGGCAGTTCCAAAACACAGGCATACGAAATCAAAAAGAAATAAAGTTAGGATGCATTTATATGTGAAACCGGCTGTTTTGGCTTTGTGTAAAAAATGCAAAAGCAAGGTTTTGCCCTATACTGTTTGTCAAAACTGCGGTTATTACAAAGGTCAGGAGATTATTAATGTTTTAAGTAAACTTACAAAAAAGGAAAAGAAACAGAGGGAGAAAGAAATTAAAACAACAGAAAAAGAAGAAAAATCTAAAAGTCCGGTAACGATGGAAGAGTTATCAAGGACGAGAAAATAGAAATTAGAAAACAGAAAATAGAATTTTAAAGTTTCGTATTCTATATTCTACTTTCTAAATTCTATATTCTAAAATTATGGCTTCAAGGCATCTTTCAAGGTCAATTGCGATGCAGAGTTTATACGAATGGGATTTTTACAATAAAAAAAAGGGATTTTTAGAGGAAATTACCAAAAGAAATATTAAAGATTTTGGGCCGGGGCTTGAAGATGCGACTTTTATTTGGAATTTAATTTTCGGAGTCGAAAAACATTTAACAAAAATTGATAGAATTATTGAAATGGCGGCTCCGGAATGGCCGATTTCACAAATACCGATTATAGATAGAAATGTTTTGAGAGTAGGACTTTTTGAGCTTTTATATTCAGATAAAAAAGAAGTCCCGCCGAAAGTTGCCATAAACGAGGCAATAGAGTTGGCAAAATCTTTTTCTGGCCAGACTTCCGGTAAATTTGTAAACGGAGTCTTAGGAACTGTTTTTAAACAATTACAAGATGAATGATTTTTCCGTTTTTGAAAAAAAATTAGGATTAAATTTTAAAGACAAAGACCTTCTAACGCAAGCGTTTGTGCATAGGTCTTATTTAAACGAAAATCCCGATTTTCACTTAAATCACAATGAAAGATTGGAGTTTTTAGGCGATGCGGTTTTAGAGCTTATTGTTACGGAGGAACTTTATAAAAAATATCCGGAAAAGACAGAAGGCGACTTAACAAATTGGAGAGCGGCTTTAGTCAACGCTAAAATGCTCACATCAGTTGCGGAAGAATTAGGTTTTAATGATTTTCTTTTGCTTTCAAGAGGAGAAACGAAAGAATTGGGCAAAGCAAGGGCGTATATTTTAGCCAATACTTTTGAAGCTTTAATCGGGTCTGTTTATCTCGACTCCGGATATGAGCCCGCCGAGAAGTTTATTAAAAAATATTTGATTAAAAATCTGCCTAATATTATAAAAGACGGTTCATATAAAGATTCAAAGTCGTATTTTCAAGAAAAATCCCAAGATATGGCGGGAGTGACTCCGGTGTATAAAGTTATCCGTGAGTGGGGGCCAGACCATCAAAAGAATTTTACAGTCGGAGTTTTTCTTGCGGAAGAATTGGTGGCTCAAGGCGAGGGGTCTTCAAAACAGGAGGCAGAAGAGCAAGCGGCAAAAGAAGGGCTTAAAGTAAAAGAGTGGAATTAGTAATTGAAAATATAGAAAATAGAAAGTAGAAAGTAGAATATGAGCGACAAAATTCTATTTTCTATTTTCTAACTTCTATTTTCTAACATTTATGTTAACAATTCGTTTAACTAGAAAAGGCAAAAAAAATCAGCCATTTTTCAAGGTGATAGTAATAGATAAAAGAAGATCGTCAAGGGGCGGCCGGGCGGTTGAGGTTTTAGGTTACATTGACCCGTTAACCAAGAAAAAGAAATTAGAAAAAGAAAGAATATTATATTGGTTAAAATGCGGGGCTAAGCCGTCTGCAACAATAAATAATCTTTTAATACGGGAAAAAATTATTGAAGGCAAAAAAATTCATGTTTCCAAACTTAAAAAATCTAAATTAGCAAAAATGGCAGCTGAAAAGGCAACAGCTGAAAAAGCGGTAGAAATCCCAAGCGCGACAACTCCAGAGCCAGCGCCAGTTGCGGAAGCCACCGCCAATAGCGGGGTCCCGTCCGAAGGCGGGAAGAAATTAATAGAAGCTCCTGTAGAAGAACAGAAACAATAAACATAGTACCGTAGATTGGTCTACGGTACTATGGTGAATTCAAAAAACCAGCTTTTGAGCCGGTTTTTGGCACTTGACAGAACATTTGATAATATGGTACAATGGAGGCATAGTAGATTAACAACCAAATCACCATTTTAGGAGATAGTTATGAACAGATGCTTGACTGAATATTGTCGCAACAAAGTTGCGACAAGTAAGGATGTGTATTGCGAAGAGTGCAAGTCACAACATCTCGCTGATGAAGAAGTCAGGAAGACTGAATGGGCAGCAATAAAAGCTCAGTTGAAAGATCAGCAGGATGCTATCGAAGCCGATCAAAAAGCAGTTCGTTCACTTTGGGATGAATGCATTCGGCGGAGAATGTAGAGATCGTCAATTCTATAAACTGACAAGGGGTTCTGGGAGAATACCTAATTTTAAAATTTCTCCCTCTGATCCGAGAATGTGTATTCTCGCTGACAAAGCCAAAAGGCAGAAATCAGAAACAGTACATTCAATAAAATGGACAATGCGGAGATATTTTATGAGATTCATCAGATGGATTGAAAGGTTTGTTATTCACTTTGTCCGCCATATTGGACGGGAGATTAGCTGGTGGATTAGAAGAATTTTTTTTAAGAACTGGATCCGTACGGTTCTGACTTTGGCGATTGCCGCCTTAATAGCAGCGAAGTATTATCCCAGAGAGATATGGCCAATTCTGGAGCCAATTCTTCAGATCGCTATTATACTCTTTGGAATTAGGGTTATTTTTATACCCTACTGGCCATTGAGAGGGCAAATAAAAAAGAAGGGAAGCCGTTGAGGGGTTAGGGGATTACCATTAAAATCCCCCCTTTTTTCAAATCATTAACTGAATGAATAGATATCAATGTTTAATCTGATTTTATAGAAACAACAGATGTCGCAAAGTAGTGATTTGAAAAAAGGGGATATAAAATTTGACATCTTTTTAGAAAAGAGTAAAATGAACTTATTAAGGAAAGGTCGATAAATAGAAATTAGATTAACCCAGTTAAATAATCCCGTCTCGACGGGATTAAAATCAGAAGGATTTTATTTAACCAGGGTGAAATTGATAAAAGGAAATATGGCAAAAGAAAATGACAAGGAATTTCTTGAGTACATTGTCAAAGAGTTAGTTGATAATCCCAAGGACGTCAAAGTTGAAAGAAAAGTTGACGAAATGGGAGTTTTGCTTTCTTTGAAAGTAAATCCCGAAGATATGGGTCAAATCATTGGCCGTGAAGGATCAACTGCCAAGGCAATAAGAAACTTAGTCCGAATTGTCGGATTAAAAAACCATGCTCGCGTTAACCTCAAAATCGAGGAACCAGAGGGTGGTCGCGCTCCAAGAGTTGAAAGAAAAGAAGTTTCTGAAGATATCGAAAACATTTCTCTGTAATAAAATTTTTACAGATTACCGACAGCGGTGTTATCATTATGGTAGCGCCGTTTTCGTTTTTAAAATCGCGATGACAATCTACAAATGCGTGCGAATGATACAAATAGCAAATGCAAATAATTCGTAGATTTGCAGATTTGTATATTATTCGTAAATTAGTATCGGTATTATGATAAAATTTGACGTTATCACAATTTTTCCAGAAATTTTTACCTCTTATTTAAAAGAGAGTTTAATTGCCAGGGCTCAGGCAAAAAAACTGATAAAAATTAATATTCACAATTTAAGGTTCTGGACTAACGACAGCCATAAAACCGTTGACGACCGGCCATTTGGCGGGGGATTGGGGATGGTTTTAAAAGTGGAGCCCATCTTTAAAGCCGTAAAAGCTTTAAAGAATAAAACATGGAACATAAAACATGAAACAAAAACGAAAGTTGTACTTTTTACGCCGAGAGGTAAAAAGTTTGACCAGAAATTAGCTTATAAATTGTCAAAATTAGACCAAATAATTTTTATTTGCGGCAGATACGAAGGAGTTGACGAAAGAGTGGCAAAAAATATTGCAGATTTGGAGTTATCAATTGGCGATTATGATTTAATGGGCGGGGAATTGCCGGCAATGGTGTCCATAGAAGCAATTTCAAGATTAGTTTCGGGAGTTTTGGGAAAACCCCAGCTTTTAAAAGAAAGAATTACCAAGAAAGGAGGATTCATTGAATATGCCCAATACACCCGCCCTGAAGTATTCAGGGCGAGGCTCGCCAGGGGCGGCAAGGCCACATGGCAAGTTCCTAAAATTTTACTTTCAGGCGACCATAAAAAAATAGAGGATTGGAAAAAAAAGCATAGTAAAGCCATTGAATAACAGCGATTTTTGTGGTAAAAAACAATCTATGGGCAGTTGGCTGAGCAGCAAAGGCATCAGACTGTAAATCTGACGGGTTCTACCCTTCGCAGGTGCAAGTCCTGCACTGCCCACTTTTTTAAAAACAGGCCGATGTAGCTCAGTAGCACCTGCTTGCCGGCGGCAGGGAGCACTTATATGCCGATGTAGTTCAGTGGCAGAACGCCATCATGGTAAGATGGAAGTCGAGAGTTCAATTCTCTCCATCGGCTCATTATTACATAACACATAACATATAACACACAACACAACACTTTGTTTTGTTCTATGTTCTATGTTTTATGTTCCATAAAACAATGGCAGCCAAAAAACCATTTTTAAAGGTTCAGTGCACTATTTGTAAAAATGTTAATTATTTTACAAAAAAATCAAAAAAAACAATAGAAAAAAAGTTGGAATTGAATAAATTTTGCAGATTTTGCAAAAAACACACACTGCACAAAGAATCCAAGAGGTAGGTTGCCAGGAGGCAGTAAGGTGACACCAAAACTTTAACCTGGGCGATCTCGGGTTTTTGTTGTATGACACAAAAGCATTGCAAAATTAGGGTAAATGTGTTAGTTTTCATGTAGAACTTTAAATCTTCACTCAACACTTGGGAGGCAGTCATGCCTGAAAAGATTACCGCAGAGGTCGTGGCACCCGAAATTAAGATGTGGTTTCCCATCGCTAACGATGGAGAGATCAATTTTCAGGCAAGGATTAAGCCTGAAAACATCGTTATCCCCACCAGAGTTGTTGAAGGCATACAACAATTCATAAGAAAATGTCTCAAAGATATTTCTGGGTATTCAAAACTAGAATTGGACGGTATTGTAGTGGGACTTTCCGGCGGCATCGATTCCATAACAGTGGCATCGCTGTGTCAAAAGGCCCTTAAAAACACAAGACACTTTTTTAAGGGGATTATTTTAGGAAGGGGACCATTCGGAAAACAAGGCGAGATGACTGATTCGGAATACGAAGACGTCTTGTATGCAGTAAGATCTGCTAAGGGAATGGGGATAGAATACGAGTACATGGACATTTCGTCCATTGTAAGCTCGTTACATGGCGTTTTTCCGAATTGTGGAAGATGGGAATTAAGTGGAATACTGCCACGGATTAGATCAATTTTGCTTCTGCAGATAGCAGATAATCTTAACGCAGTATGCGCTGGAACTACAAACGGTACAGAGGTTATCTTGGGAGCCTTTACTGTTGGTGGTCCAGCTGGTCACTTTTCTCCACTGGCAGATTTCTACAAGTGCGAAGTTTGTAAAATTGCGGAAATGTTAGAAGTTCCGCAATACATAATCAACAGAAAGCCGTTGATTAGTGAACTTGGCATTTGCGATGAACATCTTTACGGTGCCTCGTGTTATATTCTTGACCCCATACTAAGGAGGTTAGGGTGGCAGAAAAAAAGTCCTGCGACAGTGTCTAAGGAGCTGGGGCACAGTGTTCATTGGCTCAGAAGATTAAAGAAACTGCGCTTTGAAGGAGAAAAATGGCGCATCCGCAGGCCGTTCTTAGCAGTGTGCCGAGAATATAGGTCAAAGATAAAGCCCATGTTGAGTTGGGACAGGGATGGTTATTTCAACGACATCCTCTGAAAAGTTGACATCCCCTGCCGTAAATAGCAGGGGATATTTTATAAAATTATGAAAATAGGGTTTTTTCAATATCTGCCAAAATTTTTATTTGTTGGTGAAAACATCCAAGAAGTTAAAAAATTATTGGAGAAAAATAAAAAACAGATAAAGTCCCTTGATTTGCTTATATTCCCAGAATATTTTTTGTCTGGTCCTCTTAAATTAGATGTTATACCCGAATACGAAAAAGAAATTTCTTCCTTGGAAATACAAAAAACATTAAAAGATATTTCAAAATTATATTCTTCGCCAACTTTCGTGATGGGTTCAGTGCTTTTAAAAAAGAACGGTAAATATTTTAACGCTTCCTTGGTTATTAAAAATGGTAAAATTTTAAAGGAATATCATAAAAAGGCTTTAATTTATAATGAAAATTATATCTGTGAATCGGATGATAAGATAGTAACATTTAATGTGGGGAAAATAAGGGTTGGAGTGGCTATTTGCTGGGACTTGATATTGCCGGAAATATTCAGGAAATATACCAAAAAAGTGGATTTAATTGTGATTCCTTCTTTTTGGGGGATAGGAGGGAATGCGCTTCAGTCAAAATATTCTTTTTCTTTGGAAAAAAAATATTATGATGCTCTGGGAATAACCAGGTCTTATGAGAACGCATACGCCCTTTTATTTGTAAATTCTGTTGGAAAGTATAAATCCCTTTTTTACTCGGACAGGATGATGGGCGGTTCTTATTTTGTGGTTCCACCGCTGGGATTAATTTACAAAACAAATAATAAGAATTCCTCTTATTTGCATACCGTCAAATTTGACGTAAATGCCCTTAATCAATATCGGGAATTTTATGAAACTGATAATGATTATTTTTATTATCTAAAAAAGAAAGTAATCTAGATGGCATACTATATCGTCCATAAAAGTAAAATAAAAGAAAACATAAATAAATTAAAGAATGCCTTTTTAAAAAAAGGCTTAAATTTTCAATTATTTTATTCGGTAAAAACTAATTTTATGGAGCCAGTTTTAGAGACCATAAAACAAACGGATAGCCAATTTGAAATAGTTTCAAGCTATGAATGGGAGTTAATTAAAAAAGTTAAACCGAAGGAATTAGTATTAAATGGACCCGGTAAATCGGTTGAGACTATAAAAGATATTTTAAATAGTGTGGAAATTTTATACTTCAATATTGATAATGATACCGATTTTGATATTTTACAGATTTTAAAAAAGGAAGGGTTATTGTCAAAAATAAGGGTTGGTCTGCGTTTGTATTTTGATAAACCAGGAATATGGAACAGGTTTGGATATAGTATTTCTGATGAAAAATTATCAAAAAAGTTAAATTTGTTAATAACCACTTTAAAATTAGACGGACTTCACTTCCATTTTTCCACCAATAATTTTAATTTATCTAATTATGAATTTTTACTTAAAAACATCAAAAACACTTTTGATAAAATCAAACACAAAATAACTTTTGTTAATATTGGGGGCGGGCTGCCTGCGGCTAATGAATTTATTTTCGGAAAGGATATTTATAAGAAGATCCCTTCACTGATAAAAAATATCTTTCCTAAAATTAAAATAATGAGTGAAGCGGGCAGGAATATTGTATCAGACGCAATATATATTGAAACGAGTATAATTTCCATCAGAAAAAATGCGGATAATTATTTTGACGTGGTGGTAGACACGAATATTATGCATTTTCAATGTTATTTTGAGAAGAAATTTTGGATTGAATTTATGCCAAAACGAAAAGATAAAAAAGAAGAAATTATAAAGGTAAATATTTTTGGTAATTCTTGCATGCAAATTGATAAAATCGCTGAAAATTTAATAATCAATCAAATACCTGTGGTTGGAGATAAAATAATTATTCACAACATTGGAGCGTATTCTTTTAGCCAAGCTTCTAATTTTATTTCTCCAATACCACTAATTAAAATATATGAATAAAGTGGCAATCGTAAGTGATTTGAAGGTTATTGACAGTCCCCAAGCCGGGCTTGGCGTAAGTCGATGCTTAAAAGATGTGGGGTTTAAAATTATTGGAGTAGATGATACGTCATTTGTCACTTCAGATAAAAATTTATTTGAAGATGTTTTTTGTTGGGAAGAAATAAGGACACTTAATTTTGACTCGTTAATAAATAAAATAATCAATGTTAAAAAAGTCTATGGATTGGATTACATATTTCCTTGTTATGATGAAACTGCAATTTTATTCTCTTTTATTAAAGAGAAAATTGAGCATCTTGGCGTAAAATTAATAATACCTATAAGGGAAGTTCTTAAAAAAATTCAAAAAATAAATCTGCCAGAAGTGGTAAAATATAAAAATTATAAGACTCCTGAAACAAAGCAAGTAAATTCTATAAAAGAAGCAATAAATTATGCAGAAAAAATTGGTTATCCTGTAATATGTAAAGGGCTTGTGAAAGGAGCGCATCATTGTGAAAATGAAACGGATCTTATTTCAAATATTAAAAAATTATCCAATCTTTGGAATAATGGTGAGGTTAATTGTCTCATTCAAAGATATATTACCGATAAAGAAGTAGAATTTCGTAATTGTGTGATAGGCATAAAAAATAATAAAATCGTGGGGTATGCAGAGATGGTTAAAATAGGAAGCGATCATAATGGAGCCACTTGGTTTGGAAAAATTGATAAAAATAGAGAATTGCTTGAGTTTGCTGAACATTTGGTAAAAGTGGTTCCTTTTGGGACGTGTATTATTGAAATTGAAACCATAAAAAATAAAGATGCATATTATATCTATGAAATAAACCCCAGGAGTCCGGCCTGGATTTTTGCACTTTGTCAATTAGGTTTAAATATCCCCGACTTAATATTAAAAAGTTCGCAAAACAAAATTAAATTTGTATCGGAAGAAGGTTATTTTGGCAGGGAAACCAAGGATTTTATAAGAAAAGATATTGATAGTTTTGGAGATAATATAAAATATTATTCTAAAGCGTCGGCCTATAAAAGCGGAAATTTAAAATATCCATCCGAATTATTGTAATTTTTTAATACTATTCATAAAAAGGGTAGGAGATATTACTGCCTCCTGGAAACACTCGTCACACAAAGAAGGCCGTAAATAGGTAGGTGACGGAAAGGAAGCTTGTGGTTTTTGTTTTCGTTGCTGATACCACAAAAGAAACGGTAATAGAAGCAATAAAACAACTGCAAAAACTAAACATTGAAGTAGTGATGATTCTGGGGAGATGATCAGCGTACCGCTAAAGCTATTACTGGGAAATTAGGTATCAAAATCCAATATTTGCTTCAGTTGCAATGGCTACCAGCTCAATATCAGTTGTTTTTAATTTGCTTTTATCAAAGAGAAAAGCTATAATGCAAAAAGGTCAACATATTCAAAGATAAAATTAATAAAATATGGAAAATGTAACTTGCAAAAAGTGCAACATGCCGGCAGATTCACCTATGGCATACAAGTGCGATATGTGTGGAGTGGAATCGGCAACCCACGACCCAAACCACAGCTGTGGGGAGACGCATTGCGTAGTAAAATGTTCTGGTTGTAAGAAGCCAGAAACACAGTGCACGTGCTAAATCAAGGGATAAATCTACCTGGGATTTTGTGTTGACACACACGGTTCACAAGAAATGTCGCAAATGACTAAAAGGTGGTTTAACCATAAAAGCCTGGTTCAAGCCCGGTTTTTGCTTTTAAATTTAAAATTAGTATCTGGCGCTAAAATTTTAATAATTATTAGGGATCTAATAGGTTGACACGGCGCCTTATTGGAGTATAATTAAAGTGGGGGAGGCAAGAGAGAGTGGCGTGGGCCTTGATAAACATCTGCAAAGCCAAACTGACAGATCCAAGGAAAAATCCCGCCAACAGCCTCCTTTAGCGTATTTATATCCCGGCCATTAGCCGGTTTTTGTTTTCCACCAAAAATACTTGACACGGATTATTGCCGGGAGTACTCTTAAGGTAGATAGTCAATAAGTTTCTAAACTAATAAACTAATACCATGAAAACAGCGTTGCCTAAAGAAGCGTATAACAAAAATGCCCATATCTATAAAATTTTGGCCAGTTCCAAACGTCTGGAGATACTTAATCTGCTGAAGGTTAACAAAGAAATGTCATGCGAGGAAATGATTAAGATTACAAAAATGCCCAAGGCAAATTTATCACAGCACTTGGCATTGCTCCGCCACAATGGGTTAGTGCAAACAAGAAGAGAGGGGCTAAATATCCATTACAGAATAGTTGACGAGAGAATTGTTGAACCGTGCGCTATTCTGCATCAGCTGAGACATAAGCATATGGTTGTATAGTCACTGTCATTTAAGAGCGGAAAACGGTTAAACTAATTACCTTATACCATGTCCAACACATTCACAAATAAAATACAAAGGGGAAAGAGGATTTTTGATGATATCAGGGCTCAATTTATTGTGCGGGTTTGGGGTTTAGCCAAACGGCTTGACCCAAAGACAATGGTGAAAGAAAAGAAAAAGAAAGGTTTTTCAAAAACGGGCAACAAAGGCAAATGATGCATCTTTTGAGGTTTAGAGTTTGGAGGCCGAATCTGAACCAAAATAAAAATCCTAACTTTTTTGAATATGACCGCTATTAATCTCAAAATTAGTTCTGTGATAGCGTTAGCGCTACTTATGTCTGCCGGGTTTGTATTGGCCTTTACCGTTCCGCAAGCGCAGACGAATTCGGCAACAAATATCCAAGATGTTTCGGTGACACTTGGCGGAAATCTGTATGACCTGGGGGGAGATTATTCCTCTAATGTTTGGTTCCAATATGGAACGACAACCAGTTATGGATACGAAACGATACGCATAAGTCAGAATTATGCGGGATATTTTAATCAGAATGTTTATGGTCTTAGTCCAAATACTACCTACCACTTTAGGGCAGTAGTCCAGAACAGCTATGCCATAAACTATGGCCAGGATGTAACTTTTACGACAAGCGGTTTAACCTATAACTTCTATGCCCAGACAAATGCGGCTACGAACATTTACAATAACCGGGCAACACTGAATGGATATGTTTACGGAGGAACATATGCCATTGCCGTCTGGTTCCAATATGGAACAAGCGCTAATTACGGCTATGCAAGCAATAACCAGCAGATTAATTATTCCGGTTCAGTTTCCCAAACAATAAGCAATCTGACGCAAAATACAACGTATCATTACCGAACGCTTGCCCAGAATAGCAACGGCCAGGTTGTATATGGCCGGGATATGACATTTGTCACCGGCGGCGGCGCCTACTACCAGCCATCATCATATTCAGCCGGAGTATTGGAAACAATTAAGCAGATGTTAGTTCTTATCCAGCAAATGTTGAATAATCTTCAATATTCTCCTTATTAGACATAATGAGAAATTTATTCCATTAAAAAAAGAAAAAGGCGAGAAAAATATCTATGCGCGCGATGAATGCCAGAAGAGGTTATAACCTCCCAGTAAAGGTCGTCTGGCATGAAACTATAATAAATACACTATCATGATTAACATAAATCATTTGTTAAAAGTTACCGCAGCTTGGACAAGTATCGTATATATTGTTTGCTATGCGGGAGTAGCTATGTATCCGCCCATAAGAATGATAACTATGCGTTATGCAGTGCACGCCGATGTTAATTTTGTATCAACATATTTTGGGTTAGGATATTTTGTATCAGGTCTTATTATATGGAATGCAGTGGCGCTATTGGCAGCTTGGCTTTTTGCCTGGCTGTTCAACACGATAAAACAATAAATACAGAATACGACGAATTATTATAATAGAGTAATTATTTATGAAACTCGGCATAATTCTACAATCTAATAATCCCGAACATATTTGGAATACGTTCCGGCTTGGAATTACCGCGCTCAAAACCAATCATCAGGTAGAAATATTTTTAATGAGTGAAGGGTCGGAACTGGACACTATTCCCGACAGCGAATATTTTGATATTTCAGAGAAAATCACGGAATTTAAAAGATTAAAGGGCGAAATCTACGTTTGTGGCTCTTGCCTTGAATTGCGAGGCAAAGGTGAAAGTAAAATATGTCCGGTTTCCACGATGTCCGATTTGCTCAAAATGGTCGAGAGTTCAGATAAGGTGTTAGTTTTTTAATAAAAGTATGAAAAAAGCCATTTTCACAATTCTTGCTGCAATCACTATTAGTTCATTTTCCGCCGATGTAAGCGCTCAAATGATGAGCAGGTTTTCCAATTCTGCGGCGGATTGGGAAGAAGTAGTTGAACACACCGTCCGCGAAGAAAAAGAAGGCAAAGAGCTTTGGAATAAACTTCAAACTAAAGAGGTTGCTTGCGATAATTTGAGCAACGAACAATTTGGAGTTCTTGGAGAGTATTTTATGGGTCAGATGGCCGGAGATTCGCACGCCGCCATGAATGCAATGATGATTCAAGCGCACGGTGAAGAGGGCGAAGAGCAGATTCACATTGTCATGGGCAAACGTCTTTCTGGTTGCGATACTTCGGCGGCGTTTCCGTCAATAAGCAGTGGCTGGATGCCGATGATGAATATGATGTGGGGAGGGCGGTCGTCTCCATTTGGCAATAATTCAACAAACAATATGATGGGCAATTATTATAGTATGATGGGCGGAGGCTATGGCGCCTTAGCAGTTACATTGGATTGGATATCCTCCTTGGCCTTATTAGTTATTATTGTATTAGGCATAATTGCTTTGTTTAAATACATAAAAAAGTAATCCCATGTTTTTTGCGATAAATAGGCAGGAGGCAGGCAAGCTGCTTGCCAAAGAGTTGCATGATTACAAGGGTACCGATACAGTAGTCTACGCATTACCAAGAGGAGGCGTGGTGCTGGGATTCCAAGTGGCAAAAGCATTAAACGTACCGCTTGATATTATCATCACCAGAAAAATCGGCCATCCCGATAATCCCGAATATGCAGTATGCGCCGTTACCGAAGAGGGGGAGTCAGTTTGCAATGAATTTGAGAAATCATTGCTTGATCCTGTATGGCTTAAAAAGGAAATGGAAAAAGAACAAGAGGAAGCCCTAAGGAGAAGAAAAACATATCTTGGGGATAGAAAACATATTGCGGCGCATGGCAAGACGGCAATTGTTGTAGATGATGGAATAGCCACAGGACTTACTATATTTGCAGCCATTCAGGCATTAAAAAAAGAAAAACCCAAAAAGATTATTGTTGCGGTGCCGGTTGCGCCCCATGATATGGCATTGAAATTAAGAAAAGAAGTTGATGATGTGGTTACGCTTGAGGACACTGATAACTATTTGGGTTCAGTCGGGGCATATTATGGGGATTTCCCTCAAGTCGGTGATCAGGAGGTCATTGAATTGTTGGAATCAAAATAAAAAATCCAAAGTAATCCAAAGGTCGGATTATCTTAATAAGATAATGGATTGCCTGTAAATAAAAACCCATAAATCAATAAGCGAAATGTTACTTACAGTAATTATAAGCTTATTTGAAAAACTATGGCCATCATTCCATTCAAGCCATTTGATGAGCTGGACAGGTTCTTTGAAGACGAGAACTGGCTGACGATTCCCAGAGTAAGAATGGGGATTAAATTTCCAGAAATGGATGTATATGAAAAGGATAACAATGTTATCGCCGAAATCAATGTTCCCGGTTTTGACCCAAGTAAGTTTGATATATCAGTCAAAGAAGGCATCTTAAGAGTAAGGGGCGATATGGAGGAAAAAAAAGAAGAGAAAGATAAGGATTATTGGAGAAAAGAAATTCGCAGTAGTTCCTTTGAGAGAGCAGTGAGTTTACCCTCATCTGTTGATGAAGAAAAAATAGACGCCACGTATGAAAAAGGCGTGCTCAAAATTGTCATTCCAAAGTCAGCGGAGAAAAAAGAAGGCAGGAAGATTGAAGTAAAATCAAAATAAATGAATCGCCAATTATTTTGAAAAGCCCTAAAAGGGCTTTTTACTTTTTTAAAAATTAAACAAGAGAAGGCTTTTAAATTAACCGATATGTCGCATAAAGACAGATGCGGTAATATAGAACTATTGGCGATTTTTTGTTATAGTAAAAAATAATATAAAGTAAAAATATACAGACAAATTTATGAAAAAAATATTTCTCAAAGTAAAACCATTTCGAGAAACCAGCGGAGGATATTGCGGTCCGGCTTCGCTTAAAATTTTACTTTCTTATTATGGTTTAAATAAAACCGAAAAAGAACTTGCAAAATTATGCAGAACTAAAAAAGATTTAGGCACAAGCAACGAAGGCATTAAAAATGCAGCCGAAAAATTGGGCTTTAAAGTTAAAATAAAAACCGAAAGCAGTTTTAAAGACATAGAGATATGGCTAAAAAAAGGAGTCCCGGTTATCGTTGATTGGTTTACAAGAGGCAGAGCTGATTACAATGATTCAGAAGTTGCCGACGGTCATTATTCGGTTGTGGCCGGGTTAGATGGTAAATTTATTTATCTTCAAGATCCGGAATTAGGCAAAATACGTAAAATTAAGAGAGAAGACTTTATGATTGTTTGGTTTGACTTTAAGGGGCAATATATTAAATCAGATGAATTAATTATTAAAGAGATTATTGCAATATATAGGTGAATTATTGCCCTAGATATTTAATTCCGGCTGATCGGGCTGGATTTCGTCGTTGTTGTTTTTTTGAGCTCTTGCATTAACTTCGTAGCTTGTATTTTGCACCTCAAAAAAATTGACCAATTCATATACATCTGTGGCAGTGCTCATCCATTTGGCAGGGTTGGTTGACTTATAATAAGGAGCAAAGCCGAGTTCTTCCATTCTTCTGTCGGCAACATATTGGACATACTGGTTTACATAATCGGCATTTAATCCCAAAATACCGCGAGGAAAAAGATCTTTATTGTAATTTATTTCTAAATTGACGCCCTCTATAATTATTTCTTTTATTTCTTTTGCAAATTCTCCAGAAACTATTTCCGAATTTTCGTCCAATACGGAGAGCACCAGATTTATTCCAAATTTTAAATGCAAGCTTTCGTCTCTCAAAACCCAATTTATCATTGACCCAAGATTTCTTAGTTTATTTCTTTGCCTAAAAGATAAAATAACCATAAATCCGCTGTAAAACCAAATGCCCTCCATAATAATATTATATGCAATAAGATTTCTTATGAAATCTTTTTTGCCGTCTGTCGTCTCTATATCATAATGTTCTTGCGTCATGCGGTTTATATATTTATTTACAAAATCTTCTTTGGCCTTCATTGATGGAGTTTGTATGTGCATTTCATATATTTTAGACCTGTCAAGAGGCAATGTTTCTAAAACATATTCAAAAGCAACGCAGTGGTTTGCCTCTTCCCACATTTGTTTTGCCAAATAAAGATGGCATTCTGCAGATTTAAGATATGGGTAAACTCCCAGGGCCAAAACCCTGTTTACCAATAATTCAGTAGGGTTAAAAAATGACATTACAAACTCAACCGCATATTTTTCGTCGTCTGTCATATTTGCCCAGTCTTCCAGGTCTTCTTTTAGCGGTATTTCATGAGGGTACCATGTATTTGCAATGGCCTGGTCGTAAAGTTTTCTTGCCCATGGGTAAAGAGAAGGATGAAGGTTAAAATTCTTTGGAGAAACTTTTCCTGTTAATGACATATATTTATTTTTATTTTTACTCCGGTTCCAAAGGAATGGATAATTTTTTTTGATAGCCGATTGCAAAAGGAGATACGGGAGAGGGGGAGGGTATTTCCTGGTCAACGCTTGAAAATCCCATTTTTCCCAATTGCTCGCGTTTGTTTACAGATACAGTGCTTTGTTCTGCCGTATGCCTTGGCTTCATATGTAAATAATATGTGGTTTTTAATCCCTTTTTCCAGGCAGTTTTATAAATATCCATTATTTCTTCTATAACCCGTGTTTCTAAATACATATTTCGCGATAAAGATTGGTCAACCCATTTTTGCGCCCTGGCAGCAACTTCTATAAATGCATAAGGCGATATTTCAAATGATGATTTGTAGCGGTCTCTGATGTTTTTTGGTATTTTTTCTATTTCTGAGATATCCCCTTGTCTTTCTATTATTTCTTGGCGGACTTGTTCCCACAAATTAGATTCACGAAGCTCATTTACCAAATTATGATTAATATCCAGATATTTTCCGGATATTTTATTTCGGGAGAATACTTGCGCAAACCTTGGGTCAATTCCCGGAGTAGTGCCTGCGACAAGTCCTATATTGGCATTGGGAGCTACAGCCATTAGCGTTGCATTTCGAACGCCCTGTTTTATTTTTTCGCGCAGTTTTGCCCAATCAATGCCAAGCTCTTCTGAATGGCTTGTTTTGTCAATTTCTATTTTCTGACCTCTGCTGATTTCTAATTCTTCTATTGTATCAAAAGGAACATAGCCTCGCGACCATTTAGAGCCGGCAAAATGTTTATAACTTCCTCTTTCTTTTGCAAGATTGCAGCTCTCGTCTATTGCCATATAGCTTATAAACTCAAAAATTTTATCAATCAATTCATAGGCAAGATTATTTTCGTAAGTAAGCTTTAGAATTTCCACAGTTTCTGAAAATCCCATTACGCCAAGACCTATTGCTCTGTTTTCTTTGTCGGACCTGGCAGCTTCCGGTATTGGCAGTATGTTTATGTCAATAAGATTATCCAGGTGCCTTACGGCCAAACGCGCGGTTTGTTCTAATTTTTGCCAATTAATGGATTTACCTGCCTCTGCAGGCAGGTTTTCTACATGCTCTACTATATTTATTGAGGCTAAATTGCATACTGCGATATTATCCTTATCTTGCGGAAGACAGATTTCAGTGCATAGGTTAGACATATGTATAGTGCCGGTATTGTTGTTTAGCGCTCTTACATTAATTGGATCTTTCCATGTAAGCCAAGGGTGAGAAGTTGTTTGAAGCATTACTAATATTTGGCGGTATTGTTCTTCCGCCGGTATTTTTAAAAATTTTCTAAGTTTGCCAAGTTCCGCTATTTGGATATATTCTTTATATCTTTTTGAGAAAGCTTCGCCATATAATTCATTCAAATCAGGGGTTTCTTTTGGATCAAACATATACCACGGTTCACCGTTTTCCACCCGTTTCATAAATTCGTCAGACATAAAAACAGCAGTATCTGCCGTTCTCATTCTCAAATAATCATCTCCGGCGTTGTGCTTCCACATTAAAAAATCGGGAAAATCAAGATGCCAGTTTTCCATATAAAAACACAGAGCCCCTTTTTTCTTTCCGCCTCTTTGCACGGCTCTTATAGCCGTATCTATGATTTTTGCAAAAGGAGTAGGTCCGGATGAAGTTGTATTGTTTGACGACAAAGGAGAGCCGCTTGCCCTTAATTTTGTAATTGATGCCCCTATGCCTCCCGTAGCTTTTGATAGTTTTATCACATCCGATACGGATTTTGCTATATGTTCCATGCTATCTTGTATTTCCAATAGAAAGCAATTTGACAGGGCAGGCATTGTGGTTCCGGCTCCGATATTCGTTGAACCTCCGGCAATATATTCCAAGTTAGACATTTTGTCATAAAACAAAATGGCCCATTTAGTCGGGTCTGCCTCGTTATACGAAAGGCCCATTGCAACTCTCATAAAAAAATACTGGGGAGGTTCTATCGGTTTTTGAAATTTGTCTTTTATGGAATAACGGTCCAATAAAGTTGATACTCCGGCATATTTAAAAAGTTCGTCCCTATTTGTATCAATAGCATCAGATAATTTTTCAAGGTTAAAATTTAAAAGCATCTTTTCGTCAAGAAATTTATCACTTACGCCATTTTTTATGTAGTCAATAAATGATTTCTTGTATTTTTCTTCAAGCAGATTCTTATCATTATCATAGTCGCCAAAAATTCTTTTATATACCGTCTTTAGCAATAATCTTGTGGCTATTTTGTCGTATGCTATGTCTTCTTGTATGTTTTGCAGCGCCGCATTAACCGTTGCATAATCAAGCTCTTCGGTTGTTATTCCATCGTAAAGCATTAACGTTGTTTCTGTTGCAATCTGCACAACTTTGCTTACAGGGTCTTTTAAACCAAAACAAGCCCTTTCAATTGACCTGTTTATCCTATCGGCATTAAAAGATTCTTTATTGCCGTCTCTTTTGGTTACGTAGATATTCATACTTGTATTTTCTATAATACTATTTTAACATTAGCGTTATAGGATTTTATTACTAATAATGATTAAGGTCAATCTGTGGATAACTAAGTTTTAAGTAAAATTAACCCAGTTAAATAAAATCTATAAAGATTTTAATTTTTAATAACAACAAAAATTATTTAACTGGGTAAATAAAAAATTTATGAATTGTGAAATATGCGATTTTAAAAATCCAAAAGGTTCGGTAACTGCCGTTATTATCAAAAATGGAAAACTGCTTTTGCTTAAGAGAAATCAAGAACCGTTTTTGGGCAAGTGGGATTTTCCAGGTGGCTATATGGACCAGGGCGAAACCCCCGAGCAGACTGTTTTGAGGGAAGTAAAAGAAGAATTGGGGATTAACGGCAAAGTTGATTTTATCAATTGGTTTCCGGGCACGGCATTTTGGAAGTCTGAAGTTTTTCCGGTTTTAAATCATGCTTATCTAACAGAGATTAAAGATGAAATTATTTTAAATAAAGAAGAAAATTCTGATTATGTTTGGCAGGATATCGGCGATATAAAACCCGAAGAGATAGCTTTTGATTCAAATCAGTCCATTGTAAAATATCTGCAAAAA
Source organism: Candidatus Staskawiczbacteria bacterium (assembly GCA_016196125.1). Lineage (GTDB taxonomy): Bacteria > Patescibacteriota > Minisyncoccia > Minisyncoccales > Staskawiczbacteraceae > JACPYG01. Next base: position 21,726 of record JACPYG010000008.1, on the reverse strand, counting down.
AATATTGTTAATTTTTCAGAGCTACGAGATCTTATTCGCCAGCTTGATTCTTCTGCCAATATAGACGAAATTAATTTTTACAGGTCGCTTTTAAACGGTTATTTAAGCAAAAAAGTGGTTGATGGCAAATTAGTTGGAGCAGGATGGATTTACGCAAGGCAGACTTTATTGAGAAAACAGGCAGTTCTTGAAGACATTATTGTTGATGAAAACCATCGCAAAAAAGGATATGGCGAAGAAATAACGGCCGACCTGATTCGTTGGGCAAAAGAAAATGGCGTTCAAGTTATTGAACTTACAACTAATCCAAAGCGGATAGCCGCCAATAGTCTTTATCAAAAATTAGGATTCAATCTTCATCCGACAAACCATTATTTATATATGGTGCAATAAAACTTTTTTCGTGTTATATTATAAGTGTGGCAAGAGTCAGAACCTTTACAATCATCGTGCACCCCTCAAGGAAGGAGAGTATTGTGTCTTTCACAATCAGTCGCGCGGTTAATAGTTTTAAGGTTTTTGAAAACATAAAGCTCGGCAACGGCATAAAAAACGCTGATGGATTCCGCCAATCCATTAAATCCAACAGAATGCGCGTCAGCCATTATGCCGAAAATCTCCTCGGCAGTTCGTCTTTCGCAGTGGCTGCCGAAGAAATCCTGGTTGATCTTGTAAAAGTTCCGGTTGGAGAACTCGGTTTTGATGTAGCCAGGCGTAAAGAAATTTACGCCAAGGCGGTTGGAGTATTCGGATTTCAGATTTGTCCCGCCGAAGTCGGGCCCCAGTTTCGTTTGCAAAACAAAAACCAGCCTCATGGCGAGCGGCTTATTGTGGGCATGGAACCTATTATTGGTTTAAACCGCCGTCCTGAATTGTTTGTCATTGAAAATAGCAATGACCTTTGGCTACGTACTTTTTGCGATGGGACTCACTTTTATTGGAAGGGCGCCCAGCATTTTTTATTTATTTTGCCTCGCAGGCAATAAAACCAAAATATGCCCCGCAATGCAAATGGATTTTGCAAAGAGGGGTTCTTTTTTTATATTTTTGTGGTAAAGTTAAAATTAAATAAATGGAAAAAACGGGGGTGTAGTTCAATGGCAGAATAGAGGTCTCCAACCACGCAGCTGCGTGGCGACTCCTAAAAATATGCATACGGTATATATTTTAAAAAGTGAAAAAGATAAAAAATTATATATTGGCTCTACTGGTAGTTTAATTAGAAGGCTCCAGGAACATGAAAATGGGTTGGTAAATTCAACTCGCCATAGGAGACCACTAAGGTTAATATATAGGGAAGATTTTACAACAGGCAGTGAGGCGTTGGATAGAGAAAGGTATTTTAAAGGTGGTGGGAAGGCTCGTAAACTATTAGATGATTTAATTAACAAATTGGGAGATTAGTTAAGTGGTATAACTGCGGTCTCCAAAACCGCTGTCGGGGGTTCGATTCCCTCATCTCCCGCAGGAGGTGTAGTCCAATTATGAAAATAAGACTAAGAGTTTTTAAAAAAATTATTCCCATTGCTTATACTGTTTTTACTTTGGCTGTGATTATATTCGGCTGGGAGATTTATTTTCCTTTAAAATCTGATTCAGACCAAATTATTGAGTTTTTAGCGCAAAAAGGGGAAGGAGATGAAGAAATTGCCGCAAGATTGGAAGAACAGGGCATAATTAAAAATAATTATTTTTTTAATGTCTACGCTATAATTTCGGGAAACGATTCAAAATTGCAGGCTGGCAGATATTCTCTGTCGCCAAAAATGACTATTCCGGAAATTATCAAAAAAATGGCTTCAGGCGATGTCATTAAGCAAAAAATAACAATTTTAGATGGTTGGGATATAAAAGATATTGAAAAATATTTTGCAGACGAAAAAATTTCCAAACCGGAAGATTTTAAAGAGGCTTTAAACAAAGATTACAGCGGCGAATTCGATTTTTTAAAAGAAAAACCGAAAGATATCGGCATTGAGGGGTATTTTTTCCCTGATACCTATAATGTTTCTTTGGAAGCCAAGGCAGAAGATATTATCAAACTGGTGCTTTCAAATTTTAATAAAAAATTAAATGCCGGATTAAGAGAACAAATTATTTCACAAAATAAAAAAGTTTTTGAAGTAATAACAATGGCTTCAATAATTGAAAAAGAGGTAAGAACAACAGATGATAAAAAAATTGTGGCAGATATTTTATGGAAAAGGTTGGAAGTCGGCATGCCCCTGCAGGTTGATGCAACTATTAACTATATTACAGATAAAAATCATTCTGGGGTTGCAATAAAAGACACTCAAATAGATTCTCCATATAATACATATAAATACAGAGGACTGCCCAGAGGCCCTATTTCAAACCCGGGAATGGATTCTATCTTGGCCGCCATTTACCCCACAGAATCAAAATATTGGTATTATTTATCCAGTTCTGACGGAAAAACTATTTTTAGCAAAACATTTGCGGAACACAGCGCGGCCATAGTAAAGTACTTAAAATAATAGAAAGGGTATTGACACTCTTTTAATAATAGATTAGTATTACCGTACATTATAAGCAATAAATATAAAGCCGTAGACAGTAGGTACTCTGGGCATAGCCGAGAGGCAAATCCTATTTAGGCAAACAATAACAGATTTTCTGTTATTTGGATGCTGTCTCGGAGACAGTTTTTTTATTTTATGGCTCTAACAAAAGAAAAAAAGCAAAAGGCATTAAATGATTTAAAAGAAAATATTTCAAAGCAGAAATCAATAATTTTTGTTGATTTTTCAAAAGTAAATTCCGAAGATTTATTTTCCTTGAGAAAGAAACTAAAAGAAGCCGGTTGCGCCTTAAAGATAGGCAAAAAAACATTGATAAGAATTGCTTTCGGCCAGTCGAATATTTCTTTTTGGAACAAAATAAAAAACAGCATACCAGGCCAGTTAGCCTTGGTTTTCGGCATTTCAGATGAATTGAGTCCGGCCAGAATTTCTAATCAGTTTTCAAAAACAAATGAAAATTTTAAAATTCTGGGAGGTATTTTTGAAAATAAATTTATTGAAAAAGAAAAAGTTTTAGTTTTAGCAAATTTACCATCAAGAGAAGAGTTGTTAGGAAAAGTAGTCGGTTCAATTACCGCTCCTTTGTCGGGTTTTGTAAATGTTTTGCAAGCCAACATTAAAGGTCTAACAGTGGTTTTAAGTAAAATTAATAGATGAATTGTTAAATTGTCACATTGTTAAATTGTTAAATTGACGCTGTCGTTCAATATAGCAATATAGCCATTTAGCAATATAGCAATATAATTTTATGACAGATGAAATAGAAAAAGTAGATGTGCCAGCTAAATTTAAATCTTTAGTTGGAGAAATAGAAAAAATGTCGGTTTTAGATTTATCAGAGCTTGTTAAAATTTTAGAGAAAAAATTTGGTGTTTCAGCCCAAGCTCCGGTCGCGGTTGCAGTTCAATCTGCAGCAGGAGCGCCAGCCGAAGAAAAAACTGCTTTTAATGTTGAATTAAAAGAAGTGGGCGCTCAGAAAATAGAAGTTATTAAAGTTGTCAGGGATTTGACAGCAAAAGGATTGAAAGAGTCAAAAGATTTAGTTGATGCGGTCGCCACAGCCCCTCAATTAATAAAAGAAGGAGTGAAAAAAGAAGAGGCAGATGAAATTTCAAAGAAATTTCAGGCAGCGGGAGCCAAAGTAGAGATTAAATAAGAGAGTATTAAAAACAAGGCAGGGGATTAGTCTAAAAACCAGCCCCCTGCTTTTGTTTCTATTGACAATATATGATTATTATAATACAAACAAACTAGATCATTGACAATAACAACTGTTAATATGCCGCAAAGGTTTGTGGCAGGCAGTTGTTGCAAATCGGTTTTTTAGAGGAGACGCGAGATGAATAAGTCAAAAAGGCTTTCCGTTGGTTCGTTTCTGGCCCCGGCGACTATGTTGGTGGTGGTCGCTATTATCTGGTGGCTAATGTCTGAGCTTCAGGTAATGGATGACAGGTACGCAACGTATAAACAGGTAGAAGCCGAGGTTTATATATTGGGCCAGAGTTTGGCGCGCCAATCGTTGAATATGGCGGAGCCATATATGGCAGTCAGTTACAATAAAGGGCATATTAATCAGGCGCAAAAATTGGGGGAGCTCAAATATCGAGTTGAAAAAATTTACGACTCCAATCGTTCCTGGTCGGAAAAAGAGTCGCCGTTTATGGTTTTGCGGATGATTTCTGAAGAACACGCTTTTGGGCTGTTCTATGAAAATAATCCCGCAGAAGCGTTGTTCGAGGTACCGGCAAATCTACCACAAGTTTACAACGAAGCTCGCAAGAATCCAAGATGGGCATGGGCCATTGAGGTTGAGCAGAAGATTCTTAAACTTGAAGGTCTTGGCTCGAAAGTGAGCGGCGCCGGCAGTATAAAAGAATTAAAAAAGATTCGGCAGGAAGTTGAATCTTTGGTGAAAGGAATTGATGATGTGCTCAAAAAGGGACCGCCGAAACCGTCTCAAAAGAGCATGGTTACAATATCTAATCCTCTTGTTGATGAGGAGGGAATCGAAAATTAAGTGGCATGTTGCCTCAAGATGGGGCAACTGAATGGGTTATTTATTCTGAAAAGAAGAAATAACCCTTTTTTTGTTGTTTGTTTTACTAAAAAAATGATAAAATACACAAATGCCATAAAAAGAATCTTTGGACACAACATTCCCAATTGAAAATAAAACAATACGGTCTTTCAAAAAATAAATTATTAAAAATACTTTACAGTCCGGAGAGGAAAGAATTAGGTATTGCGCCGGGCACAATCGCAGTAATGAAAACAAATAAGACTTTGTCTTTGCAAAAAAAGAGAGCTCCGGGTGAAATATGGCTGATGTATAAAGACATTAATAATATAAGAAAAATAATTAGCTGTTGGCGTTATCCGGGAATTTCAAAGCCGGGCGAAGAGATTCCTATTCCAAGAGAAATTCGCCGGGAACTTATAAAAAACAATGATTTTTAATATAAATGGAAAAATCTGAAAAGGAAAATATTATAATTATGTGGTTTTTGTGGCAATTTTACGAAATGCCCAAGTTTTTGTTTTCGGTTTGGAGAGGCTATATTTTATTTATTTTATACTATTTTTCAGTCCCTTTGCTTTTAAGAACTCTTTTTTCGCCATGGAGAAGGTATAATTGGATTTATCCAAAAGTGTTTGATATAAAAGAATTTTTTAATACTTTTATTTCAAATATCTTTTCTAGAATCTTGGGCGCTTTGTGCAGAATAGTCTTAATTATGGTTGGTTTTGTTGCCCAGATTTTTATTTTTATAACCGGCGCCGCTGTTATTTTATTATGGCTCTTAATCCCTTTTATCGTAGCCGTCTGCATTTTCTTTTTTTTAACATTATAGTTCTATTATAAAAATGTTCAATTTCGATATTAAAAAAACAAATATTTTCTGGGTGGCAAAAATGGACAGGTCCATTTTGTTTATGTCTGCCAAATTTTTTGAAAGATTATTTTTTTATTTTTTTATTTTATTTTTGCTTTTAATCGCCTTTGTGTTTCTGGGATTTTTCCAAGAAACTTTAATAGTAAAATCATTATTTTTTTCTTTGGGAATGTGGCTGTTATTTTTGGAAATTTCTTTATTTTTAGATCTTAAAATTAAAAAACCTGTCTTAGAAATTAAAATTGCAGACGCTGTTTTAAATTATGATGATTATAATTTGGCAGAGTTTTTAAGTTTAGATGTTGTAAAAATTGTTAATGACGCAATAAAGTTTTGTAAAAAAAGAAAAATTTCAAAAGTAAACTCATCTGCTCTTTTCTATTCCGGTTTGAGGATTTCAAAAGAAATAAAACTTATTATTTACAGGCTGGGATTGGATGCATCAAAGCTTCAGGAAGATTTTAAAAATTATTTAGAAAAGATAAAAAGAGAAAAAACATCATCCGAATTTTTTTCGGATGATTTTAAAGAGGTCATAAAATATGCGCTAAATATTTCCAATGCAAGGTCTCATCAAAGAATAGGAGTAAAAGAAATTTTGGTTGCTTTGGCCAGATATGATGAATTTTTTAAAAAAGTTTTAATAAATTCAGATTTAAAAGAAAAAGACATTGAAAATATAACGCTATGGCTGGATTCTGTAGAAGGAGTGTTTGAATCAACCAAAAAATCTTGGAATCCGGAAAATCTTTCAAGATATGGTTCTTTGGGAAAAGATTGGGCGTCCGGTTATACTGTAACTTTAAATAATTTTTCTATTGATTGGAGAGATATTGTTTCAAAGTGGCGCTATCGTGAAATTATAGGCCATCAAAAAGAGGTTGACGCAGTTCAAATGGTTCTGGGCAAGTCCAGTTTAACCAATGTTTTAATAATTGGCGACCCTGGAACCGGCAGAAAGAGTATAATTGAATCTTTGGCTCAAAGATGTTATTTGGGAACAAGTTTGCCGGAATTAAACAATAAAAGAGTTGTTGAACTGGATATGGTATCTTTGCTTTCTCAAATTCAGAGTTCAGAAAAATTAGAACTTGTGTTGAGCCAGATTTTTGAAGAAGTATTGGCGGCGGGCAATGTTATTTTAGTGATTGAAGATTTGCATAACTTTGTGGGAGAAGGCAATAGCAAGCCAGGTTTAATTGACATTTCTGGAATATTATCAAAATATCTGCCTTTACCCGGTTTTTGCTTTGTAGGCATCACAGATTACAACGGGCTTCATAATAAAATAGAAGATAATTCTTCTTTTGTTTCTTTTTTCAGAAAAATTGAAGTTTCAGAAATTTCAGAATTAGAAACAATTAGAATTTTGCAAAACTTGTCATTGGAGTTAGAGCAAAAAAATCAGATTTTAGTGGCCTATCCCGCAATAAGGGAAATAGTGAATTTAACAGGCAGATATTTTCCCAGCACTCCTTTTCCCAAAAAAGCCATAGATATTTTGGATGAGGCGGTTGTTTATTTGAAAACCATAAATGCCATGCCTGCCGGCAGGCAGGAAACAGTGCTCTTGCCGCATCATGTGGCAAAAGTTATTTCTGATAAAACCGAAATACCAGTGGGTAAAATGGAGTTCAAAGAAAAAGAAGTATTGTTAAATTTGGAAAATTTAATTCACCAAAGAATAATTAACCAGGAAGAAGCCGTCAAAGAAATATCTGTTGCCATGAGAAGGGCAAGGGCCGGCATTGCTTCTAAAAAAAGGCCAATGGGCACATTTCTATTTTTAGGGCCTACGGGCGTGGGAAAAACAGAAACATCAAAAGCGCTTGCCGAAATTTATTTTGGAAATGAAGAAAAAATGATAAGAATTGATATGTCTGAATTTCAGATGATATCAGATATTCCCCGTTTGATAGGTCAAACCAGTCCTATGGAAATGCAAGGCCTTTTGACAACGCCAGTCAGGGAAACTCCTTTTTCTTTAATTTTATTAGACGAAATCGAAAAAGCCCACCCGAATATTTTAAATTTATTTTTACAGGTTTTTGATGAAGGCCATATTACCGACGGGCAAGGCAGAAAAATTATTTTTACCAATACTATAATTATTTGCACTTCCAACGCCGGGGCAGAAAATATATTTAAATCAGTTGAGGCCGGAGAAAATATAGAAAAAGACAAGCTTTTGAATTTACTGTTTGAAAAAAAACTATTTAAGCCGGAATTTATAAACCGTTTTGACGCTATGGTAGTTTTCAAGCCATTAACAAAGGAAAATTTATTGGATATTGCCAAGTTGTCTCTGGGCAGCTTAAAAAAGAATTTACATGAAAAAGAAATTGAATTTATTATTACAGAATCTCTCTTGGAAAAAATAGTTGAGCTTTCGTATAAGCCCGCCTTTGGAGCGAGAGAAATGAGAAGAGTGATACAAAATAAAGTAGAAAATTCTGTCGCAGAAGTCCTTTTGTCTGACAAGGCAGTTAAGGGAGACAAAATTAAAATTGACCCGGAAAACTTTGAGGTAATAGTTAATCCAGAAGCAGAATAGTCCAATAAAAAGAAAGCGTAAAAAACAGCCCTTAATTTATCGAAGGGCTGTTTTTTTTGTGTTATTCACAGGTAGTACGTTGACACCCGACTATTTAGTCAGTTATAATTACTTAATGGAAAAAATTACAAAAAGACAAAAACAACTATTAGAGATTATTTATAACCACATTAAAGATACTGGATACCCACCAACATTTGAAGAAATGAGGGAAAGTTTAAAGGTGGTTTCAAATCAATCTGTTATTGACCTTTTGGCCAAATTAGAAAAACAAAAATTTTTGAGAAAAAATGAAGCATCTGCAAGAAGTTTAATTATTTTACCTTTGGGAAATAAAATTTTAGAAAGAAATCCTTTAATTCCTATGTTGGGTTCTGCAAGCGCTGGTTCGCCTATAGATGCATTGGAAATTTCTGGAGAATGGCAAGAAGTTTCAACAGATGTGGCTCAACTCAAGGAAAATGTATTTTTAATAAAAATAATTGGTGACTCTATGATTAATGCCAATATTGAAAACGATGATATTGTTTTAATTCAAAATCAGAAAGAGTTTGTTTCAGGAGATATTGTTTTAGCTAATGTTGCAGGGGATAGAACTGTAAAAAGATTTATTTCAGACGATAAGCCGCCTTATGTATACCTAAAACCAGAGAATCCAAAATATGAAAATATTCCTTTTATAGATGATACTGAAATTATTGGTAAAGTTATTTCAGTTTTTAAAAAAGGAACATGGAGAACTATTAAATAAAAATATTTATGCCAACCCAAAAAGTAAATAAATCAAAAGAAATTATAGATAAAATATTCAAAGATTCAGAAATAATATTTGGTTTAAAAGAATTTAAAGATTTTGACATAGAAAATATTTTAAAAATAACCGAAGAGGAAAGAGGCAGGTTTTATATAAAAGATTTAAAATCGGGAAAATATCGATTTGTTTTTGATGAGTCCAAACAAAACGGCAAACCGGAAGAAATTATCAGACAACTTTGGCTTCATAAGCTTAATAAATTTTACGGTTATCCTTTTGATTTAATTGATACGGAAAAAAGCATTCATTTTGGCTCAAAAGAATTTGCAAGGGCGGATATTGTAGTCTATAAAAACGATAAAATAACGCCGTATATTATTATTGAAGTAAAAAAACCAAGTTTTGAAAAGGGGATCGACCAGTTAAAAAGCTATCTTAATGCCGAGGGTTGTGAAATTGGCGTCTGGTCAAACGGTGAAATAAAAACCATCTTATACAGAAATTATCCGAATAATTTTGAAGACACGCTTTCTGAAATTCCCTCTGCTAACAAAACCATAGATGATTTACTGTCCGAAAAGAAAATTTTAAGCGATTTAGACCCCAAAACCGATTTAAAAGAAGTTATTAAAATTATTGAAGAATTAGTTTTAGCGAATGCCGGCGTTGATGTATTCACCGAAGTTTTTAAGTTAATATACGCAAAACTATTTGACGAAATAGAAGCTCAAAAAAGAGAAGATAGGGAAATTTTGTTTAGAAAATATAAAGATCCGAATAAAACTTTTTCTTCCATAAATAATTTATTTCACTTGGCAATTAAAAAATGGCCAGGGACTTTTTTTGAACAAGATATCATCCGCCTTTCTCCGGAGCACTTAGCAATTGTTATTGGAGAAATGGAAAAAACAAAGCTTTTCGGCTCTGACTTAATGGTAATTGACGAAGCTTTTGAATATCTGATTCCGGAAGTCGCAAAAGGCAAAAAGGGCCAGTATTTTACGCCAAGGCACGCCATTGCTATGGCGGTAAAAATGTTAAATCCTAAAAAAGACGAATATGTAATTGACCCTGCCTGCGGTTCGGGCGGATTTTTAATTGCCTGTATGAATCATGTCAAAGAAAATTATTTAAAATCAGAAGCAGAGAAACAGGACTATGCAAAAGAATATTTATATGGCATAGATTTTGCCGATGAAACAGCAAAAGTTTCAAGAGCGTTAATGTTAATTGCGGGTGACGGCAGATCTCATCTTTTTAAACTGAATTCTCTTGATTCGCGGGAGTGGCAAGGCGAAGATACGGATAAATTACATGCAAGAAGCGAGCTTTTGCAACGGCTTGAAAAGTTTAAAGATTATGCAGACGAAGAAGAAAATAAGAAAATTTTTAAAAATTTTAGTTTTGATATTTTATTAACAAATCCGCCCTTTGCCGGAGAAATAAAAGACCAGGGGTTATTGCGGCAATACGAATTTGGCAGAAAAAGGGGAAAACTGGTAAATAAAATAGAGCGCCATATTCTATTTATAGAAAGAACACTGGATATGATAAGGCCCGGCGGAAGAATGGCAATTGTGTTACCGCAGGGAGTTTTAAATAATACTAATATGGAATATGTAAGGGAATATCTTTTTGATAAAGCCAGAATTTTAGCGGTTGTGGGTTTGCATGGAAATACTTTTAAGCCGCACACGGGAACTAAAACAAGTGTCTTGTTTTTACAAAAATGGGGAAACGAAGCAGGCGAACCATTAAAAGATTACCCAATTTTCATGGCGGTTTCTAAAAAAGCCGGTAAAGATAATTCCGGTGATTATGTGTATAAAAAAGACGTAAACGGAAGTTATTTTCACGATGCAAGGGGCAGAAAAGTGTTAGACCACGATTTGGATGAGATTGCAGATGGATTTTTGGAGTTTGCCAAAAAGGAAAAATTAAAATTATAATTGCAATGTCTTATAAATCAGAATACTTAACAGATCTCAATAAAATTGTAGATTTAATAAAAGATAATAAGGACTCTGATGCAGTATCTCATTTTAGTGTTTATTTAGAAAATTTAGATATTGGTAAATATCAATCTACGATTTGGAATGAAAATTGGCGGAGAAAAGTTTATAAATTTGGAGAATTATTTAAGGTAAAAGATGCAGGGATTTTTATTGACGCTATTGATAATTTTTTAAATTCTAATAAGTCTAAAAACGTAGAAGCGGTTGAATTTATTTATTCAGAGATAATTTGGAATTATTTTGCATTAGGAACAGTTTATATATCTGGAATTTTAAAAAAATTAATAGATAAATATAAGTTAAATCCCGAATTTCGCAACTCCTACGCTCACTTTTTAGAAATAAAAGGTAATTATGATTTATCTATTGAAGAGGCTTTGGTTGCCCTTAAGATTGAGCCAAGAAATCAGGATTTTTATGTATCTTGTTTTAATAAATATAAGCGTTATTTTGACGTGCTCATATTGAAAGGAAAAATTGTGGAGGCAGAAAAAATAATTCGTGGGATGGAGAAAATTTTAAAAAAAGAAGACGTGGCTTTTCAAAATATAATAATTTCTTTATGGGATCGTCTTAATGATCATAAGATTATAAATGAAAGAATAAATGGTATTGCAGATATTGTCAGAAAGGCAACTAATAAGGAGCAGTCAAAAATTATAGAAATAATGGGATTCTTTGTAGCTATATTAGGATTTGTTTTTATAAGTATAAATCTGGCCACTAATAACTTAAAATTTCAACAAGTTCTTTTAATTATGATGGGAATGGCCATTATACTTGCTTTCTTTGCTACATTAGTTTCTATTTTATTTAATAAATCAAAACTTAAAGATATTTTTAGTGATTTTAAATTTTGGCTAATCATAATTTTATTGTTATTGTTTTTTGTAGTTGCTTTTAAATATCAAGAAATATTTAGAATATGATTACTTGCTCAATAATTAAAAAATCGCAGCTTGAAGGAGTTTTAAGGTTGGATGCTGAGTATTACCAGCCGGAGTATTTGCAATCAAAGAATTTATTGCTCAAATCTAAGCCAGTTTTGCTCAAAGATGTTGCGGTTATAACAACTGGGTCAGCTTATTCTAGTGAAGAAATTGGTGAGAGTTTTGATTTGCCAATAGCGAGAATTGGTGATGTGGTTAATAAAATAGAAAATAATAATTGGATTAAATTATCCGACAGAGAATTCAAAAAGTTTCATAGTAGAAAAATTAAGGATAAAGATATTTTATTATCCATGACGGGAGACCCTCCCGATGTTGGCAAATGTAATTTAATAACTTTTAAAAATGATGAAGTTTTTGCGTTTAACCAGCGCGTGGCTAAACTTACTGCAAAGATAAATCCCCATTATCTATTTGCATATTTAAGTACAGAAATAGCACGATTACAAACAGAGAGAAATGCCCTAGGTATAAGGCAACGAAATCTTGGAATAGATGATTTAAGGAATACTTTAATTTTTGTTCCAGGCAAACAAAATCAGGAGCTTGTATCTGGCATCATTAAAAACTACTTATCTGAATTAGAAAACTCAAAATTATTTTATTCCCAAGCTGAAAACTTACTTTTGGATGAGTTGGGATTAAAAGATTTTGAAAATGAGGAAAGTTTATTTAATATTGTCAATATATCAGAGGTTAAAAAAATAAATAGAATTGACGCAGATTACTTTCAACCAGAGTTTTACAAAACTTTTGAAAAAATTGAAAAATATAAAAATGGATATTCTCTTGTTGGTAAGGAATTTAACCAATTAAAAGGTAATTTTAAGAAAGAAAAAGAAAAATTATATAACTATATAGAAATTAGTGATGTAGACATATCTAATGGGGCAGTAAACTATAATCAATTACAAGGCGAAGAATTACCAGCCAATGCCAAAATAAAATTCGGAGCAAGGCAACTTATAACTTCAAAAGTAAGACCAAATCGAGGAGCAACTGCTATTTTAGAAAATCACAATGGATTTATTGGAAGCGGAGCTTTTGTCTGTTTAACTGAAAGGGGTAAATTTAATTTAGAAACATTACAAGTTTATTTAAAAACAAAAATCATAAGGAATTTATTGCTTAGATATAATACTGGCACTTCTTATCCTGTTATTAATGATGAGGATATCTTAAATTTAAAAATTCCAATTGTTAAAATTGAAATCCAGCAAAAAATTGCCGATTTGGTGAAAAAATCTCATCAAGCCCGTAAAAAAGCAAAAGAATTATTAGAAGAGGCTAAAACAAAGGTCGAAAAATTAATAGAAAATAAATAGAATTATGGCTCACAAAAAAACTACAAGCGCAAGAGTTGCCCGCAAGGCAAGTAAATTATTACGAAGCAAACAAACATCAAAACGCGTAAAATCAGTAGCTGGAAGCGCACTGACTCAAAAACATAAAGGGAAAAAGAAAAAATAATTTATATTTTACGATAATATTAGCGAAATGTGAGAAACAGTCAAAAATGGCTGTTTTTGTTTACACTTAAATATCAACTGTGGATTACTTGTGGACAACTTTATATTTTATGAAAAGTGTTGACCCCGTTAGAAATTCTATCAGTATACGATATTTTACTGATTTTGTGCTTAAAATTATTGATTTTTTATTAAAAATGTATCGATAATACATTTTTAATAGGTGGTTGGTGGGAGAAAATTTCTAACGGGGTTGACCTAAGCCCATAAAGTGGGCTATAAAGGATATGTAGTGGATAAAAGTGGATAAGTATGGGAGAAGTCATTAAATCTGTGGATAAGTCAAAACATGTTAATAGGTCAATACGAACACACAATTGATGCCAAGAAACGGTTGGCTCTTCCCGCTAAATTTAGGGGAGAATTAGGCGCCAAAGTGGTGATTACCAGAGGAATAGAAAAATGCCTGGTTGTTTACACGGAGTCAGGATGGAAAACTTTTTCGGAAAAGTTGGGCAATTTGCCGACAAGCCAAGTAGAAGCAAGAATTTACTCAAGAGTTACATTGGCCGAAGCGATGGAAGCTGTTTTAGATAAGTTGGGCAGAGTGCTTATTTCAGATAATTTAAAAAAATATGCCGGTTTGTCAAAAAATGTTGTTATTTGCGGATTATCTAACAGATTGGAAATTTGGGACTTAACCGAATGGGAAAACTATAAGAAAAAGGCGGAAAAAGGGGTTGATGAAATTGTTTCAAAATTGGGAGGTTTGGGGATATAGAAATAATACAATGATACACATTCCGGTTCTTACAAAAGAAGTTTTAGAATTATTAAAACCAGGCCGGAATGAAAACTTTGTTGATTGTACGATAGGCGAGGGGGGACACGCCGCCGCCATTCTTGAAAAAAACGGGCCGGAAGGAAAAGTTTTGGGAATTGATTTAGACCCTAGCCAGATATTATCCAGCAGATGGCTGGAAACCAAATTCAAAGGCAGGATAGTTTTAGCAAATGATTCTTATGCTAATCTGCAGAAAATAATTAAGGAAAATAACTTTGTCCCTATTAACGGAATATTGTTGGATCTTGGCATGTCTTCACGGCATATTGAAGAACTTAAAAAAGGTTTTTCTTTCAAATCAGACCAGGCGCTGGATATGAGATATGGCGACCTGGCAAACGATTTGACGGCCGAAATAATTTTAAACGAGTGGCCGGAAGATAAAATAGAAGAAATTTTAAAAGAATACGGCGAGGAAAAGTTTGCAGGCAGAATTGCTAAAAACATCGCAGAAGAAAGAAAAAGAGCAAGAATCAAAAGCACATTCCAATTGGTAGAGATTATAAGAAAGGCAATACCTTTGAAAATGCAGCACGGAAGAATACATTTTGCCACAAAAACTTTTCAAGCATTAAGAATTGCAGTTAATGATGAGCTGAATAATTTAAAGAAAGTTTTGCCGGATATTATTTCAGTTTTGTCTCCCGGGGGAAGAATAGCAATAATTTCTTTTCATTCCTTGGAAGATAGAATTGTCAAAAACTTTTTTAAAAATAAAGAAAGAGAGAATCCGCCAGATGGCGGAATTGAAATATTAACCAAAAAACCTTTGACGGCGGGAAGCGGCGAATTAAAATTAAATCCTCGTTCTCGGTCTGCCAAATTAAGGGCATTTGAAAAAATATGACGACTTTAACATTAAACTATTTGCCTATAAATAAAAAAGCCAATTTACTAAGTTTTCCAAAAATAAATTGGAAAGCGTATTGTTTGTGCTCTTTTTTAGTAATTTTGTCTCTTGCAGTGTTTTATGTTTCACAGATTAATTATATGATAAAAGGCAGTTATTTAATTCAAGGATATCAAAAGCAAATAGATGTCCTTTTGCAGGAAAATAAGGTTTTAGAAGTTGATTTTTCCAAAATGAGCTTTATGGGAATAATTGGCGAGAAAACCGAAGAAATGAATTTTGAGAAAGTAAAAGCGGTAAAATATATGCAGATTTTAGAGGCCTCGGCTTTTTTGCCGGAATCAGGAAAAAATAATAATTAAGCAATAAATGAGGAGTTTGAGACTAAATTTAGTTCTTGCTTTAGTAGTAATTTTTGGAGCAGCTATTATTGGCCGCTTGTTTTTTTTACAGATATTAAATCACAAACTATATCAGGCCCAGGCTTTGGGCCAACAGGCCGGATTTTCAGAGGCGCAAGGCCAAAGGGGCGAAGTTTTTTTTAAAAATAGCCAAGAAAGCAAGGGGGCTTACGGCACAGGAGATGTAAAAAGTTTGGCGATCAACAAAGAAAAGTGGCTGGTTTATTTAATACCGCAGGAGGTTGCAGATAAAAATATTATTTCAGAATTACTCGGAAAAGCAATCGAAGAGTCAAAAGAATTTGTGCTTTCAAAAATAGAAAATCGCGACTCTTATACCATAATTAAAAAAGATTTATCAAGAGCCCAATTGGAAGAAATTAAAAAAATAAAGCAAAAGGGCATATACTTGGAAGACATTACAGGCAGATATTATCCTCAAGAAAAAATAGCTTCACAAGTAATTGGTTTTTTGGGAGGAGATGGAACAGGCCAGTATGGCATAGAAGGGTATTACGAAGATATTTTAAAGGGCCAATCAGGCATTAAAGAAAAAAAAAGGGGATTAGATCTAATTGATTTTTCAGGCACAGAATTAGATTTAGATGGTTCTGATATTTATTTGACGATAGATTATAATATCCAATTCCAGGCAGAATCTTTATTGAAAGAAGCGAAAGAGAATTTAAACATAGATTCGGGGCAAATCGTGGTTTTAAAACCGGATACCGGAAGGATTTTGGCGATGGCCAATTTTCCATTTTTTGACCCGAATTATTATTCAAAAGAAAAAAATCTTGATATTTTCCAGAATTCAGCAATACAAAAAATTTTTGAGCCAGGGTCTATAATGAAGCCGTTTACCATGTCTATGGGAATAAACGAAGGCAAAATAACTCCTGATACTACTTATACAGATGATGGTTTTGTGAAAATGGGATTGGCAATAATTTATAACTTTGACAGAAAAAAATACGGCAAGCAAACAATGACAGGCGTTTTGGAAAACTCAATTAATACCGGAGCGGTATTTGTTTCACAATTGATTCCTCATCAGACATTTTTGGATTATCTTGGCAAGTTTGGTTTTAATAAAAAAACCGGAGTTGAATTACAGGGAGAAGTAAGCTCCCAAAACGACATTGGTCCAGATGTGGAATTTGCCACGGCCAGTTTTGGACAGGGGATTGGCGTTACTCCCATTCAAATTGCCAGGGGATTTTCGGCTATTGCCAATGGGGGCAAGTTGGTAAATTTGTATATAGTAGAAAAAATAATGAAAGGAGAAAAAGAAATAGATACAAATCATCAAGTTTCCAGTGAACAAATTATTTTACCAAAAACAGCTTCGCAAGTCACAACTATGTTGACAAGCGTGGTGGAAAGGGGTTTTGGTAAAGGAGCTAAAATACCCGGCTATTATTTGGCCGGCAAAACAGGAACAGCCCAAGTTCCATTTGAAGATAAAAAAGGATATTATCCGGATAAAACTATCCAAACTTTTATCGGTTTCGGGCCGGCTTTAAATCCGCAGTTTTTAATATTGGTAAAATTAGACAATCCGAAAGTTTCAAGTTCAGCCCTTTCTGCTGTACCGGTTTTTAAAAAATTGGCGCAGTATATTATTAATTATTGGCAGATACCGCCGGATTACGATGTAAATAAATAATAGACAAAAACTGATTTTTATGTTAAAATAAAAAATAATACGCTCCTATCGTCTAGTGGTTAGGACATCAGCTTCTCAAGCTGGTAACACCGGTTCGACTCCGGTTAGGAGCACAAAACATAGTGTGTTGACATTTGGATTTTTATCTAATATAATCTAATTGCTTTTAGATAAGTTTCCAAGTGTCATCCTTTTTTAGGATGTAGGCACATTGACAACCTGACACACATGAGGAGGAAAAGATGAGTAACGCAACGGCCGCCTCTAAGATTAAAAGGGAAGACTTACGGTTAGTTCTTTTTTTGTCATCGGAAGAAGAATTCAAGGCTCGTGAATTGTTTGGGGAAGATAAAGAATTCCAAAATGTTCCCTGTGAAGAATCACCTGCTCCGCTTTCATTGATTATGACATCACAGGGAATTAATCTTCTCAAGAAGAAGCAGAAGGACATATCTTTTAAGGTTTTCAAACCTGCCGCAACAGATGATTTAACGCCAGAACAGATGGAAATCTGGAAAGGGAAAAAAGTTTTGGTAGCCCAGCTCATGTTTCACATGAAAATAATGGTTACATTTTTTGTGGAAGGAGTATCTTTTATTGACAAGAAGGAGGGGTTATATGTCAAAACGGAAGAAACCTAAAAAGCCGGAGATCTCTGGAGTTAAAGAAACATCAAAACCCGCCCGGCTTGAAAGGCACGTGCGGGTAACCTTTTTTCTGGTTGCCAATACAAAAGAACATCTTCGGGCAATTCTCAATGTTAGGAATTACCTGAAGGCCCAGGACTTTTTAAGTGAAAACGAGAGGGAGTTGCCAGTAACTGGTTTTACCCATAGTTCATTTCCCGGACCTCTACCACAATGGCTTTCAGGGGAAACAGTCTTTATCGGTTATTGGTGGAATACAAGGGAAAAGGTAATAAAGAATCTAATGATTGAGAAAACCGTGTTGTTTGTCATTGATTTTCTAGCTTTTGCGGAGGAATGGAAAACAGATGAAAACATTGCTCTTTTGAAAACCAGAATTTTAGGATACTATGAAACGTTTCAATCTCCGCAAGAGGAGATTTGGATAGTCAAACAAGACATATACAGATATGCTTGATAGCTGTAGAGCGAAGCTAACCACTTCGCTTTTTTTGTTGATTTTTGGTTTTAATGATAAAATGTAAAAATGGCCAAAGCGAGTTTTCTCAAAAATTATATTTATCCCATTGCCACGTTGTCTGGCAGTATTATGGGCGTTGGGTTTTTTTCTTTGCCATATATTGCCTTGAAGGCCGGCATTTTTGCAATGCTGGCTTATTTTTTAGTTTTAGGATTTTTGATTATTTTAATTCACTTAATGTATGGAGAAATAGCCCTTAAAACTCCTGATTTTAAAAGATTTCCCGGGTTTGTCGGTTTTCATTTGGGAAAGCAGTTTGGCAGATTATCTTTTATTTTTACCGCCATCGGGTCTTTTGGAGTGTTGTTGGTTTATTTGATTATCGGAAGCGATTTTTTATCTAATGTGTTTTTGCCTATTTTTGGCGGCAGCAAACTTTTGTATGTTTTTATTTATTTTGCTTTGGCTTCTTTGGTAATTTATTTTGGAATAAAAGTAGTTTCTAAAATTGAACTGGCGGTAATTTGTTTTTTGCTGTTGGTTTTGTTTTTAATATTTATAAAAGATTTTTCACAGATAAAAATTGCTAATTTTTTTATCTCAAATGCAGGCGCCGGAATTAAAAACTTATTTCTGCCTTACGGAGCCGTTATGTTTTCTTTGTGGGGGACAGGCATGATACCGGAAACCGAAGAAATGCTGGCTAAAAACCTGCCTGCGCAGGCAGGTAAAAAATCAATTAATAAAATAATCATAATTGCGATTTTAATTCCAATCGTAATCTATCTTTTTTTTATATTTTTAGTTTTGGGAATTACTGGCGCCAATACAACTCAATCAGCCCTTTTAGGATTGAAAAGTTTTTTGGGAAACGGACTGTCTTCTTTGGGTATTTTGGTCGGGGTTGCCACGACATTTGTCGGCTTTATCACACTGGGGCTAACTTTAAAGAAAATGTTAATTTACGACCTAAAAATTAAAAATTTTCACTCTTGGGTAATTACTTGTTTTGTTCCCTTGATATTGTTTTTGATGGGTTTGAATTCTTTTATTGGTTTGGTATCTTTTATCGGAGGAGTTTTGCTTGGAATCGACGGAATTTTAATATTGTTAATGTATAAAAAAATTGGAGGCAGAAAATTATTGATTTATCCATTGTCTTTGATTTTCGTATTAGGCATTATTTACGAATTGGTATATTTTATTAAATGATTAATTCGATGTTTTTTTATATTACCACTTTTCTGTTTTCTGCTTTTATTTTGACTTTGTTGAGCTCCGGTTTAATTAATTCATTAGTTAATCTTGCCAAATACCTCAAATGGAGAGAATTTATCATTGCTTTTTTTGTGATGGCCATGGCAAGTTCCATGCCAAATTTATTTGTTGATATCGGGGCCGCTTTGCGGGGTTTTCCAGAGCTTGCTTTCGGAGATATTTTAGGGGGAAACTTGGCGGATTTGACTTTAGTTATGGCTTTAGCCATATTTATGAGTAAGCGTTTTGTTCTGGCTGAAAGTAAAATGGTGCAGGAAAGCGCCATATTTATGGCGGTGATTTCAGTAATGCCATTACTTTTGATTTTAGACGGAAAATTAGGAAGGATTGACGGATTGGCGTTAATACTTACTTTTTTTATTTATGCTTTTTGGATTTTTTCAAGAGCAGACAGATTTAAAAAAATATATAAAGACGTAAAACAAAAGCCGGTAAAAGAATTTTCCAATTTTTTAAAAGATTTGGCAAAAATAATTATTTTTTTAATGATTATTTTAGCGGCTTCCCAGGTTATCATAAACTCCGCCCAATATTTTTCTGATAAATTGGGAATTTCCCTTTCTTTGGTGGGTCTTTTGATTTTTGGCTTGGGAAATTGTTTCCCGGAAACTTATTTTTCTATTATTTCGGCAAGGCGGGGAGAGGGTTATATGATTCTTGGAGATTTGATGGGTTCTGTAATTTCTTGTTCAACATTGGTTTTGGGCATCGTGGCGGTTATTTTTCCCTTCCAAATAAACGATTTCTCTCCCTTTTTAATAGCCAGAATATTTTTTATAGTGGCTCTGGTGGTTTTTCTTATTACTATTAAAACAGGCAGAAAAATTACAAAAAAAGAAGCCATTGTTTTGCTCTTTATATATATTGCATTTCTTTTGGTTGAGATATTTGGGGCTGGTATTATTCAGTATTTTTAAATATGGACCTAACAACTATATTATTATTTATAATTACAATAGGAATAACAGTTGCTCTTCTTTTATTATTTTTTTTATTGTTTAAAAAAAAGCAGGAACCGGAAAAAAAAGATGATAATTCTTTACTAATGTTGCAGCAGCAAATAAATCAGATTTCACAAGAATTAAGAGGCGGGTTATCAGAATCAAATAAAACCGTTAAAGACCAGTTTCGCCATTCAGCCGACATTATAAAGAATATTACTGAAAAGTTGACCAAATTAGATGAAACCAACAAACAGGTTGTTGGATTTGCCGATCAATTACAAAAACTTCAGAGCACTCTCACAAATCCCAAGCATAGAGGAAATCTTGGAGAATATTTTTTAGATTCCATATTAAAAGATGTTTTTCAGCCGAACCAATATCAACTGCAATATGAATTTAAGAACGGAGACAAGGTTGATGCTGCTATTTTTTTTGGAGAGAAGATTATTCCGGTGGATTCTAAATTTTCTTTGGAAAATTATACAAGAATACTTGAAGAAGCCGATCCTCTGCGAAGAGCTGAATTAGAAAATGAATTTAAAAATGATTTAAAGAAAAGAATAGATGAGACGGCAAAATATATCCGTCCCGATGAAAATACGATGGATTTTGCTTTAATGTTCATTCCTGCAGAAGGTATTTTCTATGATCTTTTAGTAAACAAAGTAGGCGCGGCAAAGGTTAATACAAGAAGCTTGCTGGAATATGCAGCTCGGGATAAGAAAGTTCACATTGTTTCGCCGACAACTCTCTATGTCACTCTTCAATCTGTTTGGCAGGGAATGCGGGCATATACCATTCAAGAGAGAACAAAAGATATTTTAAAAAATGTAGGGATGCTGCAAAAGCACATTATAGCCTATGAAGAATATATGCGGAAAATTGGAAATAATTTAAGTACTACCGTTAATTCATACAACACAGCTTACAAGGAATTGGGCAAAATAGACAAAGATGTGGTTAAATTAATAGACGGGGATCTAAAAATAGAAATTGAGAAGATAGAGACTCCCGAAGTTGACTCTTCACCCTAAGGTATAAATTTTTGGTAATTTTTCATCTAACTAAAATAAAACATGTTCTATGTTTACGTTTTACAAAGTAAAAAGGATAAAAGACATTACATTGGTTTTAAAAAGATTTAAAAAAGAGATTTCAAGAACATGTTTTAGGGAAAGTAAGAGCAACATTTTATAGAAGACCATTGGAATTAATTTATTATGAATCTTACAAAGATAGAAAAATTGCTCAAAAAAGAGAAAGGCAACTGAAAGGTGGCAATGCTCATGTTGCTTTGATAAACAGATTGAGGGGAGGGTGAAGAGATTGACTCTTCACCATACCGTCAAATGAGTAAATAAGGTAATTGAAAGGAAGTAATGTTTATGTTTTTTTAGATAAAAGTATTGTGGGAATGGTGAAGAGATTGACTCTTCACCATACCGTCAAATGAG
>JACPYG010000007.1 GCA_016196125.1 Candidatus Staskawiczbacteria bacterium | reverse complement strand
TGGTTTACGAAATACATCATCTTATCTGGAAATACAATCATACCAGAATACACTCAGCCTTCAGAATGCCGCCGGTATTATTCGCCAAACGATGCCAAAAACATTTAGAGAAAGTGTCTTAAAAACGGGGGTCATGCCAGTCAAAATAATTTCCTTGGATATAATTTTTTTCAAGAATTGATTGAATTGATTCTTTTGAAGATGAGTGGAATCATCCGATATATCCGACTCCAAATATGTCGCATCTGTTATTACGGCCTCTGTTCCTTTGATTAAACCTTCAGTCTCCAAGGGAATTTCGTATAAGTCAGAAAGATAAGCAAACTTTTTTCCGCTATCTTTGTCTTCAAACAGAAATCCGTCCGTTTCATCGACATGGTTAACCTTTAGAGGAGTTATTTTGAGGTTATCAATTTCAAAGGAGCGGTAGGATTCAAATGTGATGAAATTTACAGGCACATGGGCTATTCTGGAGTCGTACCATTTTTTCGTAGTGCTGTTTCCATAGACCGTTACCTTGTTCTTTTCTGAAAACCAAGCTATGTCTAATAATCCAAAAAGATGGTCCCAGTGCCAATGGGAAACCAAAATAGCATCAGGTTTACTGAGGTTGAATTTCCATGACTGTAATCTTATATCTGGAGTTGCCTCGACAAGAATTTTGCTTCCTTTCTGAGTGGTTATGAGAAGAGAAGTTCTAAATCGGAAATCTTTCGAGCCCCATTTCACTTCTTTGCTGATTTTATCATCCTGAAAAGGGGCTGGAATGCCTTGCCAGCAGCCACTTCCCAGGAATGTCAGATTCATCATTTTGCAGGTTTTATATTGAAATTATTTATATTTACTATATAATACAATCCATTCTTAGTAAAGGCTAAGAAGGCGTCCTTTGACAATCACTGAAACAAGGAGAAAACCATGATGTATCAGAATTTTCTGACGCATGCGAAGGAGTTCGGCGATTTAGTGCTTCCGACATCCACAGGGTGCTGAGAAAGTACGAGAGCAAGCAGGTGGTTGATGATGAAATCAAAAGATCAGTAGAGGCCTTGAGAGGCATTTCTGAGATCCAGCGATATTTTCTAGAAGAGCCGCTGGCTCAAAGCATAGCGTCTTTTCTGCCCTTGAACTTGCCCCTCTACTCGTTCGTGATTTTTGGGGCAATACCGGCATATCAATCGGTATCGCTCACAATAAGAACACCCGAAAGGATGTGTGAGGTGTTTGACGAATTAGCTAACGTACTCTCGCTGAAAGAGCGCTACCCAAACATCCATCTTTTTGAAGGATCACGGGAACGATTTGTCAGCGAACATTGCAAAAAAGCCTCTGTTGTGATTTTCACCGGTAGACGGGAAAATTTCACCCGTATCCAAAAAGCTTGTGGTACCGATACCCTTCTGCTTTACAATGGTGTCGGACACAACCCTTTGGTCATCACTCCCAGTGCCGACATGGATTTGGCAGTGCAGAAGACGCTCTATGTAAAGCTCTTCAACAATGGACAGGATTGTGCCGGACCAGACAACATTCTCGTCCATAGTTTGGTCGTGGAAATTTACATGGAAAAGCTTCTGGCTGAGCTGTCCAAGGTGAAGTGCAGCGCTTCGTATGCTGATGATGATGTGGCGGTTGGCCCCCTTTTTGAAATTTCCTCCCTCCAGCATGTTGTGGAAATGATTTCCAATATGCGGAGGCAAGAGGCATACATCAAGTACGGCGGCCAAGTCGATCTTTTGCACAACATTGTGTATCCATGTGTAGTTAGGACTACCTTGAAACAGCTGCAAAACTTCAGAGAAATGTATGCTCCCATTTTCCTGGTAACTGAGTATGAGCATGATCGTGAGTTAGCGCTCTACTTCGACGACCCCAGCTCGCAATACCAAAACAGCGAAATGTACATCTCGCTGTTCGGGGAAAGCGACTATGTTGCCAGTGTAAAAGGGAGTATCATCCTGAAGAATTGCACGATACACGATGTCGAGAAGGGGTTATATGAGTTCGGAGGGTACAGCCCGGGTGCTTCGCAAGTCTCCTACCATGGCGTTCAAATCTCGAAACCGCTGTTGGTCCCTAGGGAGATCCGTAATTTTATAGGAACTGAAGGCAAAAAGATTTTTGCCGGCTTTCCGGGAATAAAGGATGACTTTGAGCGACAGATCGTTGCCGCCCAATTCCAGGAAAATGTATAGCGGATCTTCGAAGATGAATTGTTCTTCGCCTACATCTTCGGTAGCTTCGCTACCAGAAGGGACAAACGGTACGCCGATGTGGATACTTTGGTGTGTGTGAAAAATAGGAATACCGAGCAGGTTGAAAAATACCTCGAGTGGTTATCCTTTATTCATGAGATGTTTGGAAGGATTCCGGACTTCAAGTATCCTACTGAGGTAGTTACCATCGGCGAGCTTCAGGCCGCTACGGCATCATTGCCGACGCTAGAACTGTCGGCCAAGATGAACAGTTCTACAGCCTACGATGCCATGATTTGGTGCCATTCGCTATCACAGCCTTGGCTGGGAGCCTTGTATCCGGAAAACGTTCCACAGGAATGGAAGCAGCTCTTCGCGGTACATGGCCATAGGTTACTACGCTCTTTCTTGGATGACCTGGAAAGGACTGTTCTAGCCGGCGATCCCTTAACCCAGCTTCGTCCAGAAATCTACGAGATACCCCGGAAGGAACCGGAAGTTTCCCGCTTTATCAGCAATCTTAAAGGAAGAGGACTGATGAATGCGCTAAATATGATTCCCTTCGAGGAAAGGCCTGCCTATTCAGACATAGTATTCCGATTAGTCTCCGCAAGAGAGTTTATCGGGAAGCACGTGTTTAAGGCAGATCACCTTTACAACCCCTACTTTCGTTTTGGGGTTATGGATTTTCCCGACAAGGTGTGATTCACTGACGTTCATGATGCGAGATTCTTCGGAGTCTCGCTTTTTTATAAAGATTTCGTTTAATTATACTAATAAAAAATCATCCCGAAAGAAAGGGTGATTTTAAATGGCTAATTCAGTAGACCCACTCGGTCAGTTGACTTAGCACTAGTGTGTGCGCCCAGCAGGACTCGAACCTGCAACCAATTGCTTAAAAGGCAACTGCTCTACCATTGAGCTATGGGCGCATGTAGAAAATCGGAAATAAGTATATTTTTCAACTCCCGCCAAACCCACGGCCTATGTCGGGAGCTCCCGCACAGCGGGAAGCTCTCGCGACCCGAGCCTGAATTGAAAAATATACTTATTTCCGATTTATTATAACCCTTCTTTTTTGAGCTGGTCAAGTAATTCTTTCTGTCTTCGTGATAATTTTTTCGGAGTTTTTATCTTTAATTCAACATATAAATTACCTTTTCCATATCCTCCAAAGTGCGGAATCCCCTTTCCGGAAATTTTGAAAATCTTTCCCGATTCTGTGCCTGCCGGTATGTCCAATAATATTTTTGTATTTTCCAGCGTCAAAATTTCAATTTCACCTCCTATTGCAGCCTGTGAAAAACCAATATGGACCAAAGTGTATAAATCATCTCCTTTTCTTTCAAATATATGATGTTTTTTTACAAATATCCTTACATAAAGATTTCCTGGCTTTCCGCCTTTTTTACCTGCCTCCCCCTTTCCTTCAATTTTTATTGCCTGATTTGTATCAATGCCAGCCGGTATTGAAACATCAATTATTTCTTCTCCTTTTATTCTGCCCTGTCCCTTGCATACATTACAGGCTTTTTCTGGAATTGTTCCCTCGCCTTGGCATGATGGACAAACAGTAACTGTCGTGTAAGAACCTAAGAAAGTTTTCTTTACTTGCTGCACTTGGCCAGTGCCTCTGCAAGAAAAACACTCTTTAATCTTAGTTCCCGGTTCAGCCCCATTGCCTTGGCACCTGTGGCAAGCAACCGATTTTACCAAGTTTATTTTTTCAACGGTTCCTTTTAGAGCTTGTTCCAATGATATTTCTATATCCACTTGAATATCTTTGCCTTTTTTGTGGTCTTTTTTTGCCGCGCGCCTTCCGCCAAAACCAAGAAAATCTTCAAATACATCGCTCAAATCTCCTAAATCAAAATCTTGGTTTTGGTTTTGATTGCCCCAAGCCCAGTTAAAATCAAACCCTTGCCCCTGATTTCCGCCTGGCGCGCCCTCGTTGAATACTCTACCAAACTGATCATACTGGTCTCTTTTTTCTTTATTGGAAAGCACCTGATAAGCTTCGTTTATCTCTTTAAATTTTTTTTCATCTCCGCCCTTATCCGGGTGATATTTGTGAGCCAATTTGTGAAAGGCTTTTTTTATTTCGTCTTGCGAGGCGCTTTTTGTAACTCCCAAGACTTCATAGTAATTCATCGTCATGGAACATAAAACATGGAGCATGAAACAAAATGACGAAATTTTTGTTATGTGTTCTATGTTATGCGTTATGTAATTTATTTCTCAGTGTATTTTCCTTCTTCAGTATTGTCGTTTTTTTCTTTCTTCTCTTCGTCGCTTGGCTGTTCAGAACCTTCGGCTTTCGGAGCTTGTTTGTTGAGTTCGGCTCCAACTTTTTGTATGGTATCCGCCAGAATCTGAGTATTTTTCTTGATTTCCTCTATATTATCATTTTCTTTTGATTGTTTCAATATTTCTATTTTTTGCTCAATATCTTTTTTGCTTTCAGGGTTCATTTTGTCTCCCGAATCTTTTAGAGTTTTTTCAGAAGTATAAATTAAAGCATTGGCAATATTTTTTGCTTCAACTGCAGTTTGTTTCTTTTTGTCTTCTTCTGCGTGCAATTCCGCTTCTTTTTTCATTTTTTCAACTTCTTCTTTTGAAATACCGGCAGACCCTTCAATTTTAATTGATTGTGATTTCCCGGAGGCCTTGTCTTTTGCCGAAACATTCAAAATTCCATTTGCATCAATATCAAAAGAAACTTCAATTTGCGGAATGCCTCGCGGTCCTGGAGTAATTCCGCTCAACATAAAGTTGCCCAAAGTTTTATTGTCTTTGGCCATTGGTCGCTCGCCCTGCAATACATGTATTCCAACTTCGGTCTGGTTGTCTGCCGCCGTAGAAAATATTTGAGTTTTTGCGGTTGGCACAGTCGTATTCTTTGAAATTAAAACCGTGCTTACTTCGCCTTCGGTTTCAATGCCAAGCGACAAAGGAGTAACGTCTAATAACAATACGTCTCTGACATTTCCCTGCATTATCCCCCCCTGAATTGCCGCTCCAATTGCCACGACTTCGTCGGGGTTTACTTCTTTGTTAGGTTCTTTGCCGAAAAGTTTTTTGACTTCATCTTGTATTTTTGGCATTCTTGTCTGGCCGCCGACTAAAACTATTTCATCAATATTTTTCGGTTCCAAGTTTGCTTCTTTCAGTGTTTTGTTTACCAAGGCAATTGATTCATCTATAAAATCGGCAACCATGTTTTCAAATTGGGCTCGGGTTAATTTATAAAGCAAATGTTTTGGGCCCGAAGCGTCAGAAGTAATAAACGGCAGATTTACTTCTGTTTCTACGCTTGAAGACAGTTCTATTTTTGCTTTTTCGGCAGATTCTTTTATTCTTTGCAGAGCCAAATTGTCTTTTGACAAATCAACTCCATTATCTTTTTTAAATTCTTTTACTATCCAGTCCATTATTCTTTGGTCAAAATCATCTCCTCCCAAATGCGTGTCTCCGCCAGTTGCTTTTACTTCCACTGTATCAGCTCCCACATCCAGAATAGAAATATCAAAAGTGCCTCCGCCAAAATCATACACAACTATTTTTTCATCTTTCTTTTTTGTTAAGCCATAAGCCAAAGCCGCCGCAGTCGGTTCGTTTATAACCCTTTTTACATCAAATCCGGCAATTTCTCCGGCAATTTTTGTCGCTTTTCTTTGCGAATCGTCAAAATAAGCAGGGCAGGTAATTATTGCGTCTGTTATGGTTTCTCCCAGTTTTGCTTCCGCGTCGGCTTTTAATTTTTGCAAAATCATCGCAGAAATTTCGGCTGGATTTAGCCATTTATCGCCCATTTTTACGTCAACTCCGCCATCGGCAGATTCTTTTATTTCATAAGGCAAATTCTTTTTGTCTTTTTGCACTTCGGGGTCGGAAAATTTTCTGCCGATTAATCTTTTGACAGAAAAAATTGTATTATTTGGATTGGTAACCGCCTGGCGTTTTGCTAAAACGCCAACCACTCTTTCATTGGCTTTTGTAATGGCTACAATTGAGGGAGTTGTTCTTGCCCCTTCTTTGTTTTCAATAATTTTCGCCTCGCCGTTTTCAACCACGGCCATAGCCGAATTAGTTGTGCCTAAATCAATTCCTAATATTTTTGACATATGTTTTTTTTAATTATTTTAATAATTCCTTTGCTAAATTTATTGGTTTGGCCCCTGCAATATGCATCGGTTCTCTAATATCTAATTCTTTTACCACTTGCGACGGCGTTCTAAATGAAATACTCATTACTCCAATAACTTCATTTGTTTCTGCGTTAATCACAGGGCATCCCGAGTTTCCCGGATTGCTTATTGCATCAATAATAAACCAGTTTCTTTTACGCTCCGGATCTGTGCCATCTCTCTTTATATTGCTTATGATGCCTTTATTAACCACAAGGGTTACTCCAAAACCGTCGTTTATTAGTTGGGCGGCATAAGGAAAACCGATAAAATATGCATCCTGCCCAATTTCTGTATTTTCAGAATTTCCTAAAACTAAATTTTTCAAATTTTCTGGCTTTGATTCAAATTCAAACACTGCCAAATCATTTTTCATATCTTTCTTACATTCTTTAATAGGCATCCACTGATATCTTTCCAAGTCATTGCCCACTTGCTCAACCATCACATTCGCTTTTAAGTTTTTAATCTGTTCTTCGTTAAGTTTACTCAAAAGATGCGCAACGGTAATAATTTTGCCATCACAAATAAATCCGCTTCCTAAAATAGTTATTTGATTTGGGCTCGGATTAAACCCTATCGCCACAACTGATTTTCTTACTTCTTTTATATTTTGTTGTAAATTCGGCATTTTTTTATTTACTAATCTTGACCTTTGCCGGCCTCAAAACTTTATCATTCATTTTATATCCTCTTTGGATTTCTTCGACTATGGTTCCTTCGTCACCGCCTTCGGTAGTTCCTATGTCACTACTTTCAGCTTCGCCTACGGCTTCCATTGTTTCTGGATTAAATTTTTCGCCGACTGACTTTATTTCCTCAATCCCCTCTTTTTTTAGAAAATCATCAATTTGTTTTTGGATTTGTAAAAATCCCTTTGTCCATTCAGCGCCGAGGGCGGCGGCGGGGAGTTGTTTCTCGGCAAGCGCGATATTATCCAAAATCGGTAAAATCTTAAAAATTATATCCTCTTTTACATATTGCCCCAAAAATCCGATTCTCTCCGCTTCGTCTTTTTTGTAATTCAAAAAGTCGGCTCTTTCTCTTTTCCAGTTATTCAAATACTCGCCGCAATTTTTCTGGCATTCTTCTAAATTTAATTTATCACTCGATTTGTTCTCTTCTGCGTGTCTGGTAATTTCTATATTACAAGTTTTGTTCTCTTTGCACCATGTTTCGCATTTTTCGGCAATATCCTTATCTTTGTAATGCAAACCACACTCTTTGCATTGGTATAGACTTTGATTATTTTTTATTTTATTATCTTCAGTCATAAAATTAAAAATTATTTAATTCTTCTAACAATCCGTTAATTAATCTGATATTTTTATTATGCGATGTCTGCGCCGGACCAATAATTTTTAAAACATCAAAAAGCGTATCTTCTTCTATCCTGCCAAAATCCAATATTGCCGATATATGCTCTAATGAATAAGTTAATTTTTGGGCTAATTTCAGTTCGTTTTCAATTTTTTCTTTAGCATTCTCTATTTCCTTTAAAATGAAACCGGGAAACCTATCTGTCTTACCCGAAAACGTTATTTCTATAAAATATCTATATCCCTTTTCGGTTGGAATTCTTCCTGCCGAAGTGTGCGGCTGCTTAATATAGCCCTGTTCTGTCAGCTCTTGCATCTCGTTTCTTATTGTTGCCGGTGAAACATCCAAACCGCACTTTTTTTTTAAAAGATTTGAACTTACAGGTTCGGCCGAATCAATATATTCTTTAACCAATGAGTTTAAAATTCTTATTTGTCTCTCTGATATCATGTAGCCATTCTATAAAATTAGCAATCTGTTGTCAAGAGTGATAATAACAAAAGACCTGTATTCCAGGCCTTTTGTTATTTTGAAAAACCAAATTTTAATTATTCTACTGTGATTTTGCCAAAGTTTTTCGGGTTTAAATGGTCGTGGAATCCCCAACTGCCTGTTTTATCAAACTTAAAAGACCAGGAATTGCCCGGTAAAATTCCGGTACAAGCGTCAAGGGAAGAGTTGGTTGTATCGGGGCAGTGATCATCAAGAGATGTATCGCTATAAACTCGGTGGGTTGGATGCATGGCTGAAGCCGGCCACATTGATTTGGAACTTTGGTTTTTAAAAATTACCGTTTCCCCGTTTTTTATTGTGAGCATATTTGGCGAATAGCCCGAATCGGTGTAGGTTATTATATTTTCATTTTCACTTGCGGCTGGCGCGGTTGGCGTTTGTTCTATTGGTTGCTCCGTTGGTTGATCCGTAATTTGCGGCTGATAAGTTGCCGATGTCGGCTGATATGAATTATTTAAAACAAAATATCCTCCCAATATAATAACTGCAATAACAACTGTTGTAATGACTTTGTTCATTTTTTTATTAGTTAAAATTAATAATTATTTTTTTATTTTATTTAACACCCATTGCGGCAAAGAGTCAATCATTATGGCTATCGCTCCGACTAAAAGACCGATATCGCGCACTGTTATATCGGTAATGCCGCTCACTGTAAGCACAATAATAAGGTGAATAGAACCGGCAAGAGCCGCAAGCCACGGCATAAAATCAAAAAGCAGAAAGGCGCCGATGACAATGTCTAAAATTGCAGTTCCAATCATTGCTTGTTTAATTGGCACCGGCAAGAGCCCCATTGCCCATGGCTGCAAATATCCGCTCCAGCCATCGGGATTTTTAAAAATTAAAACTCCTACCCACAAAAAAGTGACTGCCAAACCGACTCTTAAAAAATGAAATGCTGTTTTTTTCACCCCGTTAGAAGTCTGTCTTTATATGACTTAAACATCAATTTCAAACAGACATTTATTATTTATTATAATTTCCTCTTCCAAAACTTCTAACGGGGTTCATATTTAAACAAGGTTACTAATTATAATTATAGTTCCCATTAGCCAAATAGTAAAGGCGGACATTAAGCACCAAAAACACCAGGCGCAAATTACTTTCCACTGTAAATATGTAAAAAATAAAGACATAATGGCTCCGATTAAAACAGAAAATTTAAAAATAAAATCCCAAAATGCCAATGGTTCTACGCCAATTACCAAAAAAGCCGAAACAAATGAAGCCATGATATAAAACAACAAACCCAAAACATCGTTGGGAATGATAAAAATTTTATTGTATTTGCTTTCTAAAACCAAAGCGCAATTATCGCCGATTGGGCAGATTGGTTTTTCTGATGCAATCCTTTTACGAATTAAGTACATTGTTTCGCTTATGCCAATTGCCGATAGAGTAAAGAGAAGGGCGTATGATGTCATGATTTTAAGAGGAAATATCCTTATTTCCGCATATATATTATTTTTCTTTTAAATCAAGGCAAACCGAATTTATGCAATATCTTTTGCCTGTTTTTGTCGGTCCGTCTAAAAAGATATGGCCCAAATGAGATTTGCATTTGGCGCAAATAATTTCTGTTTGGTTTCCGTCTGGTTTGTATTCAACCGACCCCGCAATTGCCTGGTCAAAACTCGGCCAGCCTGTTTTTGAGTCAAATTTTGCGTCAGAAGTAAATAATTGATTTTGGCAGGCGGAACAAACATATATGCCGTTTTTATTTTCATGGACATATTTTCCCGCAAAAGGGGCTTCCGTGCCCTTCTCTCTCATTACTTTATATTGTTTTGGAGTCAGTATTTTTTTAAAATGCTCTTCATCCATAGCATTATATTTAATTTAATAATTCTGCAAATTTCTCCTGAACTTTTTTTAATTTTGGATTAATAACAATTTGGCAGTATGACTTGTTTTTACCTTGCCTGCCGGCAGTCAGGTTTTTTTCATAATAATTATTATGATATGATTCGGCTTCATAAAACTTATCCAAGGGCTTTACCTCTGTTTCAATCTTACCGCCATTTGCATCAGAGTTATTTAATTCTTCAATGAAATCTTGAGCAATTTTTTGCTGTTTTTCGTTAGTATATAAAATTATTGACCTATACTGTTCGCCGACATCGTTTCCCTGCCTATTTTTTGTGGTTGGGTCATGTGTGGCAAAAAATACTGTTAATAAATTTTTAAAAGAAATTTTATTTTGGTCGTATTCTATTTTAACAACTTCTGCGTGTCCGGTTTTGCCATTTGAAACTTCTTCGTAGGTTGGATTTTCTTTTGTTCCTCCAGCATATCCCGGGTTTACTGAAATAACTCCTTTTAACATTTTAAAAATTGCCTCTGTGCACCAAAAACAGCCTCCTCCAAAAACTACAACTTCTTTATTCTCTTCCATATTGATATTATATCTTTTTCTATTTGTTTTGTCTGCCTGTCGAAGATCCCGAGTTGCGAAGGGCCCTTTTTTCATCAATTTCTTTTAAATATATTTTTCTTATTCGTACATTTTTTGGAGTTATTTCCACTAATTCGTCATCGCCAATATATTCCAAAGCGTCTTCTAAACCCATTGTTTTTGGAGCGTTGAAATGTTCCGTATTTCCTTCGCCCTTTGACCTCATATTTGATAATTGTTTTGTTTTACAAACATTTACCCTTATATCGTTTGGCCTTGAGTTTTGTCCGACAACCTGCCCTTCATAAATTTCTATCCCATGGCCAAAAAACAGCACTCCCCTGTCTTGTACATTTTTTAGTCCGTAAAGATTGGTTGGTCCGGATTCGCAGGCAACCAAAGAACCTTGTTCTTTCTCTTTCCAATTTCCGGGATCCGGTAAGTATTGATGAAAAGCAGTATTTATTATTCCAAGCCCCTTAGTATCCGTTAAAAATTCTGTTCTATATCCAAAAAGACCTTTGGTTGGAATCATAAATTCCAAAAATATAATGTTATTCTGGTTTCTCATTTCTATCAGTTCGCCTTTTCTGCTGCCCAGTTTTTGAATAACTATTCCATGATATTGCTCTGGAACTTCAATAAAAACTTTTTCGTAGGGGGTCATTTTTACGCCTTCTATCTCTTTTATAATAACCTGTGGTCTTGAAACCTGAAATTCAAATCCTTCTCTTCTCATTCTTTCAATCAAAATTGATAAATGCAATTCGCCTCTTCCAGAAACAGTCCAGCTGCCTTTATCTGTATCTTTGACCCTCAAAGCAACGTCTGTTTGGAGCTCTTTAAATAATCTTTCTCTTATTTGCCTTGAAGTTAAAAATTGGCCCTCTTTGCCGGCAAAGGGAGAATCATTGACCATAAAAGTCATTTTCACAGTTGGCTCTTCAATATTAATTAACGGCATGGCTGTTGGGTTTTCCGGGTCGGCGATTGTTTCACCAATAGTTATATCTGGTATGCCGGCTATGGCAGCAATGTCTCCGGCTTCTACTTCTGCGGCCTCAATCCGGCCTAATCCAGAAAAAGTCATCAAAGAAACTAATCTGTATTTTTTAGATTTTCCATCTCTGTTTATATGTGTTATTTCCTGACCCGCTTTTACAACGCCATTGTAAACTCTTCCAATGGCAATTCTGCCCTTAAAATTATCTGCCATAATTGAAGTAATTAGCATTTGCAGAGGTTTTTCTTTATCTGCAATAGGTGAAGGAATATGCTGTAAAATAGCATCAAAAATCGGCGTAATATCGGTCATTTTATTTAAATCTGCATTTAATCCTGCTTTTCCAGCCCGTCCCGAAGCGTAAATTACTGGAAAATCCAAAGAATGGTCTCCTGCTCCCAGTTCTAAAAATAATTCAAACGTTGCATCTAAAGCAAATTTGGGCCTGCTCCCATCTTTGTCTATTTTATTTATAATCACAATAATTTTATGCCCCATTTCCAAAGCCTTTTTCAAAACAAACCTAGTTTGGGGCATAGGGCCTTCTTTTGCATCAACTAAAAGCAAACAGCCGTCTGCCATATTTAAAACCCTTTCCACTTCTCCTCCAAAGTCCGCATGGCCGGGAGTGTCGATTATATTTATTTTTGTGGCGCCATATTGAACAGACGCATTTTTAGAAAAAATGGTAATCCCCCTTTCCCTTTCCAATTCGTTGCTGTCCATAATAAATTCTTGTCCAATAGTTTCTTTATTTAAATGAGTTCCCGACTGACGCAAAAGCGCGTCCACTAAAGTGGTTTTTCCATGGTCAACGTGGGCAATTATTGCGATGTTGCGTATTTTATTCATGATATTGAAAAGTAATTATACACTAAAAAACAGCTAATGTCAAAACATCTTTATGGAATTCAGAGATGATTAGTTAATTTTTAATAGTTCCACTTGGAATATCAAAGTTGCGTTTGGAGGTATCACTCCAGGGTATCCCGACTCTCCATAACCTAATTCTGGCGGTATTGTTAATTTTCTTTTTTCGCCCGCTTTCATTCCCAAAACTCCTAATTCCCATCCTTGTATCACTTTATTTTCTCCCAAGGTAAAAGAAAATGGCGTACCTCTGTCTACGCTTGAATCAAACTTTGCGCCGTCTTCTAAGGCGCCAGCATAGTGAACAGCTACAATGTCGCCGGTTTTTGATGATTCTCCGCTTCCCTCTTGCAATATTTCTATTTTCACGTTTTTAACTTCATTGTTTGTGGGATTTTTTTCTTCTTTAACAGGCTGGCTATTTACCGGCTTTTTCAAAAGAAAATAACCGCCAAAAATCAAGATTATTATTACTATAACTGATATTAAAATATTTTTATTCATAAGTTTTCACGAACTCAAATTATATACATTTCCTGGTTATATTCGCCGAGTCCGACAAACTCTGCTTGACCGCTAATAATTTTTTCAAATGGCCTGCAGGCAAAACATCCGCCTG
Organism: Candidatus Staskawiczbacteria bacterium; assembly: GCA_016196125.1. Taxonomy (GTDB): domain Bacteria; phylum Patescibacteriota; class Minisyncoccia; order Minisyncoccales; family Staskawiczbacteraceae; genus JACPYG01. The sequence goes on along the minus strand of JACPYG010000007.1, from coordinate 24,805 downwards.
GACCGTAAAAACAGTTAAAAGCCATTCTTTCCCTTGCAATTTTAACTTTTCTGGCTAGATCTAATACATTTTCTTTTGATTCAGAGATATCCGGCAATTCAACTGATAATGGAGAGTCGTCTTTATCAACATACCAATAACTGGCTCCTGAAACTTTGCGTTTTTGCAGAGCGTTCAGCAATAAGCTGTATATTGGCAATTGCAAAGACCCTTTTTCTTCTTTGTTTTTTCCGGTTTTAAAATCAACAACCCTGACACTGTCGTCTTTTTCAATATATTCCAGCCAATCTATCCTTCCGCATAAAATAATATTCTCTGCTTTGGATAAATAAAAATGAGGCGGCGTTCCATTATGTATTCTTCCCGCGTTCTTTGGATTCGGATTCTTCTTTCGCATTTTTAAATCCTCCTCTTTTTCCTGAAATCTTTATCCATTCTTCTTCAAAAGAATTTTCCAAAGGTATTAAAAATCTTTCCTCCGCTTTGTATTGCGATAATCCTTCCAATGCTCCATGTACGGCTTGCCCCAAAGAAAGCGCTGGAGTGATTATATTGACTTTGTTGCCCCGTTCGTTTCTGTAAATATTGCGTAAAAAATACAACCGAGGACATTTTAAAAAGTCCCCTATAGAGGAATATGAAACCCATACGGAATTATATTTATCGCCAGGCATATTATTTTTTAATAACCATTATTACGGCTCCAATAGTTATAAGCAAAGCGCCTATAGCTGTTTGCCAGCTTAGTTTTTCGCCTAAAAATAAAATGGCGAAAATTACAACAAAAACAACACTTAACCTGTCTATGGCGGCCACTCCCGAAGCTACGCCTGTTTTTAACGCAAAAAAATAAAAAAGCCAGGATAAGGCTCCGGCTATGCCGGATAAAACTATAAAAAATAGAACTTTATTTTTAATTGTGCCGATGAGATCAAATTTGCCTAAAGTCAAAGAAACAAAAAAAAGGAATAAAGCCATCACAAAAGACCTCACTGTGGTAGCCAAAGTGGAATCAATATCTTTAAGCCCTATTTTGCCAAATATTGCCACCAAACCGGCAAACATAGCAGATAAAAGAGAGTAAATTATCCAAAGTTGCATATTTTTAATCTTTGATTTATTTTACCATAGAAATGAGCCAGAATAACCGTTATCTTTAAATTTTCCTGGACCCAGTGGATTAGATTTATTATAAAGTTCTTGACCGTCACTTACTCCATCTTTATCTGTGTCGTATTTTTTTGAGTCAGTGCCTATGTAGTATTCTAATCCATCTGAAATTGTATCTTTATCAAAATCTATTTTCTCTAAAGCCTTTGATTCAGCAGAAATAGATTCTGAATTTGCGGTATTTAAACCGTTTATATGATTTAACTTTATACCAAAACTTTTACGATCTTTTGAATAATAGATCATACCATATGTACCCATAAATGGGCCATATTCTTTATTATATTCTGGCAACTTAATTTCATATTTAAGACTATAATCTTTTCCGTTTAGTGAGAGACTATACAAAAACATCTGTTTATCATAAACACTATAAAAATCTAACGGTAAGTTAGGCATAAATTGTTCTTTATTTTTGCCAGTTTTTTTAAGTTCCTCCAAGGAAACTGGAAATTTACCTGTTGAATCTTTATAACTCTTAATTGCGGTTCTAATAAAAGTAATTTTTCTGGTTTGATTATTAAATAGATATTGGCTTTCGTTCATTCCAGAAAGCATCATTTGTACTTCACTAAATTTTAAAAAATCTTTTGGACTATCTATTAAAACTTGCTTATTTATATTTTTTAAATTAACACCAGTCGTAAGTATGAATTGATTTTCTGATGATGACCCGCCTAAGTAATTTGCATCTGTATCTGAAACAATATTGGATATAATTTCAAATTTAACTGGATAAGAATTTTTTACATCTGTGAATAAATAAATCTTTATGTTTTTATTCAAATAGTTAAATAATTTTTCGAAGGCAGGGCTTCTCAAATATTCTGCAGTAGATGCATCAAATTTTATTAAAGATTTATCACCAAATTTCTCTTCAAAATTACGAGTTATATCTTCATAAAAAGAACTTATTTTATTTTTATCAAGAGAAATCTCAAATTTATAAACATTGTTTTTATCTATTTTTTCTAATGTTGCTATATCAAAGTTCTTTAAGATATTATGATCAACTGCTAAGCGGAAAAACAATTTAACCTGTTCTATTGCTTGGTTATTAACAGCGCCACTCTCTTCAGAAAATGATTTTATTGTAGCTCCTGCAAAATCATCAGCAATATCATTTATATTTGTTTTAATCCACTTACCTTTGATTTTGTCAAATGAACTGCCAAAGAACGTGGAAAATATACTCGGGAAATTATTTATTTTTGCATAAATATCATCTCCATTTTTTATTAGTTCTGCCTGCAGTTTCATTGTAACATCGCTAAAATCAACATTTGCGTCAAAACCGAATTTTCCATTTGGCAATTTTTTTTCCTGGCCTTTTCCTTCACCGAATATTTTAAAGTCAATTTTAGCTCCAGCCGGTAAATATCCGGCTAATTTATTTGCAGTACCCAAAAAGCTTACTATACCGGGAATCGGAGGCTCTCCTGAAAAGTAGTAGTAACTTGTAGAAGTATCTTTATCAAAAGAAATTATTTTATCTGTTGATTTATTATTATTTCTACTATGAATAGCTTTTGCCGCCTCGTCCGTTTCAAATATGATAGTGATAAAAAAATCCTCCTCAAAACCACCTGATTTGGCTACACCCTCATACTCATACTGGCTTCCATTGGGATCCTTTAATGTAATTCCGGCTTCAGCAAGATTTTTGGGGTACCTTTTTACAACCGAATAAAATTTATTGATTTTATCTGCCATTAATCGGAGGTCTCTAAATCTGTCGGCATCTCTGTCGTACATAGGTTTTTTATCGGAAATATACTCCCCTATTTCTTCGCTAAGCGGTTTTATATTTTGGTTTTTTTCCACAGGTTGCAGATTAAAATATACTTCATAAGAAGCAGAATCTATATTAGAAAGATTTAGCAGTGATTTTTTAAAATTATCTGCCGGGTTTGGAATTGTGAATGGCCATAGATTAATAAAAAAAGCTGCAACTAAGTATGCCCCGGAAAGAAATAAAACCATTATTATTGCTAAAATAACAATTTTAATTAAATTTGACTTTTTTGCCGTATTTAAATTGTTAGAGTTATTAGGAATATTATTTGTGTTTTGTTGTTCGTTTATGTATCCCATATTTTTATTAATTAATTATCATAACCCATAATTGCATATAATTTTATTTAAACTAACTGGTAAAGCCAAAATAAATTAAAACACAACCCAAAATAACGCCTGCGACTAATATTAAAGGAATCCATTGGCTATTTATTATTTTTTTTGACATATTTATTGCCATCTTAGGTAAAAATAACCTTATTATGCCTTTTACTAAAATCGCCCAGCCCAAAATGGTAATAATTAACCTCCAATCATAAACCCAAATATTGTGGTTTAAAATCATAGCAGTACCTATTACAAAGCTAACAATCCCGGTATAAAACAAAGTTATTCCATTTTCCATAGAATCAGATATTTTCTTTACGTTTTTGGGATTCAATAATAACGACAAAGATACGGCGACAATAGAAAGACCGAAAATATTTGCTAAAAAAATTGAAAGTTCCATATTTTTTATTATTTTATCCAGTCAAATAAAATCTTTTAGATTTTAATTTTGTTTTTAGCGAAATTATTTGACCAGGGTTAATTATATTTTCTACTATTGTATCACAAACAATTAAAAATACTCAAGATAAGTGATATATCACATCTTTTCTTTCAACTGTTATTTTCCACTTGGCTTTCTTGGCGTGCAAGTAAAGCTTATTGTTAGGATTAAAACAAATTGGTTCTTTGACTAATTTTAAAAAAGCGATATCGCTTTCCGAGTCCCCCACTCCAACCGAATTATTTATGGTTAAATTCTCTTTTTCTATGGCGCGTTTTAAAATTTTTGCCTTGTCTGAAATAAGGTCTTCGTGAAGTATTTTGCCTGTAAATTTTCCATTTTTATCTAATTCGTAAATACGCCCATAAGATTTATTGAAACCCCACTTTTTGCAAAATTCATCAACAACTGTTTTAGGAGAATTAGAAATTGCCAAAAGATAATATTTTTTCTTTTTTAAATCCAAAATGAGTTCTCTTGTATAGCGATATACGCGATTTTGATGAGAAATAATTACTTTCTTTGAAATTTTGGCAAAGTCAGAGTACCGAACGCCATTTATGTTTTTCACAAAAGCATTAACTACCGCTTCAATATACTCTTCATAAGAACCTTTGCGATCCAACCAATTTTCGTAAGCTTTGGCATAAATATCTCTAACTTTTTCTGGAAATATTTTTTCTGTTATAAGGGCATCTGTAATCTCTATTAAAAGGCTAGACCTGAAAATAGTCCCGTCAATATCAAAAATAGCTAATTTTTTCGCACTCATTTTTTACTAACAAAATCATTTAGTATTCTAAAAATCTCAACCATAATAAAAGTGTCTTGTTTGCAATACTCTTTAATCAAATGCGCTTTTTGGTCCCTTTCTTTTGGGTTTAATCCTTGATTTGCAATATCTTGCCACCAAACATAGCCAACATCTTCACCCGTATAAGGTAAATTTTCATAAGTCATTTCAGGCAACAGCACTTTCATTACTGCTTCGATTGCGAACCTTCCCCTAAAGTCTTTGTGAACATAATGTTGTTTGGAAAAAATGTCGCTTAAATCTTTCATTTGTAAACAAATCCTGTTTAAAACTTTCTCGTATTTAGATAATCTGGCGGCAATTTCTTTTGTAACATTTTTTTCAAAAGAAACATTCCAGGCAAGAACTGTGCCTTTTGGGTCAATATATTCATTAAGTTTTTTTGCGACTATTTCTGACGGGTCTGAATTTTCTTGGTGTAAATATTCCACGTGACGCAAAGGACCTCCTTTTTTATCAATAATATGCAAAGAAAATTGTATTGGAATTCTTTGCCATGTTCCGTATCCTGAATATATTGGTATTGCGGGAGCAAAAGTTTCATAATCAAAAAAATAAAGCGGATACTTATATTCATCTAAAATATTAGAGATTTCTTTTTCATTGATTATTTCTTTATTATTTTTGTAAGTATTAATTTGATTTTGCTGGGTAACGCTAAAATCCGACGTATCTCCGATCTCACCCAAATCATAAGTTTCATTTTTTACGAATTCTGCAAGTTTGCTTGGGCTTGACCCAATCCGCAATAAATCATGTATGGAATATTCCGGTATCTCGGGATGAGAACGTCCAAATGTTGCGCAATGCCTGCTTCGCCCATATAAATGACAATTGCATCCATTTTTTGGTTCTGTTTTTTGGTTTAAGTATTTTTTTGCATTTTCCATCTGTTGGGCAGTAATTTCTATTTTTGCAGATACTTGCTCCGTACTGTCGTTAATTAAAAAAAGATTTTCAATATCTATATCTCCTTTACGGATGTATTTATTATTTAAATGAACAATAAATTTTTTTCCAATGTCAATTTCGGCTCGTTCCAATACGATTGTTTGAAAAGAAAGGTCGGAAATATGGTCGCGAGGACTGTCGTCGTTTTTTATTGAATTAGTTGCTTTTATTTCGTACAAATCCCATTTACCGGTTGATTCGTTACACACAAGCATATCACAGCGGACAATAAACCCATCTGCAACAAAGGTGGGCTGGTATATGGCTGGCGCTTTTTGCGACATTAATAAATCAATTTCTTTTCTTGAGTCAAAGTTTCTCGTTTTAATTTCAACAAATCCAGAAAAAATGTCCAGTTTTTTTGCATGCTCTTCAGCTATATTGCCCTGATCCATGCGGCCCTGCTCTGATATAGATATCTTAAATTCATCGAGTTCTGGCATATACAGCCTAAACCAGGCATCTTTGGGGCATGCTCTGTACTCAAGGAACCTAGATTTTGATATTAATTTCACGAAATTATTTATTCTTTTGCTGTTTTCCTCTGTTTTTCTTTTTTGACCTTCTGTCAAACCTTTTTTTGTTTGCCCATCCAATTCCCATATTTTTTCTTTCTTTTATATTTTTATATTATTGCGACCTTTTATAACTGCACTTTTGAAAATTGATACACTCCCGCGGCAAGAATAACAGCTGTAAAACCGCAAAGAACGCTAATGCTTAAAACCGGATTAAAAACATTGGCTCCGTTAAAAGCGTATCGCAATCCGTCAACTCCATAAGAAAATGGATTTATTTTTGTTATAAAGCTCAATGCCGGAGGCAGGTCTTTTATAGGAAAAATTGCGCCAGAAAGAAAAAATAACGGCTGTACCATAAAGTTAAAAATAAGGGGAAATCCTTGCATATCGTCAAGCCTGGCGGCTATGGCGGCTCCCAAAGCCGAAGAAAGAACGGCCACTAAAAACAAAAAGAGCAACGCCAAAGGCAAACTGGCTAAATCTGGCCTAAAACCGGCAATGAGAGTAATCAAAAAAACAAACGTTCCTTGAATCATAGCCACCGTTGCTCCGCCTAAAGTTTTTCCCAAAAGAATTTCAAGCCTGGAAATGGGCGCTACAAAAGTTTCTTTTAAAAATCCGAATTGCTTGTCCCAGATAATTTCCAGACCGGTAAAAATAGATGTAAATAATACGGTCATTACAATAATTCCGGGAGCCAAAAATTGAATGTAGTTGCCGCCTCCCGCTTTGGCATAAATAGGGCTAAAACCAAAGCCAATCGCCAAAAGAAAAATAATGGGCTGGCCCAAAGCCCCCACAATACTGGCTTTTTTTCTCACAAATCTTTTTAATTGGCGCAACCACAAAATATAAATTGCATTCATAATGTTGACAGTTACCTCATAAGCTTATTGCTAATGCGCATTTGATTTAATCCAACATTGCCTGTTTCTTCCCTGATTTTGCTGCCGGTCAAAGATATGAAAGCATCTTCAAGATTTTTTGTGTCGGCTTTTTGGATAATTTCTCCAATTGTTCCTGTAATAAGAATTTTCCCGTGGTCAATAATGGCGACTCTTTGGGCAATGCGTTCAACTTCTTCCATGTGATGCGTCGTAAAAAAAATAGTCACATTCTCTTTTTTGTTTAAATTATTAATATATGTCCAAATATGATTTCTTGTTTGCGGGTCAAGGCCGATTGTCGGTTCATCTAAGAATAAAACTTTGGGATGATGTAAAAGTCCCCGCGCAATTTCGAGCCGCCGCTTCATTCCTCCTGAAAAATTTTTAACATACGAATCTTTACGGTCGTAAAGCTCAACAAGATTTAAAAGTTCAACAATCCGTTTTTGATAAACATCTTTTTTTAAGCCATAGAGAACCGCGTGAAACTGCATATTTTCTTCTGCCGTCAATTCGTTGTCTAAACTTGGGTCTTGAAAAACTATGCCAAAAGACCTGCGGGTTTCATGAGGGTTTTCAATAACATTATGATTATTAAGAAATATGTCGCCGGAAGTTGGAGTTAGTAGAGTAGTCAGCATTTTGATAGTTGTTGATTTGCCCGCTCCGTTAGGGCCTAAAAATGCAAAAACTTCACCTTTATTTACCTTAATATAAATATTATCTACTGCAATAAAATCACCGAATTTCTTTGTAAGATTCCTTGCTTCTATCATAATCTGATATATTTTATTTCTTTACGTATTTTTCAATTAACTTATCTTGAAAAGACAGGCTTAAATTACGCGAATTAACCTCAAGCTGCGCCCATGCGGCCAATCCTTCCAAGATTTCCTGGTCCTCTTTAGAAAATCCTCTTGGCTTTACATCTTTAATGCAAAATACTCCAACTCGGGCGCCATCTGCGCTCATAATCGGCACTCCGGCATAAAAACGTATAAATGGCTCGCCAATTACCATGGGGTTATCGGCAAACCTTTCATCTTTTAGAGTATCATTTATCACTAGTATTTCATCTTCAACCAATGCATGTCCGCAAAAAGAAATAGCCCTGTCGCCTTCTGTTTTTGAAAGGCCCTGGCAGGATTTAAACCACTCTCTATTAGCATCAATCAGTGTTAAGGTTGAGATAGGAACTTGAAAAATAAGCGTAGCGCAACGGGTAAGCTGATCAAACCTTTCTTCCGGAGGAGTATCAAGTAAATCAAGAGTGTAAACTGACATAATTCTTTTTAATTCGTCTTTTGGTATTGGGGCTTTTTTCATAATGTTATTTATAAAATTTAATAATTATTCGGTCGTTTTGCCGTCAAAATGCTCTTCTTCGCCGGCTTTTGCTTGTTCTTTTGTTTGGTGCACCACTCCGTCTTTGTGGTTTGGAGGAGAATATAAAGTATAAAGTTTAAGAGGTTTATCTAATGATGTGTTTATAATGTTGTGGTTAGTTCCCGATGGCACTACTATGGCAAACCCGTCGCCGATTTCGTGTTCAATGCTGTCCAAAATAGCTTTTCCTGTTCCGCTTTCACAGCGAATAAATTGGTCTAATTGATGAACTTCTTCACCGATTTCTTCGCCGGGCTTTAAGCTCATTATTACCAATTGGATGTTTTTTGATGTATATAGCACTTTTCTGAAATTTTCATTTTCAAGAGAGATTTCTTCAATATTTTTAACAAATCCTTTCATAGATTTTTTAATTTATTTTAATTTTTATCTTTTTTAGGCATGCCCCACTGCCATTTTGGCTTTTCTCCCTTTTTATAGCAAATAAAAATCAGTATTGCCACAGAGAGTATTGTTTTTGCGAAAAACCATGTTAATTGGTCGGCGTCTGGCTCCGGGTTTGAATCTATCGCTATTGCATTCAATACGATAAAAATTATGAAAACAATTAAAATAATCCATCCCTGCCATTTTGCGGGAGTCCAGCCCCAGCCATATAATTTGCGCTTGAACCAGTAATTATCGGGGTTATCTTTTAAATAATTAATATATTCTTCAAAAAACATATCTTTGACAATTTAATAATAAATTTTCGCCGGATTTATTGTATTTCATTTTTAAATATACTACCCATCAAACTATTTTTCAATCGGAGATGCATTTTTAACTATATTCCAAATTTGATTATAATCATTTGTTGAAACTTTGTGATTCCCAAAATCAGCGAGAAAATCATAATGTCGGCCATTATTAAAAGAAATTCCGATAGGAATAATATTTTCAGTTGCTACTTCATCCCACGCTTGTCCATATTTTATATTTGTCAGATTGTATTTGCCAGAACCAAAATCTTGATAGTTATTTACTGCCTCTACACTTATATCTATTTGATTATTATTAGAATTAACCACCGTTGCAATATGGTTATTTTTTAATTTTATCTGCCAATCGTTAGGCAATACAAAATTGAGTCCTGATAATGACAATAAAACTTGATTTTGACTTATGTTTATAAAATTTTGCTCTGAATAATATTCATAAAGAAAAACTCCGCAGAAGAGCATAATTGCCACAATGATAATTATTATACCTGTTAAAGTTGAAATTCTTTTTTTGTTTTTCATAATTTTGGTTTTTTAATAATTCGCGCCGCAAACCACAAAAACAATATTACCGATGCAATCAATCCGATAGCGCTAAAACTCAAACCGCCAATACTTTTTATTCCTTCAAAATAGGCAAAAATGGATGAAATAATAAATAAAACACCGGTTATACCGCCCAGAACGCGCACATCGTTCTGGCGGTCAAATTCGGTTTTTATGCCCAATAATTCACTGACATCAATTTTGACTCCGAAATCATTTTTCTCCATTTTTTTCAAAAGAATTTGGGTTTTCTCGGGAAGATTCTTTAAAAAGTCCAAGTAATCAAAAATATCGGTTTTTAAGTTATTTAATGCTTTTTTCGGGTTAAGATATGCGTTAAAAGCCTTTTGCACAAACGGCTGAAGTTCTTTATTAAAATTAAATTCCGGATATAACTTCATGCCCATTGCTTCGGTGGTAATGATGGCCTTGCCAAAGAGCGCCAAGTCCGCCGGAAAATTAATTTGCCGACCTGCTCCTTTATTAATCAGGCGGAAGAATGCCCAGGCAATGCTTGGCTGATTTGGCGTGAAAAGCAGTTCGCTTAAAATCTCCGATGCATCTTTTTGAAAGCCTGAAACATCGCTTATTTCCGAAGTTGCGGCAAGATGCATAAAATGCCTGAGAAAACCGTCGATATCCTTATTTTCAAAAGCAACAAAACAACTTACCAGTTCCCTGCGCTGTTCGGGTGCCAGATAGCCGACCATGCCAAAGTCATGCAAGCAAAGAATATCGCCCTTCATGGCAAAAAAATTGCCCGGATGCGGATCGGCATGGAAAAATCCGTCAATAAGAAATTGCTGAAAAACAGCTCCGACTCCATGCAGGGCAAGCTGCTTTGAATCTGACTCAAGTTTGCGAATGCCAGAAACATCATTTGCTTTAACCCCATGTACAAAATCCATCGTTAGGATTTTGGATGTAGTCAGCTCCCAATAAATTTTCGGGATATTAATATACTTATTATCTTTAAAAGCAAAACGAAAACGCTCAGCATTGTTTCCTTCAACTTTAAAATCCAATTCCTGCAGTGTCCAGTCGGCAAATTCTTTAACAACGCGCACCGGTTGGTAGGGGCGAAGTTCCGGCATAAAACGCTCTGCCAAATGCGCAAGAGAAAATAGAATATGTATATCATGCTCTATAGTCGCTCTTATATTCGGCCTCTGGATTTTTACCGCAACTTCTGTTCCATCTTTTAAATATGCCCGATGAACCTGGGCCAGCGAAGCTGCAGCCACAGGTTTTTTTTCAAAAGACTTAAAAATTTTTTCCGGCGGTTCTCTAAATTCATTAATGATAATTTGGCGGACTTGTTCATAAGAAAACGGTTGAACATTGCTTTGCAGTTTGGAAAGTTCTTCTGAAATTTCTTCGCCAACCACATCGGCGCGCAGACTCAATACCTGGCCCAGCTTAATGAATGTGGGGCCCAATTTTTCCAGCACTTCGCTAACCATCTGTGATGATAATACTACTTTATCTCCCTCCATTTGAACTAGGCATTTTTTGGGCGACCGTGGATGAAAAAAACAATGGATTTTACAAGACCATGGCACTAAATATTTAAGACGCATCTTAGCAACCAAAACACCGCCGCCGGATTCAAAAACAACGGCTAAAATCATACGAAAACGATTAAGGTCACCTGCCCTGCTTTTTAAGCCTAATAAAAACATTTGTATTATTTTTTAGCGCGGCTGCTTTTTATTTTTTTCTCCAGTTTCTTTAATTCGCTTTTAGTCGGTATATCTAGCTCTTTGAGAACCATTCTTACCGAGCTTTTAATTTGTTTCTCGATTTCCTGTTGGCGAGATTTGCCTTCTTTTGAAAGTTTGGCAATAAATTTTTCCAGCTCTTTGCCTGTAGGTTGTTTTGACGAAATTTCCTCTAAAACTTTTTTAATTTCTTTTACAGATACACTCACAAGTCCCAAACTTGCTAAAAATATTTTTTCGTAAGTATTGTTATTCTTCATAAGTTTATAAAACTAATATTAATATTGCCTTAATTCTATGCTTTTATCAACCTTTAATTTTTATCTAATCGTTTTGTATCCATTGCGGAATCCTTTTTTAGACAATACAATCTGCCACAGCTGTATTTTTCTGGCGCGAAATGATCCGGCGCACGACAGAAGATAATATCTCCACATCCTATGAAATTTTTCGCCGTAATTTGACTTTATTTTGTCCCAGTTGTTTTCAAAATTCTTATGCCAAGCCATCAATGTCTTGTCGTAATCCGCTCCGAAATTATGCCAGTCTTCCATAACAAATAATCCTTCAATTACTTTGCCGATTTGTTTTATGGAAGGAATCATGCCATTAGGAAAAATATATTTTACGATCCATGGATCTATTGCGCTTATAGAATCGTTGCCGCCTATGGTATGCAAAAGGAATAACCCATCATCTTTAATAGCGTTGTGGGCTATTTTCATAAAGGCGCGATAATTTTTGCATCCTACATGCTCAAACATTCCCAAAGATACGATATGATCGAATTTTTCATTGATGATATCGCGATAATCCTGGAGACGAGTCTGAACGGGAAGATTTTTATACAATTTATCAGCCAGCGCCTTTTGCTCTTTTGAGACGGTGATTCCTAACGCATCTGCTCCATATTTTTTGGCGGCATAGCCGATAAAACTTCCCCACCCAGAACCAATATCAAGCACCTTTTTCCCTCTCGTAAGTCCTATTTTCCTGCAGACAAGATCAAGTTTTGCCTCCTGCGCTTCGTTTAGGTTTTTTGCATCTTTTCCCGATTTCATCGAGGATCCCCGTTTGCTTTGGGGCTGTGACCAATATCCGCAAGTATAGGTTAAGCGTTTATCAAGCATCGCGCGATATAAGTCATTGCCGATATCATAATGTTTTTTTCCAATCTCAAAAGCTTTTGACTTTTTTCCCGGATTAAAAATAATATTCAATGAAAGTTTTAATGCTAAAACCCAATTTTTTTTGATTCGCCGGTCAAGATCAGCTATAAGAATTTTATGGAAAAACTGGTCAAGTTTGTCACAGTCCCACCAGCCGTCCATATATGATTCACCAAGCCCCAAAGATCCGTATTTCAATACACGGCTATAAAAATTTTCATTATGTATTTGCGGGTCATGCGGATTATTGCCATTTATGGCAATACCGGTACCTTCTAATAGAGATTCTATAATCTGTCTTTCTTTTTTCATTAGTTATTTTTTAATATAACCAGAAATATTGACTTTTATTTTATTACTCATAATGGAGTTCTATTTTATCTTTGTCCAGCATGATGTAATTTTCGTATTCGGTATTCTCTTCCCCGTTTACGGTCATTTTCATGTTTGCGCCGAATGAGCGCATGTCTTTGCCCCAGTTCCTAAAAAAATGGCCTATCATTGCGTCTTGCTTTCTAACCAACCCCTGAAATTCCATATGAATAATGCCTTGATCACTGTCATCATGGGTGTGAATCGGCTGATGAACCGCTCCAATGCCGATATTCTCCGGTATCTCCTGCTTTTCACCCTTGACATAAATGGCAAGTTCCGGATGCCAGTGAAGTCCGGTGCGGGATATTATGTCAGATTCTAAGGTTGGGGGTCTTGTTGCAACATACCAAATCAAACCTCCGATTATTGTGAAAATCAAGATACTGCCTGCGCTCCACAATACAATTTTTTTAATGCGGTTTTTTTTAATAATTCTTTCTTGAGCTTGTAATTTCTGCTGGCGTTTAAGGTCGTGGCGCTCCTTATTGCTTAATTGTTCAACGAGTTTTACTTCTTCCATAAAATTTTAGCAATTAAATTTTACAAACGGCCGGATTTTGGATTTGATTCGCTGTTATGCAGATAGATATAGCAAGTAGAATTACTCCAAGAATACCAAACTCGCCTCCCCGAAGAGGCAAAAATGAGAGTATCCAAGACGAGCCAAATAACGAAAGAACACCTGTAAGAATAACTGAGCCGCAAGTGGCGCAACCTATGCCGAAGATACCGCTCATAATGCCAAAAAAACCAGTAGTAATTCCATTATGTTTTAACTCTGTGATTCTTTTTTCCAAATAATAAACAATCATGGAGAGATTAATTCCAAATAAGACAGCGATAGCAATAGTGTATGAGGCGGAGAGCAGAGTGAAATTAGTTGTAATTGATCCCAGAAGACTAATTGGCAGATTAATTTTTTGCGAAAAAGGTATTTCAGAATGGCCCATAAAGCTTATAATCAAGCGGATATTTGGCAGCCATACTGCAAACGCAAACGCTCCAAAACTTGTGATAAGCGACAAAAACGCATATATTGGTCTTTGAAATATCTTTTTTAAGGTTCCAAAAAACATAATTATTTACCTTGCAGAGCCAAATCAATAATCTGTTTAAAAGCAGAATATGGCTGGGCGCCGGAAATAAGGTCTTTGCCTATAATAGAATCAGGAGTGCCGTTTATGCCAAAACTTTGACCTTCCGCTTTGTCTTCATCCATGGCTTTTTGATATTCGGCTTGTTTTGAAACCATTAGTTCGGCAACTTTATTTCCTTTGCTATTTCCGAGTATGGTCTTCGTAAGCGCAACGATATCTTCCTTGTTTCCAAAATCGGAATTCTCGCCATCTTGTTTGTTATACATTGCCATATGCCATTCAAAGTACTTTTCTGGGTCAACTTCCCATACCGCTCTTGCCGCCCACCCGGCAGTCTGTGAATCAGCCCCTAAAAACTGAAAATCCTTAATTACAATTTTTACTTTATCCGGATAGTCTTTTAAAATTTGTCCTACAACTGTTTCTTCAAGCCGTTTACAAAATGGGCACTGAAAATCACCCCAATATGCCATTACAACAGGCGCATTTGGGTTGCCTGCGAAACGCGACCCTTCTATTTTTACCTTGCTAATATCAACAGAGCTTGGCTGTTGAGGAACTATTGGCTGGTCTGCTTTTTGTCCTTGTCCGTTATTTGGCGCAACAGACGGCGCTGAACTTTTTACCGAAAAATAAACCGCGCCGGCAATAATAACACCGGCAACAATAATAGCTATGGGAATTATTAACTTATTAATTTTTCCTGAACTTTGTTCTAACATATAAGTGATAATTTATTTAATAGTAAATTTATAAAAAACAAATATCAAGTGTACTTTTAAATCATATTTACTAACGAGAATAAAATGGTAAACGCATATATAATGTAGTTAACTAATTCGCTTTGATCTTTGCTAATTTGTATTTTAAATAATCTTTTAGCCGCGTATTGGAGAAAAAGTTCATTTTCACCAATACTTTTGATATATTTTTTAATCTTTGTAAGAAGGCAATCCCCGAAAACGACAAGATGTATTCTATGTAAAACGATTAATACGACTACTACCATAGTGGGCAACCAAAAACCGCTTAAGATTGCAAGTATAATAACTGCGATGTGGAGCCAGAAAAAAATTTCGCCAAAAAACCGAGTGCGGATGAAGTTAGAATAATGTCGCATAGGTAAAAAGTACTTCGAATTGCTTGCACCACACCACTACTGATTTATATTTCTGCAATTCGGCCAACGATTTATTCACCATATAGGTTTGCCCGCCCTGGTTACCCTTGAGTAGCATTAGTCGCAGATGTTCGCCTAATCCATTCTTTTTTATATCTTCGTTTACTGAAAGATACACCCACAAATCAGGACCAACTGTAATATTAGTATCTCCATCAAATAATATTAAACTCTCTGTTTTATCATTACCGAGTTTATTTGGCAAAAGATACGCCATGCCAATTCCCTTGTGAATCGGGTCAATCTTTACAAAAGCTCCTTTCCTACCACCGCTTTTCCTGAACTCTTCATCGTGTTCTTTCAACCAGTAAATCACTTCATCTTCCCGGGCAATCAAATCAACTTTTTTGCCAAAAAATATTTCTTTTAAAGATTTTTTTCTAAAGAGCGTGATGACTTCCTTAATAAATTTATGTGAAAAAGAAATCTTTACCATACTTTTAAATTGATATTAAGTTAGCATAACTGAAAAGCACACTAAATGGCTTACACCAGACAAGCACATATTTGTATTTTGTTGTGTCGGTTTCCGGAGGAATGTCGTAATTCACATTTCCTCTCGTTGCCTTTATTGTCCCAAGGTCGACAAAATCTTTTGCGTCAAGGCTTGTTGAAAGATAAATGCGCAATTGTGGACCGTTATCGGTTTGAAAATCTTCAAATCTCACCGTTTTCTTGTTGCCGTCTTTGATAAGCAATGCTCGTCCTTCAACACCATGAAACCTTTTCATAAAATCACCTTTCGCAATAAGCGTGGCTTGCGACGGCATTGCATCGCTTTTTTCCATTATATCGTTTTTCATTGATTCAACTTCCTGCATAAATTCATTTTTTTCCGCTTCGCCCATTGTATCTAGATTATCTTTAATGACTGTGGAAGTTGGTAACGATTCTGTCTTATTAAGTGGCGAAACATCATCTAATATTTTACCACTTTTTAATGTAAAGATAACATATCCAACTACAACAATAGCACATACGACAATGAATCCGATTAATAAATTTTTTTTCATATTAAAATATCTATAGTTATAAATAAATTAATAACCCTTTTGAATATATTTACTAAAAATATTATTTAGTGAGAATGTTATCATTTTACCAAGAATTCTTTGGAGTGTAAATGGAATAAAATATTTTCTTTGAATTTTCAAATACTTGCAATAAATATGGCAGTATTCTGGTTCTAAAAGCCGGCGGGCGGCATAATCACCACAAAAAGCCGCCCAAGGAAGACCGACGCATCCTAAAACATACTGCACGTGAGGCATTTGAGAATCGAAATCAACTATTGGAATTAAATCTTTGGTAGTATCAATTCGTCCCGGCCAATATTGGATGAATTCCACATGGTTTAATATCGGAAACTGTTTTTTTAATCCACCGATAACTCTTTCAATAATTTTGGGTGGAGTAACATCCATGGAAGAAAAAGTAGTAAGCGCCGAGCCACCACCCACCAGTAATCTGTTATCGCCAGTCAAGCGGTAGTAAGTATAAACAAGTTTTGAATCCCAACACATAACATCTGTGATTGGAAACATATCCTTTATGTCTTTTTTTTCCAGTGGCTCGCTGATGCTTAAAAATGTCTGGGCATGATATGTCTGCTTTGCGACTCTAGAAAAACTCGGCTTCATTTTATCTATGCAGATAATAATATTTTCTGCGGTTACTGAACCTAAATGAGTCTTGGCAGTATGGCCCTTAATTTCTGTTACTTCGGTGCTTTCGTAAATTTTTACTCCTAATGTGAGTAGGATTTTTTTTAGTTCTTGCGCATAGAGCAACGGGTTAATACCATATGTATCGCTATACTGAATGCCGAGAGTATATTCTCTGCCAGTATTAATTTTTTTAAGTTCTTCTTTGTGGTAAAGTGTGAATGGGAGGTTGAGTTTTTTACGAGCGTACGCTTCTTCTTGAACTTCTTGAGACCCCTTTTGGCCAAGGCCTACAAAAAGACTATCCTGTTTTAATAAATCACATTTGATATCATGTTTTTTGATATTTTGAATTATCAAATCAACTCCTTGTGAAGCGATGCTCCAGACAACTTTTGCATCTTCTGAACCATAACGTCTTACAAGCTGGCCCAATTCAAGTTCGCTGTCTGGAGTAAGAAAACCGGCGCTTTTTCCGGTAGAACTGCCGCCACAAATATTCCGTTCAAGGAGAACAACTTTCCTGCCAGCCTCAGTCAGATATTTGGCGGCATGTAATCCTGCCATGCCGCCACCCACTACTAAAACATCACAAGAAATATTTTCTATTAGGGGCGAACAAGCATCAACCTTAGTATTTAAAAGCGTTGTATACCACCAGTTTTGAAGAATCATAATGAATTAAACTACAATAATTTCTTTAATAAAATAATAATGAATACTAAAAAAACCGCTCTTCTTTGCATCAGTACAATTTTTTAATCTGATACTCTGCTCCGGGGCTTGGATTCGAACCAAAATAGTGGAGTCCAAAGCTCCAAGTCCTACCATTAGACGACCCCGGAATGTTGATAAATACCTTCGGTCCAACCTTGAATCTTTCTATTTAAAGTAGAACCTTCTCTAACTATTATTCTTAGTAAGCCAAAATAATTATTCCCTATATTTTTTCTATGTATTTTTATTTTATTATTTTTAAAATAAATACGTTTAAAACTTTCTTTTGAAAAACCAGTATATTCTGACCAATAACTAATTACTTCTTCTAATCTGTTTTTATTATTTTCGTGGATAATAATATCAAGATAAATTTTTTCTTTTGATATATTAGCGACTTCAAAGAGCCACTTTAGAAAAATTTTAATCATCATTGGGTCCGAATTGGTAAATTTGATTCCAGCCCCTGGTCGATATTCTTTTTCTTTGCTCCCCTCTGCCCAGTATAATGCTATGCCAATTAACCATAATTCTCTTTTTGATAACTTCCCTATCTCTTTTCTTGCTTTATCTTTTATTTGTTTTGTAAGAGCTATCCTAATATCTTTCATTTTTTGTGATCCTCTCCGTGCAGAAGCCAGTTTTTTATCAGTTAATCTTTGTCTCTGACTATCTGCTAATTTAACACTTTTTAGCCATAAAGACAACGACGATTTAGCAACCGGAATTTGTTCCAAAATCTCCCTGTAAGATAGTCCTTGTTTTCGCAATTCTATCGCTTTATTTTTTTCTTCAATTTTTGATTTCATAATAGAACTAAGCTTTAGTATAAATTAATTGTACTACCTTAGTTCAAATACTGCAAATTACTACACTTCCTCATAGGTAATGTCAACAATGGCTAATTCTAAAGGAAGTTGCGGTATTGCTGAATATTTCATTTTGTTTTCTGCTTCAATAAAAAGTTCCAGCATATTTTGAATGTCTTTATTGTTTAAATTGGCTGTTTGATTCTTCATTTTCTCTATTTCTTTATCCGAAAGGCCGGAGTTTTGCAAATTCAAAAAATCAGGATTTATTTTTAGAAGCAATGACTGCCTTAAATAAAAAACCAATGTTTTGGTGAATTCTTGCAAATCAATGCCGTTGTCTGCCATTGAGTTTAAATACAAAATTGAGTCTTTTGTGTTTTTTTGCGAAAGATAATCAACAAGCTGGGCAATTTGGCTGGCCTCAACAATGCCTAAAAGCTCTTTTATATCGTCTGTTTTTATTGCGCCGGTTTTACCGGAAAAACTAATGCACTGATCTAAAAGTGATTCTGCGTCGCGGAACGAGCCCCGAGAATTAAAAGCAATCAAAGATAAGGCAGAATCTTCGAATTTTATATTTTCTTTTTTAGAAATAAATTCCAGCTTTTTAATAATTTCTGAAATCTGCAATCTTTTGAAATCAAATCTCTGGCATCTTGAAATTATTGTCGGTATCATTTTATGAACCTCTGTGGTAGCCAGTATAAAAATAGCGTGGCCAGGCGGTTCTTCGAGAGTTTTTAATAAGGCATTGGCAGCCGACTTGCTTAATTGGTGGCATTCGTCAATTATAAAAATTTTGTATTTTGATTTTACGGGAGAAAATTTAATTCCTTCTATCAATTCCCTTACATCGTCAACTCCGGTGTGAGAGGCCGCATCAATCTCAATTAAATCCATTGATTTGGACTGCATAATCTCAAGGCAGGAAGAACATTTATTGCATGGCTCAAAAGAAGATAAGTCGTGGCAGTTAATGGCTTTTGCAAAAAGACGGGCAATTGTTGTTTTGCCGCTGCCCCGAGGTCCCGTAAACAAATAAGCATGGGAAATAGATTTTGCAGAAATTGAGTTGGTTAAAGTTTGGACAATATGTTCCTGCCCTATTATTTCAGAAAAACTTTGAGGCCTGTATTTGCGATATAAAACTAAATTATTCATAATGCTATTTTTACAATTATATCAGATTATCATAAAAAATTTATTCTGGAAACAGAGGGCTTACCCCGTTTAGAGGTTTGCGATAATAAACCTCTAACGGGGCTTAACAAATCTAATAATCTTTGGTAGAATACGGCAATGAATAAATTTATAGAAGGCCTAAAATTATTCCTTGAAAAAATTGATTCTTACAGAGACGAAATCCTTTTTGTTTTTATCAAACCGTATTGGCCAAGCAAAATTACGCCGAATAAAATAACAACTGTAAGAATTATTATTGGAGTTTTGCTTTTTATTTTATTATTCTTTTTCAAAATAGAAGATAAAATCTTAATCGTATCTCTATTTTTTTTCGGAGTTTTAACCGACCTTTTAGACGGTTCGGTTGCCAGAGGCAAAAATATGGTTACCGAACTGGGGGCTATGTTAGACCCTGTGGCCGATAGAATTATAATAATAACCATAGCCGTTTATAGCTTATTTGAAGCCCATAGGTGGCTGCTATTGGTTTTGCTTTTAATAGAAGTGGCCAACACTTTTGTTTCAATATATTATAAAACAAAAAAAGTATACCTTGAATCAAATATTTTCGGAAAAACCAAAATGGTTATGCAGTCATTGGTTTTTGCGGCAATATTGTTTTTCTGGCCAAATCCCCCGCACCGGTTTTTTATTGATATTTTGTGGGTTTCGGTCGCTTTTGCGCTATTGAATATTTTTTATAAAATACTGGAGATTCGTCCGATAAATAAACTAAAAATATGATAAAACACAATTTAAAAATATATAACACTCTTTCCGGCAAAAAAGAAAAGTTTTTACCGCTAAAAAACAAAAAAGTTAATCTTTTTGTTTGCGGGCCGACTGTTTATGACTTTGCTCATTTGGGCCATGCCAGAACATGTGTTATTTTTGATTCCTTCGCTAAATATTTAAGACAAATCGGTTTTAATGTTTTTTATCTGCAAAATATCACAGATTTAGATGACAAAATAATTGCCCGAGCCCGAGAAAAAGGAGTTCTGCCTAAAAAATTAGCTTCGGTTTTTGAAAAAGAATACTTAAAATCAATGAAAAGTTTGGGAATCAACAGCGTTACAAAATACGCCAAAGCAACAAGTTATATTAAAAAAATAATAAGCCAAATAGAAATACTTTTAAAAAAAGGCTATGCCTATAAATTGGATGATGGAATTTATTACGATATAAGTAAATTTAAAAACTATGGCAAATTATCGGGCAGAACTGCGCTGGAAGCGGAGGATTCTGTTTCCAGGATTGATTACAGCAAAGATAAAAAAAACAGGGGCGACTTTTGTTTGTGGAAATTCAAGCAAGACATATCCGAACCCGGCTGGCCTAGCCAATTTGGCAAAGGAAGGCCTGGCTGGCACATTGAGGATACTGCAATCACAGAGAGTTTTTTTGGAGCGCAATACGATATTCACGGAGGAAGCCGAGATCTTATATTTCCTCACCATGAAGCAGAAATTTCACAAATGGAAGCAATTTCTGGAAAGAGACCATTTGTAAGGTATTGGATGCATACGGGATTTTTAACAATTTCTGAACAAAAAATGTCTAAATCACTTAAAAATTTTGTGACAATAGATGATTTTTTAAAAAGGCACTCCAAACAACAATTAAGATTTTTAATATCAAAGAATTTATGGAGATCCCCTCTTGATTATTCTGAATCTTTGATGATTGAAGTAAAATCCGCCTTAGAAAAAATTGAAGAATTTTTAAGAAAGATAGAAGATGCCAAAACACAAAAAATAAGTCAGCTGGCAAAAAATGACAAAATTATTGAAAAAATATTTAAAAAGGCAGAAATAGATTTTTATAAAGAGTTAGACGATGATTTTAATACACCAATGGCCTTTGCCGTTATTTTTAATTTTATAAAAGAAGCTAATAAATTTTTAAAAGATGAGGAACGCCCTATGGGCCTTTCAAAGAAATTGGCCCGGGAAATTTATAGCTTCTTTGAAAAATTAAACCAAATTTTTGGAATAATAGATTTTAAGAAAACTAAAAAACAAAAAATACCTTCTGATGTTAAAAAATTAATAAACATTAGAGAAAAATACCGCAAAGAACAAAACTGGCAGAGAGCGGACGAAATTCGCATTGAAATTGAAAAAATGGGTTATATAATGGAAGATACAAAAGAGGGACAGATTATTAGACATTCTGCTTAATATGGCAAATGAAAACACATTACCAGATAAACTTCCTCCGCAAAATACAGAAGCAGAACAAAGTCTGCTGGGTTGTTTGATGTTAGACAAAGACGCCATCGTTAAAATAGTTGATTCTGTAAGAGCTGAAGATTTTTATAAAAATATTCACCAAGAAATTTACCAGGCAATGGTTGATCTTTATGAAAGGTCTGAACCAATTGATACTCTTTCTGTATCTGCCAGGTTAAAAGAAAAGCAAAAATTTGCAGAAATCGGCGGAATGGCTTATATCACTTCTCTTATAAATTCTGTTCCTACTGCCACTCACGTTGCAAATTATGCTAAAATAGTCAGACAAAAAAAGATTTTAAGAGACCTAATTTCAGCTTCGCATGAAATCGGCCTTTCGGCTTTTGATGAGGCAGAAGAAGTTGATATTTTGTTAGACAAGGCCGAAAAAACAGTTTTTAGCATTGGACAAAGGTCTCTTACGCAGGTTTTTACTCCAATAAAAGAAATACTATCGGATACATTTGAAAGAATTGACGAACTTTCAAAAAATCAGGGCAAAATGAGAGGTATACCAACCGGATTTAATGATTTGGATAAAATTTTGGCAGGGCTTCAAAATTCTGATTTAATTGTTTTAGCCGCAAGGCCGTCTATGGGAAAATCATCCTTAGCCCTTGATATTGCCAGGCATGCGGCTGTTTTTGAAAACAAAACCGTTGGTCTTTTTAGCTTAGAAATGTCAAAAGACCAATTAGGAGACAAATTAATTTCTAGCCAGGCAAATGTTAATTTATGGAATATAAGAAATGGCAGGCTGCAAGACGGTTCTGGAGACAATGACTATTCCAGAATTCAGCATGCCATAGGAACTTTATCTGAAGCGCCAATTTACATTGATGACGCAGGTTCCGTAAATATACTGCAAATGAGAGCAATGGCAAGAAGATTACAGGCAACAAAAGGCCTTGATTTATTGATTATTGATTATTTGCAATTAATGGAACCTATTAATAAATTCCATAGTTCTGTGCAGCAAGTGACAGAAATATCAAGGGCATTAAAAACACTGGCCAAAGAACTAAATGTTCCTGTTTTGGCTTTGTCGCAGTTATCCCGCGCTGTTGAATCGCGCGTTCCACAAATACCAAGATTAGCTGATTTAAGAGAATCGGGGGCGATTGAACAAGATGCCGACGTTGTTTTATTTATATATAGAGAAGACAGATATAATGAAAACAGCCTAAAAAAGAGCATAGCTGAAATCTTGGTTGCCAAACACAGAAATGGCCCATTGGGAAAAATTGAACTGTATTTTGACGACCAAAGGGTAAGTTTTAGAAACTTGGACAAAGGAGAATATTCTTCTGAAATAACAGAATAATGTCAGATTCAGTTAAAAAACTTATAGAATTATTTTCTAAATTTCCCGCGGTTGGACCAAGAACTGCCGGCCGTTTTGTTTTTTATTTAATGAAATTGCCGAAAGAAAAAATTAACGAATTAACAAGCGCTATCGGAGAATTAAAAAATAAGATAAAGTTTTGTGTTTTGTGTTTTAACCCCTTTGAACCGCAAGATACAATTGAAAATTTATGTCCCATTTGTAAAAATCCATTGAGAAACAATCAATTGCTCTGTGTTGTTGAAAAAGAAACTGATTTAATGTCAATTGAAAATACAAAAAAATACAACGGCTTGTATTTTGTATTAGGCGGCACAGTTGCTACCATGAAAAAAAATGATATTGATAACTTAAGAATTCAAAATCTTTTAGAAAGAATTAAGGCGCATGGAAAGTTTACAGAAATTATAATAGCCACAAATCCGACCCCTGAAGGCAAGGCAACATCTGTCTTAATTGAAAGAAAATTAAAAAATTTAACTCCGGTAATTGTTTTTAAAATTACTCATTTAGCCCAGGGATTGCCGGTTGGAGGTGAATTAGAATATGCAGACGAGGAAACTTTGGAATCGGCATTTGAAGGAAGAAAATAATATTTACCAATTATTGTGCAACAAAAAGACGTTCATAAAACGTCTTTTTGTTTTTTAATTAGCTATTTTAATTTTTCTTTTTCTTTGATTTTTGCAATTTTTAATTTTAATTCTTTGCTTGCAACATAATCTTTGTGCTTTATTTTGCCTGAATCAGTCCAATGAGTAAAATTTAAAACCCGGGATTTGAACAGCCAAATTAAGGCCAAAGCAATGATTAAAGGCAGAAAGAACGAATCAACTAATAAATTATTCGTAAAACCTGTTGAAATATCTGTTGCCCCTAAAACCTGACCCAGCTGAAAAGTTAAATCCCGGCCATAAACTATTTGACCGTTATAATTTTGGCCAACTGCCCTAAAATGATAAACAACCAAAGGAGATAATCCTGCAATATTTTGGTTAAAAAATCCTGCATAGTTTAAAGTTTGATGATTTGTTTCAAATCCGTAAGATGTTGTAGTCCCCCATTGAAACCAAACATAGTTTGTATTATTGGTATTTATACCAGAAACATAGCCATTTAAAGTTGCTTGATTATTGTATGTATTGGTGGCCGGATTAGTTTGCACTGTAATATAATTTTGTTGCGTATTGGAACAGTAACCATTAGAACAAGTTTGGTTGTAATTGCAAGTTTGTATTAATCCTTGCTGATTGCCGCAGGAATCATACCAATAAATACTGTTTCCAATACATCTTTGCGTGGCGTTGGCTGTACAATTTTGACCTACAGTTATCGCATGACTGGCATTTTGAGTTTGATTGCCAGATGAAACCGACAAGTAAGCTGTATATGTGCCCGATTGTGAAAAAGAAGTAATGCAATTAGTTGAATATCCTGCGCAGGCTCCCGTCCATGAATATATGTAGTTTCCCGTTCCGCCTGTAACAGACGATGAAAATATTACCGATTGATTGATTTGCGGCGAATTGGGATAGGATGAAATTGAAACAGATAAATTGTTTTGCTGTGAGCAACTGCCATTAGAACAAGTTTGGTTATAACCGCATGTATTTTGCAGTTGAGGAGCTGTTGACTGGCTGCAGCTTGAGTTGGCTGTGCCCGGATTGTTGCAGGTGTGCGTAGTGTAATTTTTGTATACGCTGTTGCCCATACAAAATGGTCCTCCGGTGAAACCGTCAGTGC
>JACPYG010000009.1 GCA_016196125.1 Candidatus Staskawiczbacteria bacterium | reverse complement strand
TTTCCGTCTTCGCTACCCAACGGGCCAAGCTGATTGCGCCGGGGAGTAAAGAACCATAGATTGTCATATGGCGTCCACTATACCGTCCACTCATGATTTTGAAAGGCCTGACTGTAGGGTATCATATGAACCAGCGCAATGCTTTGCATATTTATATTATTTATGTTATTATATTTACAGCACATAACAATAAATTTCTTCTGAAAGGGTACTACTATGGCAAGACGATTTTTAGGCCGGGTGATATTGCTTCGCCATGGCCAGTCAGAGTGCACGAATGTGTATCCGGATATAACAGATGAGGGCATGGAAACAATAACAAAAAGCGCTAATTCAATAAAGCCTCTTCTTGGCAATAATCCAAATGTGGTTATAATAACTTCTCCAATGGCAAGAGCTAAAGGTTCGGCGGATATTATTGCAAAAACGATAGGATATAGCGGAATAATAAAAGAAGCTCCAGCTATTAGAATTGAATCCATATCAAAAATACGCAAAATATTCTTTGAATATTTTGCAAGGATGGTCAAGTGCTTACTCAAAAATGGAAAAGTGCCTTTAAACCTTATTTGCGTTTCTCACCTTGAAACTCTATATCATTTTGTGGATCAATTGCCTGAATTAGACTATAAGAATAATCCTTTGGACCACGGTGAAATAATTGAAGTTTCTGTTTTTGACATCGGCATTGATAATACTCGTGTAGTAGAAATAGAAGTAACTTTCAGAAAAAAAACAATAGGCAGAACAAAAAGAATTCTCTTTGATTACGAAGAGTTGATAATAAGATAACAAGGCTTTCTCCAATAGGCAGAGAGCTTTTTTGTTTGAATTTTTTAGAAAAAATAGTAAGATTAAAAATAGCTAGAATAATTTTCTAGGTGAGGGGCCCATAGTAAATCGGCATTACGCATCCATGGCATGGATGAGGG
Organism: Candidatus Staskawiczbacteria bacterium; assembly: GCA_016196125.1. Taxonomy (GTDB): domain Bacteria; phylum Patescibacteriota; class Minisyncoccia; order Minisyncoccales; family Staskawiczbacteraceae; genus JACPYG01. The sequence goes on along the minus strand of JACPYG010000009.1, from coordinate 30,555 downwards.
CGGGGTTCAATTCCCCGTGGGTCCACCATTTCAGATTTGCCGAAGAAGTTACCTCGGTTTTATGCTTGATTTAGCGCAAAACCGAGGTTTTTTAGTTTGTGGTATAATACCACAATGGGAGAAAAGAAATTTAAAAAAAACAAACACACACGCACCAAGAAAACGTATATTAAACAGGTGCGTAATAAAGATTATCGTAAAGTAATTTTAGCCAGAATAGTTGCAATATTGGCAATTGTTATTTTTTTATATTATGGCGCAAAAAATTATAATGTTTCACTATCGCCAAAACCAGAAATATATGTTTCTTCGTATAATCTTATGCAGGCAGATACACTTTTAGTTACCGTAAAAAACGAAACAAATAAAATTACCGGTAAATTTGGGGATATAAATCTGCGATTTTTTAATGGAGAAAATGACAATGGCTGGATTGCAATCACGGGAATACCGATTAATAAAAACCCCGGTGATTATAAGCTTTCCATTAATGTTCCCGGCATAGATACTTTTAAAAAAAATATTACCGTTTTAAAAAGAAACTTTCCCCTAACCAAGCTTGCCATTACCCCCGAATTATTAAATAAAGGATATACCGCCAAAAAAATCGTAACTACCATAGATTCAATTGAAAATAAGGCATTAAATGAAGTTTTAAATGTGATAAATCCCGACATATATGTTAAAAAGCCTTTTATCTATCCGCTTTCCGATATTAATGTTGTGGGAAATTTTGGAGATATCCGCGCCGCCCAAGGCTACCAAGTCCAACACTTTGGGGTTGATTTAAAAGCCGCCATGGGTACTTTTGTATACGCCGTAAATGACGGCAAGGCAGTTTTTATGGAAAATTTGCCGAATTATGGAAAAATGGTTATCATAGACCACGGTTTTGGAATGTATTCGCTTTATTTGCATCTGTCGGAATTTAAAGTTACAAAAGGGCAGATGGTAACGCAGGGGGACATAGTGGCGCTTTCGGGCGATACCGGATACGCTACCGGCCCGCATTTGCATTTTTCAATAAAAGTCCGGGGAGCGGCGCTGGACCCATTAAAATTTATCGGCGCAACCCAAACATCATGGATAAAGTTTTAGAGTTGGAAAAATTAAAACAAGAAATGGCGGATAATAATAATTTGCCGCTGGCATCAAATTTGGTATTCGGAGAGGGCAATCCTGACTGCGAAGCGCTTTTTATCGGTGAAGCTCCCGGCTTGGTTGAAGATGAACAAAAACGGCCGTTCGTCGGACGCTCCGGACAGCTTTTGCGTAAATCAATCCGCGAACTTAGCTGGAAAGAAGAAGATGTTTACATTACTAATATTGTAAAACGCCGGCCGCCTGAAAATAGGGACCCATTGCCGGAAGAAATAGAAATGTATAAACCTTACCTCGCGCGCCAAATTAAAATAATAAATCCGAAAGTCATTGTTCCGCTTGGCCGTTTTTCAATGAATTATTTTTTGCCCAATGCCAAAATAACCCGCGACCAAGGGAAACTTTTTAAAACAGGCAGTTGGTTTGTGGCGCCTATGTTTCATCCCGCTGCCGCTCTTCGAGCTCCAACGATAATGCAAGAATTTCAAAATAATTTTAAAAATCTGCCCTTAATGATAAAAAAAATCAATGAGATAGGTTCTATCAATAATTGACTTTTAATATCTATTTGATAAAATACAATATATTATTCACTAATTTAATTTTAATCATATGTCAGAGCAAAATTCAGAAAAAATCAATAAATTAATAATTCCTTTATCAATTATTATTGCGGGAGCTATTATTGCCGGAGCTGTATATTTTTCTGCCGGTAAAAGCGCTACGCCAATAATCGAAAATAATGTGCCGGTAAATCAGCAGCCTCCGCAGGGAGATACCGCTTCGTTAGATAATATGGCTGCGATTTCAGCGAGCGATCACATAAGAGGAGATATTAATGCTGCGGTTAAAATAGTTGAATATTCGGACACCGAATGCCCATTCTGCAAACAATTCCACTCGACAATGAAGCAAATTATAGATGAGTACGGCAATGACAAAAAAGTGGCTTGGGTCTATCGCCATTTACCGCTTGACAAACTTCATCCAAAAGCCAGAAATGAGGCAGTGGCTTTTGAATGCGCAAATGAGTCGGGCGGAAATGATAAATTCTGGGCATACGCCGATCGTCTCTTTGAAATTACTCCGTCAAACAACGGCCTTGACCCGGCAGAACTTCCAAAAATTGCGCAATATATCGGTCTTGATGTGAATAAATTCAATACTTGTCTTTCAAGCGGAAAATACGACAAGCGCATTCAAGATGATTCAAATAATGCCGCGGCAACAGGCGGCAATGGAACTCCTTGGAGTATTGTTGTCGCAAGCAACGGCAAAAAATTTCCTTTAAGCGGCGCGCAGCCTTATTCTTCCGTAAAACAGCTTATTGAAACAGCCCTGCAGGAAAAATAATTTATGATTTCTTTCAATAAACAAAAAATATCTCTATTTTTAGGGGCGCTTATGATTCTTTTTCTTGTTTTTGGAGCAGGGTTTTTTATCGGTCAAAAACAAGTTGTCTGCCCAATCTGCGCTCCAGGAGATATTGATCTCTCTCTTTTTTGGGATGCTTATTATAAACTTCAAAAAAACTTTGTTGACCCTGCAAAATTAGATACGCAAAAAATAATCTATGGAGCCATTTCTGGAATGGCAAACTCTTTAGATGACCCCTACACCAACTTTTTTAACCCGACAGAAGCCAAAAGATTTGAGCAAGACCTTTCCGGTTCTTTTAATGGAATTGGAATTGAAGTGGGATTGAAAAAAAATCAGCTGATGATAATTGCTCCGTTAAAAGATACTCCCGGGCAAAAAGCAGGATTAAAAGCCGGCGACATAATAGTAAAAATAGGGGATAGAAGCGCTTCTGACATGAGCATTGACGAGGCGGTAAATTTAATCAGGGGCAAAAAAGGGACAGAATTAACTTTAACAATTTTTAGAGACAGCTGGAAAGACACAAAAGATATTAAAATAATAAGAAACACAATTACTATTCCATCTATAGACTGGGAATTGAAAGACGGAAATATTGCTTATATTCATATGTATTTATTTGACCTGACACTGTCATCTAAATTTAATAAAATAGCATTAGAAATTTTAAGCAGCCCTGCCCAAAAAATTGTATTGGATTTGAGAAATAACCCCGGAGGATACCTTGAAGTTTCACAGGATATAGCTGGTTGGTTTTTGAAAAAAGATCAAGTTGTGACAATAGAAAATTTTGGAGAAGATAAAGATAAAAAATATTACAAAACCGAAGGCAATGCCAACTTTTCCGAATACCCTATGGTTGTTTTAATAAATCAAGGTTCGGCTTCCGCATCTGAAATATTGGCGGGAACATTAAGAGACAACAGGAATATTAAATTAATAGGTGAAAAATCTTTTGGCAAAGGATCTGTCCAAGAAGTATTGGAATTAAGAGACGGCTCAATGCTTAAAATAACAATTGCCAAATGGCTTACTCCAAAGGGCAACTCAATATCGGAAATTGGGCTGACTCCCGACATAAAAATAGAACTGACAGATGAAGATTTTGAAAATGAGAAAGACCCGCAACTGGACAAAGCTCTTGAAATAATTAAGAATTTAAAGTAGGATTAAAAAATATTATAAACTCTTCACTTAAAGAATATTGAGGGGTTTTGAAAATATTATATTAATACCAGCGAATTAAGATTTTTTATAAATTATAAATTCGTATTGGTGAAGAGTGAAAGTAATTCTCTTAAAAGACGTTCAAGATCTTGGCAAAAAATACGAGTTGAAAGAAGTTAAAAATGGTCATGCCAGAAATTTTTTAATACCTCAAGGTTTGGCAAAGACAGCTACAAAGCAAGCCTTAAAGTGGCTTCAAACTAAAAAAGAATTCATGGAAAAAGAGATTGAAGAAGATTTGAAAAAAGAACAGGAAATAGCATCTAACCTTGATGGATTAGAGTTGAATATTGCAGTTAAGGTTGGCAAAGAGGGGCAGCTTTTTGAATCAATTAACAGCCAGAAAATAGCAGAAAGACTAAAAGAAATGGGGTATGAGATTAAAAAATCGCAAATTATATCAGAAGAGCCGATTAAAACATTAGGGGATTTCCCAATAAAAATTAACTTAGAGCACAACTTGGAAGTTGAAGTAAGGGTAGTTGTTGTAGAAGAAAAAATTTGATTACCTTAAATACTATGGCACGATATATTTTTGTGGCAGGCGGCGTAATGTCTGGCATAGGCAAGGGCATAGCAACAGCCTCTATAGGAAGAATTTTAAAAAGTAAGGGTTTTAAGGTTACAGCAATTAAAATTGACCCTTATATTAATGTTGATGCGGGCACAATGAACCCCATTGAGCATGGAGAAGTTTTTGTAACTGATGATGGCATAGAGTGCGACCAGGATGTTGGCAATTACGAAAGGTTTTTAGACGAAAATATCTATACGGACAATTATCTCACAACCGGCAGAGTTTACCAATCGGTAATTAATAAAGAAAGAAATTTGGAATACAACGGCAAATGCGTGGAGGTAGTTCCTGATATACCAAACGAAGTAATTGCGACAATACAAAGAGCCGGCAAAAAAGTTAAGGCCGATTTTATTTTAATTGAAATAGGAGGAACCGTCGGCGAATATCAAAATATGTTATTCTTAGAGGCCGCTAGAATGCTGAAAATAGCCCATCCCCGAGATGTGCTTTTTATTTTGGTCAGTTATATGCCTATACCAGGAATAATGGGTGAAATGAAAACAAAACCGACACAATATGCGGTAAGAACATTAAATTCGGCCGGAATACAGCCAGACATGATTTTAGCCAGGGCTTTGGTTCCCTTAGATGAACCAAGAAAGAAAAAACTTTTTAATTTTTGCAATGTTGAAATCCAGGATATTATTTCTGCCCCAGATGTAAAATCAATATACGAAGTGCCGATTAATTTTGAAAAAGAAAATATGGGAAACAGGATATTAAAAAAATTCGGATTAAAATCCCGAGTCTCTGACTTAAAAGAATGGGAAAAATTAGTTAAAATGATACAAAATTCTCCTTTGCCCGTTAAAATCGGAATTGTCGGCAAATATTTTGAATCTGGACATTTTACTTTAATGGATTCTTATATTTCCGTCATTGAAGCTATAAAACACGCCGCTTTTTTCTTTCATAGAAAAGCAAAAATTACATGGATATCTTCTGAAGATTTTGAAAAAAATCCAAAAAAACTGTCAAAACTTAAAAAATTTGACGGAATAATCGTGCCGGGAGGATTTGGAAGCAGGGGAGTGGAAGGTAAAATAAAAGTAATTGAATATTGCAGAAAAAATAAAATCCCATTTTTGGGATTATGTTTGGGAATGCAATTGGCGGTAATAGAGTTTGCAAGAAATGTCTGCGGATTAAAAGACGCCTCTTCGTCTGAATTCAAAAAACCGTCAGAAAACTTTGTAATCGATGTTATGCCGGAACAAAAAGTCCTCTTAAAAGAAAAAAGATATGGCGGCACAATGAGACTGGGAGCTTATGATTGCAATCTGAAATATGGAACAGTAAGCTATAAATCTTACGGTAAAAACAGTATATCAGAACGCCACAGGCACCGCTATGAATTAAATAATAGATACAGGGATATTCTAGAAAAAAATGGGATGCAAATGGCAGGAGTAAACCAGGAAAAAGATTTAGTGGAAATTATTGAAATTCCAAAACATCCGTTTTTTGTAGCCAGCCAATTCCATCCAGAATTTAAATCAAGACCATTGAAACCTCACCCCCTTTTTCGTGAATTTATAAACGCGGCAACTAAGAGATAGGGTCAACCCCGTTAGAAAGTCTAATGAAAAAGATTGAATGACAAAAAAAGCAATTGGTTTAAATTATGTCTTTCTAACGGGGTCAACTCTTACAACTTTTGACAATCTTTGAGAACCGTTAAAAAGCTTTTTTAACTTTGTGCTAAAGCGAACAACACCGTCGCGCATTGCGTAAATAGTGTCGTCTGACCCCATTTTTACATTTCTACCAGAGAGATATTTTGTGCCGCGTTGCCTGATAATAATCTCGCCGACTTTTACTTTTTGGCCATCATAGATTTTAATGCCAAGCCTTTGGGCAGCTGAATCCCTGCCTAATCTAGATGAACCTCCTTGTTTAGTTTTTGACATATCATGTTTATTTAATTTAATAATCGTATGTTATCAGAAATAAAGAATTTTGTCAAAACATATTTTAACCAATTCAAATAAAATTATCAAATGAATATTCCACAACACATCGTTTTATTTCCTGACGGTAATCGACGTTGGGCAAAACAAAAAGGCATAGAATCATTAGAGGGTCATATGCAAGGATATAAAAATCTTGTTGATTTTTCTGAATGGTGCAAAAATAGGGGAGTGAAAGCGCTGACCGCTTTTGGTTTTTCAACAGAAAATTGGTCAAGAACGGAAAAAGAGGTAAATTATTTGATGAAATTATTGGAAAAATGCCTGGTTGATAATTTAGAAAAATATAATAAAGAAGGCGTAAGAGTAAGAATAATCGGGCAAAGGGAAAGATTGCCGGAATCTTTGCAAAAAGCCATAAAAATAACCGAAGAAACCACGGCTGGAAACTTGAATCTTAATTTAAATTTAGCCATAAGTTATGGCGGTAAATGGGATATTTTAGAAGCAGTCAAAAAAATAGTGGAAGAAAAAATACCTGAAGATAAAATAAATGAAAAATTATTTGAAAGCTATTTGTCCACTAACGGTCTTCCGGACCCGGACCTGATAATAAGAGCCGGGGGAGAAATGAGGTTATCTAACTTTGTTTTGTGGCAAGCCGCTTATTCTGAACTGTATTTTTCACCAAAACTATGGCCCGATTTCACAGAACAAGATTTGGATTTGGCTTTAGAAGAATTCGACAAACGAGCGCGGAGGTTTGGCAAATAATATTGTGCGACATTTACTCCTTAATGTTTTTACCGCTATGAAACTGGCGGTGGATATCGCGCAATCTCTTATTGGTAACATGGGTATATATTTGGGTGGTAACTATATTTTTATGACCCAAAAATTCTTGGATAGCGCGCAGATCAACTCCTTGCGTAAGTAAATCGGTCGCATAAGAATGGCGAAGCGTATGAGGCGTGGTAAATATGGGAATTCCGGCCAACACGGCGTATTTTTTTACGATTCTTTCCACAGAACGAGGAGTAAGACGGTTTTCTGCGGTATTTTTTGACCTATTATGGATGAATAATGGCTTTTCTTTGTCGTGGCGGGCACTGAGATATTTTTTAATCCAGTTAAAAGCTCTTTCCGAAAAATAAACTGTGCGCGGATTGCCGCCTTTGCCAATAATGCCAAGTTCTAAATCTTTTTTGTCTCTTATATTTGTGAACTGTTCTCTATTTAAAGAAACCAGTTCTGCTATTCTAAGGCCGGTTGAGAATAAAGTCTCCAAAATAGCCCTATCTCTTATGCCCGAATCATCTTTAGGATTTGCGGATGTTAAGAGTTTTTCTATCTGATCCAAATTAAGAAATTTTACGGTTTTGGCGCTTTTATCGGCCTTCGGAAGGCTTATTTTATCCGGAGGCATGGAAACTATGTCTTTTGCCACAAAATAGCCCAAAAAGGCCCTTAAAGCGATCAAATAATAGTTTTGGGTCGACTTTGAAAGAGGGTGCCCGGTTTTGGGGTTTTGATACCTGGAAAGGTATAATCGGTACTCCCAAATATGCTCTGGAGTGAGGTTGTGGGGAAGTGCGCTTTGCAATTTTTTTAGCTTTAACCAACCAACAAATTTATTTAAATATCTTTGGTAGTTTTTCTGTGTATTATCGCGTAAACCCTTTTGGACTTCGCAATAATCTAAAAAATCAGGAATCTGGCTTATTATAGGTTTGGTTGATTTTTCCATATTATTAAGAGAACCTCTAAATTATAGTCATACAATGTCGCTTTACCTACATTTTGCGACATTATGTATTAATATTAGTGCATCTAAAAAACTCTGTCAACATTTCACCTACTTAACGGGAGTGCCAGAAACTTTTGAAAAAATATTTCCGAAGTAATCTTTTATTTTTTCCCAGATATTTTGCATTAAATTATTTTTTTGTTTCTCAACTTCCTGCTGTATCAATGCGCTTTTTTGCTCCACTTCCCCACTCACTCCTGAGTAAACGTTGTTTTTAAACCAATCCGATATTCCGGTCCAATACGCTTGGACCTGCGGTTTTATTTGGGAATATAAATTTCTGCCATATTCTTTAAAATATGTCTGTTGGCCCAAAAATATCACCGTCAAAATCACAATTATAATAACAATATTTTTTATAAATCCCCTTTCATTCATATATTTACTCTATTATATCAATAAAAATAACAACAAAAAAGCCCTGCGATACACAACCGAAGTTGTGTATCGCAGGGCATAAAGTTAGCGAAGCGCATCGGCCAAATCTGGCCTATATTGCGCCGCCGACACCAATCCGCCGGCGGCTTCAATTGTGCAGCCGCCGACGCTGGCGTAGAGCTCCCAGAATTGTTCTTCCTGGGACGGTCTCAAGGTCGGAGACTGCCCCACCGGCTGATCGCCCTGTTGAGCCGGGCGATAATCATGCGAAACAACTTCCGTTTCGCATGGCTTAATGCTTCCTAACATTAAGCCCGACGCAAAATAGTTGCGGACAGACTCGATAACTTCCTCGACATTACTGCCCTGCCACACTGGATTGCCCAGCGAGCCGCTGCAACGGGTCTCTGCCTGGTATACACCCTCGCAGAGGTATACCCCGAACTCGTACTTCCCTTTCAGCCACTTCGACCATTTCTTGGCGTAGTGGTTAAAAAGACGAGTCCTGTAAGCCCCAGCAATCGTACCTACAAACGACCAATCTCGCGCACTCATAGTAATACTCCTTTCAGAGTTAGAGAGATTCGGCTTTGCCTTAGCCATGCCCCGAAATAGGGCGAAAACCAAGGTTCCAGTCTATGCCTTCATTGTAGCATATTCAAGAAATCTTGTCAATAGTTTGTATAGAAATAACCCGTAAGCCCTCGTGCCACTCGTACGGATTATCGACAGAGTTGGCAAGTATATACCAGCAGCGTTTATCTAAGTGCCAGTAGGCGCTGACAACCCACAGGCTGCCATATTTATCACGAATGTACGCGATATTGGCGTAACCGCTAACGGTCAGGTGGCCTTCTTGGCCATTTGACTGTTTTTTGATCAAGCCTAAGAAGTGGGTTAGCGTGGTTTCGTCACCATAGCCGAGTTCCTTGCGAATCTTATTATCTAGCGAACGCTTCTCCAGACAGTGAATGGCGAGAGTAGTATCCTTGATGTTTTCCTCTATCTTGCCAAGGAATAACTCGTTAAAATTATTACTAGTCCATCCAACATTAACTTCCTTGAGGGATACCTTGTCTAAGACGAACCGCTTGGAACCTGGGATAAAACTCTTACCAATCAGATTAAGTAAAATAAATCGAGTTGATTTCTTATTTAACATCTTCGTCATCCTTTCAGAAAAAATATTGCCTGACTTCCGAAGTGGCAGTCACAGCCAAAAAATACCGATTATTTCAGTAGCTTGTGGCTGTGACTGCATGTTGTGTGCGAACTTAGTATGTGTGACTTAGTTAGGTTGTAAATGTGCTGTTTTTAATATTTCTTATCAATACAACTTTTAATATTATTTATCATTTTATGAGACTATCTCTAATGCTTTTTTTATTCTCTGTAATGTTTTTTCTTTGCCTAAAATATCGGCAATTTCAAATGGGCTAGCTGATGCCTGTTTTCCAGACAACGCAACTCGCAAAGGCCATAATAAAAATCCCCTATTGTTCTCTTGGTAACCTTTTTCTATATTAAATCTTTCGGCTCCATTGATTAACTCTTCTTCTAAATTTTTATTATTCCATTCGCTGGCCGACTGGTTGATTTTTGATAATATTTTTTCTGATGCTAAAAGAGAATCTTTAATATCCTTATCCCCCATCTCTTGCCATCTTAATATTTCTTTTTTATAATCCAACTTTTCTTTGAAGAAAAAGTCTGTAAGTTCCGCTATTTCTGATAATTTTTTAAATCTTAATTGATAAGCTTTAATAATTTTTTGCAAAGTTACCAAGAGTATCTCTTCTCCTGTTTCTAAAATTTTATAACCGCCGCTGTATTCTTCAATTAATTTTGCTAAAATCAAATAAGGCAAACAAAGCTCTGTAAGCCTTTCTATTGTTTTTTCACGGATATAAAAACCATTTATAAAGTCCAGTTTTTTAATATTAAAAACAGCTCCCGGCTTTTGAACCTTTTCTAAAGAAAACTCTTTGGCTAAAGACGATAAAGTAAACATTTCTTTTTCTGTGCCTGGATTCCAGCCTAAAAGCGCCATGAAATTTATCATGGCTTCAGGAAGATATCCCTGTTCTCTATAGTCTTTAATAGAAACAACATTATGCCTTTTTGATAACTTTGTCCTGTCTGGCGCTAAAATTAATGGCAAATGAGCGTATATTGGCTGATAAAAATCCAGCGCCTCTTGTATCAAAATTTGCTTTGGAGTATTTGAAATATGATCTTCCCCTCTGATAACATGGCTAATTTCCATTTCATAATCATCAACCGCAACGGCAAAATTATACAAAGGGGTATTTAAATCTTTGGCAATAACAATGTCGCCTATCAAACTTGAGTCAAACTCTATTTCCCCCCTTATTAAGTCCGTAAACTTTATTTTTTTATTCTGAATTTTAAATCTTATTACAGAACTGCTGTTTTTTTCTAAGAGATTTTTTATTTTTTCTTTTGAAAGACTTAGGCATTTGCCATTATAGCGAGGCGCCGCTCCTCTATTCATTTGTTCTTGGCGCATCGCCTCCAATTCGTCTTCTGAACAAAAACAATAATAAGCCTTTTTTTCGTTTAAAAGTTTTTTTATATATTTTTCATAAATATCCAATCTTTGCGATTGTTTATATGGGCCGTATTTGCCGTCTATATCCGGCCCTTCCTGCCAGCCTATGCCAAGCCATTTTAATTCTTCTATTATATCCTGGACCCATTTTAAGTCTGACCTTTCCAAATCTGTATCCTCAATACGCAGCACAAAAACACCTTTATTCTTTTTTGCAAATAAATAATTAAAAAGCGCGCTCCTGGCTGTTCCGATATGCAATGCCCCTGTTGGCGATGGAGCTATTCTTACGCGGATTTTGTTTGTCATTTTTTTATTCTAATGTAAAATATTCCAAAATTTCTCTGGCGATGGCTTTTGCCGCCATTGGTTTTGAAAATCTTAGAGCTTCGGTTGTCATTTTTTCTAATCTGTCAGGATGCAAAAATATATTATGAATTATATCTAAAAAGAAATTACGGGTTAAGTTATCCTGTTCCACAACTACAGCCGCTCCAGTTTGCGAGTAGGCGTAAGCATTTTTTGCCTGATGATTGGCCGCGGCCGAAGGCAATGGAACCAAAATACTGGGTTTGCCCAAAGCCGCAATTTCAAAAATAGAACCTGATCCTGACCTTGTTATTATAAAGTCTGCCACTTTTAAAGCATGTTTCATTCTTTCTTCGTCCAGAAAACCAGCAACATGGTAGTATTTTTTAAAATCTTCATCAATCACAACTTGAGATTCCGCCTCTACTTGCGATAAATTATTTCTGCCGCAAATATGAATCAATTCAAATTCTTTTAAAAAGTCGTTTAAAATATTTAAAACGAAATCATTAATGGCTTCCGCTCCTTGAGATCCTCCCAAAAATAAAATGATTGGTTTTTGGAAAGTAAGGTCAAACAAATCCCCGGCTGTTTTATTGTCGCCTTCTAATAATTCTTTTCTTATTGGATTTCCAACTAAAATTGTTTTTGCGGGGTCAAAATATTCTGTTTTTGGGAAAGACACAAATATCTTTTTTGCCCATTTTGAAGTAATTCTATTAGACAAGCCCGGCACTATATCTGACTCGTGCAAGAATACAGGTATTCTTAAAAACCTGGCGCTCTGGGTTACGGAAATAGATCCAGATCCGCCCTTGCTGAAAATAAGCTGGGGACGAATCATTAAGATCAAAAATATGCTTTGTAAAAATCCAAAAGGTATTTTAAATAAAATATCTATAATATTGTAATACAAAGTTGCAATACTCATTTGTGAAAGAGAAAACCCGGAACCGGAAAAATATCTTCTTATTTTGCCCGATACTATTGTTTTTATTTTAAAATCCTCCTGGCCCAGCATTATAAGTCCGAATTCGTCTTTCATGCCCAAATAATAAAACTCCAAATCTTTTTTTGGATAAATTCTTCTTATTTCTCTTGCAATAGCCACTATTGGAAAAATATGTCCTCCAGTGCCGCCGCCTGTGAATAATATCTTCATAAAAAACTAACCATTTTTAGATATATTAAGCAATATTCCAACTCCAATCAACTCTGCCACCAAATGCGACCCTCCATAGCTGAAAAATGGCAATGGAATGCCGGCCAAAGGAACTATGCCCAAGTTTGCGGTAATATTTAAGATAGCTTGAATTATTATCCAAAAAGTAATGCCTAAGGCTGTCAATTGGGAAAATTTATTATTTGATGATTTTGCAATTTTAACTCCAAGCCATAAAAAAAATATAAAAAGACCGACTAAAATGGAGCAGCCAATGATTCCAGTTTCTTCGCCCAGTATGGCAAAAATAGAATCCGACATTGCTTGAGGCAAAAAACCGAACTTTTGGCTTGACATTCCCCATCCTTTTCCAAAAAATCCGCCCGAGCCAATGGCAATCAAAGATTGTTTCATTTGAAATCCCTTGCCAAGAGGGTCTGTTTCCGGGTGTAAAAAAATTAACCAGCGATCTAATCTATATGGCTTAAACTTTACCAAAGCAAAAAAACCGCCAATAGCCATTAAAAATATTAAAACAGTGTTCCAGACAGGCGTGCCTGAAAAAAAATACATAAGAACCAAGGTTGATCCAATTATTCCCAAAGTGCTGATATCCGGCTGTAAGATTAAAAATATTGAAATAATAGCCAAAAAAATTAAAAAAGGAACAAATATATGGCTTACATTATGATAACCTTTTTTTACCGCAGATATCCAGCCCCCTTTGCGGCCCTCTAATAATTTATTAGAAATCAATGCGGCTAAATATAAAATGGCTGTAATTTTTAAAATTTCAGATGGCTGGAAAGTCGCTATGCCCAGATTTATCCAACGCTTGGCCCCCCAAAATTTAGTTCCTATATTTGGTAAAAATACAATTACCAAAAGAATAAGATTGACAAACAATAAAATCGGCGCTAATTTCTTAAAATAATTTAATGGAAACTTATAAGCAAATACAGCTAAAATTATACCTGCCAAAAGCAGATATAACTGATGCATTAAATAATAATTGGTGTTGTTAAATATTCTCATTGAAGCCGTGGCCGAAAGAGTTGATAGAAACAGAATGCCAAAAGTAACCATAATAATCACTAAAAAAAGTAAATAATAATTCAAATGTTTTTTCATGATGCTAAAATTTTTACCTTAACTTTTTAACTGATTTTTTAAACTGTTCTCCCCTGTCAAACTCATTTTTAAACAAATTAAAACTCGCCGCTCCGGGAGAAAGCAAAACAATATCTCCTTTCGTTGCCTTTTTATTGGCTTCTTTTACCGCATTTTCCATAGAGGAAACTTCTATAACCGGAATTTTAGAATTTATTTTTAAAAGCTCTTTTATTATTTTGTCAGATGCTGTTCCTGGCAAAATAAATAAATATTTTACTTTTTTATTAATTTCATCTGCTAAGTTGGCATAATTTAAATTCTTATCCTGACCGCCGCAAATTAAAATCAATCCTCCGGTAAAAGTGCGGATTGCAGCTATAACGGCATCCGGCATCGTAGCTGTTGTATCGTTGAAATATTTTATGCCGGCAAATTCCCGCACTAATTCCTGGCGGCTATGCACACCTTTAAATGATTTAACGGATTTTTTAATGCTATCGGAAGAAATTTTAATCAGTTTTGCAACAGAAACTGCGGCCAATAGGTTTGAAATATTATGTTCTCCTTTTAATTTAAAATCTTTTAAATTTATTATTGGTTTCTTTCCATCCTTAAAGAAAACATCATCGCCCTTTAAAAAACAACCTGAATTTTTAATCTTTCCCGGCTCTTTAAGCAAGTCTTTTAATGAATAAAAATAATATTTAGAACGGATTTTTTTTGAAAAATCATTTACTATTTTGTCATCATAATTCAGTACTAAAATATCTTTTTCATTTTGATATTTAAAAATTATTTCTTTGGCAGAAATATAGTCAGCCATGCCTTTATATCTGTTTAAATGGTCTGGCAATATGTTTGTTATTACGGCAATATTCGGACTCTTGCGCAAACTTTCTAATTCAAAACTAGAAAGTTCCAAAACTACCCTATCCCCTTTCTTTATCTTAGAAAGCAACTCTAAGGGGGAAACCCCTATATTGCCGGCCAAAAAAGTTCTTGGATATTTTGCTTTTAAAAGATAATAAATTAAAGAGGCCGTTGTTGATTTTCCTTTTGTGCCTGTGACTCCAATGATAAAAGCTCCTGATAGCTCAAAAAATAAATTTATATCGGTTTCTATTTTAATATTATTCTTTCGGGCAATTTCTAAATAAGGAGAAGAATCCGGAACATCCGGATTTTTGATAATCAAGTCGGCTGTCGTGAAATCTTTTAGTTCGTGTTTCCCTAAGGTATACCTAATATCAAATTTTTTTAATTTTTCAATAGATTCCCTTAACTGGCCTTCTGTTTTTAAGTCAGTAACTAAAACATTGGCGCCTTGACCGCAAAAAAAACCGGCAATGCCTACGCCGCCTCCGTGCAAACCTAATCCCATAATTGTAATTTTTTTATCTTTAAACAACATATTAATTGTTAAATGGGTCTTTTATATATGGATTTTTAATTACCCGGCTAAGGCAGAGACGGCTTATTTTCTCTAAATTATACGGTTCATCACTGAAGAAAAAATTATGCCTGCTTCCCTTTTTTATTTCTTTTTGCAGCTTTGAATTATTGTTTAAATATTCTTTTACCTCTTTTGCCAAACTTTCTGCCGGATTAATAACATTAACATTGGGACCGATTATTTTTTCTATAGTTTTTTTTAATAAAGGATAATGAGTACAGCCTAAAATTAAAGTGTCTACCCCCTTCCCTTTTAATGATTCTAAATATTTTTTAATAATTTTTATTGTAATCTCATTATCTATCCAACCTTCTTCTACCAATGGAACAAACAAGGGACAAGCTTCTGAAAATATTTTCAAAGAAGGATTCAACTTTAAAAGTTTTTTTTGATAAGAGTTGCTTTTTATTGTACCAGGCGTGCCTATTATTCCTATTCTTTTGTTTTTTGTTTTTTTAACAGCTTCTTTTACGGCCGGATTAATCATTTCAAAAATTGGAACATTTCTAAATTTATTCTTCAATGAATCAGACGCAAAAGCAGAAGAAGTATTGCATGCAATAATAATTATTTTAGCTTTTTTGCCCAAAAGCCATTCTGCTATTTTTGCGGAGTATTTTCTTACAAATTCAGCTCCTTTTGTTCCATATGGAAGACGCGCCGCATCTCCAAAATAAATTATTTGATAATCAGGCAAGTGCCTAAAAATTTCTTTTACAACTGTAAGTCCACCGACGCCAGAATCAAAAATACCAATCATATGTTTTATCTATTGCTAAACATTAGAAGAAATTCTCTTAAATATGACAAAAAACAAAAAAATTAATACAATAGCCAACAGAATCCAAACATACCAACGTTTTAAAAATTTTACAAAAGAAGATGAATCTACGGAAGATGTGGCAGAAAGGGCAATGGCGCCGGCTGGTTGAAAATTGATCGTTAAAGAATCGAAAACAGAAATGGCGCCCGAACTGACGATTCCTGTAATCTGCTTTGTCGAAACTTGATTAATTAATGACTGAGTTTTTCCATTAAATGTAATTATTTTTGACATATTTGGCAAAAAATTTCCTATATCAACGCCAGATGTTATATTGCCCGCAAGTGAAACACCGTCAATTTTTAATTCTTCGGTGCTAATAATTTCTTCTGGAATATCTGCTCTTGCCATAACATTCTCAATTGAATTAATTGATGTGTTTTTTACAATTACCAAGCAATCAACCATTTGGTCTGCGGTCAAAATAACATTTTTTGATAAATTTATAGAGTTATCCATAACACCGCAAAAAATGGATACATTAAGACCGCCGGAAACAGGGACTGCGGGAGCCGCAGGAACCAATTGTTTCTTACAGTCATTTGGAGAATTTTCTGGATTTTCTCCGCAATTGCAAACTCCATCGCCAGTATAATTACAGCTGCTGCAATAATCAGAAGATTCTTTTTGGCAAGTCGAACCGTCGCATTTTAAATTATTTAAACATTGGCCGCCGGAACAACTATCATTGGTGCATTTGTTATTATCAGAGCAATTTTTATATAAATCGCCAATGGCCCCGTTTGAGTCATGCCAATATAAATTATTATTAGTGCAAGTTTTTTGATAATATTTTACATAAGGAGGAGGCAAATAATTTATGCAATATCCGTCTTGGCATCCGTTAAAACAATCTTTAATCCAAGTTTGCTGATTGCCGCATGAATCAAACCAAAAAATAGAGTTGCCGACGCATTTTTGCATAAAATTAGAACTGCAAATAACAGGATAAGGATATTGGTATTGCGCTTTTGAAATTTGAGGATTGGCAATTAAAAAAACGCTTAATATAAAAAGAGAAAATACAATGCCAATAACAATTAACTTATTAGTTGTTATCATGTTTTTAATTAACCGAGCAATCTTACGGCCACCCCTACAATAGCAAAAACTATGCCTAAAATCCATGCTCGCATTGTAATTTTATACTGAGGCCAGCCAATTGCTTCAAAATGATGATGTATCGGAGCAGAAAGAAATATTTTTTTCTTTCTAAATTTCTTCGATAAAAGCTGTATTATAACGGACCCGGTTTCTAAAACTAAAAGGCCTGCAATAATCGGCAGAACAAAAACAGAATCAGTTAAAAATGCCACCACTGATAAAACGGTAGTTAGCCCAAGCGTCCCCGTTTCGCCCATATAAAATCTGGCTGGCGGTATATTAAACCACAAAAAAGTAAATAAAGTTCCGGTAATTATGGCGCAAAAAATTGCCAAGTCTACCTTGCCTTGTGAAAAAGCTATTATGGTAAATGCTCCAAAAATTGAAGCAAATGTTCCGCCGGCTAATCCGTCTAATCCGTCTATTATTCCGCCAGACCAAGTGGCAACCATTACTAAAACAAAAAGCGGTATATAAAAAATACCTATTGAAAATTGCCCTAGCAATGGAATAGTAATAACATCCCAGCCCAATTTTGAATAGAACCAAACACCCCCAATAATAGCTATTAAAATCACAATCAAAAGACGTTTTTTGAATGAAAGACCTCCTCCAATATATTTTCCTTTTCCAAATATCTGCAAAAAATCATCTAAAAATCCGAGCAGTGAAGCTGATATCAAAGTAAATAACGGAAGCCATGTTTGACTTCTTGATAAAAAATTAAGATTAGGAAACCAATAAAAAAGCAAAACAATCAAAACTACCGTTATCAAAATTAAAAGTCCTCCAAAACGAGGCACTGTTATTTCTCTTTCTTTATGAAGATTATGAAAAATAACTGCATCTTCACCGCTTATTGCTTTTATTCTCGCTTCTTTTTTCCAAAGCTTATGTTTATATAAAAAATTAATTAAAAAAGGGCACCAAACAGCGGATATGACCGAAGCAACAGCGGCAAAACCTAAAACTTTAATAACATTAAAGGTAAACAGTGTCATTTTTTATAACTGCCAATTATAGGCAATATTTATCCAATTAATTATTTTTTTCATTTCTTCTAATCTGTCTTCTGACCCTAAAATAACATGCATCAGATAATTATCTTTATTTGGACTTTTTTGGACCACGAGAAAAGTGCCTTTGGCATAATTTGTAAAACCAGTCTTGCCGCCAAGAACTTCCGGTATTTCTCCCAAAAGCTTATTAGTGTTTATTAGCTTATGATGAAACTGCCCATTGTCTAAATATAAATCATATTCTTTTAGTCCCATAATTTGCCAAACTAACGGATATTTATTTAACAGGTGTTCTGCTAATTGAACCAAATCTTTTGCCGTAGAATATGATCCCGCATCTAATCCGCTGGAATCTTTAAAATAAGTATTCAAAAGACCCAGATTTTTTGCCTCTATATTCATTAAAGCGACAAAATTATCTTGTCCGATAGCTGAAGAAATTGCAAAAGCAGCATCGTTGCTGGATTCAATCAATGCCATATATAAAAGATTCTTTACTGAAAAAATTTGGCCTGCTTTTAAGTCTCCTTGTTCACCCTCCTGCAATATATCTTCGCCGGTTATAGTTATTTGCTGTTGCAAATTGTAATTATCCAAAACAACCAAGGCTGTCATAAGTTTTACCAAGCTGGCTGTTGGCAAGACTTTTGTTTCGTTTTTTTTAAAAAGAACTTTTTTTTGAACCAATAAATCAGTTTCAACAGAAATGGCCGACTCTGCATCAATTTTCAAATCCTCTACCTGCCAATTTCTATATGGCAATAAGTTTTCAAGGACAGGCGCTTTCTGCAAGCCCGCCAAAAAATTTTGTTGATTTAAAGTTACTTTCTTTTCAAAAAATGAATATAAACTGCCAAAAAACCACCCGAGAATCCATATAATCATTGCTATTAAAAAAACAAAAACAACGAATAATAAAATATTTTTAACTATTGGCTGTATGTCTATTTTATTCATTAGACCTTTTTCTTGACTTTTTTGGTTACCTGCCTGCCGGCAGGCAGGGTTTTTTTAACAGGCTTTGCAGGTTTAATTTGTATATTCAACTCTTTTAATTGTTTCTTTTCTATCTCCGACGGTGAGCGCATCATTAAATCTCTTCCATCTCCTGTTTTGGGAAAAGCAATTACTTCTCTTATGTTCGGTTCTCCCAATAAAAGAGCTGTAATCCTGTCTATTCCCGATCCGATCCCGCCATGAGATGGCGACCCAAATTTATAAGCTTCCAGAATATGGCCGAATTTTTCTTGGATTTCTTCTTTTTTGTATCCCATTATTTCAAATACCGCTCCGATAGATTTGGGCGTATTATTTCTAATTGAACCTCCGCCGATTTCCCAGCCATTCAAAATAATATCATATTGCGATGTTAAAATCTGATCTATATTTTTTTTATCCATTAAGTCCTGCATAAATTCCGGTTTGGGAGCAGAAAAAGGATTATGGGTAAAGGTCCATTTATTTTCTTCATCTTTTTCAAAGAATGGAAAGTCGATAATCCAGCAAAAAGCCAACAGATTTTTATCGTTTTTATCTCTACGAATATCAGGTTTGTCTGAATTGTATTTTTCTATGGATTCTTTATATGAAATCTTAGGAAAAGGAATTTGCTGTATTTTCTTTTCTGGAAACAAAGTTTTGACCAATGATATTAATAATCTTTCATATAATTCCATAAAATCCTCTCTTTCAATAAAACTCATTTCAATGTCTATTTGAGTATGCTCTGTCTGCCTATCGCCTCTTGGATCCTCATCTCTCAAACACCGGGCAAGTTGAAAATATTTTTCAAATCCTGCCACCATTAAAAGCTGCTTGTACTGTTGCGGCGATTGCGGAAGGGCATAAAATTTTCCCGGATTCAATCTTGACGGCACCACAAAGTCGCGCGAGCCTTCTGGCGTTGATTTGGTTAAAGTAGGCGTTTCAATTTCAATAAACCCTTCGTTGGTCAAAAAATCCCTTACAAATTTTGAAACTTTGTGCCGCGCAATAAGATTATTTTTCAATCTTTCTCTTCTTAAGTCCAAATACCTATATTTCATTCTTATTTCTTCATTTAACTCCCTTCCGTCAGTTTCAATAGAAAATGGCAAAGTTTTAGCCTCCGATATAATATTTAAAGATTCCACCGAAAGCTCAACTTCTCCTGTTTCTATTTTAGGGTTTATCATTTGTTCCGGCCTTTTTACAATTTGACCTACAATTTCCACCACCCATTCCGGCCTTAAATTTTGGGCTGATTCATAAGCTTCTTTGTTTGACGGCACAAAAACCACCTGTAAAAAACCGCTTCTATCACGAAGGTCAATGAATAAAATTTTACCGTGAACTCTTCTGGTATTTACCCAACCTGAAACTTTTACCTTTTCTCCTATATGTTTTACCGCATCTTTTATTAAAAATCTAAACATAATTTTTATTTATTTACTATAAAAGATAAATACATCCCCGCAGCAATTACTGCCACAAAACACATAACCACAACTACAGCTAATATTAAAGCCCCTTCTCGTTGTTTTTTCATATTATTTTAATTTCAATAAATTTATGCTTGCCAAATTTAATAATCATATTATGCTTAATTTTTATTTCTTTTCTCCAATCGGTAATTGTGTCGCCAGCTATTTTAAGCCCGCCTCCTTGTATTACCCTTTTCGCATCATTTTTTGATTCGGCCAATCCAGAATCATATAATAAATCCAATATGGGATATACTTCCCTATTTGTTGAAAAAACTGGAATATCGGTTGGTTTTTCTTTATCGCGAAAAACAGCATTAAATTCTTTCTCTGCCTTTTGCGCTTCTTTTTCTCCGTAATAAATTCTCACAATTTCTTTTGCTAATACTGCTTTTTGGTCACGCGGATTCGGAATATTTATAATTTCCTCATTATTCATACCCGTTAACAATTCAGCATATTTTAAAATTAATCCATCGGGAATTGCCATTATTTTCCCGTACATTTCAACAGGCAATTCATTTAGGCTGATGTAATTTCCTATACTTTTGCTCATTTTCTTTACTCCGTCGGTGCCTTCAAGCAAAGGAACTGTAACAATATCTTGTTCTGGCAAATCGTATCTTTTTTGAACTTTTCTTCCCATTAATAGATTAAATTTTTGATCCGTACCGCCCAATTCAACGTCGCACATTAGCTCAACCGAATCATATCCCTGTAAAATAGGATATAATAATTCCAACATATTAATATCTGAATTTTCTTTAATTCTTTTTTGGAAATCATCTCTTTCTATAACCCTCGCATATGTAATTTTAGAAGATAATTCCATTAAAAAAATCGCTTTTTTCTTTTTATACCACTCACTATTGTATCGTATTTCGGTTTTCTTAATATCTAAAATCTTGCTGGCTTGCTTGGTGTAATCCTTCATATTTTTCTTTATTTCTTTTTTGGAAAGTTGCTGTCTTTGAGACATTCTGCCCGATGGGTCTCCTATAGTGGCAGTAAAATCCCCGATTAAAAAAATAATTTTATGACCCAAATCTTGAAATTGCTTTAATTTACGCAAAACAACAGTATGCCCTAAATGCAAATCAGGAGCAGTAGGATCTATGCCAAATTTTATCCGTAATTGCTTGCCGGACAACAACTTATTTTTAAGCGATTCTTTTTCAATAATTTCGGCCACTCCCCTGCCCAATATTTCATCTATTTTTTTAGAATCTGTATTTATCATAATGTTTGCATAACACTTACTTATTGTACTAATTTTTACGACGAATTTCAAATATTAATTTACTAACATTTAAAATTAGTCTGCCAATTTATAAATGTCACCAGCGTCGCTCGTAAACTCACTCCTTTACAACCCTCGGTTTTGAATAATTTCCTACACGGGGAAATACCCAATTTCCCCGACCCCTTTTTTGGCAGGCGATATTTAAAATTGGTCTGCCAATTTATAAATATCGCCTGCTCCCATAATTATTAAAACTTCGCCGCCTTTAATATTTTCTTTAATATAATTTTCTATGTCTTGCAATAAAATGTATTTCACGCTATTTTTCCCGATTTTTTCAACCAATTTTTCTGAACTTACGTCTTCGCTGATTTTTTTTGTTTCTCGGCCGGCAACATCATAAATATCGGTGATTATAATATTATCAGCAAAATGTTTATCATGGGCCTGCCGAAATATTTTTACAAAATTTTCAAATAAATAATATGTCCTTTGGCGCTGATGCGGCTGAAAAACGCACCAAATTGTTTTTTTTGGATATTTTTCTCTTGCCGCTTTAAGAGTTGCCAAAACCTCTGTTGGATGGTGACCATAATCTGATATAACTATAATTTTCTTCATTCCAGCTTTGCCTTGTTTTAAATCAAATCTTCTCCATGACCCTTTATACTGTGAAAGAATATCAAAAGAGATTTTATCTGAAACTCCTAAAATTCTTGCTACGGATACCGACCCCAAAGCATTATAAATATTATGCTTTCCCGGCACCTTTAAAATCCTTTTTAATCTTTTGGATTCTTTTTGTTTTATGGAATAAAATACAACTTCATGCCTGGCTTTTCTTGCTATTTTATTGATATTTTTGTCTTCTTTGTTAGCCACTAAAATACCGTTTTCTCCCAAGTGGCTCAAATATCTTTTATAGGTTTTTTTAATATTATTTAAGTTTTTATAGTAATCCAAGTGTTCTTTTTCGATATTTGTCAACACAATAATTTTGGGCCAATAATTCAAAAACGAAGCAAAATGTTCATCTGCTTCTATAACCAAAATTTTAGAACCACCGGCTCTAAAATTTGTCCCTTCGCCTGGGCTCAGGGCATGATCGCCAAATTCTTTAAGTTTTGTGCCAACAACCACAGTCGGGTCAAGGCCTGCCTTTATTAAAATTAAGGCAATCATTGAAGTTGTAGTGCTCTTTCCATGCGTGCCGGAAACGGCAATTGTAAAATATTGTTTTGTTAAGTCTCCTATGGCTTCGGGGTAGCTTTGCAATTTAATGCCAAGTTCTTTTGCTTTTTTGTACTCATGATTATCAGGTTTTACCGCTGGGCTATAAATAACCAAATTAGTGTCGCTGCCAAAATTGCTTTCTAAATGTTGGCCAATGGTAATTTCAATTCCCTTTTCCTTTAAAAATTCTGTTATTTCAGAAGATGCCAGGTCTGACCCGGAAACTTTGTGTCCTTTTGATAAATAATATTGGGCCAAGGCCGAAACTCCGATTCCCCCAACGCCAATAAAATGAATTTTCATATTAAAATATTAATATAATTTGATTGAATTTTAGCACAAAAAGAGCTAAAATCAAACCGTGAATAAAGAAATATCAAAAATTTTTAGCGATATAGCAAATCTTTTAGAAATCAAAGGCGAAACTTTTTATAGAATCAATGCTTACAAAAAAGCTGTTAAATCTTTAGAATCTTTAGAAAAAGACATTTTTAATATTTATAAAGAAAAAGGAATTCGGGGCATAAAAGAGATAAAAGGCATTGGAGAAAGTACGGCAAAAAAAATAGAAGAATATATAAAAAAAGGCAAAATTCAATATTATGAGGATTTAAAAAATGAAACCGCAATACGGCAGATTATAACTTACTTTTTTGAATCCAAAGGATTATCCTTGCAGGAACTGAAAGAAAATGCTAAAAAGAGAAAGATTATATATTCAAGATTCACCAAACCTGCCAAACAGCTTTTGGATTTAGCCGGATCCGCGCAAAAAGCCAAAGAAGCGATTAATAAAGTTTCTCAATGGGCAAACTCCAGAAAACTTGATTATGCAATTGAAACTGTCTTTAAAAAATGGCTTGAGTTAGATAGATTAAAACCAAAAGAAATAGTTAAAAAACCGTTTTACAAAGGAAACCCGATGGCGTGGAGCGAATCAAAGAAAAAATGGTTTGTAATTTCCAAATACGGCGAATGGTTAGAATTCGCCGATAAAGAAAATACAATTGAGTGGAAAGTTATTGAGTAACTCAGCGCGAGCAGGAATATTTTTCAACGTCCGCCCTGCCTGCCGGCAGGCAGGCAAACCCACGGCCTATGTCGGGAGCTCCCGCACAGCGGGAAGCTCTCGCGACCCGAGCCCGAATTGAAAAATATTCCTGCTCGCGCCTTGTCTAATAAAAATTTAAAATTATGCTTACACATACAGATTTAAAAAAGGGGGTAAGATTTATTTATGAAAACCAGCCATGGGAAGTTTTGGAAGCCCAGCTTTTAAAAATGGCTCAAAGAAGGCCGGTTATTCAAAGTAAAATCAAAAACCTTATTTCCGGCACAGTAAAAGAAAAAAATTTCCAGCAGGGAGATGTTTTCAGCGAAGCGGAATTAGAAAGCAAAAATATTCAATTTTTATATTCTAACAAAGGCCTGTATTTTTTTGTGAAGAAAACGACCGTTCAAAACGCTTTTCTTTTACTGAAGATCAAATTGGCAAACAAGCTAAATTTTTAAAACCAAATTCTCTTGTAGAAAGCATAATTTTTGACGACAAAATAATAAATATTTTGTCGCCAATTAAAGTTCAATTAAAAGTAAAAGAGTCGCCCCCTGGAGTTAAAGGCGACCGGGCCCAAGGAGGAACTAAATCGGCTACATTGGAATCCGGAGCCGAAATACAAGTTCCCCTATTTATTGAAGAAGGCGACATAATTGAAATCAACACTGAAACCGGAGAATACGTAAAAAGAGTTTAGGCAAAAGATCTCTCGCTAATCTCTTTTTCAACTATTGCTTTTGCTTTGCTGTATTTTAGTTTTGAGAGTTTTTTAATTGCTCCGACAATTTCTGGCCTGCCATTTTTGGGCTTCATAACCTCCATTTTAAATGGCGTTGATGTTTTGTTATTTATCATCATTTTTATAATTAAATTAAAGTTGTCGAGATTTACTAAGTCAAACCTTGAAAATCCCGGTTCAAATTGTTTTTCTAAAAATTCGGCATCTTCTGCTGAAATTCTGTAGGCCGCAATTGTGCCGACATTTCCAAAAACAGCATCTTTAATTTGTTGGGTCAGCTGAGGAATGTACTGGTGAGCCATTATTAAGTTTAATTTATATTTTCTGGCTTCAGAC
This sequence comes from Candidatus Staskawiczbacteria bacterium, assembly GCA_016196125.1. GTDB lineage: Bacteria > Patescibacteriota > Minisyncoccia > Minisyncoccales > Staskawiczbacteraceae > JACPYG01. Next base: position 5,547 of record JACPYG010000009.1, on the reverse strand, counting down.
AAAATTGTTGAAATGCTGTCTGTTGTAAAATTTTGAAACTCATCAACATACAAATAAAAATCTTTTCTTTCTTCTTCTGAAATTCTGGCTCTTTTCATGGCGGCCATCTGCATTTTTGAAACTAAAATCAAACCCAGCAAAGAACTGTTTACTTCACCGGTTAAACCTTTTGATAAATTAGCCAAAAATATTTTTCTTTCGTCCATTATTTTTGACAAGTCAAAACTGGAATGCGATTGCCCGATAATATTTCTCATCATTTCGTTTTCAATAAACCTGCCGACTTTAGAAACAACATATCCCAACATATCGCTTTTTGTATTGCCCGTGGTTTGCGCCCACTCTTTTAACCAAAAATTTCTAACAATAGGGTCTGTCACTTTAGATAATCTTTCCTGCAAAAATACCGGGTCAGTGAACATTTTTGGAATTTCAACCAAAGTTCCGGGATTATTTTTGTCTGCCATTAAAACCAGCATTGCATTTCTCATATAGTGCTCAAACATCGGCCCTATTATTTCTGGCGGAAACAATTTATAAAAAATAGCTATCATTTCCTGCACGGCAAAATCTTTTTGTTCTGGAGTGTCGTATTCAAGCATGTTTAAACCGGTGGGCCTTTCCAAATCAAACGGTTCAAATAAAACCACATCGTCAATTCTTTCTTTTGGCATATACGATAAAACATCATCAATCAATTCACCATGAGGGTCCACCACGGCCACACCCTCGCCATTTTCTATATCCTGCCTTATCATTTCTTTTAATAAAGTGGTTTTACCGGTTCCGGTTTGACCAATAATATAAAAATGCCTTCTTCTGTCGTCTCTTGAAGCGAAATAAACATTTTTTGAGTCCCCGCGAAAAACGGCCCTGCCAATTAAATTAACGCCTTTTTCCGGCAAGTCGCTTGGCGGAGCCGCAAAACCAGATTTCGCGGTTTTAATATACGGCGTTTCAATAAAATGGGTCGGAAAATGATAAATACTGGATAGCTCTTCCAAGTTAAAAATATTGGCCTGATTTGAATTAAAATTTCTAAAACTAAAATCGTAAATTAATCTTTTAAGTTCTCCCTTATATGCATTTTTGGGCTCTAAGCTATTTATGGCCGAAAGTGAAAACTGTGAAAAAGCGCTTTGCAAATGAACTAATATTTCTTCTGCCCTGGCGCCGCTTCTTGCGGAAGCTAATATTCTTATATTTGCCTCGAACAATTGTTTTTGAATTTTACCGGAAATAGCATCGTAAACTTTTTGGTCAATCCCCTGCTGTCTATTTTTTGAATTTTCTAATTCATCTTTATTTTTTAAAACCTCCGGACCCCTGATTATTTCTTCAATAATTTTAAAAAAACCGAACTGAAAAACTTCTGAAATGGCAACTTTTGCCGACTTTCCTTCCCTTATTTTTTTTAAAACTTTTTCTCCTTTTTCTTTTAAATTAAAACCGGTTAAAGGCCGGATTACTATTTGAATTGCGGCCCCTTCGTCAGATGAAATTTTACTTAAGCTGTTCGTAATCGTTGAGAGCGGATCTTTTTCTAAATTCTGGTAAGTGCTTATTGGAAACAAAGGATTTTCTTTTAATCTTAAATATGATCCGGCTGTCACCCCCTGCGGTTCAAAAATAGTGTAATCTTGAGGAACTTTCTCCACAATTGCGCTTGGATATACCCCCTGTATGTATTTTTCAAAAGCGGTGTCTAAATATTTTGGCACACAAACATAAAAAGAAATATCTGCGCCGCCGATTTGCGAAGCAATCTCAAAAGCCACGGAAGGCGGGCCGGCAAACATTTTAGTTTTTTTTAAATACAAGAAATTGGCAAAAATCTGCTCCATTTGGGAAATTAAAACTTTTTCTTCTTTTTTTATTAAATCATTTTTATTTAAGTCATTTTTTGGCATCATAACCAGAAAAAGAACGGTTTCCAAACCGCCTAAAATAGCGCCTTTCCTGTTTATTTCAAGAAGCCGGGCAGTAAAAAATCCAGCCAAAACTAAAATAAAAACCAAAATTAGTCCGTATAACAAAAACATAGAATAAAACCTATCTTAAAAATTGCTTATAACTCACCCACTCTCGAACTAATATATCGTGAAAATTATCTAAAACATAAGGGTCGTTTATTTGATTTGCAACTTTTACCGCAAAGGCTATGCCCTTTTCTTTGGCAATTTCCAATAAATGTTCAATTTTTTCTCCTTCGCCTAAAGCTTGAATTTCTTTTGTTTTTTTAACGGCCTCTTCTTTTAAACTGTCTTCCAATTCCATCTTGTCTATTTCTCTTTTTAAGGCCTCTTTTGTAATAAATTCTTCTCTTGTCGGTTCTCTTTTTTCCGGCGCTTTTTTTCCTTTTCCAAAAAACTCTATTTTTTGCGAAGAAGGCAAACTTTCACCAGATGGTTTTATTGCCTCTCCTTCCTTTGCGCTCATATTTTTTTCATCTGCCATAATATTCAACTTATTGGGTTACTATTAAATCTATAAGAGCTGTTTCTTTATTTCTCTCATCTGTAGAAAAGTCGGCAGCGTTTTCTTTTTTAAAAGATGAAACAATAATCTTTAAACCAGTTGAAATTTTTGACACTTCATATATTCTTACGCAAGGAGTTGCGGCAAATTCCGGTTTCAATAAAGCGCCGCATAAATTTGGGTCCGGCAACCAAGCGTCTGCCGTGTTATCTTGCGGCACATAATTTCTTCCTTCCGAATCAACTATATTTTCAATATTCCAAACTCTTTCCGGTATATTTTCTTTTCCTTTATTTTGGGCTCCTATCTGGACTTTTATAAATTTTTCTGTAGTGGTTAAATTTTTTTGCCAATCGGGAAACCTAGATTGAACACCAACTAAAACTTTTCCCATATCTCTTGCCTCTTGAAACGTAAATTTTATATCTCCCAATGTTGCTTCATATGCCACCTTTGGGCCTATTGTTTCATCTACTACAGGTTTTGGAGGAACGCTGGTTGCTTTTAAAACCGTAAAAACAATTATTGCGGCAACAAAAATAATTATAGCCAAAACCAAAAGTAACCTTGATACTTGGCCCGCCTGCAAAGACAAACTAATTGGTTTATTAATCTTCTTTTTTTTCATATTTTTTTTCATTTAACTTAATTTTACTCCTTTTTAAAAAATATACCAACTCAAATATCTATGAAACCGCTACATATCTCCATTTGCCATATTGGTCTTTGAAGAATTGGTATTTATTGTATCTGAACATTTTAATCATCTTTTCAATTTCTTTTTTCTGCGCAAAATCAAATTCCATATAAATATTGCCATTTTTGTTTAAATGATTTTTTGCTTCTTTTAAAAATTTTCTGATATAAAAAAGTCCGTCTATGCCGGCGAATAATGCGGTTTTGGGCTCAAATTTTAAAACTGATTTTTGAATTTTACTTTTTCTTGTTGTGGCAACATATGGAGGATTTGCAAAAATATAGTCGTACTTCCCCATCACCTTACTAAAAACATTAGACTGAATTATTTTATATCTATGTTTTCTGATATTATTTATTTTTAAATTAATTTTTATTTGGTCCAAAAATTGATTTTCTTTTTCGGCAAAATCCGCTTTTGAATTTTTTATATGTTTCAACAAAGCTATGCCTATGCATCCGGAACCGGCAAAAATATCCAAAATCCGCAGATTTTGTCCTTTAAATTCACTAATCGCCTTTTCCACCCAAAATTCTGTTTCAGGCCTGGGAATCAAAGGTTTTTTTGACAAATCAATCTTACAGCCCAAAAAATCGGTAAACCCAATTACATAGTCTATGGGTTCCCCATTCTTTAGCCTTTTAATATCTATTTTAGCTTTTTTGGTTAGGATTCCATTATACTTCTCCTTTAAAAGCCAATTTACCCGGTTAAATAATTTTGTCTTTGGCAAAATTATCCCTCCGGGATATTTAACTGGGTGAATTTCCTTTTTCATTAATTCTTTCTACACTAAAAAAAATAAAGACCCAAATTGCTTTGGGTCATGTTTTTGTTATTTGTTATTGAAAAATTTATTTTAGAAAAGCAACAGCCACAAAATGGCCATTCTGATGTAAATCCCTCCCTTTACTTGCGACATCCTGTCGCCCTTTGTTTTTATGTAAACGGCTCTACGGTCTGGATCAACTTCACTTCTTACTATCTCGTCCGTGCAAGGAAGAGGGTGAAGAATAATTGAATCTTTTTTGGCCAAATCAAGGATTTGTTTATTTATAACAGTAAATCCATTTTTCTCGTCTGCCCTGTCAAAGGGTTTGGTGCCAAGATTTGTTTGTGTTCTAGTTTGATAAAAAACATCCACTTTAGATGCGACCTCTCGGACATCTTTTGTTTCAAAAAATCGGACATTATGCCGATTCAAATATTCTTTTATGTCTGGCTTAATTTTTAAGTTATCCGGGGAAACGAAATATATCTTTACGCCGTCAAATTTGCCAAAGAGATAAGCCAACGAATGAACTGTTCTGCCTTTTTCCAAGTCTCCAATCATAGCAATTGAAATTCCATCAATCCTGTTCAAATGTTTTTGGATTACATATAAGTCAAGCAATGCTTGAGTGGGGTGCTGGCCGCCACCGTCTCCTGCATTGATAATCGGAATATCAGACACAGCCGCAGCCCTTTCTGCCCCGCCTTCTTCATCATATCTTAAAACAATAACATCTGCGCCATATTCATTAAGAGTTATTATTGTATCTTCAAGAGATTCACCCTTTGCCATCGAAGAAAACTTCCTGACATCTTCTGTTTCAAAAGTTATCTCGCCGCCCAATCTTTTCATTGCTATATTAAAAGACGCTCTCGTGCGCAAACTTTCTCCGGCAAACAAAGAAATCATTTCCTTGCCAAAAAGCGGCTGGCCTCTGTCCCCTTTTAAAGTTCTTGCCTCCATCTCGTCTGTTTTTGGAAAAAGAACTTCTTCAATCCATTTTCTAGAAAAATCTTGGGCCCTTAAAATATGTTTTAATCCGCCGAATCTTTTTTCCACAACATTCTCCTTTGCCTAATTGTGAAAGAGCACGCCGATAACGCCTATCCCGCCTAATTTTTGATTCCTATAATTTCTATTTCTGTATATGGCTGTCTGTGGCCGATTTTCCTTTTGTATCTTTTTTTGGCTTTGTATTTAAAAATAATTAATTTTTCTCCTTTGCCGTGATTTAAAATTTTTGCCTCAACTGTGGCTGTTTTTAATCTTGGGGTTCCTATCTCTATTTTTTTATTTTTTTCCAACAACAAAACTTCAGGAAAAGAAATTTCTTCTCCCTCTTTTTTATCCAATTTTTCCACTTTTATTTTGTCGCCTGGCGAAACAAGGTACTGTTTACCCCCGGTTTTTATTACTGCTAACATAAAAGTATCCTATCAAAAATAATGTTATTAGTCAACTCTTCACCATTCCCACAATACTTTTATCTAAAAAAACATAAACATTACTTCCTTTCAATTACCTTATTTACTCATTTGACGGTATGGTGAAGAGTCAATCTCTTCACCATTCCCACAATACTTTTATCTAAAAAAACATA
>JACPYG010000006.1 GCA_016196125.1 Candidatus Staskawiczbacteria bacterium | reverse complement strand
TTGAGATGTATAAAAATCCCTTCTTCGGCTGGTCTACCTACGATGTAGGAGGAGCATTTCTTAACACGGAGACAGGAGAACTTCAGGATGAGCTGGTTCAAATTGTCCGAGTCATTTTTAGCTTCGAAAGTGAATTAGCCATAGCCAAGAAAAAAGGATACGAACGGATTGTCCAAAGCATAACCTCTTGGCTTCTAATTAACTACTATCATAGGGTGGCATTGCCTCCCTACGGCGAAGCGGAGATACAGCGATTCATTGACGAGCACGCTCCTTTTTCAGAAAAGGAACTTGCATACATAAAAACCAACTACCCGGCCATCGCCACGGAAATCCTCAAGTGGTTTGATGACTGTGTGTTGTTTACTTTTGGCTATCTGGCAAGGCGATTCTGGAAGAAGGTTGCCGAAGTGGGGGGTATCAATGTTCTCCGACCTGGTAAATAAACGCCGAGTGTGGTACTGTAATCACAGCACACCCTAACCAAAAGGAGACCTGCTATGAAACTGAATGATGTGGTCTATCCCATTGTTGAGCAGATTGCTCAAAAACTGGAGCAAGAAGAATACTTCGCAGAAGACCCCGAACTTTACACAGTGGCCCTTCTCTTGGCAGCCAGGAGAGAGCTCCGTCCAGGCGAGACCATCGGTCAAGCTTTGGAAACTGCTATCTTTGAAGATAACACGGATGAGGCACGAAAGTTGCTGAAACGAAAAAAAGTCACTTCCAAGTGACAACAGGCGGATAAAGAAAATCCGCAAAACCCAGAGCGAAGCTAACCACTTTGCTTTTTTATTGCATAATAATAATAATATTGACTTTGTATTTGAGTAGGCGTACAATCAAGATAGCACCTTTAAGAGAAAGGAGGTAAATTAAGAACAGCGACTGCCGTGCTTTGGTCGGACAGAGAAGAGGCATTTTGTCTTGTGTGGTTTAGTTCACATACGCGCACAGAAGAAAGGATTTTATGTCAAAGACAACTTGTCACAACCACCACCAGTTGAACCATGACCAAAAGGAGTTTCTTCTCTCACTGCGAGCCAACGGGGAAGTTCTCACGCAGAACTTCCTTGAAAGCTTGTCTCGCAGCTTTGAGAAGAAGTTTGGCATGGGGATCCATCCTATGGCGGTGTGTCGGCTCCTTCGGGGAGACGACAGCAGTGGCCACAATGGCCATTTTGATAAGACCAAGGAGCATCGCCCGGTTTATCGGGCGAGAGGCGCGTAGCGTAAAATATCATTAAACTTTGTTCGTAAACACTTCCAAGCACCAAGGGCTGAGGCAATTTTGTCTCGGCCCGCTTTTTTTATTTGTTGCAATAAATAGGGACTTGACCCCCGCTAATTAAAATTAGCGGGGTCTTGTAATAAATTTAAAATATGTTAGAATGAGTTCAATTTAAAGTTAAAAAAAATGGAACAAATAACAAAATCAAACAATCAGCCAAACGAAGAACAGACCAAAATAAATATAGTTAAAAAGTATTTCCCGTTTGTTTTCGAAGTTTTAAAGATATTTGTTATTGCTTCGGTAATAGTGCTCCCCATTCGTTATTTTTTATTTCAGCCATTTATAGTAAAAGGCGAATCAATGGTGCCGAATTTTCAATCAGGCGACTACTTAATTATTGATGAAATTTCTTATAAGTTTAAAAATCCCGAAAGAGGAGATATTATTGTTTTTAAATATCCTAAAGACACTTCGCAAAAATTTATAAAAAGAGTTATTGGATTGCCAGGCGAAACAGTGGAAATTAAAGATGGAAAAGTAACAATATATAAAGATCAAAAAAGCCAAACTCTGGACGAAAAGTATCTTCCTAATCCATCCGGAACCATTGGAACTTTGAAACTTATTTTAACTGCAGACGAATATTTTGTTTTGGGAGATAACAGAGAATTTTCTTATGATTCAAGGGTATGGGGAAGCGTACCGGCAAAAAATATTATTGGCAAGGTTTTTTTGCGCGTTTTACCGGTAGTAAATATATCTAAAATTACTGTTCCCAGTTATTAAAATATGAAAATTCAAAGCGTAACAGGAATGCACGATATTCTGCCGGGAGACCAGCCTTATTTTCAAAAGGTTGTAAAAGCGGTTGAAAGTATTACCAACTATTATGGATTTTCTAAAATAGAGACTCCGATTTTGGAATTTGCCGAAGTTTTTTCCAAGGGCGTGGGGGTGGCAACCGATATTGTGGAGAAAGAAACTTACACTTTTAAAACAAAGGGAGGAGACTTGGTTTCTTTAAGGCCAGAGGGGACAGCTCCAGTAGTGAGGAGCTATATTGAACATGGGATGCATAATCTTACTCAACCTGTAAAGCTTTGGTATTTAGGTCCATTTTTTCGCCACGAAAGGCCGCAAGCGGGACGTTTTAGGCAATTTCATCAATTTGGTTTTGAGGCATTAGGAGAGCAAAATCCATCAATTGACAGCCAAATCATACAAATGAGCTACGATGTTTTAAAAGAACTTTCTTTTAAAAATATAACCATTCAAGTAAATAGCATTGGCGACTCTGAATGCAGGCCTTATTTTAAAAAGATTTTGACAGGTTATTTCAGGTCAAGAAAATCATCTTTATGCTCTGATTGCCAAAGAAGATTAAAAGAAAATCCTTTAAGGATTTTGGATTGCAAAGAAGAAAAGTGCCAGAGAGTGAAGTCAGGCGCACCACAGATAATTGACCATCTTTGTGAAAACTGCCATAGTCATTTTAAGCAAGTGTTGGAATTTTTAGATGAGTTAGAACTGCCGTATACTTTAAATCCATATTTGGTCAGAGGACTGGATTATTACACAAAAACGGTTTTTGAAATAGTAGAAAATACCACAGAAGAAGGCAAGGCTCAAGGATCTTTGCTGGGCGGGGGAAGATATGATAGTTTGGCTAAAATTTTAGGAGGCAGAGATACTCCCGCCTGCGGCGTGGCCGGAGGAATTGAGCGAATAATAAGCTTACTGAAAACGAGAGAAGTAAAAACGGTAAAATTAGCAGAGCCAAAAATCTTTTTAGCTCAGTTGGGGCAACTGGCAAAAAGAAAGGGATTAAAACTGTTTGAAGAATTTCGCGATGCGAAAATTCTGGTGGCGGAATCTTTTTCAAAAGATTCTTTAAAAACCCAGTTGAGGACAGCTGACAAAATGGGAATAAGATGGGTTTTAATCTTTGGCCAGAAAGAAGCATTGGAAGGTTTTATCACTTTAAGAGATATGGAAACCGGCGCTCAAAAAGAAATAAAACTTGATAAAGTCGTAAAAGAAATGAAAGCTAAAATTAAATAATAATTAAAAACTGTAAATAAAGCGGAAATAAGTATATTTTTCAATTCGGGCTGGCCGTGGGTTTGGCGGACGTTGAAAAATATACTTATTTCCGCTTAAAATCAACTTAAAATAAACTCATATGGCATTAGAAGTAAAAAGAAAAGAAAAAGAAAGCTCTCAAAGCTTGGTCCATCGTTTTACAAAAGTGGTGCGCCAATCGGGAGTTTTGCTCCAAGTAAGAGGCAAACAGTTTAGAAAGAGAGCAAAATCAGCTTTAGCTAAAAAAAGATCAGCTCTAAGACGAGTTGAAATGAGGGCTGAAAAAAAACGTCTGGATAAATTAGAAAAACCTAAAGTAGGTCGTGCTAATTCATGGAAATAAAGCAACAAATCCAAGATAATGCTAAAGAATTTTTGAAATCGGGCGATAATGTCGCTTCTGATGCTTTGCGCATGGTTCTGGCCGCTATAATATCTAAAGAAAAAGAAAAAGGGTATAAGGTTTCAAAAGATAAGCCAGATTTAAAAGAAGAAAATCTTATAAAAGAATCAGAATTAACCAACGACGAAGTTATTAATACTTTATCATCTGAAATTAAAAAAAGGAAAGACGCCATTGTTCTATATGAAAAAGGCAATCGTCCGGAATTAGCAGACAAAGAAAAAAGAGAAATTGAAATTTTGCAGAAATATTTGCCGGAACAATTATCAGAAGTCGAATTAAAAAAAATAATCGAAGAATCTATAAATAAGACGGGAGCAAAAGAAATGAAAGACATGGGTAAAGTAATGGCAGATTTAATGCCAAAAGTTAAAGGAAAGGCAGACAGTTCAGAAATAAGCAAGATTGTAAAAGAAATTTTATCAGGTAAGTAGGTTTAATAATTAAAAAAGCTGAGAAAATATTTCATCAGCTTTTTTTGTGTTTTGAAAAGTTTGAAATATAGGTTAAAATAAGCAACCTATCGTTTAATAATCTTTTGTGGCGAAATGCAGAAATTTTAAAACGAAAATTATTAAAAGCGAGGAGGTTTGTATTATTATATAAGCCGACGAGGTTTTAATAATTTGCAGTTAAAATTTCAAATTACAGCAGAAAGAATTATTAAAAAGATAGGTTGACATATGATTGAGATAAATAATCTTACCAGTTTTGCTGTGGATAAAAAGTTTTTCGTAAGGGTTGCAAAAAAAGTTTTAAAAGGCGAAAATAGAGGAATAGAAAACATATCTATTGCTTTTGTCAGCCCTGCTGAAATAAAAAAATTAAATCAAAAATATAGAAAAAAACATAAGCCAACAGATGTTCTTTCTTTTGGCAGAGCTTTAGGTCCTAAATCCGATTCATCTGAAGTTGTCATTTGTCCGGAGGTTGTTAAAAATAATGCAAAGGAGTTTAGTACGACTTTTAAAAAGGAATTAACAAAGATGTTAATACACGGCCTTTTACATATTTTAGGGTATGAACACGAAGGGCCGGAAAAGATGGCCTTGGAAATGGCAAAAAAACAAGAAAAATATTTATCAAAATTTAAATTTTAATTTTAATTTTAATGGCTAAGAGTCGTATTGTCGCAGGATTGGATATTGGGACAAATACTATAAAGGTTTTGGTTGCTCAGAAAAAAGGAAAAGAGCTGGAAGTTTTGAGCTATGCCCAAATGCCATCTTTTGGCTTAAGAAAAGGAGCGGTTGTCAAAGTTGAAGAAATTTCAAAAAATATTCAATTGTTGATGTCAGATGTAGAAAAAGATTTGGGCAGAAAAATTAATTCAGTTTTTGTGAATATTAGCGGAAGCCGGCTATATGTTACCCCTTCTGATGGTATAATTTCTGTGTCTCGCGCCAACCAAGTAATTTCTCAAGAAGACATAGACAGAGTATTGCAAGCCGCTAAGGCAATTAATATTCCCGCAAATGAAGATGTTTTAGATGTTTTGCCAAGAGAATATATTATTGATGACCAAAAAGGCATAAAGCAGCCATTAGGATTAACAGGCAAAAGGCTGGAAGCAAAAGTTCTTTTACTTTGTTATTTCCAGCCCGATTTTATAAACCTGTCTCAGGCAGTTTTAAATTCAAAACTGCAAATTGACGATATTATTACGTCTCCTTTGGCTGCTGCCGATGCAGTGTTAACCCCTCAACAAAAGGAATTAGGGGTGGCTTTAGTTGATATTGGAGCCGCCACAACTAGTTTAGCGGTCTTTGAAGAGGGAGATTTGATTCACTTTGCCGTATTGCCGATTGGTTCGGCAAATATAACAAATGATATTGCCATTGGCCTGCGCACAGAAGTTGCTATTGCAGAATCCATTAAAAAACAGCATGGTACTTGTATTTTTGCCAAAACTGGCAAATCAGACAAGACCATGTCTCTTAATGTAAGGAGCGCGGATAAAAAAGACCAGCAAAAGGACAAGCTCATTGCAAGCGAGAGCAAAAAAATAGAAATTACCGATAAAGCTTCCGATTTATCTTTTACAAAAAAAAGCTTGGTGGATATTATTGAGCCAAGAGTTTCTGAAATTTTTGATTTGATCCAAAAAGAATTAAAAAAAATAGGACGTCAGGAATTGTTGCCGGGAGGAATTGTGCTGTCTGGCGGCGGCGCGAAATTGTCAAAAATAAAAGAATTGGTAAAACAACAATTAAAACTCCCTTGTAGCATAGGAAGTCCGAAGGGAATTGTTGGCATCCAAGATGACCCTTGCCTTGCTACAGTTGCGGGTTTAGTTTTGGCAGGTTCGGATATTGACGGCTCAGATGGAGGAGGTATACTGGGTTTACTAAGGGATTGGCTTAAAAAACTCATAAGAATGTTTAGAGTTTTCATCCCGTAAACATATGAATCCGAAAATTAAGGTGATAGGAGTTGGAGGGTCTGGATCCAATACGGTTTCCCGAATGACAAAATTTGATATTCAGGGCGTAGAGTTGATTGCCGCAAACACGGACGCTCAGGCATTGCATTTTTGCAAAGTCAGTAAAAAAATTCTCATAGGAAAAGATACAACAAAAGGACTTGGAACGGGGATGGATGTTGTATTGGGTAAAAAAGCCGCAGAAGAATCAAAAGAGGAAATATCGGAAATTTTAAAAGATTCGGATATGGTTTTTGTTACCTGCGGCCTCGGCGGCGGAACTGGAAGCGGAGCTGCGCCAGTCATTGCCGAAATATCAAGGAATTTGGGTATTTTAACTATAGCAGTGGTTACAACTCCGTTTTCTTTTGAGGGCGAACAAAGAAAAAGAGTCGCAGAAAATGCCTTACAAAAATTTAAAGAGAAAGTTGATTCCTTAATAATTATTTCTAACGACAAGCTTTTAGGCATAATCAACGAAAAAACAACAGTATCAAGCGCTTTTTTAATTTGCGACGACATTTTAAGAGAGGCAGTGCAAGGCATAACAGATTTAATTTTGGTTCCCGGAATTATAAATATTGATTTTTCTTCGGTATTATCAATTATGAAAAACTCAGGCCGTGCGCTTTTTGGCGTTGGCAGGGCAAAGGGCGAAAATCGCGCAATAGAAGCGGCGACAAAGGCAATTAATTCTCCTTTGTTGGATTTTTCGATTAAGGGAGCAAAGGGAGTTTTGTTCAATGCTTCGGGTCAGGACATAACTTTAAATGAGATTCAGGAAGCGGCAAAAGTTATTACTAAAAACGTTGGCGCAAAATCGCAAATAATTTTTGGAGCGGTAAAAGACGGCACTCTCTTGAAAGGTGAAATAAAAATTACCGTCATAGCAACCAAGCTCTAGCGACTCCGTCAAAAATAATTTTTATTCTTTTTATTTAATTTGTAGTTTGCAAATAAACAGCCGCAGGACTTTGTCATTGCGGCTTTTGTTTTTTTGAGGCAGATTATTTTTTCTAATTAAAGTGCCAAAAACCATGTTTTCATACTATCAGAATATTAAAATTTTTCAAGATGTATGATACAATCAAAATAATATGATTAATAATAAAAAAACTGAAAGTCCTGAATCACAACGAAGGGCATGGGTTGTTGCGGCCGATATGGGTTATGGCCATCAGAGAACAGCTTATCCTTTAAGAGACCTTGCCTTTTCTGGAAAAGTTATTAACGCTAATAGTTATGACGGTATTCCGGAAAAAGATAGGAGGTTTTGGCATGCGACAAAATCGCTTTATGAATTTATTTCAAGATTCAAGAGAATTCCTCTTATTGGCAATATAATTTTTTCTTTTCTTGATAAGTTTCAGAGAATTCTTAGTTATTATCCCAAAAGAGATTTGTCCCGTCCCGATTCTAATATCAAAGTTATTTTTTCTTTTATAAAAAAAGGCTGGGGCGAAGATTTAATTTTGAGGTTCAAAAAAAACCATTTGCCGATAATCAGCACTTTTTTTACGCCAGCCTTCATGGCAGAACACTTTCAATATCCAAATGATATTTATTGTGTTGTCTGCGACGCTGATATTGCCAGGGTTTGGGCTTCTTTGGATCCTAAAAAAAGCAAAATTAAATATTTTGCTCCGTGTACATGGGTAAGGGACAGACTAAAGCTTTACGGAGTAGATCCTCAAAAAATATTTTTAACAGGCTATCCGTTGCCAAAAGAAAATATAGGCAAAGATATGGAAATTTTAAAAGAGGATTTGAGAAATCGTATTATAAACCTTGATCCCAAGTTAAAATATAGACAATTATATAAACCTTTAATTCAGGGTTATTTGGGGGATTTGCCAAAAAAATCAGACCATCCTTTGACAATAATGTTTTCTATTGGAGGAGCTGGCGCCCAGAAAGAAATAGGGCTAAAAGCTGTAAATAGCCTAAAAGATAAAATAAAGAACAACAAGCTTAGAATAATTATTGCTGTGGGTACCAGAATTGAGCTAACTAAATATTTTACCGACAATGTCAGGGGTTTGAAATTAGACGGATGGGTCCATATATTATCTGCTAAAACAACGAAAGAGTATTTTGAGAAGTTTAATCAGGCTTTAAGAGAAACAGACGTTTTATGGACCAAACCTTCAGAACTTTCTTTTTATGCCGGATTGGGGATTCCTATTATTATTGCTCCTTCTATCGGTTCGCAGGAGGATTTCAACAAGAGATGGCTTTTGCATATCGGAGCGGGGACCCCGCAAGAAAATCCAAAATATATCGACCAATGGTTTTTTGATTTATTAAATACCGGAGACTTTGCAGAAATTGCAATGCAGGGCTTTATTGAAATAGAAAAATTAGGAACTTATAACATAGAAAAAATAATAGAATCTAAAAATGAATAAAATGCTAAAAATAATAATTTTAGTTTTAATCGTATTATTTATAATTTTTTTGTATTTTTTTATTGGCAAGGCTCCAAAGCAAAAAAATATCATATGGGGGGTTAATTTTTCCCAAATGCAGGCGGAAAACTTAAGACTCAACTGGAGAGAAGTTTATCTTGCTTTACTGGATGATTTAAGCGTAAAGAATATAAAATTAGTAACTAATTGGGATTTTATTGAAGGAACAAAAGACAGTTATTATTTTGATGACATAGATTGGCAAATAAATGAAGCCGAAAGCCGCGGGGTTAATTTGATATATGTTGTTGGCATGAAAACTGGCCGCTGGCCTGAATGCCATGTTCCTCGATGGGCGAATGGCCTTTCAAAACAGCAGCAACAGCAAGAAATATTAAAATATATCAAAGAAGTTGTTTTAAGGTATAAAAATTCCAAATCAATCATTTTTTGGCAAGTGGAAAATGAGCCGCTTTTTAAATTTGGAGAATGTCCTTGGTACGATAAAAATTTTTTAAAAAAAGAAGCAGAGCTGGTAAAATCACTCGATTCTGCAAGGTCAATTATTGTTTCTGATTCCGGGGAACAGTCAATGTGGTTTGGAGCGGCAAAAATAGGAGATATAGTCGGAATAACCATGTATAGAAAAGTTTGGAGCAACATAAATAATATTTTCGGTTTTTATATCAAGTCATTTTTACCGCCTGTTCATTACTGGCGGAAGGCCCAAATAATAAAAAAGATGTTTGGGAAGGATGTGATAAACACAGAATTACAAGCGGAACCATGGGCGAATGAACTTTTTTATGATGTTCCCCTGAAAGAACAAGAAAAAACAATGAATTTAGAACAATTCAAAGAAAATATCAAATACGCAAAAGAAACCGGTTTGAAAGAATTTTATCTTTGGGGCGCCGAATGGTGGTATTGGATGAAAGAAAACCAAAGACAACCCGCAATATGGAACGAAGCCAAAAAATTGTTTAATCAATAATGAATATTATGAATAGGAAAATTATAATAAATTAAATTTTCTATGAATATTAAAATAGTGAAAAATAAATACATAAACGCATTATTCATCCTGATGCTGTTTTCGGCTATAATTCATATGCTCGTTGTCTTTTTTGCGGTGGTAATTTCTGGCGATTTATATCTTATTAACTATTTTAATATATTGGGTGCAGATTTATTCTATCCGGATGCATTCAATAATTTCTTTGGCAATATTTTTTCATTGTTTTTTGTAATTGTTATTTATTTTATAATTTTGAAATACCAAAAAACAAAATAGAGATGGAAAAAAAGAAAGTCCTAATTTTACATGGAAAACCGGGCATGGGCCACTTAATGCCAGCCCGAGCCATTGTGGAAGTTTTTTTAAAAAAGTACCCAGAGGTTGAAATTAAAGATGCTGATTCGTTTGATTTTCTTTACGGCCTTCTTAAACACGGATATCCTTATTTCTACAACCATATTGTAGCTAAAGCTCCATTTATTTTTAAAATATTTTATGACAGCTATAATAATAAGTTAATCCAGAGAGTTTTAGAACAAATGACTTTATTCTTTGTAAAAAAAAATCAGTTTATTTCTTTTGTCAAAGATTTTTCTCCTGATTTCATATTGGCCACAAATCCTTTGCCCCTTCAATTGGTTTCCTTAATAGAAGAAAAAAGAATTATTGATGTTTTATCCGCCAATGTTTGCACCGACTTCGGTTTTCACCCTTTATGGCACAATCCTGATATTAATTATTATTTTGTGGCCAATAAAGAAATGGAAAAGTCACTGCTTGACCACGGAGTTAATTTGAATAAAATAAAAATTACTGGCATTCCGGTAAAGTCTTCATTTAATAAGCCCCAAGACCGCTATGAAATTTTAGAAAATTTAAACCTTGATTCTTCCCGGCCAGTTTTACTGATTATAGGAGGGCAATTAAAATATAATGACTTGCTGAAAGT
This sequence comes from Candidatus Staskawiczbacteria bacterium, assembly GCA_016196125.1. Taxonomy (GTDB): domain Bacteria; phylum Patescibacteriota; class Minisyncoccia; order Minisyncoccales; family Staskawiczbacteraceae; genus JACPYG01. The sequence continues at coordinate 108,435 of JACPYG010000006.1, read as the reverse complement.
TGTTTTAGGAGTGAAGGAAAGAAGTAATTCAGTGCAATTTATTATCGTGGCCGGACGCGATAGGGTCTTGCAAAAAAAATTAGAAAATTCAGAATTAAAAAAAATAGCATCCGTAAGAATTTTTGGTTTAGTTTCAAATATGGAAAGCTTTATGGCAATATCAGATTTAATTTTATCCAAGGCAGGCGGTTCAACTACGGCAGAGTGTTTAGTTAAGAATCTGCCGATGATTGTCTATAAAACTATCCCCGGCCAAGAAGAAGATAATATCAATTATTTAGTTGATAACAATGCAGGAGTTAAGGTTAAGAATACAAAAGAAATTATCAGAGCAGTTGTTGATTTATTTTCACAACCGGATAAATTAGAAAAAATGAGAAGTAATTGCAAAAAGATTCAAAAGCCTCGCGCGGCAGAAGATATAGTTGATTTTGTTGTTTCGCAGATTTAACGCATAATTTCATTTATTATTCAAAACAATAATATGTTAAGCATTATTATTCCTACCCTTAATGAGGAAGAGGGCATTGCCAAAGTTATCTGTTCTATACCAAAAAAAATCAGGGAATTTTCCGAGGTGATAGTTGCTGATGCTTCAAGCGATATGACTCCGATAATTGCAGAAAGTTTGGGAGTTAAAGTTTTAAGATTAGAAAAAAAAGGCAAGGGTTGGCAAATGAAAGAAGCCGTAAAACAAAGCAGTGGAGATGTATTGATATTTCTTGACGGAGACGGAACAGATCCTGCGGATTTTATTCCAGCGTTGTTGAAAAAATTAGAGAATAATCAACTTGTTTTGGGTTGCAGAAGTTTAACTAAGTTTAATAAAGAAGATCCTGAAATGAGACAGTTTTTTCAGTTATATAGCGCAATAGCTAATCCGGTTTCTTCTATTTTGGGTTTAAAAGTCTCCGATCCGTTGGCAGGATTTCGGGCAATTCGCAGAAAAGACTGGGATGCCCTTGATTTGCAAAGCGATGATTTTGACATTGAAACAGAAATGAACATTAAGGCAATAAATAAAGGTTTTACCATAAAAGAAGTTCCAATTCCCAATTTAAAAAGATGTGGCGGAGTTCAGAACAGCAAATTTATTAAAAGTCCTAAAATGTGGTTTAAAATTTTTAAAATGCTGTTGGAATACAAAATTATTAAATTGCAAAAACATGAGTCTTTATAATTTACCAGAGTTTAATGCTCCTAAGTTTAAAAAAACAATAAAAGAGGCATTTAACGAGAAAAATAAGGTTGCTTGGGTTTCAGCATTGGCTTTTATTATATTTTTTGCAGTTGGTTTTGCCTCCGGGGATCAAGTAAGGTCTTTTTTGTATGGGCCAAAAACTGAAAAAATTATTGAAAATAGATATATCCCCCAGGTTTCTTATGAGCAATCAATAATTAATTCCGTAAAAGAATCATCTCCTTCGGTTGTAAGCATTATTATCACAAAAAATCTTCCAGTTTATGAGCAACAATGGATTGATCCGTTTGGAGATTTAAGCATTCCAGGTTTTGAAATTCCACGATATATTCAAAAAGGAACAAAACAGCAAGAGGTGGGAAGCGGTTCTGGATTTATAGTTTCAGAAGATGGTCTCATTCTGACAAATAAGCATGTGGTTTTGGATAAAAAAGCAGAATATACCGTTTTTACCAATGACGGTCAAAAATTTTCAGCTAAAGTTTTGGCATTAGACCCAGTCCAGGATTTAGCTATAATCAAAATTGAAAGTGACAAAAAATTCAAAGCAATACAACTTGGCGATTCTTCAGGAATACAAATTGGCCAAAGCGCTATTGCTATTGGCAATGCCTTAGGTGAATTTCGCAATACAGTTTCAGTAGGGGTAATTTCGGGCCTTGGAAGAACTATTCTTGCTTCAGGCCAAGGAGGATTTTCAGAAACATTAGAAGATATTATACAGACAGATGCCGCAATTAATGCGGGAAATTCCGGCGGACCTTTATTAAATTTGAAGGGAGAAGTTATCGGTATAAATACAGCAATGGCCCAAGGAGCGGAAGCTATTGGTTTTGCTATTCCCATAAACAGAGCCAAGAAAGATATTGAGCAAGTTTCAAAAGGCAACAAAATAGTTTATCCGTTTTTAGGGGTCAGATATGTTTTAATTAATGAGCAGATAAAAGAAAAAAATAAATTGCCGGTTGACTATGGCGCATGGGTCAAAAAAGGGAATGAGGGAGAGCCAGCCATAATAAAAGATTCAGCCGCAGATAAGGCAGGAATTGAATCAGAAGATATTATTTTAGAATTTAACGGTGAAAAAATAACCACAGACAATTCAATGACAAGAATTATCGCAAAATATAATGCGGGAGATAAAGTAATTTTGAAGGTTCTAAGAGACGGCAATGAATTAAATATTGATGTTATTTTAGGAGAAAGGAGCGAATAAATCAAAAATTAACACTTGATTTTTTTAAGTTTTAGAATAGAATAGCATTATAAAACATTAAACTATGAACTCTTCACCCAAAGATGAGTGAAGAGTTTGAAAATATTACGTTAATACCAGCGAATTAAAATATTTACAAATTATAAATTCGTATGGGTGAAGAGTGAACGGAGGGGCTAATTTTACAAATAAAGCTCAAGATGCCATAATGTCGGCTCAGCAGTTGGCTCAAGAAAAAGGACAGCAGCAAATAGACGCTCTGCACCTGCTTTTTGCTTTGCTCTCGCAGGATGGCAGCGTGGTTTTAACTATACTTTTAAAGCTGGGGGTTGATTTGGACTCCTTAAAAAAGAAAGTTGAAGCGCAAATTATAAAAATTCCAACGATTGCGGCTCCGACTGTTTTCGGCCAATTTTACTTAACGCAGGATATGGCAAAGGTTTTAGACAGAGCGCGACAGGAAGCAATAAAAATGGGAGACGAGTTTATTTCTGTTGAGCATTTTTTTCTATCATTATTAGACACTAAATCAGGCGCCAAAGAAATTTTAGAAAAGGTTACATTTTTCAGTTCTTTGGGAGATTCAAATAATTTAAAAACTTCAAAGCTTGATTATGGAGAAGTTTTGAAAATTCTTTCACAAATAAGAGGCGGGCAAAAAATTACAGACCCGGAGCCAGAGTCAAAATATCAGGTAATTGAAAAATATACCAGAAACTTGACTAATTTGGCTGCTGCCGGAAAAATTGATCCGATAGTCGGCAGAGATAATGAAATTAGAAGAATGATGCAAATTATATCCCGCAGGACTAAAAATAATCCTGTGTTGATTGGTGAGGCCGGAGTTGGAAAAACAGCAATCGTAGAAGGATTTGCCCAAAGAATTGCAAGGGGCAATGTGCCGGAGTTTTTGAAAAATAAAGAAATAATTTCTTTGGATTTAGGGCTGATAATTGCCGGCACAAAATACAGAGGCGAATTTGAAACAAGAATAAAGGCCCTGTTGAAAGAAATTAACCGTACCGACGGCCGATATATTTTATTTATTGACGAGCTTCATACCTTGGTTGGAGCCGGGGCCGCTGAAGGCGCAATTGACGCTTCAAATTTATTGAAGCCGGCTTTAGCAAGAGGAGAATTAAGGGCAATTGGAGCCACAACTTTGAAAGAATACCAAAAATATATTGAAAAAGACCCGGCATTAGAAAGAAGATTTCAGCCGATTTATGTCCAAGAACCTTCGGCCGAAGATGCAACTGCAATATTAAGAGGCATTAAAGAAAAATACGAAGTTCATCATGGAGTAAGAATTAAAGATTCCGCTATTAAAGCAGCTGTTGAATTAAGCGGCCGCTATATTTCTGACAGGTTTTTACCAGACAAAGCGGTTGACTTAATGGATGAGGCGGCTTCGGCTTTGAGATTAGAAATTGAATCAGAACCGCAGGAATTAGAAAAATACGAAGAAGAAATTACAAAGTTTGAAATAGAAAAACAGGCTTTAAAAAAAGAAAAAGGTTCTGAAAGGAGGTTAAAAGTAATTGCCAAAGAATTGGCCGATCTGAAAGAGAAAACCAAAGAACTTAGAGTCAAATGGGACGCAGAAAAAGGATTAATTAATAAAATAAAAGACATCAGGAAAAAAATTGACGAACTTTCTTATCAAACAGAAATTGCCCAAAGAGAAGCTGATTTGGAAAAGGTGGCTGAAATAAAATACAGTAAAATACCCCAGCTTTTAAAAGAGCTGAAATTAGTTGAGCAAAAATTAATTAAGCTTCAAGAGACCCATCATTTTTTGAAAGAAGAAGTAACCGAAGAAGAGGTTGCCAAAGTTGTTTCGCGTTGGACCGGCATTCCTGTTACAAGACTTATTACGGAAGAAGCTAAAAAATTGGAAACAATGGAAGATATTTTAAATAAAAGGGTTATTGGCCAAAAAGAGGCAATTTCGGCCATATCAAGAGCGATAAGAAGGGCAAGGGCCGGTATTTCCGAAGAAAGCAAACCATTAGGATCATTTTTATTCTTAGGTCCAACCGGAGTCGGTAAGACTGAAACTGCCAGAGCTTTAGCCGAATTTTTATTTGACGATGAAAAAGCCATGATAAGATTGGATATGTCAGAATATATGGAGCGCCACACTGTTTCTAAAATTATTGGTTCGCCTCCGGGATATGTCGGCTATGAAGAAGCCGGTCAACTCACAGAAAAAGTTAGAAGAAGGCCGTATTCTGTTATTTTATTAGATGAGGTTGAAAAAGCGCATCCCGAAGTTTTTAATATTTTACTTCAGATTTTTGAAGATGGAAGGCTTACAGACTCAAAGGGCAGGATGGTATCTTTCAAAAATACGATTATAATAATGACTTCAAATGTCGGTTCAGACTATATAAATAAAATGTCTTCAATTGGTTTTAATACAAAAGAAGAGATATCGGAAAGAGAATCGATGAAAGATAAAATAGGCGATTCCCTAAAAGACCAGTTTAGGCCGGAGTTTTTGAATAGAATTGACGAAATTGTAATATTTAACTATTTAAGAAAAGAAGAAATTAAAAAAATTGTTGAGTTGGAACTGTTAAAAGTTGAAAAAAGATTAAAAACAAAAGAGATAAAAATTATAATTTCTGAAAAAGCAAAAGAATTATTAGTTAAAGACGGATTTGATCCAAATTTGGGAGCAAGGCCATTGAAGAGAGTAATTCAAAGATTAATTTTGGACCCTTTGTCGATTAAGATAGTTGTTAATGAAATAACAGAAGGAAGCAGAGTTTTAATTGACGCAAAAGACGGGAAAATTGTATTTGATACGCCAAAAACTTTTTCTAAAATGGAAGAACCTCAAAAATTAGAAAAATCATCAACCAGGTAATGAAAACAAAAGTTATATCAATAATTATTGGTATTTTATTGTTAGGGACGTTGGGCGCTCTTTTTTTTAATGTTTTTGTATTGCCTTATTTGTTGACAAATACTTACTTTGAAAGGTTTGATTTTGTCAAAGATTTTAAAAGCGGGAAAATAATTATAAATCCAAAAGAGCAAGTTTATATCCAAGAGAATATAGCATTGGAATCGGCTATTGAAAAAGTCACAAAGTCAGTAGCGGCAATTCAAGTGACCACTTTGGCGAAAAATAGTTATATAGGATCAGGATTAATTGCAACATCTGATGGATTAATTGTTATTTTAGCAAACTTGGTTCCTGTTGGCAGTAAATTTAATATTTTTATAAACGGAGAAAAAGTAGACTTTAAAATCCAAAAATCAGATTATAAGAAAAATTTAATTCTAATCAAGGTTGATAAAAGTAATTTGCCGACAGTTGGCTTTGCGGATTTCGATAAAATAAAATTAGGTCAAAGAGTATTTTTAATAGCAGCCTCTTCAGTAAAAGCCAAAGATTGGCTGGTAAATGAAGGAATAGTGAGAAGTTTTGATATTAACACTATAAAAACAAATATTTCTGAAAAATCAATTGTTTCCGGGAGCCCCTTGTTTAATATTACAGGCGAGCTTGTGGGCTTGAGTTATACCGATTCAGATGGTATGATTTCGGTTGTTCCCGTAAACGTGATAAAGGCATTTTTGGGTTTGTAGTTAAAAGCGGCCAGTTCTTTGAAAAAGGAGAAATAAGATGGAAGACCAGCAAAAGGCATTTTTTGTCGGATTTCAAGGAAAAAGAAAAACAGAAGGCAAACACAAAAATAAAAAAACCCTTCCTCTCTGCAATTTTTGCGGAGAAAAAATTGCAAGACAGGAAATTACAAAGGTATCGGGAGGAGTGGCGCTTTCCTGTTTTGATTGTATTCCGCGCAATCATTTTCTTCCTTGGATTATATCCAGAAAAGAAATGTAAAAAATAATTCTCTTAATTCCGCTATATTAAAAACCAAATTACCACAAAGCTTTCTTCGGAAAGCTTTTTTATTAAAAATAAGTTATCCACATACTGATATTCTTTTCTTTTGTGGTACAATTAAAAGACGATTTTCAGGGTGCGTGATTCTATTTTGAATCGCGCGCCCTAAGTCGTTTTTTTGACTTTCTATTTTCTTTCTGTTAAATTGAAGGTCAAATGGAAGATAAATTTATAAACCCCGTTAGAAATAAATTACCAGAGGCGACTGCCGACTCGTTTACCAATCAGATTTCTAACGGGGTAAAATTAACCAGCGCTGTTTACAGATTATCGGACTTTTTTCCTGAAGGAGAGCCGTTAAAAAATAGGGCAAAAGACAGGGCATTGGCAATAACAGAAAATCTGGTTTTAGTTTTTGGCACTCAAGGATGGGCTTCTTTGCAAAAAGATAAAGCTAAAAGTCAGCTTTTAGGAGATATAGAAATTATTTTAAATTACCTGAAACTTGCCAAATCTTTTGGTTGGATAGATACTGTAAATTTTTTAATAATCTCTAAAGAGTACGAAAGGATTAAAAGTCAAATTAGTTTGCCAATAGAAAAACTGCCAGCCGAACCGGTAAAAAAAGCAGAAAACACAAGTACTGTCGAGCAAACCCAAAAGGTTATTTTTCAAAAAACTATAGAAAATCAGATGTCTTTTACCGATAAAAATATTAGCCAGCCAAAATCTTCTGGATTTTCAATTTCAGACCGTCAAAAAAAAATACTTCAAGTTTTAAATGAAAAAGGCAAGGCTCAAGTTTCAGATTTTAAAACATTTTTAGGCGATATAACAAAAAGAACAATAAGGCGGGATTTAGACGAGTTATTGAAAAATAGAAGAATAATACGGGTAGGAGAGTGGAATCAGGTCTCCTATCAGATAGGACAAGGTTAATGTCCTAATAAATATTTATTTGTCCTATCTTGTCCTATCAACTATTGACTCTTCACCCCAAGGATACAACTGATATCATTTTTGTAATATCGCTAATGGCGGGGTGAAGAGTTGACTTTATTAGGTTTTTATTATATTATAATCAATGGATAACTATCAAGAAAAATTCAGTCAGATTTACGACCAATATATTGATAAAATATATAGATTTGTTTATTTTAAGGTAAGTTCACAAGAAATATCCGAAGATATCACTTCAAAGGTGTTTTTAAAGGGCTGGGAGGCCTTCCAGAGCCAAGGATCAGGAATTCTTAATCCAAGCGCCTTTTTATACCAAATTGCCAGAAATACAGTGATTGACCATTATAGGGAAAAAGCCAAAATAAAGGTTATTTCAACTTCTCTTGCGCCTCAAATAGTTGACTCAGGTATGGGATTGGAAGAGAAGGCCATATTGAGTTCTGAATTCCAAAAAGTTAAGCTTGCCATTCAAAATTTAAAACAAGACTACCAGGATATAATTATTTGTCATTACATAGACGATATGAGGGTCCCTGAAATAGCCGAAATTATGGGTAAACCCGAAGGTACGGTAAGGGTTATGCTTCATAGAGGACTAAAAGCCCTAAAAAAAGAAATAGAAGCAAAAAAAATACAAGAATCATAAAGCACGGCTATCGTGGAAATAAGGATATTTTTCAATTCGGACTGGCCGTGGGTTTGGCGGGCGTTGAAAAATATCCTTATTTCCATATGGATAAAATTGTAATAAAAAGCCAGTTTTTGCGTCGTAGATGTACAATGCATGAGAAACAACTAATTAATAAATTAAAGGAATTCCAGCAAATAAAGCCCAATAAAGACTGGGTGGTTTTGGTTAAAAATCAGATATTTATCGCTCAATCACCGGTAAAGGGACAAATAAAAGCGCAGAAAAAACAGACATTTGGTTTCTTAGACTTTTTGCCAGCATTGATCCATCAAAGAAAATTAGCTTATGCTTTTGCAAGCCTTTTATTCATAATGGTTGGAATGTTTGGTTTTGCCCAGTATACAATGCCGGGAGATGCGTTATTTTCGGTAAAGAAGCTGACAGAACAGTCGCAAACAGCTTTCATATCACAGGAAAATCAACTAAAAAATAATTTTGAAACAGCCAATAGAAGATTGGACGATTTAACGCAGGTCGTAAAAGATAACAAAATGCAGAATATAGCTCCGGCTATAAGAGAATTTCAGGCAAGTATTTCAGAAGCGACAAAAAATCTGGTTGGCATTAGCGGTATGGAGCAAAAAGATTACAAATCAATAAAAGATATTGCATTTCAGATTAAAAAAATAAAAGATAATAAAAAGGAGTTACAAACATTAGGAGTAGACTTAGAGGATACCAAAGAATCAAAAGATTTAAATGATGCATTAGCTCCTTTGGTCCTAAGAGAGATTGACGACTTGGAAAATACAACTTTGACAGAAGATCAGCAAAAAATAATGCAAGAAGTTAAAGATTTATACGCAGATGGCAAGTATTCTGATGCATTAGAAGGAATATTGACAATAAATGATTAGATAATTTGACAGGCAAAGAAATTACGTATCTTTGCCTTTTGACATAATAATTGATGAGTCGTTATTCGTGATTAATACGTAAAATCGCGAGTGAAATGGTCGACCGGCGAGAAAAAAAATCATAAAATTAATTACAAAAAATAAACAAAAATGAATATAAGAAAAACAATCATATCAGCCACAGTCGCTTTGACTATGGTTGCAACGATTGCTCCTGGAATAGCTTCAGCTGACCTTTTGTCAGATTTGCAAGCTCAGATTAATGCCTTGATGGCTCAACTAGCCGCATTGCAAGGCCAACAGACAACTGGTGGCACGTCTGCAAATTGCGTTGGAGTCACATTTACAAGGAATTTGACGGTTGGTTCTACCGGGCAAGACGTAAAGTGTATGCAAACACTTATGAATTCCCATGGATACCAGCTTGCAATAACAGGAGCAGGTTCGCCTGGAAATGAAACCATGTACTTTGGTCCTTTGACCTTAGCAAAGGTCAGGGCATTACAGGCCGCGCAAGGATGGATACCTGCAAACCAGGTTGGTCCTTTAACAAGAGGTTTATTAAATTCATGGTTAGCCAGCTCACCAACTCAAACTCCAATACCAACCCCAACACCAGTTCCAACCGGAGCAGGGCTTACAGTAATGTTGGCTTCTGACAACCCAGCCACAGGAACAATTGTTGACGGTCAGGCATTAGCCTCATTGGCAAAATTAACCTTTACAAACGGAGACAATGCTCCGGTAAAGGTTACAGGATTAAAGTTAAAGAGAATTGGTGTTTCAGCCGACGCTTCTTTGACCAATGTCTATTTGTTTAATGGAGCCGTAAGATTAACCGATGGGTCAGCTGTTTCAGAAACCATGATTAACTTCAATAATACTTCAGGATTGTTCACAGTGCCTTCAATGGGTTCTATGACAATCTCTGTATTGTCTGATGTTAATGGCACATCTGGAGAAACAGTTGGAATGCAAGTTGTTTCAATGTCCAGTGTCACAACAAACGCCAGTTCTGTAAAAGGAACATATCCTATTACAGGAAACTTAATGACAATAGCAACCGGAACATTAGCAGGAGTGGAGTGGAATGCCACAACAACCCCTGCGGCGGCTGATGTTGACCCTCAAGACGGTTACACTGTTTTCCAAAACAGCGTAATTGTTACTACAAGGGCGGTTGATATGACAAGAATCAGCTTCAGGAAAACCGGAAGCGTTTCTAACACAGATTTAAAAAATTTCAAACTATATGTTGACGGAATACAAGTTGGTTCAACACAGCAATTAATGGCAGACAGCTTAGACCAAAGCTATGTAACTTTTGACTTAACCGGAACTCCAAAAAGGTTGGAAGCCGGAACAAGAGTTGTTAAAGTTTTAGCCGACATTATTGGCGGTTCAAGCTTGAACTTCACAATGCACCTGTGGAATGTAGCCGATGTTACCGTTGTTGACAGTCAATATATGGCAAATGTATTGTCTGACTTAATTTCAGACGCGTCATTTACCAAGAGGTCAACAGGCGCGCAAACAATAAATTCCGGAACTCTGACAATTACAAAGATGTCGGATTCTCCATCGGGAGATATTGTTGATGCCGCATCAAACGCTTTATTGGCAAAATTTGAATTAAAAGCCGCTGGCGAGAAAGTAAAGATTGAAACTCTTTATATTTCTGCAAATGTTAACACATCAGGCGTTAGCGGATTAAGAAATGGAGCAATTTACGCCAATGGAGTTCAAATTGGAAGCACAACCACTCTTTATGACCCGGCAGATTCAAGCTTTGACTACACCACATTTAACTTGGGTTCATCTTTGATAGTTGAACCGGGAAGCCCTGTAATATTGACGGTAAGGGCCGATATTTACGACACAGGCACTTCAGACAGCACAAACAGCATTGTTTCGGGCAGCACTATTCAAGTTACAATTGAAGGAGCCAGCACCAACAACAATGCTACAGGTTTAGTTTCTTCAACTACACTTGATGTGCCTTCAGGCGATATAAGCGCTAATACTTTGACAGTTGCCCAAGGCACATTGTCATTGTCGTTAGACCCTGCTTACGCAGCCCATTCAGTTGTTGCTCCTTTGTTTGCTTACAAAGTTGCTGATTACAACTTAGTTCCAAGCACATCAGAGGCAGTTAATATTTCAACTATCAATGTTGCCGTTGACGAAGTAAGCACATATGCAACAAACTTGTATGTAAAGTACGGAACACAGATGACATCGGTAAAGCCAACCGTTGCCGCTGCAAACGCATGGTCAATTAACTACACACTTGCCGCAGGAGTAACCATTCCTGTAGAAGTGTATATGGACGTTGCCAGCGGTATGACAACCGGCACGGGAACAGTTGTATTGGATATTGACAGCACTACTGTTTCTTCAGCTGTTGCGGCCAATTCGGCAGAAGTTACCGGTCAGGCATTAACATACACTACGGGCGCTCTTACAACTGCATTTATCGGCACACCTCAAAACCAGACGGTTTCTGGAAATCAAGAGGTTGAGATTGGAAGATGGAAATTCTCCGCTGATTACAGGCCATTTACTTTGACAGAAGTCAAAATTGACCCAGATGTTGCTTCTACTGCAACAGACAATGCTGAAGATGCTATTTCCAGCTTAACGCTGTGGGATGGCAGTGTTCAGGTTGGTACAGCGCAAAGCTTTAACGCCATTGATACCAATGGTTCTACTGGCGGTTATTATTTCACTGGTTTGAACGTTGCAGTTCCTGCAGGCACATCAAAAACCTTGACTGCCAAAGCAACCTTGGCTGTTCCATCAGCCACAAATGGCACATCGGGATTGAGAATAGTCCCAGCCCTGTCATTTGTTGAATACATGGATGAACAAGGAACCGTATCAACAAGCACCACAGAAAGAGACGGAAACAGCACTTATGTTTATAGGTCAGTTCCAACTCTTTCAAAGGTTGAGTTAGATAATTCAGGCACTATTGCTAATGGTCAGGTCTTGGATTTGTATAGCATGAAAGTTGCCGCTCCAGTAGCGGGCGATATTAGTGTTAAACAGCTTAAATTTGATGTAGCATGGTCTGATGGAGGAACAGATGACGAACTGGAGTTGGAGTCGTTTAAGTTCTACAAAGACGGCGTTGATATCACCGCCTCTGTAAGTATTGTGGATGAAGATACTGCAACCAGCTTAGAAAGCACTGACGGAGTAAGCGAACTTAACAGCAAGATTATTGTAACTTGGGATGGCTCTACAGAAGATGTGATTATCGCTGGAACTTCTACTACTTACACTCTTAATGGAGTTCCTCAAGAGTTTAGATTAGATGGCGCCACCGACACAGCCGCAGACAGCGTTGCCATATCGTTTAGCCCGGATACTGCAGATGTAACATTCGGCAGTACTTCAGTTGACTTTATTGGCTACCTGAATGTTGGTACATCGTTGACTGGTATTATTAAGTTATTCACCTCTGCCACAGCAAGCGCTTCGGCAGAAGATGCAGACTTGATATGGTCAGATAATTCAGCAATAGCTCATACTGCTGCAACGAGCGGATCAACTGCTACTGCTGACTGGACAAACAGTTATCTTGTAAAAGATTCATTGTCCTCTGAAACCTGGACAAGATAGTTTTCTGAATGAACCCCTTGCCTTTCTTGTGCCCGACTTGTGGACGGGCAGGGACTGGCTGAAGGGAAAAACCAAAAAGCCCCGAAAGGGGCTTTTTAGTTGGATATAGTCAAGCAAGTTTAAGCAAGAACCGTTCTTGCTTAGTTGTTGGTTAGTTAGTATACTATAAATATGTTACGTAAAGACCCATTTATTACCGGCGAGTATTATCATATATACAATCGTGGCATAGATAAACGTATTATTTTTAAATCAAAAAAAGATTACGAGCGTTTCATAATGCTTTTATATGTTTCAAACTCTAATGAACAATTTTTCCGTCTTGATAATCTAATAAATCAACAGCATAAAACATTCAATCAGATTTTGATATTGGAAAAAGGAGAACCGCTTATATCCATTGGCGCATGGTGTCTTATGCCAAATCACTTTCATTTATTGATTAAACAAGAAATAGATGGCGGTATTACAAGATTTATGAGAAAGGTAGGTGTAGGGTACTCAATGTTTTTTAATATTAAGTACCAAAGAAGCGGATCTTTATTTGGTGGCTTATTCAAATCAAAATTAATTAGAGATGATGATAATTACATGAGGCAATTATTCGGATACATTCATATTAATTCTCTGGATATAGAATTTCCTGGTTGGAAAGATGAAATTAAAAAAGCGCCAAATGATATGAAAAAATTCTTAGCAGTATATCCATATTCCAGTTATTTAGATTATATTAGGAGAGATAGGATAGAAAAGAATATAATTAGTCAAGAAAATTTCCCTGATTATTTTCGAGACAATCAATCATTTAAAGATTTTGTGGATGATTATTTTATTAGGGATGATGTCCAACCCTAAGCAAGAACCGTTCTTGCTTAAATTCTTGCTTAAATTTACTTTTTGGTTTCGTGGAATCATCAGATTACCGCCATTGAATTATATGATTTAGGTACAGGTTACCAACTTATCTATTGTTGAGTTTCGCGTAAATACCGTTCCCAATACCCAGAAGGCAGTGTTTTTATTAATTCTTCCATCCCTATTTTTGACGGGGGATTTAACCGTATCAATTGGACAGCTCTTAAATAGGTCATCTCGTGCTCTTTTAGTTGGTGGTGGATTAAAATGAGGTATGAAAGATACTCAGTATTGTTGGGGTCGTTACTTAATAATTGAAGATAAATGGCACGAGCCTTGGAAAGCTCTTGTTTTGGGCCTGGTTTAAAGTAAATGAAAGCCAATGATGAGTTTAAAATTGGATTATTAGGCCTTTTGCCAAGCAATAACTTTATGAATGGCAAGGTTTCTGGATTTTCAGGCTGAAGCTTAAAAACTTCAATTGCGGTTAACCCGGCTTTTTCATAGTTCCCGGCCTTATCGTATAAAAAAGCAAGGGTGGCAAAGTAGCTGGCGGCGGCAGATGTATCGTTGGCTGGACGGAGTTTTTCATAGGCCAAAACCGCCTCTTTCCAATTTTTTTGGCTCATATAAGCGACAGCCAATTGCTTATATATAGGATTATAATTATAGCCATTGGCAATTGCCAAGTCTATATTTTGTTTACCTTCTTCTTGTTCATTTAAAAATATTTGCGCAAGGCCTAAATACCAATAACACTCGCCAAATCGCGGGTCTATCGCAATGCAATCTTCGCCCGTCTTTTTCATTGCAGAATAGTCCTGCGCTATTAAATGGCTTTTTTCTGTTTCTGCTAACGATTCCTGTCGCCCGGGGCTTAATTGAAGAGATTTTTGGAGGTTTTCTATTGCTTCTTTAATCAGCGTATTTTTATTGTCTGGATTTTCTTCTCTTGCCGCCAATACATTTGTAAAACTGCCCATAAAAAGCCAGATTCTTGAAAATTTTGGTTTGGCATCTGCCGCTATTTTCAGCAAAGAAACCACTTTTTTTGAATATTCAACTTCTTTTTCAGGCTCCGTAAAAGCGCAACTTTTTACAATATCGGAATACATTAAAATGGCGTAAGGTCTTAAAACACCGGATTTTTCCCAGTTTTCGCCATTTGATATATCAAAAGCTTTTTTGCAACGTCTCTCACTGGATAAATTTTTAGCATGGGTGATTTTTTCACCAAGATATAAGGGTTTTATATTCCAAAACCATAGAAATATAATTACCATTGTAAAACAAATAAAAACCAATAATTTTTTTCTAAAAAAAACATTACGAAGAGGCAAAATAATTAATCTTTTTTCTCGGTTAGAAATTAAATAAAAAGAATAACCAATGAAAAAGAAAGAAATTAAATATGACGCAAAACTGTCAAAATTAAAAAAAAGCACTATTAAATAACCAATAAACATAGATTGAACTCCATGCGTTTTTAGTATATTTTCATCGTAATAATCGGCATTTTTTTCAATGTGTTTTATTTTTTGCAATTGCCAAAAAAGAGAAATCCAAAAAAACAAATAAATCAACAAAGAAAATATGCCAGAACTTACGGCAATATCCAAAATTATGTTGTGGGGCCTGTCCCACAATAGTACCGGATGGCTGAATGGTGTGGGGTCATAATATTTTTCAAAACCAATATAAAAATTTTCGGGACCCCATCCCAAAAGAGGCCTGTCTTTTATCGCTTCTAATGTCATTTTCCATACCGGAAGCCTTGTTCCCAAAATATCCATCGCAATTTTTTCTATGGATAAGCGGCTTGTCAGTATTTTAAAGAAGCTATTTTTTTCCCCAAATTGGGGAAAAAAATTGAAGAATAAAACTGTAATAATGGCTAATATCAAAAAAGAAGCGGCAATTATTTTTAGAGTTTTTAGTTTTAAGTAATGCCATTTGCCGGATTTTTCCGTTGATTGCGCTTGTATTTCGTTTGTAGCCGGATAAAAGAAGAAAAAGTATAAAAATCCGGCTAATAATCCAAGGTACGCCGCTCTTGAACCAGTGATAAAAATAGTGAAAATAAATAAAAGAAATAATGCTCCATACAATAATTTTTCTCTCCTTTTTTGTTTTTGAATAAAAAAAACAAAAGCCAAAAAAGTCAGAAAAAGCATATAAATTGCCAATACGGTGGAGTTTCCAAGAAAGGAAGGGGTTGAACCCTCTTCGTAAGAAATAAAAATATTTTTTAGAAGGTTAAAATATTGTATAATGGCCAACAATGATGTTATGCCTCCTGTAATAAACAATATATTAAATAATTTTTCCCAGTGATTTTTATCTATAAAAAGGGCTAAAATAATAGAAAAAATAAAGAAAAACAGTAAATTCAACACTCCGCCAGCGCGAAGCGGAGATCCGAAAATACTAAATGAAATATCCTGTGAAAATATGGTTGCTATGATTAAAGTGATAAAAAATACCGATAGGATGAGCATTGGCAGGTAAAGAGATTTGTTCCATGCCGGTAACTCTATGGAGATACTTTTTTTATAGAAAAATTTAAAAAATAAAAAAGAAACAAGTGCGGTTATAATAATTCTAAACAATATTGACCTTGTCCAGTCGGAGGGCTGGAAGTCTGGCGGAAGGACTATGATGGGTAAAAATAAAATAAAGCAAACTCCAAAAAATAGCACTTGGTTTATGTTGTTGTTTATTTTCATATTCATTCAACTGTATCGTATCATAAAGATAATGAATTAAACAGATTTTTAACATAAATAATGCCTTGTAAAAAAACCGAAAATATAGTAAATTTAACCATATATGGAGGCTAAAAAAATAGTAATTACATCCGGATTTTTTAATCCAATGCACATCGGTCATATTAACTTGATAAGGGAAGCCAAAAAACTCGGTGATTTTTTGGTTGTTATTGTAAATAACGATAAGCAGGTAAAAGTCAAGGGGAGTGTGCCGTTTATGTCAGAAAAAGAAAGAGTTGAGATAATAAAGGTTTTAAATTATGTCGACGAGGTATTTCTTTCCATAGATAAGGATATTACTGTTGCCAAATCTTTAGAATTTATAGCCAAAAAATCCATAGGAGAATTGTATTTTGCCAAGGGCGGAGACAGGAACATAGATAATATCCCGGAATCAGAGAGATTGGTATGTGAAAAATTCAATATAAAGGTGGTTAATAATGTAGGCGGGAATAAAGTCCAAAGTTCATCTGAATTATTAGGCAAAGTTAATATTAAGTAGTTAGAATGGCCGTAAAAGAAACCAAAGAGTGTCCGATATGTAATTTAAGTCATATATCTTTTTTTTCAAAAAAAGATGAGTATGTTTTTTTAAAATGTGATGATTGCAAATTAGTATTTATGAATCCGTTGCCAGATACCAAAGAACTCATCGCCAATTTTTATTCAGAAGAATCCGGATATCACCATAAATTGGTTGAAAACTTAAAAAAAATTAAAAAATATGACAAAAATTTTATAAAAATTATTGATAAACTGGCTGATTTTGGCATAAAAGGCAATCTACTTGATGTGGGCTGCGCCAATGGCGAGTTTTTGTTTTTGGCAAAAAAATATGGGTTTAATGTCTATGGCGTTGAGGCCAATGCATATACTGCGGGCATTGCGGCCAGTAATAAGTTGAATGTTTTTAATGGTTTTTTAGAAGATGCAAACTTTAAAAACAATTATTTTTCAGTAATATATTTGGGGGATATTATTGAACATGTTGTAGACCCGCTTGCTTTGCTTTCAGAATGTAAAAGGATATTGAAAAAAGGGGGAATAATTGTTATTTCAACCCCAAATATAGATTGTTTTTGGTTTAAAGCCACTCGATTCATATGCCATTCGTTAAAAATGCCTTGGTCGGTATTAATACCTCCTTATCATTTATATCTTTTTTCAGAAGATAATTTTAAAAGATTCATGCATAAATTAGATTTTAAAACTTTAGAGGTAGAATACGGTAATGTTTCTTTGAGGCATGAGCTCGGAGGAACATGGTTATTGCCAAAATTAAAAAAAGAAAAATCTATTCAGATGCTGCTTTATACCATATCGGTTTTTTCAATATATACTGTTGTTTATGCGGCCAGTTTTTTGCTAAAGCCCTTTTTTAAAAAAGATTTTGAAATGATAGTTTTCGCAGAAAACCAATGATAGTTTTTGCTAAAAATTAAAAAATAAATGGATATAAACATCAAAAAAGTCTTTTTAGAAAATATTGGCATCAGGCAGACCATTTTTAAAAATACTTTTTGGCTGGTTTTTGCTGAAATAACATCAAGAATTTTGGGTCTAATACTGATTATTTATGTAGCCAGGATTTTGGGCGTGGTGGAATATGGTAAATTTATGTTTGCATTTTCTTTTGTATCGGTTATAGTTCTTTTCTCCGACTTAGGCGTAATTGATGTGGTGACTCGGGAATTTTCCCGTAATAAGGAGAAGGAAAAAGAATTTTCATCCCTTCTCACATTAAATATTACTTTGACTGTTGGAGCGCTTTTATTAATGATACTGGGCTCTTTTTTTATAACTGCGGATTTAGCAATCCAAAAAATGATTTGGATTCTGTCTTTTTTTATTTTAATTAGCAGTTTTTTTGGGATTTTTTATGCTTTTTTAAGAAGCCGGCAAAAAATGGAATATGAGGCCGGTATCAAAATTGCGCAAAATATTATCATGGCCGGGGCGGTATTTTTTGTAATTTTTTATTTTCCTTCAGCTATCAACTTAAGTTATGGTTATTTACTCTCTAATGTAGTTGCCTTACCCTTTCTTTTATTGCTTTTTCATTTTTATTTTATTCCTTTGAGATTAAGTTGGAACAAGAATATTTTTAGCATTTTAAAAATATCTTGGCCTTTAACTTTGGGTTTTACGACAAGTTGGATTTATATGTCTGTTTCATCTATTTTTCTGGGATATTTTGGTTTGATTGCAGAAAATGGTTGGTATAGCGCGGCTTCTAAAATAGCGTTAGCCGCTGTTGTACCGGCAGATTTAATTATCAGAAGTTTTTATCCGGCATTGAGTAATTTTTTTATTCATTCTAAAGAAAAGCTTCAAAAAAGCTGGGATCATTTAATGGAAGTAATGATTTTTTTAACCATTCCTACGGTAACGGGAGGTATTGTGTTGGCGCCAAAAATCATACATTTCTTTTATGGTTCAAATTTCAACCCCTCTATTTTAGCCTTCCAGCTTTTAATGTACCTTATTGGCATTAGTCTTATTAGTTATCCTTTCAGTCTAATTTTAATTGTTTGCGACGAACAAAAAAAGAATTTTTTCTTAATAGTTGCAGGAGTTGTAATGAGTTCTATTTTAGGCATTATTATCATACCAATATACGGTTTTTATGGAATGATAATTTCTACAATAATCTCTTCTTTAATTATTTTGTTTCTAACTATTATTGTTGCAAAGTATTTTACTCCCATTTCTATTTTCAATGCAAAATTTATAAAAACTATTGTTATGGCCGGTTTTTCCAGCCTTGTAATGTTTTTTATAATCAATCTGCCGGCAGTTAATAATCTAAATATTTTTTATTCCGTATTAATAGGAATATTAACTTATTTCATTCTATTTTTTTACTTTATAAATTTACAAAAAAATGACAGGGGAATTTAAAAAAATTAACCCTGTTAAATCCGCTTTTAGCGGTATTTCGCAGGATGCGAAACAATTTAACAGAGTGAAAGTTGCTTATTTTTACACTATTTTTAGAAATGCCGCAATGGCAAGATGGGTGAGAAATATTACTGACAATATTGATCAAAACAAATACGCAGTATCATTTGTCGGCTTAAAAATAGAGGAAAGCTTTACGCGAGAAATCCCAAAGAATATTTGCGTGGTAAATTTAAGCAATCCCTATATCAAAAGCGCGCTTTTTAAATTAATAGCATATCTTAGGAAAGAGCGTCCGGATATTTTTGTTGCTGCCTTTCCCCACATTAATGTTCTTGCCATGATGGCAAAAGTTCTTTCGGGGGCAAAAGTAAAAGTTGTTTTGACAGACCATAATCACTTTTTTGGCCTTGCCAGTAACGCAAGAAGTTTGTACCGCAGATTCTTCGGCATGTTTATCCTGCCACATTTAATGCGGATTTTTTATCCATTATCCGATTCGGTGATTTGCGCATCAGAAGGCGTGGCGGAAAGTATTTTGGATGTGGTCAAGATTCCTGACAAGGTTAAGGTAATATATTATCCCGTGGCGGCCGATAGAATCCAGAATTGGTCAAAAGAACCGGTAAACCACCCTTGGTTTTCGCAAGCAACCCCCCCTCTTATTTTAGGAGCTGGAAGATTGATCAATCAAAAAGATTTTCCCACTTTGCTTTGCGCATTCAATTTGGTTTTAAAGACTATGCCAGCCCGCCTGGCTATTTTAGGCGAAGGGAAAGACCGGGGAGAATTAGAAAAACTGGCCAAAGAACTTGGAATTTCTGACAAAGTTGCATTTCTTGGATTTCAGAAAAATCCCTTCAAGTACATGAAAAATGCCTCGGTGTTTGTTTTATCTTCTATACATGAAGGATTTGGAAATGTATTGGTTGAAGCTATGGCTTGCGGAACGCCGGTTATTTCAACTGATTGCAAATCGGGTCCCGGAGAAATTATTGAGAATGGCAAAAGCGGAATTTTAGTTCCAGTAGGAGATTACAAATCTTTGTCAAAAGCAATTATAAGGGTTCTATCAGATTCTTCTTTAAGGCAGAGTTTTTCAAAAGAGGGCATAAAGAGAGTAAGATATTTTTCAGTAGAAAAAAACATAAAACAATATGAAGACGTTTTTCAAAAATTAATGAACCAAAATTAAAAAATGATTCCATTAGTTTCAATAATTTTACCTACTTATAATAGAGCAAAGTATATTGCCAAGGCCATAGAAAGCGTTTGGAGGCAAAGTTATAAAAATTTAGAATTGATTATCGTCAATGATGCTTCAACAGATACCACCGGCGAATTAATTAGCAGTTTTGCCAAGCATAATCCAAAAATAACTATTTTATGCAATAAAATTAATTTAGGCATAGTCGCCTCTTTAAATAAAGGCGTTAAAATGGCGCAGGGAAAATATATTGCTCGTTTAGATGATGATGATGTTTGGTGTGATGATAAAAAAATAGAAAAACAAGTAGAGTTCTTGGAAAAAAATCCGGAATATTGCTTGGTGGGAGGCGGTGTGATAAAAGTAGATAAAAATGGCAAAGAAATTGTGCGGTACTTGCTGCCAAGAGAGGATGAACGCATTAGAAAGGCAATTTTAATCAATAATGTATTTGCCCATACTACAGTTCTTTTCAGAAAAGATACTTTTCAAAAAGTTGGGGGTTATGACGAGCAGTTCGCTTTTATAGAAGATTGGGATTTGTGGTTAAAAATGGGGAAGGTAGGTAAATTTTATAACTTCCAAGAATTCTTTGTATTTTATTTAGACCAGGAACATGACGACCCTTATCACTATAGAAATTACAAAATAAGAAGGAATGTGAAGGTAAACTTGACATTAAGAAAAAAATATATGAATAGTTATCCTAACTATAAGAAAGCTGTTTTATTTTGTTGGGCCAGTTATTGTTATTCTTTTATACCTTTTAGGAAAAAATTAGGACCCATCATTCTTCAAATAAGAAAGTTATTTTTTGGTTCACCGCCATATAAATATTTCGATAAAAATAAATCTTTTAAAAATAAACAATATGCATAGCATATTTTAGTCGCTTGTTCGCCAATAAAATATTATTCATTTCGTTCTAACATTTTATGTCTCATTCTCCAGAAAATAAAAAAAAGAAAATTTTAATTACCGGGTCTTCCGGAACAATTGGCACACGGCTTTTTGAAAAGCTTTTGGAAAAAAGTCACGATGTTATTGGTTTTGATAAAAATCACAACAAGTGGAGCGGGAGATTAAACAGGCTCACTATAATCGGAGATTTATTAAAAAAAGAAGATATAGAAAAAATACCTAATGATATCGATATGGTTGTGCATTTAGCGGCAAACCCAAGGGTTTATGATTTGGTGGTAAATCCAGATTTAGCGCGAGATAACGTAATTACCACTTATAATGTGTTAGAGTTTGCCAGAAAAAATAATATAAAGAGAATTATTTTTTCTTCAAGCAGGGAAACCTATGGAAATAAGAAAGAAATGGTTTCTAAAGAAACGGATGTTGATATAGAGCGGTGCGAAAGCCCTTACGCGGCGAGCAAAATTTCAGACGAAGTTTTAATTTACTCTTTTTTCAAATGTTACGGCATAAATTATATTATTTGCAGATTTTCCAATGTGTATGGCATGTACGACCAAAGTGAAAGGTTCATTCCACTTATTTTAAGAAAAATGAAGAAAAACAAAAATATAGAGATTTTTGGAAAAGATAAAGTTTTGGATTTTACCTATATTGATGATTGCGTGGAAGGAATTATTAAGTGCGTAGAAAAATTTGATAATGTAAAAAATAATACTTTTAATATCGCTTTTGGAAAGGGCTCAAAGCTTATTGATGCGGCAAAACTGATTAAAAAAAATTTGCAAAGCAAAAGCCGGATTTTTCTCGGAAAGAATCGGCAAGGGGAAGTAGTAAGATTTATTGCCGATATTTCCAAAGCCAAAAAAATGTTGGGGTATAAACCTGAATATGATTTGGAAAACGGCATAAAATTAACCATTGATTGGTACGATAAAAATAATTAAGAACTTATTGACCTCTTTTGACACCTATTGACACCATATTTTGAGGGGTTTAGTATTTAGTTATGACAGACGAAATTAAACCGGGTAAAATATATACTCCGAAAGAAGCTCGCGATTTTTTAAAAATTAGCGAAAGCACAATGAAGAGAATGATTAAAGGCGGTATTATCAACACCTATAAAGTTAGCGGTCAATATAGAATTTGGGGAAGAGAAATTTTAAGATTAGTTTCTCCGGAAACCATGGGAAAAGGAGACAGAGTTTATTTAACAATCAAGGAAAGGGTTAAAAATGCTATTAAAAAATGGTAAATACAAAAATATGAGCTTAGGCAACAAAACAATTTTAATTACGGGAGGCGTAGGTTCTTTTGGCCAAGAATTTGCAAAAATTATTTTAAAAGAGTGCAACCCTAAAAGTGTTAGAATCTACGACAATAGAGAGTTAGCCCAAGTTGAAATGGAAAGAGAGATAAAGGATCCACGGTTGAGATTTTTTATCGGAGATATTCGCGATACAAATAGGCTTCATAGGGCCTTTAACGGTGTTGATATTGTAGTGCACGCGGCAGCCTTAAAGCATGTGCCGATATGCGAATACAATCCTATTGAAGCTATAAAAACAAATATCGATGGAACCGTTAATGTTATCGATGGAGCTATTAATAATGGCGTCCAAAAAGCAATATTGATTAGCACCGACAAAGCAGTGCAGCCGGTGAATCTCTATGGGGCAACTAAAATGGTTGCTGAAAAGCTTTTTGTGCAAGGCAATAGTTATTCGGGAGATCGTAAAACTATGTTTAGCGTGGCTCGCTATGGAAATGTAATCGGAAGTAGCGGAAGCGTGGTGCCTTTATTTCAAAAACAAAAAGAAATGGGAGAGATTACTATTACCGATGAAACAATGACACGATTTTGGATTACATTAGATCAGGGTGTTCGCTTTGTTGTAAAATGTATTGAAAATATGAAGGGCGGAGAAATATTTATTCCTAAAATTCCTAGCACCAAAATTACTGATTTGGCGGAAGCAATTGCTCCCGGAGTAAAAAGAAAAATAATTGGCATAAGACCTGGTGAAAAAATACACGAGGTGTTATTAACTGCCGAAGAATCTCGCAATGCTAAAGAATTTGAAGAATATTTTATTATTACGCCGGAATTCTCTTTTTGGGACACCAAAAATCATCAAGATGGCAAAGAAACTGTTGATAAGTTTTTGTATTCATCAGACTCCAATACTAAATGGCTAGATAAAGAACAAATAAAACATTTAATTACATGAAAAAAAATATTCCCTATGGCCATCAATGGGTAGATGATAATGATATTAAAGAGGTTGTGAAAATTTTAAAATCGGATTGGCTAACCCAGGGTTCGAAAGTTGAAGAATTTGAAAAAGCTGTTGCCAAATATTGTAAAGCAAAATATGCTGTTGCGGTTTCTTCTGGAACAGCGGCGTTATATTTGGCTTATGTTGCAACCGGTATAAAACCTGGAGATGAAGTAATTACAACCCCATTAACATTTGCCGCAACTGCCAATATGATATTTTTTTGCGGGGCAAAACCGATTTTTTCAGATATTAAAGAAGATAGTTTAAATATTGATCCAAAAGAAATAGAAAAAAAAATTACTAAAAAAACAAAAGCCATAGTTACAGTGGATTTTGCGGGAAATCCTTGTGATTATGAACAAATTTTAAAAATTGCCAAAAAACACAAAATTTTGTTAATTGAAGACGCCTGTCATGCGTTGGGGGCTGAATATGCTTTTACAAGTTCAGCACAGGGCAAAGGCAAGAAAGTTGGCAGTTTTGCCGACATGACTGTGTTTAGTTTTCATCCAGTTAAACATATTACTACGGGTGAGGGTGGCATGATATTGACTAATAATAAAAACTTTTATGATAAACTAAAAGTTTTAAGAAGTCATGGAATAGTAAAAAAACCAGAAAAAGGAGCATGGTATTATGAAATAGAAAATCCTTCTTTTAATTTTAGAATTACCGATATTCAGTGCGCTTTGGGATTAAGCCAGCTTAAAAAGCTGGATAAATTTATTAAAAGAAGAAGAGAAATTGTAAAAATATATAATAATAATTTTAAAAATACAGAAAACCTTATATTGCCCAAAGAAAACTTTCAAGGAATTTCGGCTTGGCATGTATATACCGTACAATTAATTGATAAAGACAGAAGAAAGTTTTTTGAACAGTTACAAAAAAGTGGAATTGGAGCACAGGTTCACTATATGCCATTACATATGCATCCTTTTTATCAAAAGGAGTTTGGTTATAAATTAGGTGATTTTCCGGTTGCCGAAAAATACTATGAAAGAGCGGTTACCTTACCGCTTTTTCCAAAAATGACAAATAATGAAGTAGAAAGAGTTATAAACACAACTAAAAAATTATTAAACAAGAGCTATGAGTAAAAATACTTTTCAAGAGAAAATATGGAGCGAAAAATTTGGCAAAGAATATGTTGCAAGAAACATGTTAAATATAGCGTCGGAAAATGAGTTATACAAAAAAAATTACGGAATTACGAGAATGAAAATGGATGAAGAATTTATTGGTAAATTAAACCGTTCAATGAAGATTTTAGAAGTGGGTTCAAATATTGGAATACAATTAGTTTTACTTCAAAAAATGGGATTTCGGCATCTTTATGGAATAGAAATAAACAAAGATGTGGCAGAGCTTGCTAAATCAAGAACAAAAAATATTAATATTATTTATGGATCAGCTTTTGATATTCCCTTTAAAGATAACTATTTCGATTTGGTTTTTACTTCTGGAGTGCTCATTCATATATCTCCTCTTCATATACAAAAAGCAATGAAAGAAATTTACAGATGTTCAAAGAAATATGTTTGGGGTTTTGAATATTATGCCGATAAATATACTGATATAGAATATCGAGGCCGTAAAAATATGCTTTGGAAAACTAACTTCGTAAAATTATACTTAAATTATTTCAAAGATTTGGCACTGCAAAAAGAGAGCAGGTATAAACATCTCAAAAGCGACAATATAGATACAATGTTTCTTTTAAAGAAAAACAGCGGAAAGAAAAAATAATATGTCAAATAAAATTAAAATTGGGAAAAAACTAATAGGTGACGGCCAGCCAATTTTTATTGTTGCCGAATTATCGGGGAATCATAATCAGGATATTAATCGTGCTTATAAACTTATAGATGAAGCCGCTAATGCGGGAGTTGATGCAGTTAAGTTACAAACTTACACACCAGACACCATGACCATTGATTCTGATGGAAAGTACTTTCAAGTTAATGTAAATGATGCATGGAAGGGGCAGACGCTCTATCAATTATATAAAACAGCCTATACGCCATGGGAGTGGCAGGCAAAGTTAAAAAAATATGCCGAGAAAAAGGGACTCATTCTTTTTTCTGCCCCCTTTGACGAAACGGCTGTTGATTTTTTAGAAAATATGGGGGTTTTAGTTTATAAAGTTGCCTCGTTTGAAATTGGCGACATCGAGCTTTTAAAAAAAATTGGCAAAACAAAAAAACCGGTTATTATTTCTCGCGGAATGGCAACCAAAGAAGAGATAAATTTGGCTCTAACCACTTTAAGAAAATATGGATCAAAGCAACTGGCAGTTTTACATTGTGTTTCATCTTATCCGGCAAACTTGGAAGAAATGAATTTGGCAACTATTCCGGATTTAGTAAAAAATTTTAAAGTGGTAGTCGGTCTTTCCGACCATAGCCTGGGAATTGTTGCGGCCGTAACTTCTGTAGCATTGGGGGCTAAAATCATTGAGAAGCACTTAACCATAAAAAGGAGTGACGGTGGGCCAGACGCCGCTTTTTCTTTGGAGCCACAGGAATTGGAACAATTGGTAAAATCAGTCAGAGATGCCGAAAAAGCTATTGGTAAAGTGCAATATGGCTCCGGAAAAAAAGAGTCAGTCAATTTGGTTTTTAAGAGGTCATTATTTGTAATTGAAGATATAAAGGCCGGCGAAAACTTTACCTTAAAAAATGTCAAATGCATAAGGCCCGGGTTTGGTTTGGCTCCCAAAGAGATGCCAAAAGTGCTAGGCAAAAAAGCCAAAACCAATATTAAACGAGGAACACCGCTTTCATGGAATTTAATCTCTCGCTAAAACATTTATATAATTCAATAAGCGAAGTTTTGCTGAATTTTTTCTTAAAGATAGCCTTATATTACCATTTTGGTTTTAATGGCACAGTGCTTTTTTATAAAATCACTCATCAATTATTAAAGCCATCAGATATTATTGTTTTATTGCAAGGCGATAGATTGGATCGTGTCAAAGAAACAGCAAATATATATAAAAAAAACATTGCTCCTCAAATTGTAATTATAGGCAACAATGATTTAATTGGTCGCGGCACTCGTAACGATGAAAATGACCTGCATTTATTAGAATTGAAAAAAGAATTGATAAATAAAGGTATTTTAGAAAATTCAATTATTATTGAAGATAAATCTTTTAATACTAAAGACCAAGCAGTTCATATGGTAACATTAGCAAAAAAAAATAGTTACAAAAGAATGATTATTGTTACTTCTGCTTATCATGTTTTAAGAGCTTATTTGAGCTTTGTAAAAAGTTCTAAACAACAATTGTGGAATGGAGTTATTTTAATGTGTTCTGTAAATTTACCCTGGAAAAGACTTGCCAGCGGACGAAGCAAAACGGCCTGGCAAATGTTTTTGTTAGAACTGGAAAAGATTAAAAAATATAAAAATGATACAGCAAGCATTAAAGAAGGTTTAGAATATTTTAATAAATTTTTGAAAATATAAATATGAAAGTTATTTTTTATGGCGGCAGGCAAGCCGGATTAATAAATTTATTAGCCACTATGGCTTTGGGTCATAATGTGGTGTGCGTGGTGCCAGTAGACGATATTGTGGAGCAAGTGGCTTTAAAAATGGGCCTCAATGTTAGAAAACCAAAAAATATTAATTTAGATGATTTTGTTAATTATTTAGAAACCTTAGAAGCTGATTTATTTTTATGCTGCCATGGAAGACAAATTATAAAGTCCAGGATATTAAAAGAATTTAAGTGCATTAATTTTCATCCTTGTTTATACAAATATAAGGGGGCTGATCCTATTAAAAAACTATTAGATGAAGGTAACAAAAAAGCTTCGGTTGCCGCACATTGGATGGCAGAAGACATTGACGAAGGAGAGGTCATTGTAGAAAATTTTAAAGAAATTGTAAGCCAGAATGAGATAGGTGTTTACAACGAGCTTTATCCATTATATGTTCAAACACTTGTGGATGTATTTGAGAAAATAAAAAAAATATAATTATGCATATTTTTGACGGTAAATCAGTAAGTCAGGCAATACTTGAAAATTTAAAAAACAAGATTATATTAGAAAAAGTAAAACCTGTTTTGGCTATTATTTTAGTTGGCAATGATGAGGCGAGCAGGATTTATGTCAATTTAAAAAAGGAAGCTGGCAAAAGAATTGGCATTGAAGTACAAGATTTCATATTTAGTCAAGATTCTATCCAAGACGAAGTAATAAATAAAATTGAAGCAATAAACAATGATAGCAGAGTCGATGGAATTATTGTTCAGTTGCCTCTTCCCAAAAAATTTAATGAAAATGAAATTATCGGTAAAATAGATGCTAAAAAAGATGTTGATGGATTTCATACGCCAATTTTTATTCCAGTATTGCCCAAGGCGATTTTATTTACCCTAAGCCAGGCATTTGCCGATGATTTTAAAAATAAAAAAATTATGGCATTGGTAAATTCAGAAATTTTTGGGCAAGTTTTAAAAGAGTTTTTAAAGAAAGAAGGCATTAATCTTATATATTTAATTAATAATAAAGAGTCAAAAGAAAATATCAATGCAAAAATCCAATTGGCAGATGCCATAATTACTGTTTGTGGTTGTTTAAAATTAATTAATGAAAATAATATAAAAAAAGGAGTCGTATTAATTGATGCTGGTATTTTTCGCGATGCAGATGGCATAGTAAAAGGAGATGTTGATAAGGAAAGCGTAAGTAAAAAAGCTTCTTTTTTGACGCCGGTTCCAGGAGGAATAGGTCCTTTAACTGTGGCATTTTTACTCGAAAACGTATACTTGTCTGCTTTAAGGAAGAAAAATATAAAATCATGAAAAGCCATAAATCACACGGAAAAATTATAGCAATTATTCAGGCGAGAACTAGTTCTACCCGTTTACCAGGCAAAGTATTGCTTGATCTTCTGGGTCAGCCGGTTTTAATAAGGGTAGTAGAAAGAGTTTTAAAATCAAAAATAATTAATGAAATTATTGTCGCCACAACAAACAAAAGAGAAGATGATGTTATTGCGAAGCTAATTCAAGATTATAATAACCAAAAAGTTACTGTCTTCCGCGGTTCTGAACAAAACGTATTAGACAGATATTTTAAAGCCGCAAATTATTTTAATGCCAATATTATAGTTAGAATTACTTCAGATTGCCCATTAATTGACCCAAAAGTAATTGATAAAGTAATAGATAGTTTTTTAACTTCTGACTCTGACTATGTTTCCAATATTCTTGATGAAAGAACATATCCTAGGGGGTTGGATGTTGAGGTGTTTTCTTTTGATACTTTAAAAAAAGTATTTGAATTAGCTAAAAACCAGGATGACAAAGAGCATGTGACACTGTATATCAGAAAAAATTCACCGTTGTTTAAAACAAAAAACATCAAAAATAATAAGGATTATTCTTTTTATAGATGGACGCTCGACGAAAAAGAAGATTATGAACTTTTAAAAATTCTTTATAATAATGTGTATCCTAAAAATCCTAATTTTACAATGAAAGATGTGATATTATTTTTTGAGAAAAATCCAGAAATCATTAAAGTAAACGAAAATATAAAACAGAAAAATACATAATACAATGATTGCAATTATAAATTACGGCCTTGGAAACCTAAGTTCAGTGAAAAATGCATTGGATGTTTTGCAAATACAGTCGGAAATAACAAATGATATTCAAAAAATCCAAAAAGCGGATAAAATAATTTTGCCTGGAGTTGGAGCATTCGGCTATGGAATGGAAAATTTAAAAAAGTTGGATTTAATAGAAGTTTTGAATAAAGAAGTGATAGAAAATAAAAAACCGTTTTTAGGGATTTGCTTAGGAATGCAGCTTATATGCAAAAAAAGCTACGAAGAAGGGGAATTTCAAGGATTAGGCTGGATTGGCGCAGAAGTTGTAAGATTTAATTTGGGGCAATCAAAATTATTAGTTCCTCATGTTGGTTGGAATGAAGTTGTTTGCAATCTTGCTTCGCCTATTTTAAGCGGAGGCAATACCGAGCAAACATTTTACTTCGTTCACAGTTATTATCCGGATGTTGAAGATAAAAACTTAGTGGTTGGTTGGTGTAATTACGGGGTTAAGTTTGCTGCCATATTACAAAAAGAGAATATATTTGCAGTTCAATTTCATCCTGAAAAAAGTCAAACAGAGGGTTTGGAAATATTAAGGAAATTTTCTAATATCAGTTAATCATGCTTAAAAAAAGGCTAATTCCGTGTTTATTTTTAAAAAATGGCAGATTGGTAAGGTCTGAAAAGTTTTCTTATCACCAAGTATTGGGCAACCCGATTACCCAAGTTGAAAGAATTAACTCTTGGTCTGCCGATGAATTAATTTACATTGATATTAGCGATGACCAGCACCATGATTTACAAAGGGATGACCATAAAATAAAAAGCATGGATAGTATTTACCAGATTATTGAAACAGTTTCAAAAACGTGCTTTATTCCGCTTACTTTTGGAGGCAATATAAAAAATATTGCAGATATAAGAGAACGGTTAAAAAGAGGCGCCGATAAAGTGATAATAAATACAGCGGTGTTCGAAAATCCTGATTTTATAACAAAGGCTTCAAAGGCATTCGGCAGGCAATGCATTGTGGTTGGCATTGATGTAAAAATAAATGAAAAGAAAGAATATGAAGTTTACGTTAGTCATGGTAAAAAGCCCACTGGTTTAGATCCCGTGTTCTTTGCCGAAGAAGTAGAGAAGAGGGGCGCGGGTGAAATTTTTTTAAATTCAATAGATAGAGATGGCAGCGCAAACGGTTATGATATTAAGCTGATTAAAATGGTTGTCAAAGCGGTATCAATACCAGTGATTGCTTGCGGAGGAGTAGGAGAATTTTCACATTTTGTAGATGGAATTAAGGAGGGCGGAGCCAGCGCCGTATCGGCAGGAAATATTTTTAATTTTACCGAAAATAGTGTCATTGAAGCTAAAAAAACCCTAAAAAATGCTGGTATAGATATTCGTCCGATTATAAATCTTAGTATAAAAAATATATGACAAGACCTCCAAAAGCAACTTATTGCACAAAATGCGTTTATCCGTCTTCTTCGGCGGTGCCTTTAATATTTGATGAAAACGGTGTTTGCAGCGGGTGCCGGGTGTTCAATCAAACAGATAATATTGACTGGGGTTTGCGAAAGGAAATGTTAAAAAAAATAGTTGCAAAATATAAAACCAACAGTAACTATGATTGTATTATTCCAGTTAGTGGAGGAAAAGACAGTTATTTCCAAACTCACTACGTAATCAAAGAGTTGGGATTAAGGCCTTTATTAGTTACCTATCATGGTAATAATTTTTTACCAATTGGAGAAGAAAATCTTGAGAATATGCGTCATGCATTTAACGCAGACCATATTATTTTCAGGCCTAGTGAAACACTTCTTAAAAAAATAAACAAAAAATGTTTTTATTTAATGGGTGATATGAATTGGCACAATCATTGCGGAATATTTACCTATCCGGTACAAGTTGCGGTAAAAATGAACATACCTTTGATTATTTGGGGTGAGCACGGTTATGTTGATTTGGGTGGAATGTATTCTATGAATGATTTTATAGAAATGACGCGTAAATTTCGTGACGAGCATGCATGCCGAGGATATGATTTTGATGATATGATTGACGAAAAATTAGGCATTAAAGAACAAGACGTGTTGTGGGCGAAATATCCTACCGATAAAGAACTTGAAGACGTGGGAGTGCGGGGTATTTATCTCGGCAACTTCATTCCATGGGACGCCAATGCTCATGTAAAATTAATGATGGATACTTACGGGTGGAAAAAGTTTGAAGGTAATTTTGACAGAACTTACCGAAAATTCTCAAACTTGGACGATATGCATGAAAATGGTGTGCACGATTATTTGAAATATATTAAATTCGGTTATGGGCGCGCATCTGACCACGCTTCTAAGGATATTAGAAGGGGATATATAACAAGAGAACAGGGAATTGAAATGGTTAAAAAGTATGACCATGTGAAACCGAGCGACTTGAAACGCTGGCTTGAGTATGTAGATATGACAGAAGATGAATTTGACAGAGTTTGCGACACTTTTCGCGACCCAAGAGTATGGTGGAAGGATGAAAAAGGCGAATGGGTAAAAGATAATATTTGGGATAAAGATTAAAAAATTAAATATGTCTAGAAAAAGAACCATTAGCAGTAATATAAAATATAATATCATTAATTACGGAATTAGTTTTGCCGTAGGGCTTGTTTTATTCCCTTTCATTGTTTCTCATGTTGGAAAAGAAGTTTATGGCGCCTACTTATTGGTAATGACATTTATAGGATATTTTGGAGTTCTTGATTTTGGCATAGGCACTGCTGTTGTAAAATATATAGCCGAATTTATGGGCAGGGGCGACAAAGAAGGAACAAGTAAAATAATAAACTCTTCTTTATTTTTTTATATCATTGTTGGACTTATTTCTGCCGTTACTCTTCTAATTTTGTCTTTTTATTTTGACCGCATATTCAATATAGGGACTGCTAATGTAGCAATTATGCGTCAACTTTTTTGGGTAGCCGCAATAGCATCGTTATTTATTTGGCCAGGCAGAACTTTTGATGGTGTTCTTTATGGATTGCAAAGATTTGATTGGCTGGCAATAAATAATATAGCGATAACAATTCTTACTGCCATATCTGCTTATTTTATTTTCTTAAATAATTTTGGGATGGTTTGGTTTTTAGCCCTATCTTATTTTTTAATTATAGCGCGCTACATAATTTCTTATATTATATTGAGACATCGTATTTTAAAAATACATATTTTTTCTCCCCATTTTGATAAAGAAACTTCAAAGAAAATTTTTAGTTTTAGTTTCTTCGTATTCCTTTCTAGTTTATTGTCTTTGCTTATATTTAACTTTGATAGTTTTGTAATTGGAACCTTTGCTTCCGTTTCGGCAGTTACTCTATATGGCGTAGGTTATAGTTTGCAAAATGGATTCAGGGCAGTTAATAGTTTAATTGGAGGCCCTCTTTTTTCCGCAAGCGCCTCTTTGGAAGGGAAAAATGAGCAAGGTAAGCAAAAAGAACTGTTATTTAAAGGAACAAAGTATATGACAATGATTTTTGCTCCGGCAGTTATTATTACTATTATTTTTGCCGAACTTTTTATTACCAATTGGATGGGGCCGGGTTTTGCCGAGAGTATTTTGCCGGCTCAATTTTTAATAGCTTTCTGGTTGTTTAACGGCACGATACAAGTTGGTTCCGGCTTGGCAACAGCCAAAGGTCATGTTAAGGTGTTTTTTAAAATTTCTTTTCTGAACGCATTATTAAATGTTGGACTAAGCTTAGCCTTGGTTAAGCCGTTGGGCATTTTGGGAGTTGTTTTGGGAACTACTATTCCAATGATTTTGATTGATTTTCCTTTGTCTTTGTATCAGATACTAAAAATAATGAAAGTTAGTTTCAAAGATTTTTTTAATTTAGCGATTAAAAAAAATATTGGTTTGTATTTTTTTACCATTATTTTATCTGGTTTGTCTCTTAAAGTTTTTCAACCATCAAATGTTTTTTTAACAATAGTTCAAATGGGTGCTGTGTATGCAGTGGTTATTGCGTTTGGTTTTTACCTTTTTTTGTCTTTTGAGGAGCGAAAAGAGATATTATTTATGATTAAATTATAATATGAATACCGCATATTCTGATTACGAAAAAATTATACCCAGTGAAAAACTTCCTCAGTTTTTATTTGATTTCTTTGATAGATTCAAAGAAGTGGCCTGGGTTAAAAATACCGAGAAAGAATCATTTTATCAAACTTTGCAGTTAAATGTTGATAGATACAGCAAGAACAGATTTTTAGTTAGATTTTTAGATAGGATTTTTTCAAAACTATATTCTAATAAAAACCCCTTTTTAAGTTTTCAAAGAAACAAAAAAAATATTCTATTTAGGCCATTTAAATATTACAACATTATTTTGGGAGCGAAGAAATATCAAAAAGTAGGATTAATTAATCATGGTAATTGGGATAGATTTTTTGCAGTTAAAAATTTTATAGGTTACATCGTTACTAGTGATTTAGATCAGTATATTTTAAGTTACTTAAAAGAAAATAATATTAAATATCTTTACCGTTTGATTGAAGAAGTAGAAAATAAATTAAGAATTGCCAAACCAGATTATATTGTTTTATGGAGCGATGTTTTACCAATTGAAAGGGCAATTGTGTTAGCGAGCAAAAAATTGGGTATTATTACTTTGGAGATTCAACACGGAATAGACGATTCTTTTTGGCCAATTGAGAGCGGTAAATTTGTTGATTATCTTTTGGTTTGGGGAAAATATTTTGCAGATTTATATGAAAAACAAAACGTGAGAAAATCAGAAGATATTTATATATTGGGCTATCCGTATTTAATTGAAAAAAATAAAGATACCAAGAAAAAAGATAAAAATTATATTGTTTATTATTTAGGCACTAATTTAGAATTTTACAATGAAGAATTTTTTGATGTTAAGATGGAAACCATCAAAAAAATAAATGAAATCTGCAATAAGCTAAGAATAAAGTTTTTTTATAGGCCGCATCCAGGAGAAAATAGAGAATTACTAAAGAAAAATTTAAAAGATATTGCATTTACTGACACAAGAGAAGGGTTGCAAGAGGCATTTAAAACAGCAGATATATTTATAAGCTTCCAGTCAACTTCATTAGTTGAGGCAACCATGAGCTCAAAAGTATCTTTACAATTGATGAATTATCCGATAAAATCAGATAACTTTGAAGCATTGGGTGCATGTAGCGCCTCATTTCAAACCATAGAAGAGTTAGAGGATTATCTTAAAAAAATAGCCAGTGCAAAGAACTTAGATAAATTCAAAACTAAATTTAATAATAATTACATAGAAACAAGGTATAATCCCATAGAACGATTTTTAGAAATAATAAAAGACATAGAGAGAAAAAATACAGAAAACCAAAAATTAAAATTTATATAAAATGAAAACAATAATACTTTGCGGGGGCTTGGGCACCCGCATGAAAGAAGAAACCGAATACAAACCAAAAGCAATGGTTTTAATTGGCGGAAAGCCGATACTGTGGCATATCATGAAAATATACGCCCATTACGGCTATAACGAATTTATATTGGCTTTGGGTTATAAAGGGGAGATGATAAAGGATTACTTTTTAAATCAAAAAAAATTCCAGAATGATTTTACCCTTGATGCCGCTACTCATGAAACGGCGTTCCATAACAGTGTTGGTGATGATTTTAAAATTACCTTTGCTGATACCGGATTGGAAAGCAATACGGGCGAACGGATTTTGCGGGCGCAAAAATATATTACCGAGAATAATTTTATGCTTACTTATGGCGATGGCGTCGGCAATATTAACATTAAAGAATTAGTAGCTTTTCATCAAAAGCAGGGGCTTTTGGGCACTATCAGTGGCGTGCATCCCTATTCCAAATATGGACTCATAAAAACCGATGGCAATAATTTAGTTGAAAGTTTCGATGAAAAGCCACTGATGCATGATTATGTAAGCGGCGGATTCATGATATTTAACAAAAAAGCCTTAGAGTATTTTGATAATGGACACGAACAAAGTGGTTTGAAAAAAATGGCAGCCATCCGCCAGTTGTCAATCTACAGGCACGAAGGATTTTGGAAGGCAATGGATACCTACAGGGAAATGGAAGAACTTAATAAATTATGGCACGATAGCAAGCCATGGACAGTTTGGGAAAAATAAAATATTATAGATAGAGTAAAAATCAAAGATGAAAAGTATATCTAAGCTAAAATTTAAAAATGTGATAGTTACGGGCGGAGCCGGATTTATTGGAAGTCATATTGTAAATAAGCTAATACAAAAAAGCTATCATGTAGTTGTGATAGATGATTTGTCTTCTGGTAAAAAAGAAAATATACATCTAAAAGCGACATTTTATAAAGCAGATGTAAGAGATAGAAATATTTCTAAAATTTTTGAAAAAGAAAATCCCGCTATCGTGTTCCATCTTGCCGCCCAACCCCTGGTTGAAGATGCCTATAAAAACCCCTATAAAGCCATAGAAACAAACGTGATGGGTACGGTTAATATCTTAGAAATTTGTAGGAAAAGAAAAAATTTAGAAACCATTGTTGTTGTTTCATCAGATAAAGCTTACGGTAAATCTAAAAAACTTCCCTACAAAGAACATTTCCCCTTAAAGGGAGACCATCCCTACGATGCTTCTAAATCAGCGGCTGATTTGATAGCTCAAACATATTTTCATACTTACAATCTTCCCATTGCAATAACAAGATTTAGTAATGTTTTTGGACCTGGCGACCTTAATTTTTCTAGAATAGTTCCTGGAACCATCAATGCTATTATAGAAAACAAAGAACTTTTAATAAGAAGCGACGGCAAAATGGTAAGAGGTTATACTTATGTAAAAGACATAGCTGATGGTTGTATTAAATTAATGGAAAATAAAGAAAAGGTTGTGGGGGAAGCGTTTAATTTCGCCAGTAAAAATATTTTTAGTACGATAGATGTCGTCAAAAAAATTGAAGGAATCCTGGGAGTAAAAATTAATTACAAAATATTGAATATGGCCAATAATGAGATACCGCGCCAATATCTTGATTGGACCAAAGCAAGAGAAACGTTACATTGGCAACCCGTAACAACTTTTGAAGACGGAATAAAAGAAACATTCGACTGGCTTCAAAGTAAAAATAACACCGCGTAGTATTTTATTCCCAAAGCGATGCTCCGATTTTCCAATGAAAATAGTTCTTTAAAAAATCTTTATGTTGCCTTATAAGATTTTTAGGGATATAATCCACCCATCGATGTACGACCGTGGGATTAGCAATAAGTTGGACTAAGAAGTAAAGTCCTATAATATGCCTCTTATTTTTCTTTTCCAAGCAGTTGTATTTAATGTTAGTATCTTTAAATTTTCTGATGTCCACTTTCAGTTCTGTCTGCACAAGACGGTGTAACCTTCTGGAAAAAGTTTCGCTATATCTGATAAAGCTTCCCGGTAAATGGCATGACTTAGGGTAGTTACGGTCATTCCTTGGCATAACCAGCACTTTTGTTGGATGATCGATACTGTCCACAATGATCGCTTCAACGGTTGTTTGGGGAACAATAGCGATAATCGCATTGAAAAGATCTTTTCCCAATCCATTCTCCGGATTTGAAATATTTTTTAGCACTAAAGCGGCAAGATTTTTAATTTCTTTTTGGGAAATGTTTGAAATACCAAAATTATTTTCTATATTCATTGTAAAACTATACTACAATTTTAACAAATGATAAAGTCATGATAAAAGGTTATATAAAGTTATTATTGTAAAAAATATTATTAATTTAACCAACCAACAAGCAGATTCTTTTTAAAAGAAATCTTGTTAGTTTCAATAAGTATGAATTGCAGAAGTTGCGAAACAGAATTAGTAGAGTTTTTTTCTTTGGGACAAATACCCTCTCTGAACCTTTTTTTAAAAAAAGAAGAAGATTTTGCTTCAGAAAAAAAATATAATTTAAGCGTTGGCTTTTGTCCGAAATGTTTTTTAGTCCAGATTATAGATATTATATCTCCGGAAGATCTTTTCAGAGATTATATTTATTTTTCATCTGTTTCTAAGTATTTTTTGGAACATTGCAAAGAGAATGCAGATTACTTAGCTAAAAAATTAAACCTTGACAAAGAAAGTTTGGTATTAGAAATTGCCAGCAACGATGGTTCCCAGCTGCAATGTTTTAAAGAATTGGGAATTCCGGTTTTGGGAGTAGATCCTGCTAAAAATATTGCAAAGGTGGCCAACGAAAAAGGTATTAGAACCATTGATGAATTCTTTAGTTATCCCTTGGCTAAAAAACTAAAAGAAGAGCAAAATGTCCAGGCAGATTTAATTTTTGGCGCTAATGTATTGGCTCATGTGCCGGAAATTGTCGGTTTTGTAAAGGGGGTAAAAGAGCTTTTAAAGCCAAAAGGAACAGCTGTTTTTGAATTTCCATATGTCCAGGGTTTAGTGGAAAATAAATTTGATATTATTTATCATGAACATGTTTTTTACTATTCTCTTATTGCGCTAATACATCTGTTTAAGTCAGTAGATTTAGAAATTTATGATGTAAAAATGACCCCGATGCAAGGAGGGTCTTTAATGATTTTTGCTTCCCATTCCGGAGTTTTACCAATACATGAAAATGTTAAAAACCTTAAAGCAAAAGAAATTGAAAGCGGGTTTGATAAATTAGAAACATATCAGAAAATGAGCGAGAGTGTGCTGGCGATAAAACATGAATTAGTGGATTTGTTAAAAAAACTTAAGAGAGAAGGTAAAAGAGTAGCCGCTTATTCTGCCCCCGCACGAGGAAATATTTTATTGCTTTATTTTGGTATTGATGGAAATTATCTGGATTTTATTGTTGATAAATCAAAAGCAAAACAGGGTTTATATACGCCCGGAACTCATTTATTAGTGTATCCGCCAGAAAAAATAAGTGAAGAAAAGCCTGACTATCTTCTCATTTTATGCTGGAATCTCGCCGATGAAGTTATGCAGATGGAAGAATTAAAAAACTGGCGTCAGAACGGAGGAAAGTTCATTATACCAATACCAGAAATAAAAATCGTATAGCTAAATTTATCAATACTAAATGGGCTATAAAGCCTCCAATTTTTTTGGAAAAAGATAGAAACTGGCCTCTATTACGATGAAAAAAATTTTATTGATTGGTAAAAACGGTCAGTTGGGAAGTGAAATAATAAAAGATGCTTTTTCTTTCGGTTTTGAAATTGTCGGTTTTGAACAAGAAGAATTGGATGTTATCAACCACTTACAAGTGAAAGAAAAAATTGAGAAAATTAAACCGGATATTGTCATCAATACATCAGCCTATCAAGTTATTTTGCTGTGTGAGGCAAATCCTTCATTAGCAATGGCGGTACATTTTATTGCAGTGCAAAATTTAGCCAGAGTATGTCAAGAAAATAATGTCATTTTTGTTACCTATAGCTCAGATTATGTGTTTGATGGAGAAAAAGGAGCGCCTTATGATGAAGAGGATTTGCCCAATCCTTTGCAAGTGTATGGTCTGTCAAAATTGGCCGGAGAATACGCTGCTTTACATGTTTATCCTGGCGGGGTTTTTGTTGTCAGAACTTGCGGTCTTTATGGCGGTAAAAAAGGCAGTCCGGAAAAAGGAAATTTTGTGTTAAATATTATCAAAGAGGCGCAAGATAAAAAAGTTATTGAGGTTAGTTGCGAGCAGATTGTAAGTCCTGCATATGCGGGTGATTTAAGCAAAGCCACCTTAAAATTACTTACGAGCGAAGCAAAATCTGGAATATATCATTTGGTTAACGAGGGAGCATGCAGTTGGTATGAATTTACAAAAGAAATTTTCACCTTAGCCGGCATCAATAAAGAATTAAAACCGGTGGACAGGCATGGTTTTGATGGTCAGGTAAAGCGTCCAAAGTTTTCAGCTTTAAAAAATACTAAAGCCAAATCTTTGGGAATAACATTGCCCTCGTGGCAAGAAGGTCTAAGGTCATATTTTAACTTTTTAGATAATAATGGATAACCAGCGGGTAAAACCATTTATTAGCGTGATTATCCCAACGCGGGAAAGAGCCGATACGTTATTGTTTGCCATAAAGACTGCGTTGGACCAAAATAGTGATGATTACGAGGTGGTTGTTTCTGATAATTTCAGCCAAGATAATACTAAAGAAGTTGTTGAGAGTTTTAATGACTCTCGTTTGGTGTATGTCAATTCAGGCAGACGTTTATCTATGTGCGATAATTATGAATTTGCCTTGGAACATGCAAAAGGAGAATACATGATTTTTATTGGAGACGATGATGCTATTATGCCTGGCGCGATAGATATGTTACAAAATACCATCAAGAGTAGCCCCAATTTAGTATATTGTTGGCCCATGCCTCTCTATACCTGGCCTAAAAATGATCTGGGGGCCTCCGCGTATTATTTGTCCCCCGATATTCATCCATTTGAGATTAGCTTAAAAAAATTAGCCGCCAGATTCATAGCTGTGATGAGAGAGAGCGGACAACTTCCTTCTGTATATCACGGCGCAGTTGCCAAATCCATTTTAGATATAATACGAAAGCAGACCGGTCGGGTATTTCATTCTACCCAGCCTGATCTTTTCACGTCATTTGCCATACCGGTTTTTTGTGATACGGCAATTAATGTGGGGTATGCCGTTACGGTGTCGGGACGGTCTCCTAAATCAAACAGCGCAGTGGCATATGGCAAGGATAGCCGGGTGAATACGGAAAAGATGATTCAAGAGTATAAAAATTATCAAATTCATCCATCGTTATTTCCTGGAATAGACATATTGGCTAATGTACTCCAAGACGCAATATTGGTCGCGATGGATAAGTTTCCGCAATGTTATGATAATTTGCATTTTAACTATAATGCCATGTGGGCGTTTATCGTCCAGCAGTCAGGATACTTTAAATGGAATATCAGCATCAAAGAAATTATCCAAAAAAGAGAGCAGATAAGAAAGTACCACCCTTTTAGTATTTTGCAGTTCTTTAAATATGTTATGACAAATAAATTCGTTGCATTCTGGTCATACCGCAATCCGGTGGCACTATATCGAAGCTTTTCACGCAAGATTGTGGGGAGGGGACCTTTTGCCAATGATGCGCCGGGTAATATCAGCGATTTCGTAAAACAACTTGCGGATTACCAAAACAATCTTACTATAAGAAAAAAAACCTTTAATCACCATTATATTGCTCGCAGTATTTTATCATTGAAAAAGAACTTACTGTATCCAGAAACGGTAAGGCAAGAGAAGAGAGAACTAATTTTTTACTCTCAATTTATAAAAAAGGGGGATGTATGTTTTGACGTTGGAGCAAACATCGGCAACAAAACAAATATATTTTTAAAATTAGGGGCAAAAGTAATAGCGGTTGAACCACAGGAGCTCGCATGCCAAAAAATTCAAGAGTTCTATGGAGATAATAAAAATCTTGTCGTGGTAAATAAAGGATTGGCCGCGAATTCTGGTTTTATGGAATTATCAATCGGTGAAGATCGGAGCGTGCTTGCAACTATGTCTGAAAAGTGGAAAAAAGAAGGCTGTTTCTCAAAAAGTTATAAAGGGGCTACAATAGAAAAAGTACCGGTTACGACTTTGGATAATTTAATATCCAAACACGGATTGCCGAAATTTTGCAAAATAGATGTTGAAGGATTTGA
This sequence comes from Candidatus Staskawiczbacteria bacterium, assembly GCA_016196125.1. Taxonomy (GTDB): domain Bacteria; phylum Patescibacteriota; class Minisyncoccia; order Minisyncoccales; family Staskawiczbacteraceae; genus JACPYG01. The sequence goes on along the minus strand of JACPYG010000006.1, from coordinate 67,826 downwards.
AAAAGAAGTTTTAAAAGGGCTAACAAAACTAATACCTTACATATCTTTTGAATTCACCAAAGAGTTTTTGGTCGATGCCAAGGAATGTGTTGATTATGTATCGTCCTTGGGCAACGCTACATTTAATTATTCGGTTGGAGAATCTGGAAAATTATCTTTTAAAGATTGGGTATTAGGGGCCGAACTTTTTGAAGCATTGGAAAAAATAGAAAACAAGGATGTGTGGGGTGATATTTATGTCAACTTTAAACAGTCTACATATAACATGGAACATAAAGAAGTAAAACTTCATTTGGGTTGTGGTAGCGTTATATTACCGGGGTATATAAATATTGATAATACGAAAAGGGAGGGAATTTCCTACGATATTGATGCGAGCATATTAGATTTACAATTTAATGATAACTCTGTTGATGAGATAAAATTGCATCATGTGTTTGAGCATTTTCATAGATACCAAGCGGTGGTATTAATGTTTGTCTTTAATCGTTGGTTAAAAAGGGGAGGCAAACTTGAAATTGCGACGCCAGATTTTGAATGGTGTGCCAGAAAGTATCTTGGGTTAACCAGTCCCATGGAGATTATCTGGAACACGCTCATTGCTATTAAATATAAGAAAAATTATTTTAAAACAGACAAATGGAAAATCTTACGCCAGGTTTTTGGAAGCAAGGAATCAGGATGGGGAAGTCATTTAGAAGGTTGGGATCGCTTTACCTTGACATCAATTTATAAATTGTTTGGTTTTAGGGTTGTGAAAGTTACACAATCTAAATATAAGGGGTGGTCGTTTCCCGCTATCGTGGTTGTCGGGGAAAAAGAACGGCATATTGACAATCGCGCGTTTGAAGCGCTGGCCAAAAGCTTTTTAGAAAAGATGGTGGCCAATGATCTTGAGTTTCCCGTTTGGCTGAGTCAAGCCATGAAACTAAAAGAAAAGTTTTTAGGTAATCAAAATTTAACTGCGACAATCTTGCAAAAGAAAAATGCATGAAGAAGTATTTTAGGATGATAATAAATTATTTGGTTAATAAAATAGCTGGCAAAAAGGAATTGCAGTGGTTTTTTGAACGATTGCACCAATTTTCTATTACAGGAATGAATTTTAGCAATATTGATATTGAATCTAACGGTGAAAAAGAGGTTATAAAATATGTAAAATCGCATATTGGCAAAGATGTAAATCCTGTTATTTTTGATGTGGGTGCTAATATAGGAGATTATTCCAAAGAAGTTTTTTCCGTTTTGGGAGAAAATACAAGATTACATTGTTTTGAGCCGTCTAAAAAAGCCTTTGGTTTATTAGGGGAAAACCTTAAAAACCACCAGAATGTGAAATTATATAATATTGGTTTTGGCGAAGAAAGTAAAACCGCGGTTCTTTACTCTGGTCAAAAGGGTTCGGTTTTAGGCTCTCTTTATGCCAGAAAACTGGACCATCATGGCATTACTATGGATCAACAGGAAGAGGTTGCTATCAGACGCCTGGATGATTTCTGTCGGGAAAATAACGTGGAGCATATCCATTTATTAAAAATAGATGTTGAAGGTAATGAGTTGAATGTTTTGAGGGGGGCAGAAAAAATAATTACATCAGGAATGGCTGATTTTATCCAATTTGAATTTGGTGGAACAGACATAGATTCCAGGACTTTTTTTAAGGACTTTTTTGATTTTTTAAATCCCAATTATAAAATTTACAGAATTTTAAAAGACGGGATAAGATTGATAGATACATATAAGGAAGAGTACGAGATTTTCTTAGCGATTAATTATTTGGCTGTCTCAAGAAAATTATATGCAAAGCATATAACTATATGAAAATATATATTATTGGTTCAATAAAAATAAATTCATGGCATAGAAAAATAATTTTTATTAATGGCCTCCGGTCTTTAAATTCAGTTTCTTCGCTATTTTATTGGAATTTTAATATTGTAGGCAAATACGCAAAGTCCTGCCGCAAAGAGATTTTAAAACATTATAACGATGCTTTAATAACCAATAATAATAATTCTACTTATTACGAAATAGTGAAAGAACAAGTTTCCCGAATTGATAAAAGCAGAAATAATCCTTTGTTATTTTTTTTCATGGAAGACCATTGGTTCGTTTGCCCTCATAAAAATTTATTTTTTTATTTACTGGAAGAGTTTTATAATTCAAAATCAGATGTATTAAGAATAACTCATTTGCGGGAATTTTGGCGGCGCGAACACGAATATACGTTAATGGCTAACAAACCTTTATACAAAGAATACCTTACGGACTCCAGCGCCCTAAAAAATTTGTGGCGCAATTACCCAGGGGGATACATTGTAAGCCTGCCGGGAATTTTTAAGAAAGAATTTGCGGTTGAACTGTTGGAAAATAATAAATCACTTTTAAACTCAAAAAAACCCGGAGGATTTGAACTATATGGTAAAAAAGCCGAAGAGTTTTTAGCTAAAAGAAGTTTTATTACGATGGTTCCAACCGTTCATGTTTTAAGAGAGGTTTTTTGGATAAATCAAGACGAAAGGGCAATAGATGTTAAAAAAGCTTTAAAAATTATTACATTGAGAGATACGCCAGATTCGGCTATAAAATTATGGCGCAGAATTATCAGATTAATAATGGCGCCACGAACTTTATTGGGAAGAATAAAAAGGAGCATTCAAAAATGAAACTCTTAATTATCTATCATTGCGGGCTTTCAGGCGATGTGAAAGCTTCTTACCGTGAATATGTAGGGCAAGGAATTGACTTGGCAGTTATAGTGCCTTCAAAAATTATTCTTCAATTACCCCATACTTCCTCCGGCGGGTACTTCTATGGTTCTAAAGATGATGAAAGCGGTTATCGGTTTTTTCCGGTGGATTTACGAAAACCGCAAAGCTATGGAGAAGGGTTTAAATTTTTCCAGCTTTTTAAAACCATAAAAAAAATTAATCCAGATGTTATTCATGTTTACGATGAATATAGCAGTTTCTATCTTGCCCAAGTTATTATTTGCCGGAATATCTTATATGGCCATCCTTCGAAGACGGGAATTTTGGCAAAGCCGAAAATTCTCGCGTCTCTACGCAAGGATACTGCATGGCGAGGCAAAAAAGTTCCGATTGTTTGTTATGCTGCCCAAAATATACAGAATAAAATACTTCCGCCATCTTTTATTTTTGATTCCTTGGGCCACTTTTTAAAAAGAACTTTAAGAAAAATCATCCAGCCCATCGCCTTATTTTTAAATAAAAAATATTTAGATGGAGTGACGGGTATCAGCACAGAACCGTTGGAAATTATCAAAAAAATTGGAGCTCGCATGCCCATGCGCCGTATTTTTTATGGAGTGGATTTCGGGGTTTTTTACCCTAAAAGTCGCAATGTATATAGAGAAAAATTAGGAATTCCTAAAGATATAAAATTAATCGGGAATATCGGCAGATTTAATGAAGAGAAGGGATTGCAAAATCTTATTAAAGCTACAAGCCAACTTGATAAATATTATTTGATGCTTTTGGGAAGCGGCACTTATGAGCCAACATTGCAAAATATTATTGATTCTTTGGGACTAAGAAAAAGATTTTTTCATTTTAAAAATATAGACCGCCAGGATTTGGCTAACTACTACAATGTTCTTGATGTATTTGTTTTGCCCTCTTTGACAACCCTTGATTGGAAAGAGCAGTATGGGCGGGTTTTAGTTGAAGCAATGGCATGTGGTTTAACCATTGTTGGATCTTCTTCGGGTGCGATTAGCGAAGTATTAGAGGGTTATCCCAAAAGTTTAATTTTTAAAGAAGACGATGTAAAAGATTTGATTGAAAAAATAAAAGAAGCAGAAAATTTAAAGTTTCCGGAAAATTTTAATTTAGATGAATTTTTGTATAAATTTGGCGTAGAAAACTTTGTTCGAGAGCATATCAAATTTTACAACGAATTATTAAAATGAAAATATTTTTTGATGGTGGCATATTTGGCAGGCAAAAAATAGGCGGAATTAGCCGACTAGGCTTTGAATTAATCAAAGAGTTGGGTAAAAATAAAGAAGTTGAACAGATTCTTTACAGGGGTTTTTATGTGGATAGTTACCCTTTCAAAAAAAGATGGTTTAGCAAATATTACGGGATTAAAAGACCAGATTTTTTGAAAGGCAGAATTTTTAATCTTTTAGATACTATTGGAATGGAATTGGCTTATAAATTGAATATGGCCAAAGATTTAACTTTTCATTCCCTGTATTATCGTGTTCCAAAAAAACCAAAAGGCCCAGTCATTGTTCATTGTTATGATATGATCCAAGAATTATTCGGGGGTAATTCAAAAACAATACAATTTAAGAAAAAAGCATTTGATGCGGCAGACTTGATTATTGCAATATCAGAATCAACCAAAAAAGACATTTGTAGATTGTATCCCATTGATCCACAAAAAGTTATTGTTGCTTACCCCGGAGTAAGTGAAGTGTTTTTTAAAAATCGTATCACAGCACAAAAACCTGAACAAAGGCCATATCTGCTATATATTGGTGGGCGTAATTATGCTTATAAAAATTTTGATATGCTGCTAAATACTTTTATTGATGAAAAGTATTATTTGCAGTTTGATTTAACGGTATTTGGCGGGGAAAAAGACTTATCTTTGTCTCATAAAAAAATCATTGAAAAATATAACCAGGGGACTTGGTTTCGCCAGGAATCTGGCACTGATGAAAAATTGGCGGGTATATATGCCAATGCAACGTTATTTATTTATCCATCGCTCTATGAAGGTTTTGGAATCCCGCCGCTTGAAGCAATGGCTTGCGGTTGTCCTGTTGTGGCTTCAAATGCCTCTTCAATACCAGAGGCAGTTTTAAATGCAGCATTATTGTTTGATCCAAGTGACTCTGGCAACTTGGCAGAAAACATTGAAAAAATATTACATGATAAATTTTTGTCAGCTGATTTAATTAAAAAGGGAAAAATAAGGGCCAGGCAGTTTACTTGGCAAAAGATGGCAGACACTATATATGAGGGCTATTTGGGGCTTTTAAAAACCAAAAACTCGTGATAGATTAAAAGAGATGAAAATATTAATTACCGGGATAACCGGGTTTGTCGGTTCGCATTTGTCTGAATATTGCATGACCAAACCCAATGTTGAATTATATGGCACTTTTTTAGACAAAAAAGGATTAAAAAACTTAGAGCATATTAAGAATAATATTGAATTTTTATTATGCGATCTTACCAAAAAAGAACAAGTAAGAAAAGTTATTTTAAAGGTAAAACCAGATAAAATTTTTCATTTGGCTGGCCAAAGCCAGGTTTCTTTTTCCTTCCAGTCGCCGGAAAAAACATTGTTTAATAACATTGTTTCTGATGTAAATCTTTTCGAAGCGATCAAAAATATAAAGATAAATCCAGTAATAGTGATTGCGGGCAGTTCGGAAGAATATGGCGCAGCATTAAAAAATGAATTGCCCATCAAAGAGAATAATGAATTAAGGCCGCTATCGCCTTATGCGGTTTCCAAAATTACTCAAGAAAAATTAGCTTTCCAATATTATCAAAACTACGGGCTTAAAATAGTTTTAATGAGATTTTTCAATACCGAGGGCCCAAGACGAGGAGAGCATTTTGCTGCTTCCACATTTGCCAAACAGATTGCCCAAATTGAAAAAGGCAAGCAAAAACCTGTAATATTCGCAGGCAATTTAGATGCGCAGAGGGATTTTACCGATGTGCGTGATGTAGCGGTGGCTTATTGGTTGGCTTCAGAAAAATGTGAATTTGGAGAGCCGTATAATGTATGTTCCGGAAAAGCCAGATCAATAAAATCGGTTTTGACTCTGTTGCTTAGCAAAAGCTTGGTGAAAAATATTAAAATAAAACAGGATTTAAAAAGAATTCGGCCTTCAGATATTGCTGTTACAGTTGGCAGTAATGCGAAATTTGGCAAACAAACCGGTTGGCAGCCCAAAATACCATTTGAAAAAACTATGGAAGATTTGTTAAATTATTGGCGAGAAATTTTATGAATACAAAAAAAGCGTTAATTTTTGGAATTACCGGGCAGGATGGGTCATACCTTGCCGAGTTTTTGCTTTCCCGCGAATATGAGGTGCATGGCGTTATCCGCAGAGCAAGCACGTTTAATACCGTAAGGATAGACCACCTGTATCAAGATCCGCACATCAGAGGCACTAGGCTTTTTTTGCACTACGGAGATTTAACTGACACCGGAAACATTGAAAAATTAGTCAACCAAATTAAGCCCGATGAAATTTATCATTTGGGAGCCCAGTCGCATGTTAGGGTCAGTTTTGATATGCCCGAATACACGGCTAATACCGATGCGCTGGGCACATTGAGAATTTTAGAGGCAATAAAAAATTCGGGTAACCATATAAAGTTTTATAATGCTGCCAGTTCCGAAATGTTCGGTTCAACGCTTCCTCCGCAAAATGAATTATCGCTTTTTCACCCGCGAAGTCCGTATGCGGTGGCCAAAGTATTTTCGTTTGATATTACCAGATTGTACCGCGAGGCTTATGGAATTTTTGCCTGCAATGGTCTGCTTTTCAATCACGAATCTCCGCGAAGAGGAGAAACATTTGTTACCAGGAAAATTACCATGGGTATTGCCAGAATAAGGGCTGGGTTGGATAAAAAATTATATTTGGGTAATTTAAAAGCCAAAAGAGATTGGGGTTTTGCGCCAGAGTACGTGGAAGCAATGCACATGATGCTCTGTCAAGAAAAACCAGATGACTATGTGGTTGCTACGGGAGAAAGTCATTCGGTTAGGGAATTTTTAGAATTGGCATTTAGTTATGCGGGGCTGGGTGATTATAAAAATTATGTGGAAATTGACCAACGATATTTTAGGCCAGCTGAAGTAGAATCGTTAATTGGGAATGCAAGCAAAGCAAAAGAACGCCTTGGTTGGCAGCCAAAAATAACATGCAGTGATTTGTGTAAAATCATGATAGACAGCGATTTTAAAAATTTACATTTAGATATAATCGGTGAAGGCAATAAAATTTTGAAAGAAAAGTTTCCAAATAAATGGTGGAAAATAGATTAAATATGCTGGATTTTAAAAAAAAGAAAATTTTAATAACTGGATCAAGTGGATTTTTAGGCAGGCATGTAGTTAATAATTTATTGGAAAAAAGGAAAGTTCCAAAAGAAAATTTATTTTTGCCGACTATGAAAGAATTAGATTTAAGAAAATGGGATGATTGCCAAAAAGCTGTCGTGGGCCAGGATATTGTAATTCACTTAGCAGCTAAGGTTGGCGGAATCGGCTTTAACCAGGAAAAACCCGGAGAATTATTTTACGATAATTTAATAATGGGAACCCAATTAATGGAGGCGGCAAGGCAGGCCAATGTTAAAAAATTCGTAGCCATTGGAACTGTTTGCGCCTATCCCAAACATGCTCCCGTGCCATTTCGCGAAGAAGATTTGTGGAACGGTTATCCTGAAGAAACTAATGCGCCTTACGGCTTGGCAAAAAAAATGCTTTTAGTCCAATCGCAGGCATATCGGCAGCAGTATGGATTTAATTCAATTTTTCTTTTGCCTTTAAATTTATACGGGCCGGGTGATAATTTTAATCCAGAATCGTCACATGTCATTGCGGCGCTTATTCGTAAAGTTTACGAAGCGAAAAAAGGTGATAAAAAATATATTGAAGTTTGGGGCACAGGTAATGTCACTCGGGGATTTTTATATGTTAAGGATGCGGCAGAAGGTATTTTGTTGGCTGCCGAAAATTATGATAAGTCAGAGCCGGTCAACCTGGGTTCGGATTTAGAAATTTCTATTAAAGATTTGGCAGAATTAATTTGTAAATCGATGGATTTTAAGGGAGAAATTAAATGGAATACAACAAAACCCGACGGCCAGCCAAGACGCTCTATAAATATATCACGGGCCAAAAAAGAATTTAATTTTGAGGCAAAAAAAAATTTTGAGGATGGTCTAAAAAAAACAATTCAGTGGTACAAAAAAAGTAATAAATAAAAATATGCAAGTCGTTATTTTAGCCGGGGGACTGGGAACAAGGTTAAGGCCTTTGACCCACAAAGTGCCAAAACCAATGGTTTTAATTAATGGCAAGCCATTTTTGGAGTACCAATTAGAAATGTTTAAAAAAAATGGTTTTGAGGATTTTATTTTATGTACAGGATATTTGGGAGAAAAAATAGAAAAGTATTTTGGCAATGGAAAAAAAATAGGAATACATGTTAAGTATTCAAAAGAAAATGAACCATTGGGTACGGGAGGGGCATTAAAAAACGCTGAAAAACTTTTGGAAAATAAATTTTTTGTAATTTATGGCGACAGTTTTTTGCATATGGATTACAAATTAGTAGTAGCTGATTTTAACGAAAGTAAAAAATTGGCAATGACCGTTGTTTTTAAAAACAGTCCTAAAATAGTTTTAAACAATATTGAGGTTTCAGAAACGGGAGAAGTGTTAAATTATGATAAAAAGAATGAAGGTCAATCAAATTGCGTTGAAGCGGGAGTCCATATTTTTCAAAAAGACGTTTTAAACTTTGTGCCTGAAAATTCTGTTTTTTCACTCGAAGAAGAATTGTTGCCCATCTTGATTAAAAAAAAAGAACTTTATGCTCATATTACCGACAAGAAGTTTTATGATATTGGAACCTTTGATCGGTTGAAAATATTTAGCCAAGTTTTATCATCATGATTATTTCAAAAACACCATTACGGATAAGCTTTGTCGGCGGAGGAACTGACTTTGAAGATTTTTACCGGCATTATCCGGGCAAAGTTTTAAGCACCTCAATTAATAAATATTTTTATGTCACCGTAAACCCGAGATTTGACGAGATGATTAAGTTAAGTTACTCCGAAATTGAATTGGTAAATCATTGTTCGCAAATAAAACACCCATTAGTAAGATTGTCCTTGGAAAAATTAGGCATTAAGGAAGGAGTTGACATCGCTTCTTTAGCCGATATTCCTGCTCAAAAAACAGGACTGGGGCTTGGTTCATCAAGCAGTTTTACGGTTGGACTATTGCATAGTTTGCATGCTTTTTTAGGAAATAATGTATCGGCTGATATGATCGCAAAAGAAGCCTGTGAAATTGAAATTGATAAAAATGGCGCTCCCATCGGCAAACAAGACCAATACGCAGCAGCTTTTGGCGGCTTGAATGTGATTAATTTTAATTGTGACGGAAGAATTACAGTTGAGCCGATTAATCTGTTGCCAAACATAAAAGAAGATTTCCAAAACCACCTGTTGATGTTTTTTACAGGCAAAGAAAGGTCGGCTAATCTCATTTTGTCGGAACAAAAACAAAATATTACAAATAAATTTGAATTTTTGAAAAAGATGTCAGATAACGTATCCGTCTTTAAAAATGCTTTAGAAAAAGGGGATTTTGAAAAACTGGGAAACATCTTGCACCAAAATTGGTTGCTCAAAAAAGAATTAGCATCGGGTATTTCTAGTCCCCACATTGATCAGATGTACCAAAAAGTTCTGACCGCTGGCGCGTACGGAGGAAAAATTTTGGGAGCCGGCGGCGGCGGGTTTCTTTTGGTGTTAGCTCCGCCCGAAAAACACCAGTCTATTACGGACGCTTTGTCTGAATATAAAAACGTTTCTTTTAAGTTTTCCGAAGGCGGAAGCTCTATTGTGCTGGATCATTAAAAATTATGGATCATCTTTCAACAAAAAGAATACTAATTACGGGCGGACTGGGATACATTGGGTCAGAAATTTTTAAAATGGTTAAGCAGTATTCAGAAGAATGTTTATCTATAGATAAATTGGCTGATGTTTCTGGCAATGTGCAAAGCCTCAATTTGAAAGATGCGGCTAAAACCTCCAAACTAATCATTGATTTTAAGCCCGATGTAATCATTCATTGCGCTACACATTCGGCTTTAGCCTATCGCGACCACTTATCAAATTCTTTTCAAGAAGATTTTTCTGCTACGGTAAATATGCTTAATGCTTTAGCAGGCATGAGAGATTGTCGTTTAATTTATCTTAGCTCTTCATATGTTTACAGCGGTTTGGCGGCACACCAGTATTACGATGAAGATTCGCTTTTGGCGCCTAAACATAATTTTGGCATAGCAAAATCTTTCTTTGAACAATTTATCTTGAAAATTCATCCAAATACTGTTATATTTCGTTTATGTTCCGTATTTGGACCGGGACAAGCAATGCATCCGAATGTTATCTTGGCTTTTGCAGAAGAATGTCTTAAAAATCACTCTCTCACCGTATGGGGCAAGGGAGAACGCAAACTGCAATATATTTATATTAAAGATGCGGTTAATATCATTTTAAGAAGTTTTGACTTGGTTACCGGTATTTATAACTTAGGAGGAGATGATTATATTTCTACCAGAGACACGGCTGAAGATATCGCAAAATTTTTTAAGGTGAAAGTTAATTTTTTAGAAAATAAACCCGAGGGTGAAACTTTGCCGTTTTTATCTAATCAAAAAGTTAAAAATAACTTAAAAAATGATTTATTCACATCTTTTTCTATCACTCTCAACGAATATTTAATGTCATTAGGTAAAACATGAAAAAGCACCCTCATAGTGATGTGGTTACATCTTACGAAACTTATAGAAATCGCGTGGCTCGCGAAACAATTCCTTGTTATGAACCATCGATTGGAAAGGAAGAATTGCGTCTTGTAACAGATGTAATAAAACGCAACTGGTTATCGGAAAATAAATATACGCGAGAGTTTGAAAATCGTTTAGCTAAAATTTGTGAAAGAAAATATTCCGTAGCCTTTGCTAATGCCACAGCAGCGCTCATTTCAGGTGTGAAAGCATTAGGCATTAAAGAGGGGGACGAAATTATTGTCCCAAGTTTTTCTCATTCCGCTGATCCCAATTCTATTTCTAACAGTGGCGCGATTCCAGTGTTTGTTGATGTTGACTCGGCCACCATGTGTCTGACTAAACAAACAATTAAAAAAGCAATAACCAAAAAAACCAAGGCCATTTTATATGTTTGCGCTTATGGTAATGTATCGGATTTAGATGCCATGGCATCTTACGCTAAATCCCAAAAAATATTTTTAATTAATGATTGCGCTCCCGCGTTATTTGGAAGTTATAAAAACAGGCCAATTGCGTCTTATGGAGATTTTTCCGTACTATCATTTTTTGCCGATAAAACTATAACCACGGGTGAGGGAGGCATGTTGCTTTCTAATAATATTGCTTTAATTAATAAGGTTAATATGTATAAGCATGACGGACGCCGCGAGCGAGGGGTGGACGTTATTGAATATAAAGGTTACAATTTCAGGATAACAGAGTTGCAAGCCGCCGTCGGAGTGGCTCAACTTAAAAAAGCGGCTTATTTTGTTAAAAGAAAAAAAGAAATTTTACGGTCTTATTCAAAGAAGCTTTCTGGCATAAACAGTGTAAGATTATTCACATTTAATTCTGATGGCGCCATAGTTCCTCATCGAGTGGTAATTTTTGTTCCCAGCGCCAAACATTTAATTGCTTATTTAGCTTCATTGGGGATCGGAGTGCGAAATATGTTTATGCCTATGCACTCCATGCCTGCCTACGATACAAAAGGAGATTTTCCGAATACCCAAGAAATATTTAAGACCGGAGTTTGTTTGCCATCGGCTCCCAGCTTAACTGATAAAAATATAGAATTTATTTGTCAAAGTATTAAAAAATTTTATGCATAAATGAAAATTCCAGCCACTAAACCTTATTTTCCGGAAGATGATATTGCATTTATTATTGAAAAATTTCAAGATATTTTGCATGGAAAATCATTTTTATCTAATGGCCAATATGTAGCTCAATTTGAAAAAGAGTTCGCGGCATTTATTGGAACAAAGTTTGCAGTAGCTTGTAATAGCGGTACCTCTGCGCTGGAATTAATTTGTCGGGCTTTAGATGTTTCTGGCAAAGAAGTTATCTTGCCTTCAAATACTTTCATGGCTACGGCTAATGCGATTTTGAATGCGGGAGGCATACCTGTATTTGCAGACTGCGCGGATAATATGTGTTTAGATGACCTTGATGTTATAAAAAGAATTACAAAGAATACCATAGCTATTATGCAGGTTCATATCGGCGGGATTGTTTCCGAAAGCACTTTGAAGTTAAAAAAAATCTGCGAGGATCGCGGATTATATTTTATAGAGGATGCCGCCCAAGCTCATGGTTCCAGTTTAAGAAAGACAAAAGCAGGCGCCTTTGGAGTCGCGGCAGGTTTCAGTTTTTTTTCTACAAAAGTCATGACCACAGGTGAAGGAGGAATGGTTACTACTAATGACGAAATGTTAGTGGAAAAAATGAAAGCAATGCGAGAATTTGGCAAGGTTAAGCAAGATATTTATATCAATTATCATAAATACATGGGATATAACTGGCGAATGCCAGAAGTGGCTGCGTTAATGGGTTTACGACAGTTGTCGGCACTCGAAAGTTTTATTAAAAGACGAAATGAGATTGCTAAGCTTTATGACGAAGAATTAAAAGAAGTTTTAAGCGTAAAAATTATAAAACCCGAGTCAGAGTCAATTCATAACTATTTTAAATATATTATTATCTTAAAAGACCATGACCGCCGTATTGTTCATAAGGAATTAGAGGCAAGGGGCATTCAGCCAAGCGGATATGTTTACGAGTTGCCACTGCATAAACAGCCCGTATTTCCTTGGGCCCAAGATTTAAAGTTGCCAAAAACAGAATATTTGAGCGCCCATCATCTCTGTTTGCCGATTTTTTATGGGATGACTGACCAAGAAGTTAAATTTATTGCGCAATCTTTAAAAGAAATCTTAAAAAATAACCGGTATGACTAAAAAAAGAGCTATTTTTTTAGACAGGGATGGCGTGATAAATAAAAAAGCCAAAGAACATGATTACATAAAAAATTGGGGCGAGTTTGAGTTTTTGCCCCATGCCGCAGATACGATCAGTCAATTAAATAAAAAGTTTTTAGTCGTAGTAGTGTCAAACCAGGGAGGCATATCACAGGGGCTGATGACAGCCGATGATGTAAATAGTATTCATGCCAATATGCAGTCCGAGCTTGAAAAAAATAATGCCATCATTGATAAAATTTATGTCTGTCCGCATTACATAAAAGAAATGTGCGCATGCCGCAAACCAGAGCCGGGTCTGATACTTGAAGCCGCAAAAGAGCTAAACATAGACCTGCCAAATTCCTATATGATTGGCGATAGCCTGATTGATATTGAAGCCGGTAAAAAAGCGGGATGCAAAACGATACTACTTGCAGATACCAGTGCCGCGCGCGAAGCAAAGCCACATTTTACTGCCCGTAGCATATCGGATATTTTATATTTAGTTAATTAAAAAGAGCCGCCCAGTTCATAAACAGGGGCGGCTCTTTTTTGTTATGAAAATCTGTAGAGTATTTTACCTAAATATTTTCCCAATCCGAGGTTAATGCCGATGAATAATATTATTTTTAGTGCCAGAACCTTTGCTCTTAGTATATTCATATTCTCAAAAAAAGCTCGGAAAATTTTAAAAGAGAAAGAATGGTTGATAATGTTTTTGGCTTCTGACTCTTGCCCTTTTATTAAAAAATTCATGGCTCGTAACGTATTATCAAAATATTTTTGGTACTCATACTGCCTCAACGATATTTTATCCATTTTATCAAGATAGGATTTCTCTATTAAATAGTAATCCATAACTTTGAAAAAACCGGCTTGCTCAGTGCTAACGCGGTTGTGTTGTTTTCCTCCTCCGCCAGTTCTGTAACATATAAGATTTTTTTGCAATATTCCGATGGGATACGTTTCTAATATTCGTAGCCACATTTCTAAATCACCAGATGTTCCAAAAAGGCCCTCGTCATGAAATAACCACACTTTTTTAAAAATTTCAGTTCTTGCCATAAAAGTGGGGGTTATCAAGAAGGTGTTGCCATATCTTAAAATAGCTTTAAAAATTTCCGTAAAGTGATATGTGTTTTTTTTATGGAGTTCTTTTGGTAATCTAAATTTACCCACTATTTTATCACCGCTATCAATGATATTTCCTAGTGTAAAAACGGCTCCAACTTCAAGATTATCTATTAAAAATTCAACTTGTTCTGTTGCAATAGTTTTTTGGTAGATGTCGTCTGAATGCCAAAAACTGATAAATTCTCCCTTAATTAATCCCGAACGCAAACACCCATTACAGTTATCGTAACAGCCATCGTAAAACTTACCAGGTTTTATGTTGGGGATATTTTTTCTTACGGTTATGTTAGCATGTTCCTTTTTGAAAGATTCTACGATTTTTTCAGTATTATCAGAAGATCCGTTATCAGAAACTAAAATTTCAAAATTCGGATAGGTTTGCGCCAACACGGATTCCAAAGTTTTTTTAATGGTTTTTTCACTATTATAAGTGGTAACGCAAATAGTTAATAATGGGTCTTCTGTCATATTATATTATTTCCCTTATTATAGTATTAACAAAATACTCAGCTGAAAATAGATGCGCTTTGTCGCTTTTTAAAAATGCGCCAATATTATCCAAATAATTTTGGTATTCTTTGTTTGGCATATGTTTGATGTATGCATAAAGCTTTTCGTAACTATCAAAACTTCTTTTATCAATAAAGGTATCTTTTGGAATGTGGTCGGCAATATTTTGTGCCCCAAGATAAATTGGAACGCAGCCCCCTAAAAAACAATCCATTATTTTTTCAGTAATATATCCAGGAATATCTTTGACATTTTCATAACAAATGGAAAATTTATATTTTTGATAAGTTTCTTTTTTTGATTTGATAGAGCCCTTATAATAAAGATAATAGGGTCTTAATAGTTTAGTTAAAAATTTTAATCTGTTGAGTCTGGCAAGTTTAAACCCCAAAAATTCCCCATTAAAGTGGTGCCGGTCCCAACCCTGCCCGTATAAATCAAAATCTTGGGGATAATTTTTTTCAAACCAGCGGATTGCTTTTACCCTTTCTGTATATAGTTCTTTGGGGTGACCGGCAGATTTATTTGAAGATATGATAGCGCAGAGTTTTTCTTTTTTTTCTAAATCAAAATTAAAGTCAGCCGGAATATTATGCGAATATTGTATCTTGAAATATTTTGTATTGTTTACGACATTGTCATCCCAGGTAAATATCTTTTTAAAATATTTATGGTTTTCTAAATCAAGATTATCCGGTTTTATCAGGGGCGATTCAAGAATTACAAGATAGATATTTTTAAAACCGCTTTCTATAAGTTTTTTGAAATATTTGTTATGTATGCCGGGAAAATCAATAAATACCACAGCATCAAACTTTTTAAGATCATCTGAGTCAATGGTACTGACTTGGTGGCCCATTTTTTTAAGCCGCCCGGCCAATAAAACAAATGAATAATTCAAGTCGTCACCGATAAGAGAGCTCGAATCGGTGAACATTTTGTTATTATTTTGTGTTTTGTGATAATTGTAAAATCCAATATACATCTTAAAATGTTACTTCGCATACAGATAAAGAAAGTTTTCTATGGTTTCTTCCAAGTACGACAATTGTGCAAGGGTAAGGCCCTGGTGGCACCCCACCACAAAAGCGCTCCTCATAATATGTTTGGTATGGGGGTATTCTTTAAAGGGTTTATGATAATTAATGTTTTTAAAACCGGGTTGCAACGTGATATCTCCGGTAAATACCGGCCTTGTTTGTATATTATGATTCTCAAGATACCTTACAATAGTAAATCGGTCAAACGGCGAGCCTTTTTTGATAATAACCGGAAAAGCCAGCCAGGCGGTTTTAGTATGGGGTGTTTGACGGGGCAGAATAAAATATGATCGGTATTTAGAAAAAAATTTATGCAGTCTGGTAAAGTTTTTTTGGCGCATTTTTTTAAACAGAGGAAATCTTTTTAGTTGTTTAAGAGCAAAAGCGGCCGATAGTTCAAGAGGCAGGAAATTATAGCCAACTTCACTGAACGTAAATTTTTCATCATAAGGAACACCTGCTAATTGATTGCGGAAGCGGTTTTTCAGCTGTTCGCTGTTTGCTTTTTCTCCGAATAACGACGATCTTCTGCCCCAACCTCGCAGTACCATTAGGCGCTCTGCCCATGCTTTATTGTTTACGCAAATCATGCCGCCGCCGCCTGCTCCATTGATAATATGGGATCCGTAAAAGCTGGTGGTAGAAATATCGCTATATGCTCCGCTTGGACGGTTTTTAAAACTGCCCCCCAGCGTATCACATGAGTCTTCTATTAAAAAGAGTTTATATTTTTTGGCAATTTTTGACAAATGCTCAAGGTTTGGTATGTTGCCCAGTAAAGATGGAATCATAATCGCGCGGGTTTTTTCAGTGATGGCTTTTTTAACCTGATCAATATTTGCCAAGTAGGTATCCGGGTCTACATCAACAAATACCGGCATCAATCCTTTTTGTAAAATAGGAGCGACAGTTGTCGCAAAGGTTAATAATGGAGTTATAACCTCGCTTCCCTTGGGCAGATTCAATAATTCAAATGCCAATAAATTAGCAGATGAGCCGGAGTTTACCATAATGCCATATTTTTTACCAAACATTTTAGAAATTTTTTCTTCAAATTCTTTAGTGTGGTTTCCCAATGCGGTATTTCCCTTAAGTACCCTTATTACGGCATTTATTTCTTCTTTCCCGTGCATTGAAAATGCATACGGCACGCGCATAGGTTGCATTTGATTTTTTTTCATAATTTTTCTAACTCGGTTAATATTTTTTTATATACGCTGTCTTCATCTATGTTATAATATTTTCTCATATAATCTTGTTGGCCGATAACAGGGGGGTATCCTTCTGATACACCGATGCTTTTTAGGGTAATATTATTAATATTATTTCTTAGTAAAATTTCACCGATAATAGTGCCAACTCCGCCAATTAATTTATGTTCTTCTGCGGTAAACACGATTTTTTGGCCATTAATCTCTTTAAGCAGCGCCTCTTCATCTATGGGTTTTATGGTGTGCAAATGCAATAACTTTAAATGATGATTTTTTTCCGCTAACCTTTTTTGCACATTAATCATAATATCTAAGTATGAGCCGATAGTAATAATAACTCCGTCTTTGCCATTTTTTAAAATAGAGGGTTTTCCCATAACGATTTTATCATCGGGTTGATGTAATTTTTTAGTATTTTTATCAAGTCGTATATAGGTTGGGTTTTTTGTTTGGCCAGACTGTAAAGTCAGTTGTGCCATTTCTATGGGGTCGGCCGGCGAAATAATAGTCAGGTTTGGCAGAACTCGCAATACCGCGATATCTTCAACTGCAAAATGAGTGGCTCCATGGGTTCCATAGGCAAAACCAACCCCTGCCCCCACTATTGTTACATCTAAATTATGGTAAGCAATGTCATTTCTTATTTGTTCGAAACAGCGAAAAACCGCGAAAGGAATAATAGAATAGACATATACTTTTTTGCCTTCCATGGCCATTCCCGCAGCCACGCCCATCATATTTTGTTCGGCTATGCCGCAATTTACATATCTTTCGGGAAATCTTTTTTCGAATTCTTCCAAAAAAGAAAAACCTAAATCTCCATTTAGAAGATAAATGTTTTTATCTTTTTCTGCTAATGTTATGAGTGTTTCAATAAATTCTTTTCGCATAATTGTCTAATTCTTTAATTGCAATATCATATTGTTCTTGGGTAGGGGATTTGTAGTGCCATGAAAGTTCATTTTCCATAAAAGAAACACCAGCGCCTTTTTTTGTATGAGCGATAATAATACTCGGGTAATTTTTTTTAAAAGGCAGGCCAAGCAGGGTTTTTTCAAGTTCTTTGAAATTATGTCCGTCTGCTTCTTTAACTTGCCAGCCAAAAGACTCCCATTTTTGTTTTAATGGTTCTAAATTTAACACTTTATTTGTCATGCCGAAAGATTGAATTTTATTGTAATCAATAATAGCAACAAGGTTTTCTAATTTGTGATGGCCTGCAAATAACGCTGCTTCCCAATTTGAGCCTTCATCGCACTCGCCATCTGAAATTAACACAAAAATCCGACGATTTTTTTTATCCTTTTTTGCCGATAAAGCCATACCGATTCCAATAGGCAGGCCATGGCCTAAAGAGCCGGTGGAGACCTCAACGCCTGGTACACAATCTTTTATGGTGTGCCCTGCCAATGCGCTTCCATTTTGGCAGTAAGTTTTTAATATGTCTTCTGAAAAAAATCCTCGTCGGGCTAAGGTTGCATACAGGGCACTGGCAGCATGCCCTTTGCTCAAAATAAAACGGTCCCGGTTTTCTTCTTTTGAGTTTTTAATGTTTAGTTTTAAAATTTTAAAATAGAGAACCGTTAAAATATCAACGCAAGAAAAATCCGACCCGATATGGGAACTTTGTGACATTAGCTTCATGTTTAAAATCTTTTTTCGTATTTGAGTCGCTATGTTCTGGTATTCAATATGAGCCATATAAAGAAAGATTTTTTTTAAACCACGCGGTATTTTTTTGCAATCCCTGCCCTAAATCATGTTTTGGTTTCCAATGCAACATTTTTTTTGCCTTGGAAATATCGGCCACCCATTTTTTAGGTTCGTATTGGTTTTGTTTGACTTGATCATATATTGGTTGTATTTTTGAACCGGTAATTTTTTTGGTAATTTTAAAAACTTCTTCAACGGTGTTTTGCTTTCCGCTGCCGATATTAAAAACTTCCCCCTTAATTTTTTTTATGTTTTTTATTATGAGCATGTAGGCGTTTATTAAATCTTCTATAAAAATAAAATCCCTTACAGAGTTTGGGGAATATAATTTCAATGGCGAATTTTCTAGGCAAGCTTTTATAATGGTCGGGACTAATCTTCCTTTTTCTTCAAAATAGCCATACGCCGAAAACGGCCTTACTGTTGCAATGGGCAAATTTTTATATTTTGCCATATAAAAACAGTACATAGTTGCCGCTGACTTGGTAATGCCGTAAAGATTATTTGGCTCAAGTATGTCAGTTTCTTTCATTACAGTGTCTTTTAATCCGTATTCTGAACTTGTGCCGGTATTAATAAAGCATGTAAATTTTGTTTTAGCGCAGGCATTAGCCAAATTTATGGTTCCCAGCAGGTTGGTTGTAATGGTGTTTTCTATATCTTGTTGTTTGCCCTGATAAGCTCCGTAAGCAGCAAAATGCAAAATAATGTGAGGTTTAATTTTTAAGACGCAGGCTTCAACGTTTTTATATTCTTTCAAATCAATATAATGGATTTTTACTTTATTTTTTATTTTATTTATTCTCCATAAATCAGTTCCGGATTTTTCTATTATGTGAACATTATATTTTAAATCAACAAATGTATAAACAAAATTAGCTCCTACAAACCCCGCCCCTCCCGTAATTAAAACTTTTTTCATACTATCGCCGTTTATTTTTTAAAAAAAGAAACTTGATTTTTTATGTAAATTATAGGATAATAGTATAATAAATTCATCTTAATTACAAGGTTTTTATGCCAAAATCCGAAAAAATTACCATAGCTTTTTTCCTTCCCTCTTTAGAGTCAGGAGGAACAGAGAGAAATGTGGTAAACCTAGTCAATAAGATTGATAGAGAAAAATATGCGGTATCGCTTGTATTAGGCATGGCCGAAGGAGATTTTGTAAAAGATATTAACAACGATATTCCTATTATTAGTTTGCATACTCGGCGCAGTATTGCCACATTTTTTAAATTAATAGCTTATTTTAAAAAAAACCAACCGGATATTTTTATTTCGGCCTTCCCGCGAGTTAACGTTATTTGCATTGTTGCAAAGATTTTTTCAAGGTCAAAAACAAAAATTATCATTACCGAGCATTCGGTATTTTCTTTATTGCCGATTATCGCTAAAACATTTTGGAGAGGAATGTTTGCCCGTTTTTTTATGCCAAGCATATGCAATTATGTGTATCAAAAAGCTGATGCGATTATCTGTGTTTCAAAAGGAATTGCGGATGATATATTAAAAACCGTAAACCGATCTTTAAAAATTGAGATAATATACAATCCTGTGGTTACGGACAACATATATCAATTGGCAAAAGAACCAATTAGTCATCCATGGTTTTCTGATTTAAAAATTCCGATTATTATTGCAGTAGGACGTTTGGTAAAATGTAAAAACTACCCACATCTTTTTGAAGCCTTTAATTTAGTGTTAAAAAGTCATCCTGCCCATTTGGTTATTTTGGGGGCAGGTCCAAAGATGAAAAAACTGGTAGATATTGCTCAAAAGATGGATTTATCTAAAAATATTGCTTTTTTAGGCTTTCAGAAAAATCCATATAAATTCATGAAGAGAGCTTCGGTATTTGTTTTATCTTCTTTGCAAGAAGGATTTGGAAATGTCATCGTTGAAGCAATGGCGTGCGGCGCTCCGGTTGTTTCTACTAATTGTCCCACTGGTCCAGGCGAAATAATTGAAAATGGCAAAAACGGAATTTTGGTTTCAGTTGATGACCCCCAAAAGTTAGCAGATGCAATTTTAAAAATTCTCAATGATCAAAATTTAGCAAAAAAGTTTTCAATGGAAGGCCAAAAAAGAG
Source organism: Candidatus Staskawiczbacteria bacterium (assembly GCA_016196125.1). Lineage (GTDB taxonomy): Bacteria > Patescibacteriota > Minisyncoccia > Minisyncoccales > Staskawiczbacteraceae > JACPYG01. The sequence continues at coordinate 47,301 of JACPYG010000006.1, read as the reverse complement.
CCGAGTTTTTTTCTATCAAAAGAAGCGTAAATGAATACGAAAAAACTTTTCAAATGCTAATGAATTAAAAATTATGAGTATTTTAAAAGATAAAACAATGTGGGCAATTTTTTTAATAGGGTTATTAGTTCATCTTGGCGCTGTTTTATTTATTTATTATTTTAATTTCAAGCCATTTGGGGGCGGCGCTGATTACGATCTTTATCATGCTGTAGCCAAAGAAATATCTATAAGGTTCAAAGCAGGAAACTTTTCATTGTCTGGATTGTACACAGAGCACTTTTTCCCTATTTTAATCGGGATTTTATATATGCTTACATTGCCTAATATGATTATTGGTCAACTGTTTACTGTTTTACTTGCCGCAATTTCTATTTTATTGACTTATCTAATAGTATTAGAAATAGGAGGCGCAAAAAAAATAGCTTTTTTGGCTGGTATTATTGTTAGTTTTTATCCAAGTTATTTGTATTTTGGCAGTGTTTTGCTAAAAGACACTCTAGTTATACCATTTGCTTTGGCAGGTATTTTACTAATTTTGAAAATGATAAAGAATTTTTCATGGCTTAAATTCTTATTATTTTTCGCTGTTTTAACCTGCTTAATTAATTTGCGTTTTTATATTGGTTATGCGTTAATGTTTGCTTTTATTATGTCTTGGCCTCTTTTATCTGAATTTAACCTTAATGAGAAAATAACATATTGGCTAACAATTATTTTTCTTTTAGGATTTTCTCCTCAAATTGCAGGTAATGGGTATTATGCATCCGATAGCTTTAAAGATCTTCTTAATCCAGAAAAAATAACATATTATAGGGAGGTTTTGTATAATAATCCGCCAGTCACTCCTCAAGCAGTCACTATTGAACCAACTATTCCTCAACCAACTATTCCTCAACCAACTATTCCTCAACCAACTATTCCTCAACCAACTATTCCTCAACCAACCTTGTCTAAACAAGAACCTGCTATTCAAGACCTTAATGGAGGAGGATCAAATTTTGAATTAGAAACTGGACTTGATGAAGGAATCCTTCAATTTTCTAAAAATTCTTTACAATCTTTTTTTTATAGTTTATCAGGACCATTTCCATGGCAATTTAGGTATCAAAGACAAATTGTGAGTTTGGCGGAAACTATCCCATGGTACCTTTTAATAATTATTTCTTTTTATGGTTTTATTAGGTTTATTAAAAAAAGAGGTATTTTAGAGTTTTTTAAGTTTTATCGGTTTAGTCTTCCCTTGTTAATTTTTAGTGTTTTGGCACTCGGAGCTCTTTCTCTTTTTATAAATAATTATGGAATTATTGCGAGAATTCGTATCCCGGTTTTTATTTGTCTTCTTTCAATAATGTTTATAAGTTTTAATGATGATATAGAAAATTATTATAAAAAAATACATGAAAAAATTTTTAATCATAGGCGGGGGAGGTTTCATTGGATTTCATCTTTCAGAAACACTTTTAAAATTGGGGCATAGCGTGGTTATTATAGATGATTTTTCCACCAGTATTAATTTCGGAAAAATTAATTCCAAGATTAAAGTTTATAAAACAGATATTGATAATCTTAACAGAGTTAAAGATATTTTTAAGAAAGAAAAGCCTGATTTTGTTTATCATCTTGCCGGAGCTATAAATTTAAGGCGTCAAATTACAGACTCTCTTTTCGCAAAAGATTTAAATATTTTAGCCAGAACTAAGATAATTTTAGATGCTTGCTTAGAAAATAATGTTAAAAAAATAATTTTTATCTCCAGCGGCGGAGCAATCTACGAAAATGCCAAAATAGTCCCCACAGCCGAGGATTATTCAGTTCACCCTGTGTCTTTGTACGGCTTGGCAAATTTAATGATAGAAAGGTATATAGAACTATACCATAAGGAAAATAATTTAAATTTTATTATTTTGCGCTTGAGCAATGTCTATGGGCCAAGGCAGTGGAAAAGCGGGATTATTCCATCAATAATTATAAAAATTCTAAAAAAAGAAAAACCGATTATTTATGGAGATGGAATACAAACAAGAGATTTTATATATATTGACGATGCGGTTAATGCTCTTATTTTAGCCGCAGAAATAGAAAAAAGGGGAATCTATAACGTTGGCAGCGGCAAAGAAATAAGAATTAATGAAATTTTTAGAATAACAAAAAATTTTTTAAATACTAAAATAGTTCCAATACACAAAAATTTAAAAGAACAAGAAACTAAAAGAAGCTTATTGGGCATTAAAAAAATTAAAAAAGATTTTGGCTGGCAACCCAAGGTTGGCATTAAAGAAGGTTTGGATAAAACAATTGAATGGTTTCAAAAACATGAATAAAGCATTGATACAAGGTAAATCCCTGTCTGCCGACAGATCAGGCCTGCCTGCCGGCAGGCAGGAAAAAATTAAAATTTGCTTTGTGGCAAGTGTTGATATTACCTTAAAATTTTTATTGCTTTCAAATCTTAAATTTTTAATAATGCAAGGATATGATGTTTATGCTGTTTGTTCTCCCGGAAAATGGGTTGAAAGCATTAAAAAAGAGGGGGTTAAAGTAAAAACTATAAAAATAAAAAGAAAAGCATTCAGCCCGTTTTCAGATTTAATTTCTCTTTTTAGATTATTTTTTTATTTTAAGAAAGAAAATTTTGGTGCTGTATTCACCTTTACTCCAAAACCGGGATTATTGGGCCAACTGGCAGCCAAAGCGGCCGGGGCGCCTATTATTTTAAATACTATTTTCGGTTTTTATTTTCACGAAGGGACGCCTTATTTTAAAAGAAGATTTTTTATTTTTATTGAAAAAATTGCGGCTAAATGCTCTGACTTCGTATTTTTTAGGAACAAAGAAGATTTCGAGACGGCAAAGAAAGAGAAAATTATCAGAAACAGTATGGCAGAGCACATAGGAGATGGAATTGATATTTTGCATTTTAATCCCAAAAGGTTTACTTCGGATTTTATTAAAGAAAAGAAAGAAAAGATGGGGATTGATCCAAAAAAAACGATTATTGGAATAGTGGCAAGATTAGTGTCGGAAAAAGGATATATAGAACTTTTTGGAGCATTTGAAAGTGTTGTTATAAAATTCCCTGATTCTTTGCTTTTGGCAGTTGGTTCGGCCGATCCATCCAAAAAAGATAATATTAATCTTAATATAGTTAGAAATTTCGGCATAGAAAAAAATATTTTATTTTTAGGAGAAAGAACAGATGTCGATGAGATTTATTCTTTAATGGATATTTTTGTCTTGCCTTCTTATAGAGAGGGTTTTTCCCATAGCATTATGGAGGCTATGGCGATGGCAAGGCCTGTAATAGCCACAGATATTAGAGGATGCCGGGGAGCAGTGGAGCCGAATATTACCGGTCTTTTGGTGCCGCCCAAAAATTATAAAAAATTGGCAGAAGCTATTATTTATCTTATTTTAAATCCAGATAAAGCAAAACTAATGGGCGAGTCGGGCAGAAAAAAGGCTGAAAAAGAATTTGATGAAAGATTATTTTTTGGTAGAATGGAAAAGGAGCTGAAAGAACTTATTAAGAGGAGAATAAAATGAAAATAATGCTTATATTTAAAAGAATCTGTGATTTTTTATTTGCATTCATAGCTTTAATTTTACTTTTACCGTTTTTTTTAATAATTGCCATATTGATTAAAGCAGATTCTCGGGGCCCTGTTTTTTTTAAGTATGAAAGAATTGGAAAAAATGGAAAACCATTTTATCCATTTAAATTCAGAACAATGGTTCAAGGGGCGATAAATAAAGGTTTAGGATATACTGTTGCCGATAATGATGAAAGAATAACAAAATTAGGAATGTTTTTAAGAAAATGGGGAATTGATGAATTCCCGCAATTGATAAATGTTTTAAAAGGAGAAATGAGTCTGGTTGGGCCACGCCCGACTTTACGGTATCAGGTTGAGAGCTATAATGATTTTGAAAAAAAAAGACTTTTGGTTTTGCCTGGTTTAGCCGGTTGGGCCCTTATCCACGGAAGAAATTCTTTAAGCTGGAAAGAAAGAATAGAATATGACATTTGGTATGTTGAGCATTGGTCTTTATGGCTGGATGCCAAGATTATATTTAAAACTTTTTATTTAATTTTTATTAAACAAGAGGGAGTTTACGGAAAAAGCGGCATGAATGACCCCTTTAAATAATCCGCCAGCCGGCGAAAAAATTATGAAAGAAATAAGATTTAAAAAATGGAAAAAACCGTTGATAAAAGACGGCAAGCCGACCAAATGGAATTGGTTGGTGCGGGGTGTTGAAAGTTTGGAACTCGGTAAAGATACCGATATAGGCGCCTTTTGCTATATAAATGCCACAGCTGGCGTGGTGATAGAAAATAATGTTCAGATAGGAGGAGGAGTGAAAATTTATTCTATTTCCACCATAGACAATAAAAAAGGAAAAATAGTTTTAAAAAAGAATTGTAAAATTGGGGCTAATTCTGTTATTATGCCCGGAGTAACAATTGGAGAAAACTCTATTGTTGGGGCCTTGAGTTTTGTGACAAAAGACATACCAGACAATGTTTTAGCTTATGGAGTGCCAGCCAAAGTTATTAAAAAAATAGATAATGTATAAAATTACCCTTTCAAAACCGGATATAGCCGATTCAGACAGAAAAGCTGTTTTAGAAGTATTAAAAACTAATGACTTGTCTTTGGGTAAAAAATATTTAGAATTTGAAAAAAAGATAGCTGATTTTACGGGAGTAAATTATGCGGTGGCGGTAAATAGCGGAACAAGCGGTTTGCATCTTATCATAAGAGCGTTAGGCATTGGCAAAGGAGATGAAGTTATTACAACCCCATTTTCTTTTATTTCTTCCGCAAATTGCATTTTATTCCAAGGGGCAAAACCGGTTTTTGTTGATATTAAAAGCGATACCTTTAATATCGACGTTTCTAAAATCGAAGAAAAAATTACAAATAAAACCAAAGCTATTTTGGCGGTAGATATTTTTTCTCAGCCAGCTGATTGGGAGGAATTGCAAAAAATAGCGAAAAAACATAACCTTTTTTTGATTGAAGATTCTGCCGAAGCTTTGGGGTCCGCTTATAAAGGGAAAAAGTGCGGCAGTTTTGGAGATGCCGGTGTTTTTGCTTTTTATCCAAACAAACAAATTACAACAGGAGAGGGTGGCGTGATATTAACTAATAATCAAAAAATAGCTGCCTTATGCAAGAGCATGGCTAATCAGGGCAGAGATTTAAAATCAGGAAAATGGTTAGAACACATAAGATTGGGATATAATTACAGATTAGATGAAATGAGCTGCGCTTTGGGCATATCTCAAATGAAGAGGATAAAAGAGATTTTAAAAAAGAGGGAGAAAGTCGCTCTATTGTATAATAAAAAATTAGAAAGCATCAAGGGCGTAGAGTTGCCTTATATCAGCAAGGAAAACAAAATCAGCTGGTTTGTTTATGTGGTAAAATTGTCTGAAAATTTTGCCGGTGAAAAAAGAAATAAGATTATAAAAAAAATGGCAGACAGAGGGATACATTGCAGTAATTATTTTCAAACAATACATTTACAGCCTTTTTATAGAGAAATGTTTTTTTATAAAGAAGGCGATTTTCCCATTGCGGAAAATATAAGCAAAAGAACATTAGCTCTGCCTTTTTATAATAATTTAATGGAAAAAGATATAGATTTTGTAGTGAAGAATTTAAAAGCCTGCCTGCGCAATCAGGAAGTAATATCAAATGTTTAATTTATTTAATAAAACGGCTATAAACAAAACGATATTTTTTGTTTCGGCAGATATTCTTTTAATAGCCATTTCTGTTTTGTCTGCTTTTTTGATAAGATTTGACGGCCAGATTCCATTGCAGTATTTCCCTTTTATTTCAAGAATAATTATTTTGGCCATTATTTTCACAATTCCCATATTTTATTTCCAGGGCCTTTATTCTTTCTCTTGGTCTTATGTCTCAACCAGCGAGGCAATATCTTTATTAAAGGCGACTACAATCTCTTTTTTATTTTTAGGCATTACTATTTTTATATCAAAATATTTCCCTTCTTTTAAAAATTTTCCAAGGTCTATTCTTTTTATAAGTTATTTATTGGTGTTTATTTTTTGCGGAGGGATTCGCATCTCCAAAAGGGTTTATTTGCACGTTGTCGGTTCTACTCGCATATCAAAAAAAGAAAAAACTTTGATTATCGGAGCAGGTGACGCAGGAGAACAGATTTTAAGAAGTATCATTTCTTCCAAAGTCAGTCCATATTATCCCATTGGCCTAATTGATGATAGTTCCATCAAGCAGGGGGTGAGTATTCATGGATATAAAGTTTTGGGAAAAATTACAGATATTCCTGAAATTATAAAAAGCTATGAAGTGAAAGAGTTGATAGTGGCGCTTCCTTCAGCCGGAAAGTCAACAATTAAAAAAGTGGTTGAACTTGGAGGAAAAGCCGGTCTTAAAAAAATTAAAATTGCGCCCGCATTAAGTGAAGTTATAAGCGGTAAAGTTTCTTTTAAAAATCTTAAGGACATTGATGTAGAAGATTTACTGGGCAGAGAAGAGGTTAATTTAGACACAAAACAAATTAAAAATTTTATCAAAGATAAAATTATTTTAGTTACTGGAGCCGCCGGTTCCATAGGTTCTGAATTATCAAGACAGACGGCAAAATTTAATCCAAGCTTGCTTTTATTGTTAGACCAAGATGAAACAGGAATCTTTAATATTTCAAAAGAATTGGAAGATGATTTTTCTAATTTAAAAATTCAGCCGATAATTGCAGACATCAGGGATAAAGAAAAAATAAACGAAATATTCAGAAAGTTCCAGCCAAAAATTGTTTTTCATGCAGCTGCTTACAAACACGTTACCTTGATGGAAGAAAACCCGGATGAAGCCGTAAAAAATAATATTTTTGGCACAGAGAATTTGGCAAATATCAGCTTAAATAATGGTGTGGAAAAATTTATTTTTATTTCCACAGACAAAGCAGTCAATCCAACTTCTGTCATGGGAACCACTAAAAGGGTGAGTGAAATGATTTGTCAGTCATATAATCAAAAAAACCAGACAAAATTTATTTCCGTAAGATTTGGCAATGTTTTAAACAGCAGGGGAAGTGTGATTCCTATATTTCGCGAGCAAATTAAAAGAGGCGGACCGGTGCAAGTCACTCATCGTGATATGAAAAGATATTTTATGTTAACCTCCGAAGCCTGTTTATTGGTTATGCAATCAGGCGCTATGGGCCAGGGAGGAGAAGTGTTTGTGCTCGATATGGGAAAACCGATTAAAATATGGGATTTGGCGAAAGAAATGATAAAATTATCCGGATTCGAACCAGATAAAGATATAGCCATAGTTTTTACCGGAATGAGACAAGGGGAAAAATTATTTGAAGAAATTTTAACAGCAGAAGAAGGAACTATCGCCACACAAAACCAAAAAATTTTTGTGGCTAAGCTTTCTGCAATAGAGCCGGAAAATTTAAAAAGAAAATTAGAAAATATTAAAAATTTAATAAATAATCAAGATAAAACGAAAATAACAAAGGATTTAAAGGACATTATTTTGCATTATAGCCAAAAATAAGATAGTATTTTTTTATGTTATATTTTTGTGTTAGAATCAGAAAATGAGAAGAATTTTTATAATTATTGCTTTTTGTGTTTTATTTGCGGCTCAAGGGGCTATTGCCGTTAGCTTTGGCGATACGGTAAACTTTAATATAGATAAAGATTTCGATGCTTTAGACAGGCCTCAAACAACAGCTGTGTTAATTAAAACTACTCCAAAGCTTTATTTTTATATAGAAAAAAATTGGTGGGATTTGCAAGCACAGGCAAAACAAACCGAAGTTTTGAATAATTTGGATATATTGTCGCAAGAATTTGAAAATAAGATTTATCCGAATTTAACTTCTGTTTTCGGCTCTGAATGGAATCCCGGAGTTGATGGTGATGGAAGAATAACAATTTTATTTCAATCCCTTCGAGAAGGAGCAGGCGGATATTTTAGGGAATCGGACGAATACTTAAAACTTCAGTTGCCAGATTCAAATGAAAGAGAAATGCTTTATCTGCCCATTTCGCAAATTGACAATCCCCAGCTTAAAATTTTTTTAGCCCATGAATTTGTCCATTTAATTACTTTTAATCAAAAAAACAGGATATTTGATGCAAAAGAAGAAATATGGCTCAATGAAGCAAGGGCAGATTATTCTGCAAATATTTTGGGTTATGATGACCAATATCAGGGAAGTAATTTACAAAGAAGAGTACAGGCATTTTTAGAGAAACCGTCAGATTCTTTAACCGAGTGGCAGGAATCAAAATACGACTATGGGGTCGCAATCCTATTTATATATTATTTAACAGACCATTACGGCATAAATATTTTGATTGATTCCTTAAAATCAGAATTAACCGGCATTGAAAGCATAAACTATGCTTTGCAAAAAAATAGTTATAAAGAAGACTTTTCTCAAATTTTTACAAATTGGACCATAGCAATAACAATTAACGACTGTTTATTAGATTCAAAATACTGTTATTTAAACAAAAACCTCAAAAATTTCAGATTAAATCCAACTCTTAATTTTTTACCTTTGACCGGTGACAGTTCTTTATCCGTAACAAATGTCACAAAAAATTGGTCTGGAAATTGGCAAAAGATTATTGGAGGCAATGGCGACTTAAAATTGAATTTTTCAAGTTTAACAGGCCTTGATTTTACTGTTCCATATATAGTTTATGATAAGGAGAATAACTATTATTTGGAATTTTTAAAACTTAACGAAGACGAAAAAGGTGAAATTAATATTAAAAATTTTGGAAGCGACCAAAAATCTTTGATTATTATTCCGTCTTTACAAACAAAAATTTCTGGATTCGACGGATTGGAATTCACTTATCCTTTTACGTTTACCGTTTTAATTACAGGAATAATATCGCCAGACGAGCAGGCAACCATCCAGAAATTTTTAGATCAGATTGATTACTTAAAAAAAGAAATTGCCAAAATTTTAGCTCAAAACCAAGGGGACGGCCAAAATAATGGCATATGCCAAAAATTAAATAATAATCTTTATTTTGGCATGGCGAACAATAATGAAGTAAGATGCCTGCAGGAATTTTTAAAATCACAGGGGCAGGGCATTTATCCTGAAGGTTTTGTAACTGGTAATTTTGGTAATTTAACCAGATTGGCCGTGATACGTTTTCAAGAAAAGTATGCCTCTGAAGTCTTGACTCCTTTGGGGTTGAAAAAAGGCACCGGTTTCGTTGGTTTCTCCACAAGAATTAAAATAAACCAAATTCTTAATTAGAAGTTCTAAAATTTAAATGAGAGAAGGTATTTTTGATAAATTAAAGAAAGAATTGCCTGATATAAAGAAAGATATTTTACTTAGTGAATACACTACTTTTAAAATCGGCGGTCCTGCCGAATATTTTTTAATAACTACCAAGGAAAAAGAAATTATACGGGCAATAAAAATTGCCAAAAGATTGAAAATTCCAATTTTCGTTATGGGCGGGGGCAGTAATTTATTGGTTTCAGATAAGTTAATTAAGGGATTAGTTGTCAAAAATAATATAAAAGAACCTATGGTTTTAATGAAAAATAACATTATTAAAGCTCCTGGCGGAATAGTTTTTGGAAAATTAGTTGATTTTTCAATTGAAAAATCTTTACAAGGGCTTGAATGGGCAGGAGGATTGCCTGGAACCTTTGGGGGCGCCGTTAGGGGAAACGCCGGCGCATTTGGCGGAGAAGTCAAGGATTCTGTTCTAAATGTAAGAGCATTGGATAATAATTTGAATGTAAGAAAATTATCTAATGCGCAGTGCAAGTTTTCTTATAGGTCTTCAGTTTTTAAGAAGCAAAATTGGGTTGTTTTATCTGCATCAATAAAACTTAAAAAAGGGGAAAAGAAAAAAATTCAAGAAATTTCCAAATCTCATATCAATTACAGAAGAGAAAGACATCCTTTAGAATATCCAAATGCAGGCAGTATATTCAAGAATGTGGATTTTAAAGAAATTCCCTTAAAATTCCAAAAAATTTTTTTAGATAAAGTAAAAAAAGATCCTTTCCCGATTGTGCCTTCCGCTTGGTTTGTTATTGGAGCTGGTTTGGTGGGCAAAAAAATAGGCAAGGCGCAGATTTCAGAAAAACACTCAAATTATATTATAAATTTAGGCGGAGCCAGTTCTCGAGATGTTTTAAAATTGATTGATTTGGTAAAACAAAGAGTAAGAAAAAAATACGGAATTGCATTAGAACAGGAAGTGCAATTTGTAGGTTTTTAATATAAATAATATGAAAATAATAATTAAAACAAAAAATTTAGAACTAACAGAAAATATTCAAAAATTTGTTGAGGTAAAAATAGGAGGCCTCAAAAGGTTTGCGCAGGTTCTTCAAGGAAAAGATGGTTTTAAAAAAGGAAAAGACTCAAGAGACTTTTTTGTGGAAATTGGAAAGGAAACAAACCATCATAAAAAGGGAAATATATTTCGCGCGGAGGCAAGAGTTCATTTGCCGGGTAAAACATTAGTGGCAATTTCGGAAAAAAATGATTTAAAACAGGCCATAGTTCAAGTTAAAAATGAATTGCAGCAGGAGATTAAAAAATACAAACTTAAAAAAACAGAGTTAATGATAAGAAAGCAAAGAAAAGTCGCATCAAATTAATATGTCAATTTTTACTAAAATATTTGGAGACCCTAATGAAAAATATATAAAAAGTTTAGCGCCTATAATCGAAAAAATAAATTCTTTTGAGCCGAAACTGGAAAAACTTTCGGCTGAACAGTTAAAAGAAAAAACAAAAGATTTTAAAAATAGATTGGCGCTAAAAGAAAGTTTGGACAATATTCTGCCCGAGGCTTTTGCTTTGGTTAGAGAGGCGGCAAGAAGAACTCTAAACCAGCGCCATTTCGATTCGCAATTAATCGGAGGAATTGTTTTACATCAAGGCAAAATTGCCGAAATGAGAACCGGCGAGGGTAAGACTTTATCTGCCACTTTGCCGGCATATCTAAACGCCTTAGAAGGAAAGGGGGTCCATATTGTTACGGTAAACGATTATTTAGCCAAAAGAGATATGGTTTGGATGGGCCAGATTTATGGCGCTTTGGGGCTATCTACCGGATGCATTACAAATGAATCAGGATACATTTACGACGCTTCATATATAAATACTGAAAAAGACCAACAGCGGGATTTAGTTGGTTCTTTTAAGGTTGTGCAAGATTTTTTAAGGCCTGCGACAAAAAAAGAGGCATACGATGCCGACATCACTTATGGCACTAACAATGAATTTGGCTTTGATTATTTAAGAGACAATATGGTTTACGATTTGCAATATCAAGTCCAGCGGGGGTATAATTTTGCCATCGTTGACGAAGTAGATTCAATTTTAATTGATGAAGCGCGCGTTCCTCTTATTATTTCAGGAGCCGGAGAAGAGGCAACAGAGAAATATTATCAATTTGCCAAAGTTGTGCTTCCGCTAAATAAAAAAGACGATTATATTTTAGATGAAAAAATGAAAACAGCAACTTTTACGGAAGAGGGCCAGAATAAAGTTGTAAAAAGTTTGGGCCAGGATCCCTGGCAGGAAAACGATATTGCCGTTACGCATCAATTAGAATCAGCTTTGAGGGCCAAGGTTTTGTTTTTAAAAGACAGGGATTATGTGGTAAGCCCCGTTAGAGGTCAGGGAAACTCTGGGAATATACAAGAAAAACGAACCTCTAACGGGGTAAAGAGCGGTGAAATTATAATTATTGATGAATTTACAGGCAGACTTATGCCTGGACGACGTTGGTCTTCCGGGCTTCATCAGGCAATAGAGGCAAAGGAAGGAGTCAAAATCCAGCCGGAATCCATTACATTTGCCACGATTACTTTTCAAAATTATTTCAGACTTTATAAAAAAATATCCGGTATGACGGGAACCGCTTTGACTTCGGCAGAAGAATTAGACAAGGTTTATAAATTAGATGTTGCCGTAATTCCCACCCATAAACCCATGGTAAGGCGGGATTATCCAGATAAGGTTTTTAAAACAGAAAATGGCAAGCTTATTGCGGCAGTAAATGAAATAAAAGAGTTGAACAAAAAAGGACAGCCGGTTTTAGTGGGAACAAGGTCTGTTGAGAAAAATGAATTATTGGGAAAAATGCTGGAAACGCAGGGCATTCCACATCAAATTTTAAATGCTAAAAATCATGAGAGAGAAGGAGAAATTATTGCGCAGGCAGGAAAAAGAGGTTCTGTTACTATTGCCACAAATATGGCAGGCCGCGGAGTTGATATAATTTTGGGCGGAAATCCATCGAGCATCAAAGAAGCAGAGGCAGTTAAAAAACTTGGCGGACTCCATGTTTTAGGAACGGAGCGCCACGAGGCAAGGAGAATTGACGACCAATTGAGAGGAAGGGCTGGCAGGCAGGGAGACCATGGTTCTTCGCAGTTTTTTGTTTCTTTGGAAGATGACTTAATGAGGATTTTTGGCGGAGACAGAGTGAAATCTTTGATGACCGTTTTAAAAGTGCCGGAAGATGAGCCGATAGAAGCCCGTATGCTTTCTGGAGCCATTGAATCTGCCCAATCAAAAATTGAAGGATTCAATTTTGATGCCAGGCACCATCTTTTAGAATACGACGATGTAATGAATAAGCACAGAGAAATTATTTACAAAAAAAGGAAAGAAATATTAGAGATACAACCGGAAGACCTAAAATTACAAATCATAAAAATGGCGGAGTTAGCAGGCTATACAAAAGAGAATTATAATAAAAGAGAAGAAGAACTTGGCAGGGACAATATGTTTCAGTTGGAAAAAGCAGTAAGTTTGAAGGTTCAAGACACTCTTTGGCAAGACCATCTTTCAAATATGGACCACTTAAGAGACTCGGTAAGATTAAGGGCTTTTGGAGGATACGATCCGTTAATTGAATATAAAAACGAAGGCCGTAAAATGTTTCAGAGGTTGCTGGAAGACATTGATATGAGTATTGCCAATTCTGTTTTTAAGGCCAGTTTACAGCCTCAAAATCATCAGATTCCAAACGAAGTTAGCTTGCCAATCCAAAGCCAGCAGGAGAAGGCTGGCAGAAACGACCCATGTCCTTGCGGTTCAGGCAAAAAATATAAAAAGTGCCATGGCAAAATCTAAAATAATAATTTTAGCGGTAATATTATTGGTTCTTATAACCGGATTTTGGTTTAAAGACAATCCTTCTAATTTTCTCAGGACAAGTATTTTAAAAATCTATGATAATTTTAATAATAATTTCCAGAATTTCCAAAAAACAGAAATTGGTAATTTAATAACAGAAATAAGTAAAGAAGTTTTCACTCCTCCTCCATTAAATGCAGGCGGCAAGGCGAACCAGGCGGTTTTAACAAAAGTAAAAATAATTGCAGAAAGTAATATCCAAAGGTTTGATAATGGCGGATTGCTTCCGCTTATTGAGAACGTCGCTCTAAATGCGGCGGCAAAGGCCAAAGCCGAGGATATGTTTCTCAAACAATACTTTGAGCATGTTTCTCCTTCTGGAATGAGCCCTGCCGAATTGGTTTCAAGCTATGGATATGACTATATAGTTACCGGTGAAAATTTAATATTGGGCAATTTTGAAAATGAGAAAGAATTAGTGCAATTGTGGATGGACAGCCCGGGTCATAGGGCCAATATTTTAAATGGTCGTTACACCGAAATTGGAGTTGCCATTATTAAAGGAAGCTACGAAGGAAATACAGTTTGGATAGGAGTGCAAGAATTTGGTTTGCCGCTTTCTGCCTGCCCAAAACCTATGAATAGCTTAAAAAACCAAATTGATTCTTATAAAAGCCAGTTAAATAATTTGATTTTTCAAATTAACGAAAAACGCAACGAACTTAATAATACAAAGCATCGCGGCGAACAATATAATAATTTAGCAGACCAGTACAATGAGCTGGTCAGGCAGTACCAATTGATTGCAGATGAATCCAGGTTGCTTATTACGCAATACAATAATCAGGTTAATTTTTTTAACCAGTGCGCAGCAGGAAAGTGACTATGAAAGTAAAATCAATAAAAAGCAGAGTATTTTTACCTCCAAAAGATGATTTATTTTCTCTAATAAAAGAAAGTTTTTACGGTTTAAAATTAAAAGATAAATCAATAATAGTTATAACTTCAAAAATAGTGGCTATCTGGCAAGGCAGATGCGTGAGAATGGATTCGGTTAAAAGAAAAGACGACCTTATAAAAAAAGAAGCAGATTTTTATATTGACAGAGATAAAGTGCCGCAAGGTTATGTGATACTGACTCTCAAAAATAATATTTTAATTCCAACATCTGGTATTGATGAAAGCAATGCCAAAGGGCACTATATTTTATGGCCTGATAATCCAAATTTTGCCGCAAAACAAATATATCAATTTGTAAAAAAAACTTATAAATTAAGAAAATTTGGAATAATTATTTCTGACAGCCATTGCACCCCATTAAAAAACGGAGTTATGGGAATTGCCATTGGCTATTATGGTTTTTATCCTTTAAGAGATTATCGCGGCAAAAAAGACATATTTGGCAGGAAGATGAAAATATCACAGACTAATATAGCCGATTCTGTTGCTGCGGCTGCAGTTTTGGCTATGGGAGAAGGCAAAGAGCAAACTCCAATTGCAATTGTGGAAGATATAAATTTAGTGAAATTTGGCCAATTTAATAAATTGAGTTCCGACCCTTTAATAATAGGCAAAAATCAGGATATTTACGCTCCTTTGATAAATTCGGATAAATGGAAAAAGGGCGGATAAGTTTATGCGGAAAGGATGTTTCCGCTATAGCTAAATAAAAAAAATGAAATTTGCAATTGTATCAGATACTCACGATAATTTAGCCAATTTTAAAAAAGTAATTAATTGGTTAAATCACGAAAAAATAAAAGTTATTTTGCATTGCGGAGATATTTGCAACCAAGAAACTATAAATGAAGCCCTGAAAAATTTCAAAGGAGAAATAAAATTTGTCAGGGGAAACGGAGATTTTGATTTGAATGATATTCCGGAAAAAATGGAAATTAAATCAGGTGTTAAAAAAATAGCATTTGTTCATTATCCGAAAATAGCAAAAGAAATGGCTGAATCAGGAAAATATGACATAGTTTTTTACGGCCACACACACAGGCCATGGCTTGACCGCCGAAGCTTTAGCGAAGGTGGTGAGGAAAAAATAAAAGAATGCTTGCTCGTTAATCCCGGCGAAGTTGCAGGCCAGCGTTTTAAGCCGACTTTTGCCGTTTATGACACAGAAACCGATAAATTAGAACTCAAAATTTTAGAGCAGTTATGAAATATAATGTAAAAATTTTAGCTTGACTAAATTATATAAAATGACATAATAAAGTCAATTCTTTGAAACTTTAACTTCCAGAAAGGGACAAAAGTGGTTGACGAAAAAAGAGAAGAAATTCCTTTGACTAAACTAATGGAAACGATTTTGCCTTATCAGGCGAGTGTTTATGTTACAGTACTTAACATCATCCAATGCATTGCTTTTGCTTTTTGGATAAATGAAGCAAGAGATTACATAACCAAAGAAGAATTTAGTTTGGCGTGGGCTTTGTGTTCGGCAGTTGCTCTTGCTATGATTCTTGTTGTTTGGCATAGGTATGTCAATGAAGTTCAATATCTTTGGATAATATCTTGGAGTGATACCTTTGCACCCTTTTTAATGGGCATAACTGAGTGTATTATGGTATTTTTCATCAACCCTAAAGTAATTTCTTTAGATAAGTTTGTATTTAGCATGATACTTCTCCAGTTTCTTGCGTCTTTTATCTATGAAAGCACATATCGTAAAAGAGCAATGAAAATTACAGAAAAACTATATCAAACTTTTTACTCCGATTATCCAAAATTTGTTTCTTGCTTGATGAATTTTCTTCAGAATTACGATAGGTGGCACTTTAAAATTTTTACTATTTATGCTGGCATATCTCTTGCATTATTCATCATCATAATTTCATTTCCAAACAATTGGAATGAAGTTATTTTTCCGATAGTATATCTTGTTGAGTTCGTCGGCGGAGAAGCTTTAGGTAATTTTCAGAAGTCATTGCACAATGATAAATCAGTTGGTCCTTATTTCTCTTGAAAGGAGAAAGCCATGAACAAAGAAGAAAAAAAAGAATTGATTACTGAAGTCACGATTTGCTCATTTCTATTTCTGGCAATGATAATGTCTACTGTGTACTATTTTGTGCAAAAAGAATACCTTGTGGTTTGCGCAGCTATTATAGCAATGATTCTTGCCTCTGCGCAGTTTGTAGGAGGTCCAGTTGCTTACTACAGAGAAAGGTTTCAGAAAATGAAACAAGAAAAAAACGTAAAATAATAGCATAGTAACATTATTCAAAGGAGAGATATGTTTCTCTCCTCTTTTTTTACACATTTCCACATCTTGATTATTTATAATAATTAGATATAATGAGAGATAATTTTAATCCTATATGCAACAAAAATATTTAATTTTTATCGGAGTTGTTGTTTTAGCTGTTTTGGCAGGAAATTTTGCTTACCCGGATTATTTTAATAAAGGGGCTGATTTTTTGAACCAGAAATTCAATTTAAGCATTCCTCATTTTTGGACAAAATCATTTATTTTTGGTTTGGATTTGCAGGGAGGCGTTAATCTTGCTTATCAGGCAGATTTAAATAATGTTACAGATAAGTCGGGAGCTATGCAGGGATTGCGAGATGTAATTGAAAGAAGAGTTAATCTTTTTGGAGTTACAGAGCCAGTGGTACAGATTCAGGGACAAGATAGATTAATTGTTGAGTTGCCTGGGATAACAAATGTGCAAGACGCAATAAGAATGATAGGAGAAACGCCTTATCTTGAATTTTTAGAGCAAAGAACGGAAGCGGAAACCCAGCAGATTATAGATAAAATAAGAGAAGTGCAAGAAGTTCAGGAAAAAAATGAAGACATATCAAAAGTGACAGATTGGCAGTTGGTTTTGCAAAATCCTTATTTTAAACCTACTGAATTAACCGGAAAGTATTTGTCAAAAGTAAATGTTGTTTTTGACCAAACAACTTATAAGCCACAAATTGAAATTATTTTTAATAAAGAAGGAGAAAAATTATTTGAGCAAATTACAGAAAAAAATATTCAAAAACCATTAGCTATATTTTTAGATGGCGCTTCTATTGTTGATACTTCTGGCGACGGGAAAATTGATGCACAAGACCTGTATGCTCCTATAGTTCAAGACAAGATAACTGGCGGTAGGGCAGTAATTACAGGAGATATGAGCACTCAAAAAGCCAATGAAATTACGAGAAGACTTAATTCAGGAGCCCTGCCGGTGAAAATAGGAAATCCGATTTCACAGCAAACGGTAGGGCCAACTTTGGGAACAGTTTCTTTGCAAAAGTCGCTTTTAGCCGGCATTTACGGCCTTTTAGCGGTGGTTTTATTTATGATATTAATTTATAGGTTGCCGGGAGTTTTGGCTTCTATTGCCTTGGTAATTTATGTTGCAGTAACTCTTTCTTTGTTTAAATTTATTCCAGTTACCTTAAGCCTGGCTGGAATTGGAGGATTTATTTTGTCCATAGGCATGGCAGTTGATGCAAATATTTTGATTTTTGCCAGAATGAAAGAAGAAATAAAACAAGGCAAAGGGCTTTCTTTGGCCACAGAGGAAGGTTTTAAAAGGGCATGGCCGTCGATTCGCGACAGCAATTTTAATTCTCTGATTGTTTGCGCTATTTTATTTATTTTTTCAACTTCTTTTATCAAGGGATTCGCATTGACTTTATCTGTAGGTATTTTGGTTTCGATGTTTTCGGCAATATTTATAACAAGGATTCTTTTGCTAATTTTTGTCGGGCCAAAATTAGAAAAATTTAAATGGCTGCTCTAATTATATGAATTTTAATTTTACAAAGTATTCAATAATTTATTACATTTTGTTTGCCGTTTTAATCATAGGGTCTGTTTTGGCCCTTTTGATTTTTGGTTTGAAATTTGGAATTGAATTTACGGGAGGCAGTAATATGGAAATTAATTTTTTGGAAAAAAGGCCTGCTAACGAAGAAATTATAAAATCCCTTTTAAGCTTTAATTTGGGCGAAATTATAGTTCAGCCTACCGGAGAAAAAGGGGCAATTTTGAAATTTAAAGGAATTGACGAAGCTGCGCATCAGCAGATTATTTTAAAACTTTCGGAATTATCAAAGGTTGAGGAAAAAAGCTTTGAATATATAGGTCCCTCCATCGGCCAGGAATTAAAGCAAAAAACAATACTTTCCATATTTTTGGCTTTGCTTGCGATTACTCTTTATATTGCTTTTGCCTTTAGAAAAGTTTCCAGGCCAATTGCTTCCTGGAAATACGGCATTGCTTCCCTGATAGCTCTTTTCCACGATATTTTAATTCCCCTGGGAGTTTTTGCCGTTTTGGGCAGATTTTATAATGTAGAAATAACAATTCCAATTATTGCAGCCCTTTTGACTATTTTGGGTTTTTCTGTCCACGACACAATAGTTATTTTTGACAGAATAAGAGAAAATATTTTAAGAAGGGGAATGGGCCGGTTTGAAGAAACAGTAAATTGGAGCTTGAATCAAACGCTTGGCAGGTCAATAAGCACGGTATTTACCACATTATTAGTTCTTTTTTCAATATTCTTTTTTGGCGGACAAACCCTTAAATACTTTTCGTTGGCCCTGATAATAGGCATAGCATCGGGGGTTTACTCTTCAATTTTTATCGCCAGCCCATTGTTGGTCAGCTGGTATAAATTTGACGAGAAAAAGTCTGTGTAGAAATGGGGTTAAGTGAAGTCTTGACATGGTTTATTAAATATGGTAGGGTCAAAGAACAGCTAAATTATATAAGATTATGAACAAAGTCAATTACTCGCAATTATACCAAAAACTTACCAAAGGTCTCTCCCAAAAAACCAAAGACATTTTTGATCGCAGGTTTGGCGTGAAAACAGCAAAACAAGAAACACTGGAATCTATTGGCAAATCTATGGGTATTACCAGAGAAAGGGTCCGCCAAATAGAGGAGGCCGGTTTTACTTTTGTTAAAAATCAAAACAAAGATGCCTTGGATAAAATATTTGGAGATTTTGTTTCTTATTTTGAAGACAAGGGCGGATTTAAAAAAGAAGATGTTGCCATTAACGAAATTGGCGGGGAAAATGCAAAACCCTATATTTTATTTTTATTAACATTGGGAGAACAATTTTCCAGGGTTTGTGAAAAAAAGGATTTTTATTCTTTTTGGTCAACAATACAAAACCCGGAAATAAAAGTTAAAGAAATTTTGGCTAATTTGATTAGGGACTTCAAAACGCAAGGAAGCCCTTTGTTTAAAAAAGATTTTTCTGACAGCTTTGCCCAAAAAAGCAAACTGTCAAAAGAGGCTTTATTGTCTTACCTTCAGGTTTCAAAAAAAATACAAGAAAACGGAGAGGGTAAAATCGGTTTGATTGAATGGCCTGAAATAAAGCCGAGAGGGGTAAGAGACAGGGCATTTTTAGTATTTAAAAAACATCAAAAACCTCTTCATTTTACTAAAGTGGCGGAAATGATTGATAAATTTGGATATAATCTGCCAAATAAAAAAACCTATCCTCAAACAGTTCATAACGAACTTATCAAAGATTTAAGGTTTGTTTTAGTGGGCAGAGGCACATACGCTTTGCAAGAATGGGGATACAGTCCGGGCACAATTAAAGATGTGATTGTTAAAGTTCTGGAAAAAAAGAATATGGCCTTGGATAAAGAAGAAATTGTCAAAGAAGTTCTTTCCCAAAGATTAGTTGCCAAAAATACGGTATTGATGAACTTAAACAATAAAGAATATTTCCAAAAAGACGAGGCCGGAAAATATTTTTTAAGAAAAACCCAAACTGCCTGATCCCATAACTTACGGCAAAACCAAAAAAACAAGTGAAAACAACCCATCTTCAAAAGGGTTGTTTTTTTTGTTGAATTTATTTGACTTATCACACAAAATACATTAGGGTTTAAGTAGTTCCGAAAAACCAGTTCTTTGCCAAATGAGAACCCAAAAGGAGACCTGCTATGAAACTGAACGATGTTCTCTATCCCATTGTTGAGCAGATTGCTCAAAAACTGGAAGCGGAGGAACACTTCGCAGAAGACCCCGAACTCTACACGGTAGCTCTTCTCCTGGAAGCCAGGAGGAATCTCAAACCAGGCAAGACCATTGGTCAAGCCCTGGAATTGGCGATGAGCGAAGAAAACGTTGAAGAAGCGATGAAGCTTCTGAAACGAAAAAAAGTCACTGCTAAGTGACAGAACAAAGATAATTTCTTTGTCATTTAGGACACGATTTCGGTCGTGTCTTTTTATTTCATAAATTTTTGTTGATTGCGGATTATTATTGGGATATAATGAAGCAATATGTCATACTTTTTTATAGGAATCAATATATTATTTATAGCCACTTTGATTTTTTATATAGTATTCTTTTCTTTAGTCTATTACTGGCACGAGAAAAAAACTACTTTTGTGGCCGTGCCGCTTCTTTATACTTTTGAATTCTTTTTAGCGGGATTTTTAATTGTTTCCATAATTTCAATCTTGCTTGAGTATGCGCCTAAAATATTTAAAACATTAACTTAAATGGCTAATCTGCCCCCTCAATTATTTTGGTTAGAATGGGTTAAAAAAATACTATGGGACCCTTTTTGGTGGGTGTTTTTTATGTTGTTTGTTTTATGGGTGCCATTTTTAAGGGTTTGGTGGTGGCTATTTTTCCCATTGCTTTTATCTATGCAGTTAAAAGAGCTTTATTTGTGGTGGCTGGACTGGGATTTTTCTTATTCAAAAATAAAGTGGAAAATGTTAGAAATAATACCTCCAAAGGAAGTTTTAACTCCTTTAAAGGCGATGGAAGATGTATTCACAGTTGTATGGCCTATTTATGATACGGCTAACTGGAGAGAAAGATGGTGCGAAGGCGAATTGGATAATTCTCCTTTTTGGATGTCATGGGAAATAGCCAGTATTGAAGGCCAAATACATTTTTATATCAGAGTTAATGCAAGTCATAAAACTCATGTTGAGACTGCCCTTTATGGCCATTATCCAGAAATAGAAATAAAAGAAGTTTCAGATTATACAAAGTTAGTTCCCCAAAATGTTCCTAATGAAGAATGGGATTTTTATGGCGAAGATTGGATATTGTCGCAGCCAGCTGCTTACCCGATAAAAACATACGAGAAATTCTTTGAGCCGCAAGGCGAAAGGATTTCGGCGGAAGAAAAAAGAATAGATCCGATGGCCTCTTTGTTGGAATTATTATCAAAGTTAGGGCCGGGGGAGCACTATTGGGTTCAGTTTATTACGGTTCCAGTATCAGACCGCGATGAACCAGAATGGAAAAAAGAGGCAGAAAAAATAATTACAAAAATAGCTAAAAGGCCGGAAAAAAAAGAGACAACTCTTTTGGAAGATTTAATGTATGTGGCAAAACAAGTGGCCCTGGGGCCAGAAAAAGAGGGGTCTGGCGAAAAGGCAAGTTATAAGTGGGCTGACCCTAAAAAATCAGAAGAAGGCGAAAGAGAAATGGTGCTAACTCCCGGAGAAAGAGAAATTGTCACTGAAATTGAAAATAAAATTAAAAAACCGGTTTATAGGACGCATATCAGAGGCGTTTATGTGGCTAAAAGAGAAAATTGGAAATCTGCCAACAGAATACTTACCAGGTCATATTTTGCTCATTTTTCAACCCAAAATTTAAACAGAATGGGTTTTAGCGGCAAGACAAGGCCTAAAATCCATTATATATGGAGAAAAAGAAGGGCATTTTTAAGGGCAAGGAAAATGTTCAAAAATTCTGTTTTAAGATTTCCTCCGCTTTTTCCTGACAGAAAAAGTATTTCAGCCATTTTAAACACAGAAGAAATGGCAACATTATTCCACTTTCCGGTGAAAATCACAGGATTGGTTGCTCCAACCATGGCAAGGGTTGAGTCTAAAAAAGGAGGACCGCCTCCTAACTTGCCGATTGAATAATAGTAAAAATTATGGATAATAATATAGTATTTTTTGGATTAACCAGTTTTCGCAATGCAAGAAAAAAATTTGGCATAAAAATTGACGACAGGCGCCGGCACTTTTATGTCATTGGTAAAACCGGCATGGGCAAATCAAATTTGATGGAGCAGATGGCAATCCAGGATATACAGGCAGGCCGCGGAGTAGCCTATATTGACCCTCATGGCGAAGGAGCCGAAAAGATTCTTGATTTTGTGCCAGCTGATAGAATCAATGATGTGATTTATATCAATCCTTCGGATATAGATTACCCAATTGCCTTTAATGTTGTGGAAAAGGTTGATTTTAGGTATAGGCACTTGGTGGCATCCGGATTAATGGGAGTATTCAAAAAAGTATGGCCCGATGTTTGGTCGGCGCGAATGGAGTATATTTTAAATAATTCCATTCTGGCTCTTTTGGAATACCCCGATGCAACTCTTTTGGGAGTCAACAGAATGTTTGCCGATATAGAATACAGGAAAAGAGTGGTTGATAAAATCACAGACCCCATAGTTAAATCATTTTGGGTTACCGAATATGCCAGATACACTCAAAGATACGAAATAGAGGCCACTGCCGCTATTCAAAACAAAGTCGGGCAGTTTATTTCAAACCCTTTGGTCAGAAATATTATTGGCCAGACAAAATCAACAATTAATATGAGAGAGATAATGGATGATCAAAAAATATTGATTATGAATCTGTCAAAAGGAAAAATAGGAGAAGACAACTCAAAACTTTTAGGAGCCTTGCTGATTACCAAACTGCAATTGGCCGCAATGTCTCGAGTTGATATTCCAGAAGAAGACAGAAAAGATTTTTATCTTTATGTTGATGAATTCCAAAATTTTGCCACAGAATCTTTTACCAATATATTATCCGAAGCCAGAAAGTACAGGCTAAACCTTATTTTGGGGCATCAATATATCACCCAAATGGAAGAAACCGTCCGAGACGCTGTTTTTGGAAATGTCGGCACATTGGTTGTTTTTCGCGTCGGAGCCGAAGATGCAGAATTTCTGGAAAAAGAATTTACTCCCGAATTTACGGCTACCGATTTATGCAATTTGCCAAAATATAACATATATTTAAAATTAATGATTGATGGAATAGCCGGCCACCCTTTTTCGGCAGAAACTCTTCCGCCGCCAGTTTTAATTGATGCGTCAAATAAAGATAAAATTATTAGGGCGTCTCAAGAAAAATACGGAGTTAAAAGCGAAATAGTGCAGGAAAAAATTTCACGTTGGGCAAGTTTTTTAGACGATACTTTGCACGTGCAGGCAGTAAAGCCTCTTGTTCCGCCTCAACAGGATACTAAAAAAGAGACAGAATCATCGGCCGCAACCCAGACAACACTTTACGATGCCATTTGTTCTATGTGCCAAAAACCAACTAAGGTTATTTTCCAGCCGGAACCGGGAAGGCCAATCTATTGCAAATCCTGCTTAAAAAAAATAAAGTCAAGCGATAAGGAACAAGTTCCTCAGAAGCAAGAGCAAAATAATAAAGAGCAATTTAATAAAAAAGTAGAAACAATTCCTTTTCATAATCCTAAAAAGTTGCCACAAACAAAGACAGAAGAAAAACCCCTGCCTGCCGACAGGCAGGTAAAACGAAAAGAAATAAATTTGTCGGAACTTAAAAAAGCTTTAGAAGAGTCGCTTGCCCCGTTAGGGACTAATGATTCTGAAAAAGAAATTAGTAAAAATAATAATAAGCCTCTAACGGGGCTCGAAGAGAAAAACCTGCCCGAGCCAATAGAAGCGCCAAAAAAAATAGAAAACAAAGAACCCTTCGACTTGGCTCAGGACAAGCCAGGAGATGAATTAAACCAACAAAAAACAGGAATAATTAAGCCGGGACAGACAATAAAATTTTGAGTTTTATTTTTATGTTTAAATCCATAAGAGATTTTAATGTTGAAGAAAAAAGAGTTTTGGTCAGGTGTGATTTTGATGTTCCAGTGGATAATAACGGCAATATAGTGGACGATTTTAGAATAAATCAAGGACTGCCTACAATAAAATATTTAATAGAAAATAAGGCAAAAGTTGTTTTAATGGGCCACATGGGGCGCCCAGACGGCAAAGTTGTTGAATCTTTAAGGTTAGATAAAGTAAAAAATAAGTTATCTGAATACTTAGGAATTTCGGTGGTTAAAACAGATGACTGTATTGGCAAAGAAGTTGAAAATCAGAGCAATTCTTTGGAACCTGGCAAAGTAATGCTTCTTGAAAATTTGAGATTCCATAAAGAGGAAACAGAATACGATTTAAAATTCGCAAAAAAGCTTTCTTTGCTGGGAGATATTTATGTAAATGACGCATTTGCAGATTCTCATAGAAATCACATTTCAATAACAGGCATTTGCAAATATCTGCCATCGGCAGCTGGTTTGACATTACAAAAAGAAATAGAGGTTTTAGACAGTGTGATGCAAAATCCCAAAGAGCCATTGGTGGTAATTATAGGCGGAGTTAAAGTGGAGGAAGCTAAATTAAAACTAATTGAAAGTTTTTCTGAAAAAGCAAAAGTTATTATAAGCGGTCTGGTTAAAAAAGCGATAATAGATAAAAAAATAAAATTCAAAAATGAAGATAAAATAATAAGCCCTTATGGTAATTTGACTGCTTTGGATATTGATGAAAAAACTATTGAATTATTTAAAAAAGAAATTGCAAAAGCAAAAACAGTTTTATGGAACGGGCCTTTTGGAAAGTTTGAAGATAAAAATTATAAAAAAGGCACCTTGGAAATAGCCAAAGCCATTATTGAGAGCAAAGCATATTCTGTGGTTGGAGGGGGAGAGACAATTGAATTTTTAAGGAAAGAGGGTATAATTTCAAAATTCAGCCATGTTTCCACCGGAGGCGGCGCAATGTTAAATTACCTCGCAGGAAGCATTTTACCTGGATTAAAAGCTTTGGAATAATTATGGAAAACAAGATTAAAAATTTGGAAAAGGTTGCAGAAAGGATTAAAAAAGCGGTCTTAAATAAAGAACGTATTATTTTGTATGGAGATTCTGATTTAGACGGCATATCGTCTGTTGTTATCTTAGAAGAAACTATCAAAAATTTAGGAGGGGAGATTTCTGCCGTATTTTTTCCAGACAGGGAAGTTGATGGCTACGGCGTTAACGCAAAAGCTTTGGATATTTTAAAAGACAAGGCCCCGGCTCTTTTTATTACATTAGACCTTGGCATTGGAAATGTTAAAGAAGTGGAAATTGCCAAAAAATTGGGATTTGAAGTAATAATTATTGACCACCACGAAACTCTAAACGGGATTCCAGACACCCCTCTTATAATTGATCCAAAACAAAAAGATGATAATTATTCTTTTAAGGGTTTGGCAAATGTTGGAGTTACATTCCGCCTTTGTGAAGAAATATTGGGTGACAAAATTTCAGAAAACTTAAGAAACAGCCTTTTGGAATTGGCTGCGCTTGGTACGATTTCTGATATGGTTCCTCAAACAGATGAAAATCAAAAAATTATCGAAGAAGGATTAAGGTCTTTAAAAAACACATTCCGCCCGGCATTAAGGGCCTTTTTAGATATTTTAGGAGAAGGCTATGTTTTTCAGGGAGCTCTGCAAAAGATTATTTCGGCTTTAAACGCGGCAGAAAGCATAAATTACAAGAACGACTCTTACTTGCTTCTAACCTCTCCATCAATCGATAAGTGCAGAGAAATAGTACAGGATTTAATTGATAAAACCAATTATAAACAACAAAAAATCAAAGAAATTACGCAGGAAGTGGAAAGAAGAATTACCCAAAAATCACAATCGCCGATTATTTTCCAGGGAGATCAGGCTTGGAAATTAACATTGGCGGGTTCCGTTGCTTCAATAATTGCCCAGAGATACGAAAAGCCAACTTTTATTTTTAAAAAAGGAGACACGGAATCTTGCGGTTCCGTAAGAAGCCTTAAAGAAGGCTATAATTCTGTTGATGCGATGAAAACTTGCGAAGATTTTTTGATAACTTATGGCGGCCATGCCAAAGCGTCGGGATTCAGGTTAAAAAATGAAAATTTGGAAAAATTTGAAAAATATTTGGAAGAGTATTTTAAAAAGTAAAAGTAATTTATGAAGAAATTTGCTTTCATTGATTTTCATAATACTGATGGTACGACCAAAAAACTTCACGGTTTTGGCATTGATTGGATAAAACTATATGAATTTTTAGTTAATCAGTGGAAATGCGAACAGGTTTTCTTTTATATTGGAGTAGATGATGGCGACTTAGACACCGTGGCAATGATTAATAATTTAACAGAAAAAGGATGTATTGTCAGAGCAAAAACAGTTTTTGCTTACAAAAATAAAGATAAAGAAATTAGTATAAATTGTCCATCTTGTGGTAATAAATTTATTGAAAGGATTGATATGGGATATAATAAAAAATCAAATTGCGATGTTGATTTAACGGTTGATGCTATGGAATTATCAAGATTAAATTCAGAATTTTACTTATTCACCGGAGATGGTGATTTCGATTTTTTAATTAAAAATGCAATATCAAAAGGCATTAAAGTTGTTTTAGTATCAAGCGCTAAAAAGATAAATTCTGGTCATAGATATTTTACTTCACGATTATCTACCAAATTACGTAAAGTTTTAAGTGAATATCCAAAAGAAGTAAATTTTATTGAGATTAATAATCTAAAAATTAAAATAGAGAAAAAATAAAAAGGAAAAGACCGCGAAGCGCGGTCCTTTCTAATGGTAGATTAATACTATCAAAACCATATACCTCTGTCAAGTTTTCATGTTTTATTCAAAGTAAAAAATTTATACTTTTAGAGTTTATTATAAAACTTGTTAGGACGAAAGTGTGATTTGTCAATAAAAAAATTAATGAAAGCAATTTATTTTTATGGTTAATCCAGCTGAAGATATTGTAAATATCTGGCTTCAAGAAGTTTGTAATCATTTTACGATGAGCAATATTGTTGTGCCTAAATTAACACGCGAGATTAAAGGTAGAAAAGTAGGGGGAGGGAGGGGCAAAGAGATTGATATTATTTCAACTAATGGGCAAAAATATTATTGGATTGAGGTTTCTGTTTCTCCAAATCCTAGATTATCAAGTAAAAGCACGAGACTTAAGGAGAGTATTAACAATGCTCTTACTAAGTTCGCCGACGAAAAAGAAAAATACCTCATTAAACGTTTTGGTCATAAATCTTTTCATAAGCAGTTTGTTTATTCACCCAAACTTTTTTCGCCAAAACTTAACGAAGAATCTCAATATTACAATGCATTAAAGCAAAAAAATATTGAGGCCATAAGTTTCGAGAGGATTCTTAAAGAAATTCGCGATAAGTTAAATTATATGGGCTTTGATGTTACTAGAAATTATTTATTTTTACTAAAAAAGTTTGACTATTAAAATCAATTGGCCAACAAAAAAGTTAAGAGCAGTGTAATAAAAAGTTTTTATGAAAAAAATAATTATTTATACAGACGGCGGGTCAAGGGGCAATCCTGGCAGAGCGGCGCTTGGGGTTGTTTTTTGCAATGAGAAAGAGCAGGTTATAAAAAAATACGGAGAATATTTAGGCGATAATTTAACCAATAACGAGGCAGAATACTCGGCTGTAATTTATGCTTTAAAAAAGTTTAAATCATTATTTGGCAAGTCCATAGCGGAAATTAGCGAAGTTGAAGTAAGGTCTGATTCCGAATTACTGGTAAATCAGATGAACGGTAAATATAAAATTTTAGATGAAAAGATTCAAAAGTTTTTTATAGAAATTTGGAACTTAAAAATGGATTTTGAAAAAGTAAAATTTAAGGCAATTTCCAGAGAAAATAATAAAGAAGCCGATAGAATGGTAAACGAAACTTTAGACGCTAATGCAGGAAGCCAAAAATTGTTCTAAAAATCATACAAACAAAAAACTCGATTTAACATCGAGTTTTTTGTTACCCCAGCAAGACTATAAGCCGAATTCTGTTTTATGTGATTATCTATCTGCCCTCAATGTTGCCATCGGGGTCAAGCGAACTACTTTTAATCCCGCCCTCCATCTTTTGAGATAAAAATTTCATATTCAAACATGAAATTTTTCAGGTTTTTCCTGTTAACCTTAAATGAATGGCGGGACTTTGTTCTTGCACCCAATAAGGATTTAGCCGTTTCACTTCTGCATTACTGCAGAATTTTCCCAAAACTGGGAATACAAAATCTTTCGATTTTGTACGTCACTGTTCGCACCTCGCATATTGCTATGGGTGGCTGTTAGCCACTATTATTTTATCCCGCCCTTCATATAAAATTAAATGTATGGCGGGATGGTGTTCGGACTTTCCTCTCCTTTCGTAAGGAGCAATCACTCATCTTGCTGAGATAGCTTGACATTACCAAATGATTAGGTAGTTGTCAAGACTCTTTCAAAAACATCAAAAAAAGATTATCATAACAGATAATTTAAAAAATATGGAATTAGCTCCAAATCCAGGCAAAAATTTAATCATTGAAGTTAATGGTAAAAAATTTGCCAGATATCCTGTTAGAACAAAATTAATAACGCCAGAGGATAAAAATATATCACAAATTGTCAAAGAATATGCGGCTTTGCACCTCAAACCAAAAGACATTATTTTTATAAGCGAAAAAGCTGTTTCGGTGACTCAAGGCAGGTCTTATCCCAAATCAGAAATAATTGCCTCAAAAATGGCGAATTTTTTATCAAGTTTTGTGACAAAAACTCCAATCGGCATAGGGTTGGGGTCGCCGGAAACAATGCAGTTGGCCATTGAAGAAGTAGGTATGCCAAGAATTTTATTAGCTGCTTTTTTGGGGGCTTTTTTTAAAATTTTTAATATCAGGGGGGTTTTTTATATTATCGCAGGAAGTAAAGCCAGGTCTATTGACGGAGCGGTTGAATATGCCATACCTCCCTATAATACATATGTTTCAAAAGGCCCGATAAGAGCAAATAAAGTGGCAGAAAAAGTTTCAGAAGAATTAAAAACTCCTGTTGCTGTTGTTGACGCAAATGATTTCGGAGTAAATATTTTGGGAGCCAGCCGCGGCATTGATAAAAAATTAGTCGCCAAAATTATTAAAGATAATCCCTTGGGGCAGTCTGATGAGCAAACTCCAATCGGAATTATAAGGGAAATTTTCTAAAAAATAATGATATTAAGGCAAGCTGAACTAAAAGATAAAAAAGAGGTTTTAGTTATTGTAAATGAATTATCTTTGGATATTCCTGATTTTGTTTGGGATAAAGAGGAATTTGTGCAAAAGCAAATTCAAAATAAAGAATATTTTGTCATAGAAGACGGGGGGAGGCTGGCAGGAGTTATGAGTTTACGCTCTCGGAGAAATAAAGTAAGCATAGAAACATTGGCGGTTAGAAAAGAATTCCAACTCAAAGGACTTGGCAGCAGATTTATAGAATTTGCCAAGCAATTTGCCAAGGAAAAAGGGTTTAACATATTGCACGCCTATTCTTTTAGCGAATACCGGGCAAGCGACTTTTATTTAAAAAAAGGTTTTAAGATTATGGATGATCATGGATATTATAAAAACCATAAATACGACTGTTTTGAGTTGGAGATATGATAAAAAAATTACTTAACACGCAAACAAAAAGCATTAGTTTTGCCTCTTTAATTTTAGCGGCGTCTTATTTTTTTTCTGCCTTACTGGGTTTATTCCGCGACCATCTTCTGGCGGGAAAGTTCGGCGCTGGAAATGAATTAGATGTTTATTATGCCGCTTTCACCGTACCTGATTTTATTGCCCTAATTTTAGTGTTTGGCGCCATATCCTCAGCAATTATTCCCATATTCAGTTCATATTTAGCCAATTCAGAAGATGAGGCCTGGAGATATGCATTAAACCTTTTGAATATTTTTCTCGTTTTTTTAATAGCGGTTTGCCTATTATTTATCATATTGGCTCCCTTTTTTGTTTCGTTGATTGCGCCGGGATTTTCACCTGAGAAAAGAGAAATAACTGCGCTTTTAATGCGCATTATGTTTTTAAGCCCGATTATTTTGGGCATAAGCAATATTATAAGCGGCATATTGCAGGTTTTTAAACGGTTTTTGGTAACTGCCTTGGCTCCGTTGCTTTATAACTTGGGCATTATCATAGGAATTTTATTTTTTGTGCCTAAATTCGGACTTGTGGGGCTTGCTTTAGGCGTGGTTTTTGGCGGTGTTTTGCATCTTTTAATACAGATTCCCGTATTTTTTAATTCGGGATTTGTTTATAAACCCCTGTTTGATTTCAAGCATGCTGGCGTAATAAAAACATTAAAATTAATGGTGCCAAGGTCTTTGGGATTGGGAGCCGGACAATTAAATACCATTGCAACCACTGCCATAGCTTCAACATTAATCACAGGCAGCATAACGGTGTTTAGCTTGGCAAATAATTTGTCTTCTATTATGGTAAACGCCTTTGCGGTTTCGCTTTCAACCGCCATTTTCCCCGCCATGGCCCTTGCATATTCAAAGAAAAATAAAAAAGAATTTGAAAAAAAGTTTTCTTCAGCATTTTTGCAGATTATATTTTTTACTGTTCCTGTAAGTATCTTACTTTTTATTTTAAGGGCTCAAGTGGCAAGAATTGTATGGGGTTCTGGAAAATTTGACTGGATAGATACAAGATTGGCCGCTGCCAGCCTTGGCGTTTTTAGCATTGGATTGTGCGCCCAAGGATTAATTTTTATCTTGTCAAAAACATTTTACGCCGCCCATAATACAAAGATTCCAGCTTTAATTTCGTTTATTACCGTTGCCCTTAATATTGCAATGAGTTTTTTCTTTGTATGGCTTTTGGAATTGCATGGATTATTTTTTTCATTCTTCCAATTTGTATTGAAACTGCAAGGCATAGATAATATTTCCGTATTGGGATTGCCGCTGGCGTTTTCAATTGCCGGAATAGCTGAATCATTATTGCTTTTATTTTTCCTTTATAAAAAATTCAGAGTATTCAGATTGAAGCACTTGGCAGTTTCTCTTTATAAAATTGCTTTATCTTCGGTTTTAACCGCCGCCGTCACATTTTTGGCAAGGCAGATTGTCATAAGCTATAACTTGGTTAATTTGCAGACATTTTTAGGGGTATTTTTTCAGTTGGCATTTGCAACATCGGCTGGAATTATTTGTTATATTGGAATATCATTTATTTTGCAATCGCCCGAGCTCGAAATGATAAAAAACTCTTTTTTCCCAAAATTTTTCAAGAAAAATTAATTATGAGCCAGGAAAACATTAGAAATTTTTCAATCATAGCCCACATTGACCATGGAAAGTCCACTTTAGCGGACCGGCTTTTGGAGTTGACTCATACGATTGAGTCTAAAAAAATGAAACCCCAATTTTTGGATTCTATGGAATTAGAAAGAGAAAAAGGAATTACAATAAAATTGAAATCAATCAGAATGAATTATAATTATTTGGGCAAAGATTTTATTTTAAATTTGGTTGATACCCCTGGCCACGTTGATTTTACCTATGAAGTATCCAGGTCTTTAGCCGCTGTGGAGGGAACCGTGTTATTGGTAGATGCCGGGCAAGGGATACAGGCTCAGACTTTGGCAAATTTAGAATTGGCAAAAAAGCAAAACTTAATAATTATTCCCGTTATAAATAAAATTGATTTGCCTCAGGCAAAGGTGCAGGAAGTCGTTGAAGAATTAGTCAATCTTTTAAAAATCAATGAAAGTGAAATTTTAAAAGTTTCTGCCAAAACAGGGGAAAATGTTGAGCAAATTTTAAAAGCCGTAATTGAAAAAATTCCTGCTCCAAAAAAAGAAAATCTGGAAAAACCATTCAGGGCCTTAATTTTTGATTCAGATTATGATTCTTTCAAGGGAGTGATTGCTTTTATCAGAATAGTGGACGGAGAAGTTGAAAATAACCAAAAAATTAAACTTTTTGCGGCCAATGCCGCGGCAGAAATAAAAGAATTAGGTTATTTTAATCCGGGGCGTTCGCCTCAAAACAAGCTTTATGCCGGAGAAATAGGATATATTGCCACTGGCATTAAAGAGCCGGGAAAAGTTATGGCGGGAGACACGATTGTAAAGATTCAGTTTCCAGCCATTAATATTGAACCATTGCCAGGGTATCAAGAACCAAAGCCGATGGTTTTTGCCAGTTTTTACCCGGAAAATCCGGATGATTTTGATCTGTTAAAAGACGCTTTATCAAAGTTAAAACTTAACGATCCGGCTTTAACTTTTGAATCGGAAACAAAAGAAGCTCTGGGCAGGGGATTTATGGTTGGATTTTTGGGAACATTGCATGTTGAGATTGTTGCAGAAAGATTGCGCCGGGAATTTAATTTAAATTTGGTAATCTCAACGCCGTCTGTTGTTTTTAAAATTATTAATATCAAAGGAGAAGAAAAGTTTATCTATTCAGCTTCGGATTGGCCGGATACGTCTCAAATCAAAGAAACTCAAGAGCCGTGGGTTTTATTGGAAATAATAACTCCATTAATATATTTGGGCAAATTGATGGAAATTTTAAAAAATCTTAATGGCATTTATGCAGACACGCAGTACCTTTCCAGCCAAAGGGCAATTATAATTTATGATGTTCCTTTAAGAGGCGTTATAACCGGCCTTTACGATAAAATAAAAAGCGCCAGCCAGGGCTATGCGTCAATGAATTATAAAATATCCGGGTTAAAGCCCGCCAAATTAGTAAAAATGGAAATTTGGATTGCAGGCCAGAAAGAAGAAGCTTTGTCAAAAATTGTTTCTGAAAATGAGGCATATAGAGAAGGGAAGTTTGTTGTTGAAAAATTAAAAGAAGTTTTGGATCCCGAACAATTTTCTGTTCCCCTGCAAGCCGTTGTTTCCGGAAAAGTGGTTGCTCGTGAAACAATTAAAGCCCGCAGAAAAGATGTTACCGGATATTTGTATGGAGGCGACATTACTAGAAAAAGAAAACTTTTGGAAAAACAAAAAAAAGGAAAAAAATTGATGAAAGGAAAAGGCACTGTGCAAGTTCCAACAAAAGCATTTTTAGAGATATTCAAAAATCAGTAGAAAGTAAAAATTGTGATTCAAAAAGAAGCGCTAGACATTTTAAAAATGGGGTATAATGTTTTTTTAACCGGTTCTCCGGGAAGCGGTAAAACACATACTATCAATGAATATGTGGCATATTTACGCAGTCATGATATTGAACCGGCAATCACTGCTTCAACCGGCATCTCTGCGACTCATATTGGCGGTTTTACCATTCACTCTTGGAGCGGAATAGGGATTAAACATATATTAGATAAGCATGACCTCAAAAAGATAGCATCAACAAATTATATAATTAAACGAGTTAGGCGCGCAAAAGTTCTTATCATAGATGAAATCTCAATGCTTTCTCCGGAAACTTTTTCAATGATTGACGCGGTTGTCAGAGAAATAAAAGATAAAGATAAGCCTTTTGGCGGAATGCAAATTGTGGTAGTTGGAGATTTTTTTCAACTGCCTCCCGTAGTAAAAAAAGAAGAAAAAGATGATCTGCAAATAACGTTGATTGAAAAATCTTTCGGGCGTTTCGCTTGTGATTCTTCCGTGTGGCAACGGGCAAAATTAGTCACTTGTTATCTTGATGAACAACACAGGCAAGATGACAGCAATTTTATTGCTTTACTATCAGCAATTCGACGAAATGATTTTAATGATAGTCACTTACGCTATATCAGTGATAGAAAAATTACTTATGATGCTGCCCCAAAAACAGCGCCGAAGTTATTTTCATATAATGCAGATGTGGATCGCGTTAATAATGAAATTCTTGATAATCTTAGCGGAGAATCAAAGGTGTTTACGATGTTGTCGCAAGGCGTAGAACCAATTGTTGCGGTGCTTAAAAAAGGCTGTCTTTCACCTAATGATCTTTATCTTAAAATCGGCGCTTCGGTAATGTTTACAAAAAATAATTCAAAAGAAGGATTTGTAAATGGCACTCTAGGAACAGTCGAAGCCTTTGCAGAGAATACGCAAGAACCTATTGTAAAAACAAGGGATGGCAAAAAAATTAAAGTTCAAACAATGAATTGGACAATAGAAGAAAATGGCAAAGTTCTCGCACGAATTACCCAACTGCCGCTTCGTCTTGCATGGGCAATCACCGTGCACAAAAGCCAGGGAATAAGTTTAGATGAAGCAGTAATTGATTTAAGTAATGTGTTTGAATTTGGACAAGGGTATGTTGCCATGTCGCGTGTCAGGCGACTTTCCGGCTTGCATCTTTTGGGTTTTAATGAGCACGCATTTAAAGTGCATCCGGAAGTATTAAAAAAGGATGGTGAATTTCAAAAACAATCGGCTGATGCGATGAGTATGATAAATGAAATGACAAGTCACGATATTGAAAAAAATAGCAGTCAATTTATTCTTTCGTGTGGAGGTAAATTAATTTCAGGTAAATTGGGTTTTGAAAAAATACGCCAAAAACATTCAAATGCTTATTTCCCTTGGGATAAAGCGCAAGATATTGAATTACAAGAACTTTTTACGAAAGGTTTAAGCATTGCTAAGATTACCACTGCATTTAATAGAACGAGAGGGTCAATTATCTCGCGTCTTAAAAAATTAAGGCTTTTAAATATGTAAACTAATTATTGATTTTATATATTTTTATGTTAGAATAACAAAGTACACATAGCGCCTTGGAGGAGTAGTACCTCGGCAGTCTCATAAGCTGCAGGCCCCCGTGCAATTCGGGGAGGCGCAACAAATTTTATGAAATAAAATTTGTTGTTGATAGTTGTCAGTCTTTAGTCATTAGATAAAAACTATTAACTCAAATATATTATGTATAATTTTGAGAAACCTAAGGCCTGGCAAGAGGCGATGAAGTTAGCCAAGATATCTTATGTTTTAAGCCAGAAGTTGCCTAAGGAAGAAAAGTTTGCACTTATTGATCAATTAAAACGCGCTGTAACTTCTGTTTCTTTAAATATTACAGAGGGCAGTGGAGCCGGCAGTTCTAAAATATTTGTTTCATTCTTGGAAATTTCAATCAGGTCTTTATATGAAACA
Source organism: Candidatus Staskawiczbacteria bacterium (assembly GCA_016196125.1). Classification (GTDB taxonomy): domain Bacteria; phylum Patescibacteriota; class Minisyncoccia; order Minisyncoccales; family Staskawiczbacteraceae; genus JACPYG01. The sequence continues at coordinate 12,193 of JACPYG010000006.1, read as the reverse complement.
ATTGCCATATTTAAATTAATAGAAAATTTATTTAATATAAATTGTAAAGAAGAATTATTACAGTGTGATTTGGTAAATAAGATTTTACATGGTTTATTAAAAAGCATAAAATCTAACAACCAATAACTTATAACTAAAAACTATTTTTGACTAAGTCAAAAATCCGCCGGCGTAGCTCAGTGGCAGTAGCATACGTTTCATAAGCGTAAGGTCACAGGTTCGATCCCTGTCGCCGGCACACTTCACTGTAGTTCAGTGCAAGCATGCGGGCGTAGTTCAGCCTGGTTTAGAATATTCCCCTGTCACGGGAAAGATCACGGGTTCAAATCCCGTCGCCCGCGCAAAAATAAAACACCCATTTGGATGTTTTGTTTTACGGATAGAAATTTTGTTGAAAAAGGCGTAAATTAGGTTAAGCAAGAACGGTTCTTGCTTAAACTTGTTTAAATTTGTTGGTCTTGTGATTATGTTTGCAATTTTTGTCATTGAACAGCGGAATATTAACTTATTCCGTGCAATGATGCGGAGAGGCAAAGAGTTAGAATTCAAAATTGGATTAATTGGTGGGCAATTCAGTCGCTTGGGCGAACCGGAATTAGTAAAACCAACAGGATGGAGAAGATTCCTCACCCACACGTGGGGAATTAGATTGATATATGGCGTTATCTTTACTTTGTGGATGGCGCTTTGGGTTTTTTAACCTTGTCAATTCACCAAGAAAGGAGCTAACCGTGTTACAGCGCAACATTGGAGACCACGAGAGTAAGAAGCCTGAGATTGATCCGCTGACAGATCCAGTTGATGATTGGTTCACGATCATCATGATGACGCTATGCCTGTCGGGGCGGTCGCCTACCTCGTGAAATTTATTTTCACGGCCATTACCCACGGGTATTAAGGAGCGCAAAACGAGTTTGCCAGTTCTTGTAAAAACTGGATTTTATTTTACAAAACAATAGTGAGTTAAGGGGTGGGTAGGGGCGAATATTAGACTTCAACTTTTAGCCCTAAATCCGGGAATGTAAATATACTCTTTTTGCTCCTGCATTATGGTTCTAACGTTGTTCACGACCTCGCGCAAAATTCCCGAAATTTATTATCGGGTTTTTTTATGGTAAAATAAAGACGATGAATAATAAAGTTAAACTCAAAACTTATTTTTTACGTTATTACTCATATCCCGTAAAATTAATAATTCTTTTTATAGTATATTTTGTTTCAGCAAGATTTGGATTAATGATTAGTCCGGTGAGCGGTTTTGCCACCCTCGTTTGGCCGCCAACGGGTATTGCATTAGTGGCTTTATTCGTTTTTGGCATTGATTTGTGGCCTGCCATATTTGTGGGCGCTTTTTTAGTTAATAGTATAACTGGGGCGCCGCTTATAGGAGCTGTAGGTATTGGTATAGGCAACACCATGGAAGCAGTAATTGGTGTTTGCCTTTTAAAACATTTTGGATTCCAAAAGGAATTAGAAAGACTCAAAGATGTATTATTACTTATCATTTTTGCATCTTTATTTAGCACTGCAATTAGCGCAACTATTGGAGTCACGGCTTTATTTTTTACGCATATAGTATCTTTGTCTTCTTATTTAAAAACTTGGACCGCATGGTGGATCGGGGATATCCTAGGAGACTTAATTGTTGCTCCATTTTTATTCGTGTGGCTAAGTAAATCTTGGAAAAAAATAAATATAAGAAGGATTTGGGAACTTATTGCTATATCTATGTTAATTATTATAATTAGCATATTTGTTTTTAGCAGTTTTAGTAAAAATATTAATTACCCAAGTTTAATATATTTAATATTTCCCTTATTCATTTGGATAGCCATTAGGTTTAATCCCAAGGTTATTGTCTCACTTATACTTATTGTTTCAGTTATTGCCATTTTAGGTACCATTTCTGGTTTTGGTCTATTTGTCGATGGAACAACTAGTCAAACTCTTTTGCAGCTCCAGCTTTTTATGGGAGCGCTTTCTTTGACTATGCTTGTTTTAGCTTCTGTTATCGCAGAACGGAAAAAAGCTGAATTATTGGCGCGTGAATCCAATGTTTCTTTGCAGAATAAATCCGAAAAACTTAAGAAAGAAACATTTTATAAAGTAAGTAAAAAAAATATTATAATGGAATGGTTGCGAGAACTTTCGGTTAATAAAAAGCTTTCCATTATCATCATTCTTATTATACTTACTTTATTGTCTGGTGTGGTAAATTTTTGGTTTGGCATGAAGATGATGTCGAGTATCCGCTCCTATGTGGGAGGGGAAGGGTTATGGTCAAAAGCCCAAAAAGAGGCGACTAATAGTCTTGTTGCCTATTCTATTTCTTTTAACGAGGATGATTATAATAAATTTTTAACTTTCTTGCAGGTAAACATGGGCGACAAACAAGCTCGTCTTGAATTAAACAAAAAAAATCCCAATTTTGCCATTGTCAGTAAAGGGTTTATTCAGGGCGGTAATAATCCTAACGATGTCGATGATTTAATTTTTCTTTATCGGTGGTTTCGACACCTAAGTTATATGGATAAAGCAATACAAATTTGGACAAAGGGTGATTCTCAAATAGAAAATTTATTGGATATTGGAGAAAAAATGCATGAAATTATTGTTGCTCCCCACGATATCAATAACCCGGAAGAGCAACGTCAGCGATCATTGCAAACAGCTTCTCTAATTAAAGAATCCGGCGAAATCGATAGCCAGTTAACTATTCTAGAAAATAGTTTTTCTTCGACTTTAGGCGAAGGTTCAAGATACATAAAAAATATCTTGCTTTTTATAACGATCATACTTAGCGCTTTATTGGGTTCTTTTGTTCTTTTTATTGCAATGCTCATCAGCAGATTAATCATTCAAGTAGATAATGCCAAAACGGAATTTGTCTATTTATCAAGCCATCAGCTTCGCACACCTGCAACCGCTATTAAGTGGTATTCAAACATGCTCGCCAATAAAAAAACAGGTGCTCTCAACGAAAAACAGGAAAAGTATATTGCCGAAATTTACTATGGCAACGAGAGAATGATAAAACTCATCAATAATTTATTGAGCACGGCTCGTATTGAAATGGGAAAGTTAAAAATAAACAAGCAATTGGTTGATGTAAGAAAATTATTAGAGAGTGTCATACAAGAACAGCGCATGGAAATTAATCGAAAAAATCAAAAAATAAATGTTAATCAATCAGAAGAGTCATTAAAAATGATTACTGACCCATCATTGCTTTCTATGATTCTGCAAAATATCATTTCTAATTCGGTAAAATACACATTAAAAGGAGGCGAAATTATTTGTAATATAAAGAGCGATAATTATAAAATTTTATTTGAAATTTTTGATAATGGAATAGGTATTCCGCAAAAGGATCAAGGAAGAGTTTTCGAAAAACTATTCAGAGCCGCCAATTCAATGGATCAAAATAAAGAGAAAAGCAACAGAGAAGGCACTGGACTTGGCCTTTATATAGTCAAAGAGATGACTAGTATTTTGGGCGGTAAAATTTGGTTTAAAAGTGAACTTAATAAAGGGACTACTTTTTACTTGGAATTACCCGTAAGGAATTAATTTTTAAGATATAGTATAATCATTGTAGGTATATTATTAAAAATATTAACACATATGAATTCCAAAAAAATTCTTATTGTAGAAGACGATCAACAACTCCAATCGGCCCTTAAGGATAAATTTGATAACGAGGGTTTTGACGTTTTTGTAGCTTCGGACGGCGAGGAAGGATTAGCAATAACAGGAAAAGAAAAGCCTGACTTAATTCTCATCGATATTTTATTGCCAAAAGTTGATGGAATAGTCATGGCAAAAGAAATAAAAAAATTAAATCTCGGTACGATGATGATATTTTTAACCAATTTAAGTGATATGCAGCATATAGCAGATGCATTAGAAGCTTCGTATGGGGATGTTGATTATCTCGTTAAGTCTGATTGGGATATTGATGATATCGTTAAAAAAGTTAAAGAAAGATTAAATATAAAATAATTACACTGTTTTTTATTAAAAGATAATAGTTTACACATTCGGAAACTCGTTGATAAACCAAGTTCTAATGTTGAATCATCGGATGCGAAAATAAAATGGCTCTAAAATGAGCTTTTTTATTTTGCATAATGGTTGGAATATATTATGATAATAATATAGTAATAAAAAATAAAAATAAAATTTAAAAATGAAATACGATTTTTTGGTAATAGGTTCAAGCGGCATGCAGGGCCAGATTGTTGTGCGCGATTTGCTTGATTGTGGATATAAAGTATATTGTGCTGACTTGTATCGCGATAATTCGGAAAAAAATTTAGCGCAATATCCCGGTACGCAGTTTGAGTTTATTGACCTAAGAAAATATGAAGATGTAAAAAATTTTATCCGAAAAATCCCGGCTAAAATAGTGATTAATTGCGCCGAAGGCGATTGGAATCACGATGTTTATAGAATTTGTCTTGAAGAAGGCAGGCATGTCATTGACCTTGGAAGCGATATACCAATGACCAGGGCTCAACTTTCCATGGATTCGGATTTTAAAAAAGCGGGATTGTTAGCCATAACCGGTTGCGGTTCAACTCCTGGAGTTAATAATATAATGATGATGCATGCGTCAAAGTTCTTTGGCGAAATCGATACCATTGAAATTGGATTTGCTTGGGATTCTAATGTGAAAAAGTTCGCTGTTCCATTTTCCGTTGAAAGCATTATTGAAGAACTGACCGATCCGGCGCCAGTGCTTGAAAATGGAGTTTGGATGGAAAAAAATCCGCAAAAAACGGAAGTAATCAGGGAATTCAGGGAAATTGGAACGCAAAAATGTTATTTGGTGCGACATCCTGAAACTTATACTTTCAGTGAAGATTATAAAGATTATCACCCTAAAAATATCAGGTTTTATGCCGGTTTTCCAGATCACTCTCTTGATATTTTAAAAACAATTATTGCGTTAGGTTTTGGCAAGAAAGAATTATTAACTTTTGAAAAAACAGAAATAAGGCCGGTAGACGCAATTTCGAGAATTTTAACCAAACTGCCAAGACCGGAAAATTATAGCGAAAAAGAAAATCTTTGGGTTGAAATTTCGGGAAAAGATAAAAAGGCGTCTATTAGAATAATGCGTATGGAGTGCATTGTTGTGACTCTGCCCGGTTGGACTGATTCGGGGTGTAATATTGATACCGGCTTGCCCGCATCAATCATCGCCCAGATGATTCTAGATGGCCGTATTAAGGCAAGGGGAAGTTTTACGCCGGATAAAGCGATTCCTGTAGATGAATTTTTCAAAGAATTGAAGAAAAAAGGAATGACGGTTTTCCAAGACGGAAAGGCGATTAATTAAATTTATTATTAAACATTTATTATTATGATAAATATTAATCATTTGCTTAAAGTAACTTCGGCCTGGACGAGTATAAAAAATAACATACTTATAAAAATATGAAAATAATTAAAAATAGCCAATTGCTTGCGGTTTCTTTGGTATTTGTAGTTGCCTTTTGTTCTTCAGTCGCATTTGCCAAAGCTCAAAACAGCGGAAAAGCCAACGGTGCAGAACATAAAAGTGCCGTAGCAACATTTGTTCAAAGCCTTTTGGATGCGGCTAATAAAGAAAAGTGGGAAATAGGCGAACAAATAAAAGTAATTGCTAATGAGCAAAATGACGGTAAAGACAATGTGGCCAATGCAATAGATAAAATTCAGAGTAGAAATAGCATTAAAACATTTCTAATCGGAACGGATTATAAGAATGTTGGCCGGTTGCGAAGCGAGATGGTAAAAACTGAAAACCAAATCAACCAGTTGAATAGATTATTAGATAAAACGACGAATACAGACACTAAAACAATCCTTCAGGCGCAAATTGAAGCATTAAAGCAGGAACAGCAAAAAATTAACGATTTTTTGAAAGCCAATGAGAGTAAATTCAGCCTATTCGGTTGGTTTGTAAAATTATTTACAAATAATTAAATAACCAATATTGTCTATTCCAAACCGCCCATCCAATAAGTGGGCGGTTTTGTAATTATTCTAAAAGCATATAGCAATGGGCCAAAATAAAAATCCGCCCCTCATGGGAGCGGATTTTAGAGAAAATGAGACAAGTTTATTATTGCTTTGGACAACCACAGCTGCAACTTCCGTCTTCTTCTTTATGCTCGTGTCCGCAAGCCGGACATTTGTTTTCTTCAGCCATATTGTAATTTATTTTAGCGCTATTATTATCAAGACGACCTTTAGTTAAGTGTACCATTAGATAATTAAAAAGTATAGTAAGTTGTAAGGAGATAATTAACAAGCTAGTAGAGAAAATAAGAGAGAGACCTGCGTGAAAGGCATAATATATTATTAAAGTCAGCTGTTGATGATATATTTTATTGTTGTATGATGGAATTTGTGAGGTTTTGTTCTTTGGAGAAGATTCTAATTATGGGAAGGAGCTGACATGTTTCTTGTCTATCTGGGTGTGTTTCTGGCGATCTGGATTTTCTACGATCGCCAGCGAGTTTTTCTCGGCAGAATTTGCCGATAAAGCGCAATCTTGATCGGCCGCGGCCCCTCTCGGTGGTAAAACATCGGGCGGGGCTTTTTTTCGCTTAAGCCAAATTCTAAATTGTTTAACAAGCAAATTATTGGTTGATACGTACCGACATAATTTTTATTATATTGTTAATATATAACAACACTATTAAAATTACAGTACTACAAATTACTCTAAAATAAGTCTATTTTTAGGATTTTCAACAGTCTTATTAGTTGTTAACTATTGACAACAGATTTTAGCTTGAATAGGATAAAACTAATTAAATTAGATTAGATTATGGAGAAACTATTAAATACTTATAAAAGAGATAAAGAACAACTATTGAAGTTAGTTGCGGTGTTTTTGATGTTTGTGTTTTTTGCGGCTCCTTTGGCCCCGGTTTTTGCCTTTGACGATTTTTCAGATAGCGACCCTATTTTTACAGATTCTTTAGATACAGATATTGTTGAGCAATCAGATATCGCTGATAATTACAGCCAAGATGAAGTGTTTTCCGATGTTGAACCTGATATTTCTCCAGAATCAAATCCCGACGATGCGGTCAGCGCCGTCGATGAATTTAAAGAAGATATTTTGACCGATATTATCAATGAAGAAGATAATGAGATTTCTCCGGAAGGCGAAACTAATGCAATAGGTGAATCGCCTTCCGACACATCTTCTTTATCAAATTCATTAACCTCTCAAAAACAGCTTATTCCGGAACTCGATCCCGCAACCGGAGCTTTAGTATATAATTATTCCATTACTGTTCCTCCTGGCCGCAATGGAATGCAGCCAGATTTAAAATTACAGTACAACAGCCAGGATTCAGTTCAAGGAAGTGTTTTTGGCTATGGCTGGACTTTAAATATCCCGTATATACAAAGATTGAATAAGTCCGGTTCTGATAAGTTATATGATCCATCTTTTCCAAATTACTTTTATTCGTCTCTTGATGGGGAATTAGTAAATTATTCCGGTTCTTCTTATGTTCCAAAAATCGAAAATGGAAGCTTTAATAAATACGTATTTTCTGAAAATAAGTGGCTTGTTACCACAAAAGACGGCGCAGAATATAAATTTGGTTACAATACTTCCTCTCAGCAAAATAACTCGGCAAGTCCGAGCGACACATATAAGTGGATGTTGCAGGAAGTAAGAGACACTAACGGCAATTATATCTCTTATTTATATTTTAAAGATGCAGGCCAAATTTATCCTTTATCCATAAAATACACAAATAATGGCGCTGCAGAGGGTATTTTTAAAGTCAGCTTTCAAAGAATCGCAAGAACAGATAATGCTGTTTCACACGCTACAGGATTTGCCGTAAATTCCAACTATTTAATCAATGAAATTAATGTAAGGGCAAATAACGATTGGGTGAGAAAATATATTTTATCCTACGAAAAAAGCCAAGACACAAACAGGTCTTTGTTAAAATCAATAACAATGTCTGGCAAGAATAATATCGGAAATATTATTTCTTTACCCGAGACAAGTTTTGATTATCAATCTTCATCTGTTACTAATTGGATACCAGCAGATACTTATTGGAATTTTCCAAATCCAGCAAGCGATTTTCAGGTCAGCGCCGGAAACAATTTGGAATCATATTCACCAGACCTCAACGCCGATGGCTTGCCAGATCTAGTTACGCTTATTGCAAGATTCAGGGTAGAGGGTGATATTTATCAGTATAAAAGAGATGCGGAATTTTTAAATACCGGCCATGGCTGGACTCCACAATTAAACGAATGGAAATTACCCGGCAGTTCTTCGTGGGGTCTGCCTAGTTATTTTTTTGATGAGTTTGGTGTTTGTGATTGCGGCTTGGGAGAAGTATATTTTCCAGACCTTAATGCAGACGGTTTGCCAGATTTAGTTGAAAGAGTCGGCGTTGATGGATATCCGCCCGATGATTTAAACAATACTTTTACTAATCATATTTATATTAATAACGGGCATGGGTGGAGCCAAGCAAATCCTTCGTGGAAACTGCCAGATATACCATCAGGATTGTATCCCATAAATCCTTGGTCATGGCAAAAATACTTTGTAGACCTTAACGGTGATGGCTTGTCTGATTTTATACAAATCATCAAAGTTGACGCCGAGCCGGATAATTCTTCTCCATATTTTGAATTTAAAGAATTTGTATATATAAATAACGGTTCTGGATGGACAGAGGCTAATTCTTCATGGAATCTTAAGCCAATGAATTTTTGGTTAAATAATTGGCATGCCGGAAATTCAACTGTTATAGATTTAAAATTTCCCGATTTAAATGGAGACGGTCTTGCCGATATGGTTATTTCTCACAAGGGCGATATTCTTCCAAATGGCCCGGAGTATCCAGGGGGCGAGAATAGCGATATTTATATCAACAATGGTTCTGGCTGGACGCAGGCCGGCTCTGAGTGGAATTTTCCAAAACCCCAGGATAGTTCCATATTAAAAAGCCAGATTGTAGACTTTAATAATGACGGATTTCCCGATTTGGTTGAAAATTTTTATTTAAACAATACCAATCAACGCATCGGTTATATTAATAATGGCAATGGCTGGAATTTACCGTATATCTTTTTTGGATATACAAACGACAAATGGGTATTAGTCTCCTGGAACACTATGCAAAGCATTAATTCGATGCCACAATTTACAGATTTTAATGGCGATGGGTTAGAGGATCTCGTAGAAATAAGAAAAACCAGCCATGCTGTGAATAAGGATTTTGAATATATAAATACCGGGTCAAAGCAAGATTTATTAAGCCAAATAACTTATCCGCAGGGCGGCAATACGACTGTTAATTACAAAACAACGGCTCAATATACAGATGGACTTGGAAATCCGGCTAATAAATCTCCTTATTTAATATTCACCGTAAACAAAATTATTACCAATGACGGATTGGAAAATGATATAAGCTCGTCTTATCAATATACAGGCGGACATTATTATTATAATAATCCGACAGACAGAAAATTTGCCGGTTATGATTTGGTCGCAGAAACTGATCTGGCCGGTAATATTACTAAAACTTATTATCATACGGCCAACGAAAGCGATTCTGCCCGCGGAGAATTCCAGGATAATTATTTTAAAATAGGCAAGCCCTACAGAATTGAAAAATATGACAGCGCCGGCAATCTCTACCAAGCAGTTGTAAATAAATGGGATAGTTATGATTTGGCCTCTGGCAGTAAATTTGTAAAGTTGGTTCAATCGGTAAATTATACTTTTGACGGCAATGCTACTCACAGAGATACAGCTGAAAGTTATATATATGATAATAGTAATGGAAACTTGACTCAAAAAATCCAATGGGGCGAAGTGGCTGGGCAAGACAATGGAACTTTTTCAGATATCGGACAAGATAAATTTACCACAAATTACACTTATGCAAACGAAGCATTTAGCATTAAGTATCAAGTATCAGGCGCCGCTACATTTGATCAAAACGGAAACAAAGTTAAAGAAAGATTATATCATTATGATTCTTTGCCGCTCGGAATTTTGTCTAAGGGAAACCTTACCAAGCAAGAGGATTGGAAAAGCGGCGCCACCTATATTAATAACCAAAAAACTTATAACAGCTATGGCTTGATGCAGTCATCAACTGATCCTCGGGGTAAAATTACTCAATATTCCTATGACGCTTATAATCTTTATCCAGCCGCAGTAACCAATGCTTTAAACCATGTTTCCCAATATAAGTATGATTATTCATCCGGGCAAATTACCCAAAAAATCGACCCCAACACAAGGGTATTTCAATATGTTTACGATGGTTTAGGCAGATTAACAGAAGAAAAACAGCCGGATTTAATAACGCCGTCAACTTTAGTCGCCAAAACAACTTATGTTTACACAGATACTCCAAACGCCGTAAGCGTTAAAAAATCAGATTATTTAGACGGCTCAAATATTGTTGACAGTTATGTTTACTTTGACTTTTTGGGCAGAAAAATCCAGGAAAGGGCGGAGGCTGAAGATTCAAATTTTACAGTAAAAGATTATGTTTATAATAGTCTCGGGCTTTTAGAAAAAGAATCTTTGCCTTATTTTTCCACAGGTCAAATCAGAACTTCGCCAACCGGTGACTACAATCTTTACACAAATTATATTTATGATCCTATAGGTCGTATATATAAGTCTACTAATTCGGTTGGCGCTGTCACTAATTATTACCAAGATTGGAAGCTTATAATTTACGACGTAAATAACAAAATTAAATACTTATATAAAGACGCTTATGGAAATCTTATTCAGGTTGACGAGCACAATTCGGGTAATATATATTCCACTTTTTATAATTATAATTATTTGGGAAACATCACAAAGATTACAGATGCTTTGGGCAATATCCGCAGTTTTACTTATGACGGACTTGGCCAAAGATTAACCGCAGAAGACCTGCATGCTCCATTTGATGCAACTTTTGGCGTTTGGAAATATGGCTACGATGATGCCGGAAATCTGACTCAAAAAATTAGTCCAAATAATCAAACTGTTAATTATACCTACGACAATATAAACCGGCAATTGACCGAAGATTATACCGGAAGCATTGGTATTGATGTCGTAAATACTTATGATAGAGGAGCAGACGGCAAAGGCCGTCTTACCGGTTTTTCATCTTCAAATCTGATTCAAAATAACACCTATAACGCTTTGGGATTTCTTAAAACCGAGTCAAAGATTATGAGCGCTGTAGTTGGAGGTTATTTAACCGCTTACGATTATGATAGGCAGGGCAATCAAATTACCATCGCCAATCCCGATAATTCACAGGTCAAAAATATTTATAATTCCGCAGGGCTGATTGATAAAATTCAAAGAAAAGAAAGGGCAGATGTCAATTTTATTGATGTGGTAAATAACATTGACTATTCGCCGACTGCGGAGGCAACTGTTATTTCTTATGCCAACGGAGTTGTCACTTCAAATAATTATGACGCCGCAAAACTTTACAGACTAAACAATAAAATTACTGCTGTTGCAGGCGGAATAAATGGCCAGAATTTAAGCTATATCTACGATGCTATTGGAAACATTGTCAAAATAGTTGATGCGTCAGACAACATCGCCTCCAAAACTTCTCAATATGTTTACGATGACCTTTATCGTTTAATTTCTGCCAATATAACCAATGTTGCCGCAGGTCAAAGCGCTTATTCCCAAACTTTCAGTTATGACGCCATTGGCAACATATTAACTAAAAATGAAACCATTGGCGCGAACCCAACAATAGTTTATGCATATTCATATGCCGGCAATACTGGAAATAATTATGCAAATCCTCATGCGCTTACCAGTATTAGCAATGGCGCCAGTACAACAAATTTTACTTACGACAACAATGGCAATATGACAACAGAAATTTACTCGGTAGGTTCACAGCGAGATTATAAAAAAAGCCATACTTTTGATTATAATAATCGCTTAGTTAAAAGTTCTATTTATAATACTGCCATTCCTGCTGGTTCAGCCATAATTACTTATGGCTATGATCCTTCAGGCCAGAGAATAAAATATTCCAACGGCGCCACAACCACTTTTTATCCGACCAAATTCTATAATGCAGACAGCGCCGCCGCGACTCCAAAAATTACAAAGCACATATTTGCAGATTCGCAGGATATTGCTACAATAGAGGGT
>JACPYG010000005.1 GCA_016196125.1 Candidatus Staskawiczbacteria bacterium | reverse complement strand
TGGTTTACGAAATACATCATCTTATCTGGAAATACAATCATACCAGAATACACTCAGCCTTCAGAATGCCGCCGGTATTATTCGCCAAACGATGCCAAAAACATTTAGAGAAAGTGTCTTAAAAACGGGGGTCATGCCACTCTGCCCGCCCCGCATTGTGGGGCGGGCGTCAAAAGTCGGCGTCGGGATTCTCTTGAAAATAGGTTCGAATTTTGATTAAAACAGACCGCTTTATTATCCTTCTCTTGCTATTACTATTCCCCAGACTTGTTTTGCGCCGGCTTTTTTAAGGATATTGGCGCATTCTTCCATGGTGGAGCCAGTTGTGTAAACATCGTCTACTAAAAATATTTTTTTACCCCGAAAGAAGTCAAAAGACTTTTTTACCCCGTTAGAAATCTGATTTCTAACGGGGTTTATTGCGAAAGCGTTTTTTAAATTCTGTTCTCTTTCTTTTCCAGAAAGTTCAACCTGCGATAGGGTTGTTTTTATTTTTATTAAAATATCTGAAAATACCGGCACTTTTAAAATTTTAAAAAGCTCTTTTGCCAATTCTTCTGCTTGGTTGTATCCCCTGTTTTTTAATTTCTTTTTGTCCAAGGGGATTGGAATTAAAATACTATCGCGCCACACATCTTCTTTATTTGAGCCCGAAATTAAAAAATGCTCTGCCAGTAATAATGCCAATGTTTTTGCCAAATCTTTTATGTATGGCTGGTATTTAAACTGATGAATCAATTTTCTTGTTAAGGCGCTTTCTTTGTATGGCAATGCAAAATAAAGGCCGGAAAGTTTTTTATCAGAACATTTATTGCATTTTCCATATTTATTTAATTCTAAATTTATTTTTAAGGGATTTTTGCCGCAAAGACAGTATTGAAATTCTGATATTTCTAAAATTGCCTTGCAGTCTTGGCAAAGATAAACCCCTTCTCTTCGGCAGCCAAGGCAAAAAATTGGGAAGAATAATTCCAGTAAAAAATTTTTAATTTTACCTACTATTTTATTCACAGTGTTATTGTATTGTTTTTAGGATATAATAAACAAGAATTAAATAACAGAACTCAGAAAACTATGCGCAATCCTTTTAAAAATCCCTTTATGATGTTTTTCCCTAAGAAAATGCTTGGCATAGATGTCGGCACATCATCAATTAAAATTGTTGAAATTTCGCGCTGGGGAGGAGGAAAAACATTAGAAAATTACGGCGAAGTGGAATCTGCCGCTCTCTATAAAGAGCCCGTTAAAACTTTTGAAAGAGGCAGTTATCTGCTTTCTGATTTTTTTGTTTCAAGGGCCGTTAAGGCGATTTTAGAGGAGGCAAAAATAGAGACTAAAGCGGCAATTTTTTCTGTTCCTGATTTTTCCACTTTCTGCACTTCAATAGAGCTTCCTCCAATGACAGAAAAAGAAATTCAACAGGCGGTTTATTACACGGCTCCGCAACATATACCTCTTTCGATTACCGAAACCACATTGGATTGGAGGGTTATAAACGGAACACCTGGAGACAAAAATTCTTCTCTAAAAATATTTTTAATTGCAATACCCAATCAAGTTGTTCAGGGCTATCAAAAAATCGCGCAGTCAGCCGGTCTGGAACTTTATGCCTTGGAAGCTGAAACATTGGCGATAACCAGGGCTTTAGTTAAAGAAAAGAAAAAAATTATATGTCTAATGGATATTGGCGTTCAAAGCACTACTGTTAATGTTATTGATAAGGGACTTTTGAAAAAGAGCTATAGTTTTAGTTTTGCTTCAAGCCAGTTAACTTACGCCATATCATCTGCCTTGGGATTAAGTTATGGCGAATCAGAAGAATTAAAAAATAAACAGGGTTTAATTTCTCTAAATACAGATTTAACTGAAACACTATATCTTTTAATTGACCCGCTTTTGCTGCAAATAAGAAAAATTTCCGGAGATTTTTATCAAGAAGAAGGCAAAGACATAGAAGAAATATATTTAACCGGGGGTACTGCTAATTTACCGGGACTAAAAGAATATTTTCAGGAAACCTTAAAAAAGAACGTAGAAATTCCCAATTGTTTTTCTGATCTTTTATACCCTCCCATACTTGAAGAAAAAATAAAGAAAATAGGGCCAAGATTTTCGGTGGCGGTTGGTTTGTCTTTAGGTGGTCTGGAAGTTTAAGCGGGTTCTAAAAAGCATTAAGTTATTGTATAATATAATTATGAACTTTGGTATTTTTAGCAAACTAAGGGACAATAAACTTTGGTGGATAGATGTGGTGTTTTATTTTATAATTTCTTTCTTAATAGCGACTATTTCTTGTTATTTCATTTTTGCCGTGAAAATTTATTTTCAAAAAGAAAACATTAAAGCTTATAACGTATCTCTGGACACCGTTGGAACAGAAGAGCAAAGAGAAATGGAAAAACAAGTTCTTGATTATCAGAAAAAATTAAATGATTATTATCCTTTGATTAAAAACCATAGAATTTTTTCAAATATCTTGACATATTTTGAGCAAAACACATTGCCAAAAGTTTGGTTTTCAAAATTTAGCATGAATAGCAAGGATGTCAATATCATACTTTCTGGCGAAACGGATAGTATGGAAATTTTTAGCAGGCAGGTTTCGGTTTTTGAAGAAAGCGAGTATTTTACCAAGATAACGGTTTTGGGCTCAACACTCGGAGATAAAAATAAAAATAGCTTCAATATAGTTCTTTCCTTAGACCCCAAAATATTTGCTTTTATGCAAAAGCCGATTATTAAAACCGAAAATCAATAAATTTTTAAATATTAAAACCATTAACTAAAATGGCAGTAGATCGTCCGATTACAATAGCTGTTATTATTTTTATTATTATACTTTTGATGTATTTTTTTGTGGCGCCAAAATATTATGAGTTTCGAGACTTTCAGGTAAAGCTGGGAAATGCCCAGGCAGAATATAACGGAAAATTTGCTTATTATTCAGAGGTGGTTAGAATTTTTAGCGAATTGGAAAACAGTAAAGAAAGTTTAGACAAAATTGAAAATGCCATACCGTTAAAGTCTCAACTTGCAGATTTAATATATTTTTTCCAACAAAAAAGCACAGAAAGCGGACTGATTGCCAAAAGCATACTCTTAACTAAATTTTCCCCGGTTACTTCAGAAAGCAATATGAAGGAAATTGTTTTTTCTCTTGACCTATTGGGAAATTATCAATCCTTAAAAAATTTCTTATCTTTAATAGAAGGATCATCCAGGTTATTTGAAGTTAACAATATTTTTTTTGGATCACAAGCAACAAACCAACCGCCCACAACCCCAATTTCGCAGCCACTGCCTGCCAATGCAAGTTTGGCGCAGGAATCATATTCTTTTAGATTAGAAATAAAGACGCATTCATACTGACAAAATTTAAAATTAGAACAAGTTCCGCGTGTGCGCTAACAAATTAAAAATTATTATTTATGACTATAGTTTTTGTATCGCCAAAGCAAAGGCAAAAAATGTTTTTTTTGGGAATTACAATATTATTCCTTCTGGTTTTGTCCGTTATCGGAACTCTTGTCTTTTTTTCCAAACCAAAACCCGCTCCAGCGGAACAAATATTCATAAAACCGGAAATTAAAATTAATTTTGAAATTTTAGATTTAGAACAAGTTAAAGGGAGTTTGCTCATGGGAAGGGTGCAAAAAGAATTTACTTATCAGTCATTGACAGACAAGGGGGTAAAAAAATCAGGAACCATTTTTGCAGCTTCAATGGATGAGGCAAAAAAGACTTTAGAAGATTCGGGGTTATTATCGGTTATTTTAGAGGAGGTTTTAATAGGCAGAGAAAATCCTTTTACTCCTTATTGATATTCCAATTATTAATATCCAAACAAAATAATATGAAATTATTACAAGAGTTATTCGGCAATGGCCTATTGAATGAAAAAAATAGAAATGAGCTGCAAAAAGAGCTGGAGAAAACCGGAAAAACAGAAGAAGAAATAATTTTGGAAAAGAAAATTGTTTCTGAAGAATATCTCTTTGAATTAAAAAGCAAAATTTCCAATGTTTCCTTGAAAAAAGTTAAAGCCGAAGAAGTTCCCTCGGATGTTTTAAGGTTAATTCCCGAAGAAGCGGCAATAAATTATAAAATGGTGCCTTTGGCTAAAAGAGGAAATATTTTTGAAATAGGAATGGTTTATCCGGAAAATGTGACTGCTCAAAGCGCCTTAAGGTTTTTAAGCCGGCAGGAAAATTTTACTTACGAAATTTTTCTTATAACATTTACAGATTTAAATAATCTTTTAAAACAATACAGGACATTCACAAGTGAAACAAAGAAAGCCTTAGATGAGCTGCAACAAGGGAAAAAAGAAATTTTGGGAGCGTTGGAAATCAATCAGTCTCATGCGATAATGGCGGAGGAAGCTCCTATTATTAAGATGGTTTTGGTTATTTTAAAGCACGCAATTGAGGGCAACGCTTCCGATATTCACATAGAACCCGGAAGAGACAAACTTAGAGTAAGATTCAGGCAGAATGGAGTTTTGTATTCAAGTCTTCTTTTGCCGTTGAGTGTGCAATTTGCCATTGCGGCAAGAGTTAAAATTATTGCCAGTTTAAAAATTGATGAAAATAGAATTCCTCAGGACGGAAGGTTTTCAGCTAAAATTGGCGGCAAAGATGTTGACTTTAGAGTCGCGACTTTCCCGACTCTCTACGGAGAAAAAGTGGAAATTAGGGTTTTAGACCCTTCAAAGGGCTTAAAATCTTTTGAGGAGTTGGGATTAAAGGGGAAAAACTTTGATATAGTAAAAGAAGCGATTAAAAAACCTTATGGATTGATTTTGTCTACGGGACCTACCGGTTCTGGAAAAACAACAACACTGTATGCGCTTTTACAAATTTTGAACAAAAACGATGTGAACATTGTTACTATTGAAGATCCCATAGAATATTCCATTGATGGCATTAATCAATCTCAAATAAAACCGGAAATTGGCTACAATTTTGCCCAGGGGTTGAGACAAATTTTAAGGCAAGACCCAAATATTATTATGGTCGGAGAAATTAGAGACGAAGAAACAGCCAGTCTCGCCACTCAAGCAGCCTTAACCGGCCATGTTGTTTTATCTTCTCTGCACACCAACACTTCCATAGGAGTTATTCCAAGATTAATTGATATGGGCGTCAGGCCATTTTTAATCCCTTCCACCTTAAGAGTTGCCATTGCCCAGAGGTTAATCAGGATTCTTTGCAGCCATTGCAAAAAAAAGGTCATACCAAATGAAAAAATGAAAAACTATGTTTTAAGCAGAATAAAAAGTTTTCCAGCCCAAGTAAAAAAAGAAATTAACGTTTCAAAACCTTTATATATATATGAAGCCAAAGGATGTGAGCTCTGTGGTTTTATAGGATACTCAGACAGAATGGGTCTTTTTGAAGTTTTATCCATGACAGACGAGTTGGCGGAATTAATTCTGAAAAATCCAGTGGAAAGTTCGATTTTAAAAATAGCCCAAAAACAAGGCATGTTAACCATGG
The DNA here is from genome assembly GCA_016196125.1 of Candidatus Staskawiczbacteria bacterium. GTDB lineage: Bacteria > Patescibacteriota > Minisyncoccia > Minisyncoccales > Staskawiczbacteraceae > JACPYG01. Next base: position 56,709 of record JACPYG010000005.1, on the reverse strand, counting down.
AACAAGAAGGAATATTAAAAGTTTTAAATGGAGAAACCACCATACAAGAAGTTAGAAGAGTAACAGAAGAAAAGTAAAAAACACATAACACATAACATAGAACACATAACATAGAACACATAATAAAAACATCGTCGTTTGTTCCATGTTTCATGTTCCATGTTTTATGAAAAATGGATTACCTTTCAAAATTTAAAAAGTTTTTAGACATAACTGTCAAAGAAGAAGCGTCTGATTTGCTTATTTCGGTGGGCCACTATCCCACGATAAGAATTACAGGACAATTAGTTTATTTAACAAAAGAACAAAAAATTTCAGCAGACGATTCCCGCGGTTTCGCTTTTAGTTTAATAAACGAAGTAAAAAAACAAAAACTTTTAGCAGAAAAAGAAATAGATTTTTCATACAGTTTTGACGGCAAAGCCAGATTCAGAGTAAATATTTTTTTTCAGAAAGACGGAATAAGCATGGCTTTGCGTCTTATTCCTTCTAAAATCAGAACTATTGAGGAACTGAATATGCCGCCCGTTTTACACGAATTTACAAACAGATCGCAAGGGTTGGTCTTGGTCACCGGAGCTTCCGGCCAGGGCAAATCCACTACTTTGGCCGCAATGATAGACGAAATAAACCATACAAAATCCGTTCACATAATTACAATTGAAGACCCGATTGAGTATGTCTATGAAGATGACAGGGCAATTGTGGACCAAAGAGAGGTTGGCGAAGACACGCTCGGTTTTACAAATGCCTTGAGGGCTACTTTTCGCCAAAATCCTGATGTGATTATGGTGGGAGAGATGAGAGATTTACAAACAATTTCCACCACTATTACGGCCGCCGAAACGGGACACTTGATTTTTGCAACTCTGCATACAAATTCAGCATCTCAATCAATCCATAGAATTGTTGATATTTTCCCTGCCGAACAGCAAAATCAAATAAGGTTTCAATTAGCCGGATCTCTTTTGGGCATAATTTCACAAAGATTAATACCAAGAATTCGCGGGGGATTTATTCCGGTCTGCGAAGTAATGATTTGCAACCAGGCAGTAGCGACTCTAATCAGGGAAAATAAAGTGCATGAAATTCCGGCAATAATAGAAACTTCATCCAGAGAAGGGATGATTTCTTTGAATAGAGCCTTGGTTGATTTGGTAAGAAACAAAGAGATTTCTTTGGGCGACGCCACCAAGTTTTCTTTAAATCCATTAGAGCTAAAAAGTTTATTGCGATAATGCGATACAAATCTACAAATGCACGCTAATGATACGAATAATAAAATAATTTATCCTGAATTATCGTATAAAATAACAGGCGTTTTGTTTTTTGTCCATAATGGTTTAGATAGATATTGTAAGGAAAAACAATATCAGGACTTTTTTGAGGATAAATTAAAAAAGGAAAAAATAAATTATGAAAGAGAAAAAAAGATTTTAATTTCTTCGGAAATTTGCGGGAATCAGGTTGATTTTTGCATTGAGGACAGAATTTTAATAGATTTTAAAGCAAAAAGATATTTAACAAAAGAAGATTATTATCAGATGAAAAGATATTTAATAGCTGCAAAAATGAAATTAGGATTAATAGTAAATTTTAGAGACAGATATCTTAAACCAAAAAGAATCCTTAATTAGTAAATTTGTAGATTCGTATTAAATTTGTAAATTTGTATCGGTTTATGAAGTATAATTATCAAGCCAGAACCAAAGAGGGAAGAATTGAGACAGGAACCGTTGAGGCCTCTTCAAAAGATGCCGCGGCTTCTCTTTTGCAAAAATATAATATTTATGTTACTTCTTTAAAAGAAATAAAATCTCCGTTTTCAATTAGAATAAAGTTTTTTGAAAAAACATCAAAAAAAGATTTAGCCATATTCTCAAGACAAATGGCGGTAATGCTTGGGTCGAGAGTTTCTGTAATTCAGGGCTTGACATCTTTGGCCGTTCAAATTCGTAAAAAAGATTTTAGGGAAAAAATACTGAAAATTTCTCAGATGGTGGAAGAAGGGAGCCCTTTGTCTGAAGCCTTCGGCGCCTATCCTGATATTTTTAGCGTTTTTTATGTTAATTTAATAAAATCCGGCGAAGCGTCCGGTAAAATTGCTGAAGTTTTTTATTATTTGTCAGACCATTTGGAAAGAGAAGCCGATATTGAATCCCAGCTAAAAAGCGCGATGATTTATCCCTTATTAGTTTTATTTGTGTTTCTTATAGTGCTTTTTATAGTAATGATATTCATTATGCCAAAGCTGGTTGACCTTTTAAGGGAAGCCACTGCAGAACCGCCTCTTTCCACTCTGCTAATAATTAATTTTTATGAATTTTTGAAGGGCTATGGCTGGATTTTAATAGTTGCTTTTTTCTTTTTAATTGGATTTTTAATTTATTATTTCAGAACCAAAGAAGGCAGAAAAAAGTTTGACGAAATATCTTTAAAAATTCCTTTTATTAAAATAATAATCCAAAAGATTTTTCTTATTCGTTTTTCTGAAAGTGTCTCCACGCTTGTTTCTGCAGGCCTTTCAATTAATAAAGCTTTGCAGATTACGGGAGGCACAGTAACTAATGTCGTTTACAAAAAAATTACTTCTGAAGTGGAAGAAGGCGTTTCCGAAGGAGAGAAAATCAGTTCTATTTTGATAAAACACCCGGAACATGTTCCTGTTTTTGTTGTGCAAATGATTAAAGTTGGAGAAGAAACCGGTCAATTAGACAAAACTTTAATGGAGATAGTAAATTTTTATCAAAAGGAGGTTAAGAGGGCAGTGGATACTTTTACGGCCCTTTTAGAGCCAATTTTGATAATTTTTTTGGGAATTGTAGTATCGTTATTGGCAATTTCTGTTTTGGCTCCGCTTTACGGATCATTGGGAACTATTTAATATAATTAACGCGATACTAATATGCAAATGCATACTAATTATACAAATAAAAAGATAAAAGAAAGCGGGGGGTTTACATTAGTAGAAATGCTGGTGGTGGTAGCCGTCATAGTTATATTAACTTCTGTCGTTTTATACAGTTCTACGCAATACATAGATAAGGGGAAAGACGCAACCGTAAAAGGCAATTTGGTTGTTTTAATTACGGCTGGCGAAGTATGGTATGATAAAAACAACAGCAGTTACGCCGGTTTTTGCGGTTCGGATGTTGCCATGAAAGCTTTGAGCCAAGTTCCAGCAGCTGATGATTTAGAAGATAAACATTGTAAAGTTAATGATACTGCTACTGCTTGGGCCGCCTGCGCAAGAGAATTTGTTGACAACACAAAAGCATATTGTGTTGACAATAAGGGAAATCAAAAAGAGATAAATAATACAGATTGCACCAGTGGAATCACAAATTGTTGTTTTGCCGGCATTGCTAATTGTATTCCTTGATTTTTATTCGTCGCAACATTGCTTGTTAAATTGAATATCCTTCCGCCATAGGCGTCAGGATCTCCGTTCGCTACGCTCGCTTCGAGTTATTCACACCCTTTCTATTGCTTGTATTACAAAATAAAGTAGAATGGAGTAAAAGATGATATTAAAGGTCGATAATGAAAAGGTTTTACCCCGTTAGAAGTTTTTATTAAACTTAAACGGTGTCAAAACTTAATAAATTATATGGAATATAAAAAAATTAAAACTAAAAAAAACAGACTTCTAACGGGGTTTACTTTAATTGAATTATTGGTAGTTATTGCCATTATAGGCATTTTGGCCTCTATTTTGTTGGTCAATTTGGCTGCTACAAGAAATAAAGCCAAGGATGGAGCAATAAAATTAGAGATGGCTCAAATCAGAGCTGCTGTTGAAAACTTTAGTCTTAGCAATAGCACTTATGTTGGCTCTTGTGCCGCTGGCACTGATTGCGCGACATTAAAAGCTGACATTTCATCTAAAGGAGGCGGATCGCTTGTGGAAAACTTCGCAATAGGCGCTTATTGCGTTCAATACGCTCTAAATGCTCCAGGCGGTGGTAGTTGGTGTGTGGATTCTACCGGTTATTCCGGGCCGACTGCAACTTGCGATGCTGTTGCTAACAATTTTGATTGCGACGCTACGGATGTTTAATAAAGTTTAAAAACAGCCCCGCAGCTGCGGGGCTGTTTTTTTTCACAAAAAATGATTTGTCCCCACATCAAAAATTGAAAATTTTATGGTGTGGGGGTAAAATTAGATAATTCTATGTTTTTAATTTTTAATTTCTTTATTTTTATCTTTGGTTTGATTATAGGCTCTTTTTTAAACTGCGTTATTTATCGCTTAGAAAAAGAGCAAAGTTTTTTAAAGGGAAGGTCTTTTTGCCCACATTGTAAATATAATTTAATCTGGCGGGATTTAATTCCTGTTTTTAGTTTTTTATTTCTTGGGGGAAAATGCAGGTATTGCCATAAAAAAATATCAATCCAGTATCCATTGGTGGAATTGGCAGCCGGCATAATGTTTGTTTTAATTTTTAATTTAAAATTTGAAATTTTTAATCAATTTGAAATTTTACAATTTCCATATTTGATAAATTTGTTTTTTTTATTTTACATTGCCGGTTCTCTGATTATAATTTTTGTTTATGACTTAAAGCGTTATATTATTTTAGACAAAGTTTTATTTCCGGCTATCGCAATAGTTTTTTTATATCAACTAATTTTTAGCTTCAGGTTTTTAAATTTTAACCCCTTATGGGCCGGTCTTGGGGCCTGCGCTTTTTTCTTGTTTATCTTTCTTGTTTCCGGCGGGCGATGGATGGGTTTTGGAGACGTAAAATTGGCCTTTTTTATGGGTTTATTTTTAGGTTATCCCAATATTCTGGCCGCTCTATTTTTGGCATTTTTTTTAGGTGCTATAATAGGAGTGGGGCTGATTATTTTTAAAAATAAAAACTTAAAAAGCGAAGTGCCATTTGGCCCGTTTTTAATTACTGGAACATTTCTGGCTCTTTTATGGGGGCGGGAATTGATACAGTGGTATTTGAATTTATTTGTAATCATATAACACATAACATAAAACACATAACAAATTGTTCCATGTTCCATGTTCCATGTTTTAAGGAAAAAAAGGGCGTTACGATAGTTGAAATTTTAGTGGTGATTTTTATTATTACTATTTTTTCAAGTATTTTAGTTATTAGTTTTCCAAAGATTACCCGCCAATTTACGCTTACCAGAGCTGTTTATAAAATGAGCCAGGATTTAAGAAGGGTTCAAGATATGGGATTTTCAGGGCAAAAGTTGCAAGGAGTCAATGCAAAGGGGTACGGAGTTTATATAAATCTGGATAGCTCCAGCTTGGGCAATAAAAAATATATAATGTATGCCGATGCGCAAGATGACCAACAATATGATTTTTCGGGCGCGATTTGCGGAGAGCAATTGCCTAATCAAGATTGTGTTATAGAAACAATAGACCTTAACCAAACCGAGCCAGGAGTCATTATGGATAGAATTGAAGGCACTGTAAATAACCAAGAGGCAGATATTAACTTTAAACCTCCAAATCCCACCGTAACAATAACAAGTTTGTCGCCAGGCATAAATCGGGCACAGATTATTTTTGCCTTAGAGTCCGATTTGCTAACAAATAAAATAGTTTCAGTAAATACGGCTGGCTTAATAGAAACAAAGTAATATGGAACCTCAAAAAAAAGGCTTTACCCCCACTTTCTAATATGTTTTACTTATATATACTAAAAAATACAATGAAAGAGTTATATGTTGGCTCGACTAATGATCTGAAAAGACGCTTCAAAGAACATAATAATGGAGAAGTTTTTTCAACAAAAAATAAAAAGCCATGGAACCTTGTTTATTATGAGGCATTCTTTTCGGAGAAAGATGCACGGAATAGAGAAAAAAAGTTAAAACAACACAAACAAGGACTGTCTCATCTTAAAACAAGAATTCAAAATAGTATAAAAGAAAGTGGGGGGTTTACTCTAATTGAGCTGGTAATCTCTATTTTTATTTTAGCTTTTGCTATTATTGGCGTTTATAATTCTTTTTCAACGATTGTTATTTTAACCACTGGCTCTACCTCGCGTTTTACGGCGGTTTATCTTGCTCAAGAGGGAATAGAAATAGTAAGAAATATGAGAGACAGTAATTGGTTAAATGGTCAAGATTGGAAAACAGGATTTTCAGGTTGCGAAAGTGGATGCGAGGCAGATTACAAAACCGGAACTTCGTCAGGCCTTGGTTTGATTCCATGGACATCTGACGGCAACTACTTAAATATAAAAGGAAATAATTTTTATAGTTATGATAATTGCGGCGGTGATAATTTTTGTCCGACAAAATTTAAAAGAAAAATTACAATTACGCCGGACCCTCTTAATCAAAATGTTTTAAAAGTTTCCGCTTTGGTGATTTGGGAAGAAAAAGAGGAAGTTCCTGATATGGAAGTGGAAGAATATTTATATAATTGGTACTAATAAAATGCAAAAACGGGGTTTACCCCCCACTTTCTAATATGTTTTATTTATACATACTAAAAAATACAATAAAAAAAATATTTAAAAAAAGACCCCAAAACATCATAAAAAAAAGTGGGGGGTTTACTCTTATTGAACTAATGGTGGTTACGGCTGTGATTTCGCTTGTTGCCGGCGCTGCGGTCGTTATTTTTATTTCCGTTGTCTCGCATCAAAGAACAATTTTATCCGAACAAGAGCTTTTCAATCAAATGAGTTATGTTTTAGAACATATGTCAAAATCTTTAAGAGTGGCTAAAAAAGATCTAACAGGAGGCTGTCTTGAAACCATTGGATATAATTATTTGCTTACTCGTTCTGATCCTGCTACGGGGTTGTACAAAGGTATAAAATTTATAAACCAATCAGATGATGATGCTTGTCAGGAATTTTATTTAGATAATGAAGACCCTAATAATTTGGTTTTAAAAGAATTAAAAAATAGCATCAATGACAGCCAAGCCGTCGCCATTACTTCGGATAAATTTAAAATAAATTCTATCAGATTTGGCATAAATGGCTATGATGGTTCAACAAATGGGCCGGTAGGCGCCGCTGGAGGCGATTGCATTCCACCAAATTGCATTCAGCCAAGAGTAACTATTTTTTTAGAAGTTCAAACCAAGGCGGGCAATAATCCGTCTGTAAAAAAAATTCAAACAACTGTTTCTCAAAGAGATTTAAATGTACCATAATATAATTTTTAAAAATAATAAGGGAGTATCGTTAATTATAACCTTTTTCATCCTGACAATAATTCTTGCCATAGTTTTGAGCATAAGCGCGCTCTCATATAATCAAATTAAAATTATAAGAAGCGTGGGTAACTCGGTATCTGCGTTTTATGCCGCCGAAAGCGGGTTGGAAAAAGTGCTTTATTATGATAGAAAACAAATACCTGCGGGCGGGGCAAGGGGGAGTTGCGATATCAGCAATGTTTGTCCTGTTTGCGACCCCGGTCTTCCGGGAGATTGCCAAGAAGTTAATTGCTATGATTGGCAAATTACCGGAAACGATTGTGATCCTTTGACTTGTTCGGATTGCCAGATTACTTTTAAAAGTAAAATTAACACCAGCGGGTCTTATAATATAGACATGACTGTCATCCAGCAGTGTAAAATTTCTACCGGAACCGTAAATTCTTACGGATTTTACAAAGATGTATCAAGGGCAATAAAGCTTGATTCTGCGCAAAAGGTAAGCAGTCTCGTTATACCATTTTCTGGCGCTACTGCCCACGCCCAGGGACAAACCGGCGTAAATATGGTCATTTCGGCAATTGTTACCGACCCTAATAATGTTGGAATAGATGTCGTTGTGGCGGCTATAACCGGTTTGGGCGACGAAAACGAAAATCAATGTGACCCTTCTCCGCCACCGCCATTTACTGAGTGCACCTATAGGGAGGTTGTTTTGGAGCCTGTGGGCGACGGAAGTTATAGCAAGCCCTGGAACTTTGGATTACAAGGCGTGGATTATAGTATAAATATTATGGCGGTTGATAACGATGGCAATTGCGTAGAGGTTTCAGACATTACAATTACTTGGCAATAATTTAATGGACAAATACCAGGCAAAACAAAGAATTGATAAATTAAAAACGGTGATTCGCCATCACCGTTATCTGTATCATGTTTTAGATAAACAAGAAATTTCTGACCAGGCATTGGACTCTTTAAAAAAAGAGCTATATGACTTGGAGCAAAAATATCCGGAACTTATAACCGCAGATTCCCCAACTCAAAGAGTCGGAGGACGGCCTTTAAAAGAATTCAAAAAAACAAGGCATCAAGAAAGGATGCTTTCTTTTAATGACGCTTTCTCAAAAGAAGATATGCAGGATTGGCAAACGAGATTTTTAAAATTATTAACCCCGTTAGAGGTCAAGAAATCTCTTGGTAAATCTAAAAAAAATAAACCTCTAACGGGGTCAACCGAAGGCCAAAAAAAAGAAGTCGGCTTTTATTGCGAGCTTAAAATAGACGGTTTGGCAATAGAATTAATTTATGATAACGGAATTTTAAAAACCGGCTCTACGAGAGGAGACGGCAGCATAGGCGAAGATATTACTCAAAACTTAAAGACAATTGAAGCTATTCCCTTAGAAATAAGAAGCAATAAAGAAGTCATAGAGGATTTGGAAAAAAAAGGCTTAAAAAATATTGCTGATAATATAAATAAAAAAGGGCTGAAAGAAATTGTTGCAAGGGGCGAAGTTTTTATTTCAAAAAAAGAATTTGCAGAAATCAATAAAATACAAAGCCAGATGGGGCTGGACACATATGCCAACCCGAGAAATATAGCCGCGGGGTCTGTGCGGCAATTAGACCCAAAAGTTACGGCTATGCGCCACCTTGATTCTTTTGCCTATGAATTAATTACAGATTTTGGGCAAACAACCCACGAAGAAAAACACGAAATTTTAAAGGCGTTGGGCTTTAAAATAAATAAAAATAATAAATATTGCAAATCTTTAAAAGAAGTATTTTTATTTCATAATTATTGGCAGGAGAAAAGAAAAAAATTAGAATACGAAATTGATGGCATTGTGGTTATTGTAAATAACAATAAAATTTTTGAAAAGCTTGGAGTGGTCGGTAAAGCTCCGAGAGGGGCTATTGCTTTTAAATTTGCCCAAAGCCAATCAACAACGCAGGTTTTGGATATTAAGCTGCAGGTTGGCAGAACGGGAGCTGTGACGCCGGTAGCCATTTTAAAACCAGTGCAGATTTCAGGAATAACGATTACGAGGGCTACTTTGCACAATGAAGATGAAATAAAGAGGTTGGGCATAAAAATAGGAGATACGGTGGTTGTAGGCAGGGCGGGAGATGTTATTCCAGATATTATAAAAGTTCTGCCAGAATTAAGGCAGGGTTCGGAAAAAGATTTTAATATGCCCGGTTTCTGCCCCAGCTGCAATGCAAAATTAGAAAAATCAAAAACCGAAGCCCTTTGGCGTTGTTCAAATTCAAAGTGTTTTGCCCGCCAGAGGAGAGCTCTTTATCATTTTGCTTCAAAAAAGGCTTTTAATATTGAAGGATTAGGCCCGAAAATTATTGATAAATTATTAGATGACGGGTTGATCCAGGACCCAAATGACTTATTTGAACTAAAAGAAGGAGATGTAGTAAATCTTCAAGGTTTTGCCGAAAAATCAGCTGAAAATTTAATAAAATCAATTTCAGAAAGAAAGGAAATAACTCTGGCAAAATTTATTTATGCTTTGGGCATCAGAAATATTGGCGAAGAAACATCGGTGGATTTAGCAAATAAATTCGGGTCCCGCCCAGAAGGGACGAGGCTCGCCCAACTTTCAGGTTGGGCGGCTATTGAAAATTTAAAAAAAGCGGAATTAAAAGATTTTGAATCAATTTTAAATATAGGGCCCATTGTTGCAAAGTCGGTCTGGGAATGGTTCAATAATAAAGATAATTTAAAATTATTGTACAAGTTAAACAGGGCAGGCATAAAAATAAAAAACCACCCGGTCATTCGATCGGGCGCCCCGTGGGATGACGGGGTAAAATTAAAAGGCAAAACATTTGTTTTGACAGGATCATTGGAAACGATGGCAAGAGATGCAGCGCAAGAAAAAATAAGAAATCTTGGAGGAGATGTTTCAAGTTCAATGTCTTCCAAAACAAGCTATCTTATAGCCGGAGCAGAGCCGGGATCAAAACTAAAAAAAGCGGAAAAGCTTGGCATAAAAGTGATAGACGAAAAAGAATTTTTAAAAATGATCAAGTAAAATATGCAGGGAGTTTTTTTTAGCCATTTAAAAAAGTTGGACTGGTGGCTGATAATTTCGGCAATATTAATCGCCGGTTTTGGTTTAACGGCAATTTATAGCACTTCTTTGCCGGAAGGCGATTTTTTTAATTTTGAAAAACAGGTTATTTTTTTTGTGGCAGGCATAGCCCTTATGGTTTTAATAAGTTTTTTTGATTACAGGGTTTTAAAAAATAATTCTTATTTAATTTTAATTCTTTATTTTATATGCCTTCTTTTATTGTTGGGTCTTTTCTTTTTTGCTCCGGAAATAAGGGGAACCAAAGGATGGTATAAAGTGGGTTTTTTTTCTTTTGACCCTATTGAGCCGACCAAATTAGTTTTGATAATTTTATTGGCAAAATATTTTTCAATGAGGCATGTTGAAATGTATAAATTCAGGCACATTGTTTTTTCCGGGGTTTATGTTTTTCTGCCCTGCCTTATGATTTTTTTAAAGCCAGATTTGGGCGGAGTCATTATATTAGTTGCAATATGGCTCGGTATTTTACTTATTTCCGGCATTAAAGTAAAACATTTTTTGATTTTATTTCTATGCTCTCTTTTGGCAATCGGTTTTGCCTGGAGTTTTTTATTGAAAGATTATCAGAAAGACAGGGTTTTGTCTTTTATATTTCCTTATAATCCCTTAGGCGGGTCCTGGAGCCAGACGCAATCTAAAATCACGATAGGTTCCGGAATGATTTTTGGCCAGGGAGTGGGCAAGGGGTCGCAAGTTCAATATGGATTTTTGCCGGAGCCGCATACGGATTTTATTTTTTCCGTTATTGCGGAAGAATGGGGATTTTTAGGAGTCTCAATTTTTTTCCTGCTTTATATAAATTTAATTTGGCGGATATTGAAAATTGCAATTGAATCCCAAAATAATTTCCCGCGTCTTTTTGCTTCCGGTTTTGCCATTGTTTTAATATTTCAATCTGTTATTAATATAGGGATGAATCTTTCAATGCTTCCGGTTGTCGGCATTTATCTTCCTTTAGTCAGTTATGGAGGTTCGGGATTAATTGGGACATTTTTGGGTCTTGGCATATTACAGTCAATAAAAGCGAGAAAATAGCATAGGGCTTGACCCGTTAGAGATATAAACCTCTAACGGGTCTTGACATTTTTTTATTAAAAACTATAATGGGATTATACTAAAAATAAGTGTTTACTTTACTCTAACTAAAATATAAACCCCTAATCCGGTTAATTTTTAATGCAAACCGATTTTTTGTTTTTATAAAAAGAGCGAATAGGGGTCAGGATTCTGGTTTGAATCCTGACCCCTTAATACCCTAGACTAAATCAGGGTATTTTGTATTTGTAAAATCACATAACACATAACATAGAACACATAACAAAACCGTCGTCGTTTGTTTTATGTTCCATAGTAACATGGCAGGTACTATCCATAAAGTAAAAAATTTCTCTAAATCCAAGCTCTCTTTTTCTATGCCCAATCTCTTGCAGATGCAAAGGGAAACATGGGAGGATTTTTGGCAGGTTAGGGTAAAAGAGCTTCTTTCAGAAATTTCTCCAATTATAGATTACACGGAAAAGGAATTTGAACTTTGGTTTTTGGATTACAAATTGGGCAAGCCGAATTATAAAAATGGCCTAGAGGCAAAAAGAAATAACGATAGCCTGGAATCATCTTTAAGAGTTAAAGTCAGATTAATTAATCGCAGAACTAAGGAAGTGAAAGAACAGGAAGTTTTTCTCGCTGATTTTCCGTTAATGACGGAAAACGGGACTTTTGTTGTAAATGGGGTAGAAAGAGTTGTTGTTTCCCAGCTTATCAGGTCGCCGGGGGCATTTTTTACTGCGCGTTCTTTTCGCGGAAAAAATTATTTCGGCGCAAAAATTATTCCGAACAGGGGAGCATGGCTGGAATTTGAAACAGAAGAGTCCGGTTTTATAGGAGTAAAAATTAATCGTAAAAGAAAGGTGCCGGCAACCACCTTGCTTTTAGCTTTGGGACTGGACACCTTGGAAAAAGTTGAAAAAGAATTTAAAGATGCAGACAAAGGAGAAATACAATACATTAAAGAAACGTTAAAAAGAGATACCTGCAAAGACCAAAAAGAAGCTTTGGTGGAAGTTTATAGAAGGCTGAGGCCGGGAGATTTGGTTACCCCCGACACTGCGCAGGATTTGATTTTTAATATGTTTTTTAATTTTGACAGATATGATTTGTCAAAAGTCGGCAGATGGAAAACATGGCAAAGATTGCCGAATTTGGCTCCCGCCGAAAGCGAGGCTCGCCAAGGGCGGCCGGATAAAAAAAGCGCCGATAAAGATATTTCAAAAGACGATAGAATTTTAAAGTTAGCTGATATTGTGGAGGTTGTAAAAGAAGTAATCAGGTTAAACAATGATCCCGATGCAAAAGCCGACCAAGTTGACCATTTGGGAAACAGAAGAGTAAGAACATTATCTGAACTTTTACAAAATAGGTTAAGAGTGGGAATGATGAGAATGGAAAGAATCATTAAAGACAAAATGTCTACCTTAGATCCGACTACCATAACTCCGATTCAGCTTATAAACCCAAGGCCTTTAATGGCGGTTGTCAAAGAATTCTACACTTCTTCCCAGTTTTCCCAGTTTATGGACAACGAAAATCCTTTGGCAGAATTAGAGCATAAAAGAAGGCTTACCACTACCGGACCGGGCGGACTGACAAGAGAGAGGGCCGGTTTTGAAGTCAGGGATGTGCAGCCTTCTCACTATGGCAGAATTTGCCCTATTGAAACACCAGAAGGGCCTAATGTTGGATTAGTCGGCCATTTGGCTTCTTTTGCCCGCGTCAATCCATATGGATTTATCGAGACGCCATATTTTAAAGTAAAAAACGGAAAAATAACCGATGAGGTCCATTATCTTTCAGCGCAAGAGGAAGAAAGGTTTATTATTATCACTGCTTCGGTTCCATTAGACGACAAAGGCAATATACTTCCCGAAGTCCCGCCAAACAAAGTTGAAGCAAGAGTGAAAGGCGAGCCTGCGGAAACTGAAATTTCCAAAGTAGACTATGCCGATGTTTCTTCAAAACAATTTATTTCAGTTGCGGCTTCCTTGATTCCATTTTTACAGAACGATGACGCTTCAAGAGCTCTTATGGGGTCGAACATGCAGCGCCAGTCGGTTCCTTTATTAATGCCAGAAGTTCCTTTAGTCGGAACTGGCGTTGAGAGAAATGTTGCCAGGGATTCAGGGCAAGTAATATTGGCAAAATATCCCGGTGTTATAAAAGAAGTAGATTCCCGGCATATTTTGGCGCTGTATGACCAGGGGTCTAAAAAAGTTGAAGAAAATTATGAGCTCCAAACATTCATAAGAACTAACCAATATTCTTGTTTCCACCAAAGACCGATAGTAAAAAAAGGCGAAGAATTTAAAAAGGGAGATATTTTAGCCGACGGAGCCGCTATTTCTGAAGGCAGATTGGCCTTAGGAAGAAATATTTTAGTTTGTTTACTGCCTCTAAGAGGAGGAGGATTTGAAGATTCTATTACTATTTCAGAGAAATTAGTGAGAAATGATGATTTCACGTCAATTCATATAGAAGATTTTACCTGCGATGTAAGAGAAACAAAGCTGGGGCCGGAAGTCACAACTTCTGATATACCTAATGTTGGCGAAGAAAAGTTAAAAGATTTAGACGAAGAGGGAATAGTCAGGGTTGGAGCCGAAGTGGGCCCTAATGATATTTTGGTTGGAAAAATTTCTCCAAAAGGAGAGGCGGAATTAACTCCGGAAGAAAGATTATTAAGGGCAATTTTCGGAGAAAAAGTCAAAGATGTCAAAGACAGTTCTTTGAGGATGGAACATGGTAAAAAAGGAAAAGTGATTAATGTTAAAATATTTTCAAGGGAACTCGGCCATAAATTAGAACCGGGAGTTATAAAAAAAATTCAGGTTGAAATTGCCGAAACAAGAAAAGTAAAAGTCGGAGATAAGCTGGTTGGCCGTCATGGAAACAAAGGCGTTGTTTCAAAAATATTGGCGCAAGAAGAAATGCCATATTTGGCCGATGGCACTCCGATTGATTTGGTGCTGTCTCCTTTGTCCGTTCCATCAAGAATGAATATCGGCCAGATACTGGAAACGCATCTTGGCTGGGCTGCCAAGAAATTAAATTACATAGCAATTTCTCCCGCATTATTGGGAGCTGACAAAGAAGACATTAAAAGAGAGCTAAAAGAGGCCGGACTTCCCGAATCGGGCCAGACAACTTTGTACGATGGCAAAACAGGACTTCCTTTTCCGGGGCAAATTACTGTTGGCTATATGTATATAATGAAGTTGATTCACATGGTTGACGACAAGGTTCATGCCAGGTCTATCGGTCCATACTCTTTAATCACCCAACAGCCGCTTGGCGGAAAAGCCCAGTTTGGAGGCCAGAGATTTGGAGAAATGGAAGTTTGGGCATTGGAGGGATACGGTGTGGCCCATACTTTGCAAGAAATGTTAACCATTAAATCAGACGATGTTATGGGCAGAGCCGCGACCTACGAAGCCATATTAAAAGGAGAACCTATAAGAAACCCGAATATTCCGGCCTCGTTTAATTTATTGGTGGCCGAATTAAAATCTTTGGGAATGGCGGTTGAAGTAAAAGAAAAAATAAGAGAAGAAAAAAATAAGTAAACTTTTTCGCCAGGTAAAATATTATTAATAAAAAAATTATGCAAAAACAAAAAGAGATTTCATCGTTAACGGGTATTGCAATTATTATTTTAACGGCAGTGGTTACCTTTGGCGGCGCTTTTGCTTATCAGTTAATTTTATAAAGCAAATAATAATTAAAATTAAAAATTTAGAATAAGCGTATCCTTCGCCCGCTTGGGCTCAGGGTGAATTTATTCGCCAAACTCATAAATTCATGCGAGTAGTAGATTTAGAATCGATAAGAATAAAATTGGCCTCTCCCGAGGAAATTTTATCGTGGTCTCACGGCGAGGTAACAAAACCGGAGACAATAAACTACAGAACTCAAAAACCGGAAAAGGACGGATTTTTTGATGAAAGAATTTTCGGACCTGAAAAAGATTATGAATGCGCTTGCGGAAAATATAAAAGGATAAGATACAAAGGCGTAGTTTGCGACAGGTGCGGAGTGGAAGTTACAAAGTCTTCAGTGAGGAGAGAAAGAATGGGCCATATTAAGTTGGCCACTCCGGTTTCTCATATCTGGTTTTTAAGAGGAGTTCCATCAAGAATGGGTTTAGTTTTAGATAAATCTTCACAGCAATTGGAAAAAGTTATTTATTTTTCTTCGTATATTGTTACTAAAATTGATGACGAGGCAAGATCAAGAATCTTAGATGCCATTGAACAAGAATATAAAACAAAAGTTAAAAGAGAAAAAAACGATTCAGCCAAACAAGAGCTGAAACAAGCCAGAGAAAAAGCCAAAGAAGAGGTTTTGGGAATTAAGATTCTTTCTATTTTGTCTGAAGTTTCTTATCATAATTTATCCTTAAAATACGGAGAAGTATTTGAAGCGGGGACTGGAGCCGAAGCGGTCAGGAGTCTTTTTTCTAAAGTTGATTTAAAAAAGACAATCGGAGAACTAATAAAAGAAAGCGAAGAAACTCCGCCAGCTTTGAAAAAGAAAGTTTTAAGAAGATTAAAAGTTTTCCAAGGAATGCTGGAGGCCAATATCAGGCCAGAATGGATGTTTATAGATGTATTGCCGGTGTTGCCGCCGGATTTGCGGCCAATGGTTCAATTGGACGGCGGAAGATATGCCTCCTCTGATTTAAATGATCTTTACAGAAGAGTTATAAATAGAAACAACAGATTAAAATATCTTTTGGAAATTTCAGCGCCGTCGGTTATTGTGAGAAATGAAAAAAGAATGCTACAGGAGGCGGTCGATGCCTTAATTGACAATGAAATGAGAAAAGGGGTGACAACTACCGCTACAACCGGAGGAAAGAGGTTATTAAAATCTTTAGCCGCAATCTTAGCGGGAAAACAGGGAAGATTCCGACAAAATCTTTTGGGCAAGCGTGTTGACTATTCCGGCAGGTCAGTTATCGCAGTGGGTCCTGAACTTCATTTTGCCCAGTGCGGTTTGCCGAAAATGTTAGCCCTGGAAATTTTTAAACCTTTTGTAATTAAAAGAATTTTAGATAAAGAATTGGCCTATAATATCAGGGGAGCCGCCAGATTAATTGAAGAAAAAATCCCGGAAGTCTGGGCTATATTGGAAGAAATAGTAAAAAGCAAATTAGTTTTATTAAACAGAGCGCCAACTCTTCATAGGCTTGGCATTCAGGCATTTCAGCCGGTTCTAACCGAAGGCGAAACAATAAAGCTTCATCCATTTGTTTGCGAAGCATTTAATGCCGACTTCGACGGCGACCAGATGGCAGTTTACTTGCCTCTTTCAGATGAAGCGCAAAAAGAAGCCAGAGAAATTATGCTTTCATCGTTAAATCTTTTGAGGCCGGCCACAGGTCTCCCGGTAATCGGGCCATTCCGCGACATTGCTTTGGGATGTTATTTTTTAACAAAGATAAAAGAACCCTTCGACACTGCTCAGGGCAAGCTGGCAGATTCCAAAACTTTAAAGGTGTATTCCAGCAGTTTTGAGGCAACCACAGCTTACGAATATGGATTTTTGGGATTAAATGAAAAAATAAGGGTTCCAAATCCCAAGGCGACTGAAATGGAATTAATAGAAACAAGCGTCGGCAGAATTATTCTAAATACCAGTTTGCCCAAATCCCATTCGTATGTAAATAAATTAATAGATAACAAAGGGTTAAAAGGGCTCGTAAGAGAAATAATTGAAAAATATCCAAACGAAGAGTCTGTGGCATTTTTAGACAGAATTAAAGTGCTTGGATTTGAACATTGCACTTTATCTGGAATAAGCTGGGGCATGGATGACTTGATAGTGCCTCAAGAAAAAAAGCAGTTAATACACGAAGCGGAAAAAGAAGTGCAAGAAATTGATAATCACTTTAAAAAAGGATTGCTTTCGCATGAAGAAAAAACTTCGCAGAAGATTTTAGTTTGGCAATCGGTAAAAACAAAACTTGAAGCATTATTAAAAACTACTTTGCCTGAAGACGGGCCGGTATTGTCTATTATTAATGCCGGAGCCAGGGGCACTTGGGCCCAACCGGTGCAGATGGCCGGCATGAAAGGTTTGGTGAATAATCCCGCAGGTGATATTATTGAGTTGCCGGTGAAATCATCTTTTGCAGAAGGATTCAATGTTTTAGAATATTTTATTTCTACTCATGGAGCCAGAAAAGGAACTGCCGACACTGCTTTGAGAACTTCTTCTGCAGGATACTTAACAAGGCGTCTTATTGATGTAAGCCATGATGTCATAGTGAACGAAGATGATTGTGGCGATAAAATAGGCATTACTGTTTTTAGAAAAGATGCCGAAGCAATAGAGCAAGATTTTGTTTTTAAAATAGTTGGAAGATATTGTTTGGAAGATGTGGTAGATGTAGTAAAAGATAAAAATACTTTTGTGAAAAAAGGGGAATTTATTGATTGGAAGACAGCTTATGAAATTAGCAAGGCCGAAGTTGAGAGAGTTCAGGTGCGTTCTCCTTTGAGCTGTAAAAATAAATCGGGAATTTGCCAAAATTGTTATGGCTGGGATTTAGGCAGAAACAGTTTGGTAAAATTGGGTGAAGCGGTTGGGGTTGTGGCCGCCCAGGCAATTGGCGAACCAGGCACACAGCTCACATTAAGAACTCATCACTTGGGAGGTGTTGTGGGGGCTGGCGATATTACGCAGGGTTTGCCAAGAATTGAAGAAATTTTTGAATCAAGAGCTCCGAAAGGCGAAGCCGTAATGACATTGGCAGAAGGCAAGGTTTTAAAGATTGACGAAGAAAAAAGAATTATAACAATTCAGCCTGCTTCTAAAAAATCTGCTAAAAAGCCGCCTGCCATTGAATACAAAATTCCCAACAGAATTGCTATTTTGGTTAAAGAAGGAGATGAAGTTAAAGAAAATCAGGCCCTTTGCGGCGGAAACTTAGATTTGAAAAAAATGTACAGATCGGCAGGATTGGAAGAAACTCAAAAATATATTTTAAAAGAAGTCCAAAAGATTTATTCTTCTCAAGGCGTTGATATTCACGACAAACACATAGAAGTTATTATTCAGAAAATGTTTTCCAGAATGAGAATAAGAGAAGAAGGCGATAGTTTGTGGTTAACAGGCGAGGTTATTGAGGGGGGGGTATTTGGCGAAGAAGTTGACAGGTTAAAGAAAGCCGGCAAAAAACCTCCAACCGGAGCGCAGATATTATTGGGAATTTCCGAAGTTGCTTTGGCTTCCGAGTCATTTTTATCGGCGGCTTCATTCCAGCAAACTTCCAGAGTTTTGATTAAGGCGGCGCTTGAAGGCAAAGAAGACAAACTGCGCGGTCTCAAAGAAAACGTAATTATCGGAAAACTTATTCCGGTAGGCACAGGATTTGTTAAGAAAAAATAGAAATAGAAAACACCCTCTCAAAAGGGTGTTTTTTGTACCTTGAATAAATAAAAAGAAGCGGATATAATGACAGAATATAGATTTAAAAATGGCCAAAAACAACAACTCAAAAAAGGAAAAATTCCTGCCTGCCGGCAAGCAAGCTAAAACAAAAGAGAAGAAGGTTAATCCTGTTTTATCTTCTTGGACAAAAAGGTGGATTAAAGCGATTTTAATGTTTTTGGTTGCGATGATTATCAGCCTTTCTTTTTGGGATAAAGCCGGAACAACCGGCAAAATTTTTATAAATGTTTCAAAATTTTTAATAGGGCAAGTTATTTATACTCTTCCCTTGTTTTTCTTTTTGGGAGGATTAATATTTTTAAGGTCAAGAAAAAAGGGAAAAACATTGGCAATGTTTTTGGCCATTGCTGTTACTCTTTTGGGTATTTCCGGCATTTTAGCCAGCCAAGATTTAACTAAAATGCAGGGAGGATGGACAGGGTTTTTAATGGCAAAATTACTTGTTTCGGGTTTTGGGCTTCTGGCGGCCAATATCATATTTGGGGCTATTATTTTAATAGGTTTCTTTATATTTTTACAGTTTATCAGGAATGAATTACCTAAAGAAAATTATCCGCCGGCTGGCGGAGAAGAAAAGCGGCCGTCTTTTATGTCGCAAATAATGAGTAGGCAAGAAGGGACTTCTTTTAAAATAAAAGGCACAGAGGATGAAAAATCTGAAACATCTCCGTCCCTGTCGCCCGGAATATCTTTATTTAAAAAAAGGCCCATATTAGTTAAAACTTCAGAAGACGAAGAAACCACAAGAAAAAGAATAGCGGTCTCAAAGGGCGACTTTATACTGCCTCCATTGGATTTACTTTCTAAAAATGAGCTTCCTCCAACTTCGGGAAACATAAAAGAGAGTTCAATGATAATTAAAAAAACTCTGGAAAATTTTGGAATACCGGTCGAAATGGCAGAAGTAAATGTGGGGCCTACGGTAACTCAATATGCATTCAAACCCGCAGAAGGCGTAAAATTATCAAAAATCACGACATTATCCAATAATTTGGCTCTGGCGCTGGCTGCCCACCCAATCAGAATTGAGGCTCCCATACCGGGCAAATCATTAGTAGGCATTGAAGTTCCGAATAAAGTGAGGTCAACTGTCGCTTTGAGAAATTTAATTTCCCACCAAAATTACCAAAATGCCTTAACTCCATTGCTTATTTCTTTGGGAAGAAATGTTTCCGGTTCTCCGGTTTACGCCGATTTGACAGAAATGCCCCATATGCTGGTTGCAGGTTCCACAGGAACAGGAAAAACAATATTTTTGAACAGTTTGATTTTAAGTCTTTTATACAAATCAACCCCCGATAATTTAAGAATGATTATGGTTGACCCAAAAAGGGTGGAGTTTCAAAATTACAATGATATGCCTCATTTATTGTGCCCTGTGATTTATGACGCAACAAAAACAATGAACGCTTTGCAGTGGTTAATAAAAGAAATGGAAAGAAGGTTTGAAGTTTTTTCTGAAATTCCAACCAGAAATATTTTAGCTTACAACCAGAATAAATCTGTTATCGCGTCAAAAATGCAGTTGCCATATATTGTTTTAATTATTGATGAATTGGCAGATTTAATGGCCGCTAAAGGAAGAGAATTGGAAGCTGGAATTGTAAGATTGGCCCAGATGGCAAGAGCCACCGGCATACATTTGGTGCTGGCAACCCAGAGGCCGTCTGTAGAAGTTATTACGGGCTTAATTAAGGCCAATATTACTTCGAGAGTTACCTTTCAGGTTGCTTCGCAAGTTGACTCAAGAACAGTTTTGGATACGGCTGGCGCCGAAAAGCTATTAGGCGCCGGAGATATGTTGTTTATGTCGGCTAAATCTTCTAAAATTACAAGAATCCAAGGGCCGTATATTTCAGAAAAAGAAGTTAAAAAGGTAGCTGACTTTGTTGCAGAGCAGGGTAAAAAAATAGATGACTCTCAATCTGTTATTTCCCAAAGCTTAAAAGAAAGCCTAGAACAATCAGAGCCCAAAGAGGGAGAAGTATATTTTAGCGGAGACGATGACCCGTTGTTTGAAGATGTAAAGCGCATAGTTTTGGAAACCAAAAAAGCATCAGCTTCATTTCTGCAGCGGAGGTTGAGAATTGGCTATTCAAGAGCGGCCAGATTAATTGATATGTTAGAAGAAAAAGGAATTGTAGGGCCGGCAGATGGGGCAAAACCAAGAGATGTTTTTGCAAGCAAAGCAGATATTCAATTTGGCCCCGGCAATGAGCCGAGCGGACTTGATGAGTCGGAAGAAAAGGGTGGCTCTGAATGGCAAAAAGTTTAAAAACCTGCCTGCCGGTAGGCAGGGTAAAAAAAATAATATGATGGTAAAAACAAAAAAAGAGGAAGGAGAAAAAGAAAAGCAAAACAAGGATATAGAAAATGTGGTCAATGAAATAAAAGAACGTTTTGGAGAGGGAGCCATTATGAATCTTCGCGATGTTTCGGCTGTTGATGTCGATGTCATTCCCACAGGGTCTATTGCAATGGATTTGGCCTTGGGAGTTGGGGGAATGCCTAGAGGCAGGATAATAGAAATATATGGCACAGAATCTTCCGGTAAAACCACATTATCATTGCATGTATTGGCCGAAGCCCAGAAAAAAGGGGGTGTGGGCGCTTTTATTGACGCAGAGCATGCTATGGACCCGGATTATGCAAGAAGAATCGGGGTTAATATTGACGACCTTTTAATTTCCCAGCCGGATTCCGGCGAACAAGCATTGCAAATTGTTGAAACATTGGTTAAATCAGAAAAAGTTGATGTTATTGTCATAGACTCCGTGGCCGCTTTAACTCCAAGAGTTGAAATAGAAGGAGAAATTGGAGACCAGCATATGGGGCTTCAGGCTCGCTTGATGTCGCAAGCATGCCGCAAGCTTTCCAGTATAGTATCAAAAACAAATACGATGGTTATATTTTTGAATCAAACCAGAATGAAAATTGGAATGGTGTTTGGAAATCCCGAAACCACTCCCGGCGGATTAGCTTTAAAATTTTATGCTTCTGTAAGAATTAATTTAACCAGAACAGCCCAAATAAAATCGGGGGATGAGATTATAGGCAATCGCGTGAAAGCCAAGATCGTAAAGAATAAAGTGGCCGCTCCGTTTCGCGCTGCCGAATTTGATATTTATTATAACGAAGGAATTTCCAAAACAGGAGATATCTTTCGCGCAGGATTGCAATGCGGCGCAATAAAACAATCAGGAAGCTTTTTCAGTTTTGATGGTCAGAAGATAGGACAAGGCACAGAAGCCGTAAAGTTATTTTTAAAAGAAAATCCGGAAGTGGCAAAACAAATAAGAAAGTTGGCAATGGAGCAGAAATAATTTGAAACAAAAAACAGCCCTTTAACTTAGGACTGTTTTTTTATTTGGGAGCGTAGGGTAAAATTCCTATTTGGCGGGCTCTTTTGATTGCAGTAGCTACTTTTTTTTGGTGATGCATGCAGAGACCGGTCTTTTTTCTTGGCTTTATTTTATAAAAACTAGATACAAAACGCGACAGTAATTCTGTGTTTTTGTAATCTACCTCGTCAATATTTTTTTGGCAAAAATAGCAAAACATATTTTAATTTTATGCGGAAATAAGGATATTTTTCAACACCTGCCCTGCCTGCAGGCAGGCAAACCCACGGCCTAGGTCGGGAGCTCCCGCACAGCGGGAAGTTCTCGCGACCCGAGCCCGAATTGAAAAATATCCTTATTTCCGCGCTTAGAACGGAATATCTTTTACGTCGATTTCATCAGAATTATCCCCTTGAGAAGAACTTTTTGGCTCTTCTGCATTGTCATTAGATGGGATCGGAGTATAGTTTTCTTCAATTATTGGTATATCTCCGCCAGCTGGTGAATTATTTTGCCCTTGATCTTGTGGCCTTGCCATGGCTCCTCCCATTGATCTCGGCGCTAATTGAAGTCCATCGGCAACTATTTCTGTTTTATATTGCTTTAATCCCTGGGCATTTTGCCAAGACCGTGTTTTTATTCTGCCTTCTATTAAAACTAATGACCCTTTATTTAAATATCTTGAACTTATATCGGCTAATTTTCCAAAACAAACAACATTATGAAATTCTGCTTCTTGTTTCTTTTGGCCTGAAGCGTCGGTATAAAATCTGTTTGTGGCTACTCCAAAGTTAGTCACAGATTGCCCAGAAGGCAATGCGCGAACTTCGGGGTCGCGAGTAACATTTCCTAAAATAAACGCTTTATTCAAATTCATACGTATTTTTTATTCGCTTAGAATTTCGTCTAATTCCTTTTCAATCTCTTCTAACTCGACCTTTTTATTTGTCTTTTTTACCGTCTTCGGAGACAAATCTTTTTCTATTGTTCCGATAATGCCGCCTGCTTCATTTGATATTAGCGGTTTCTTTTTTATTCTTCTTTCTTTTTGTATTTTCGCAGGATTATTTATCAAAACCATATGGCGGATAATTTTATTGTCTTTCTGGATTTTTTCATTTAACTCTCCAAGATATTCCGGTTCTAATTGAAATTCTAAAACACCAAAAAATCCAGAAGATTGTTTTTTTATATTATAGGCTAAAGTCCTGGCAGACGGTTTCTCAGACCTCAAAACTATTCCATTTTTATCTTGAATAAGCGATTCAATGCTCTTTGCTTTTTCTTCGGCTTCTCTGGCTGTTATCTCCGAAGATATTATATAGGTTAATTCGTATGGTTTCATGATATTATTTGTCGCTAATTATGTTATAATGCTATAATGATTTTAAATAAATTGCAATAGATATATGATTGATCCAACAATTTTTAAATCCTACGATATAAGAGGGATTTATCCTAACCAGTTAAATGAAGAGACTGCTTATAAAATAGGCAGAAGTTTTGTTAAATATACAGGAGCCAAGTCGGTAATTATAGGGCAAGATGCCCGTATTTCTTCACCGGCGTTGTTTGATAGTCTTGTAAAAGGCATTACAACAGAGGGCGCTAATGTTTATAACTTAGGTCAAGTCCCCACAGAATGCCTTTATTTTGGCTTAGGAAGCAGTGGATTTAATGCGGGCATTATGATAACGGCCAGCCATAATCCAAAAGAATACAACGGTTTTAAAATGCTTAAAAAAAATGGCAATGATATGGAGATAATCAGAGGAAAAGACTTGCTTTCTGCGATCCAAGACGGAAATTTTAACGATAATATTGCCAAGGGCTCCATAGCGCGAAAAGACATATGGCAGGACTATGAAAAGCATATTCTTTCTTTTGCTAATTTAAATGAAATAAAACATTTTAAGATAGCCATAGATGCTTCTAACGGTGTTGGCGGGCTGGCTGTCGCAAAAATCGGCGATAAGTTGCCTGTTAAAATATTCCTTTTAAATTATGAACCAGATGGCGATTTTCCAAATCACAGCCCAAATCCTTTGTTGCCCGGGTCAACAGACCAAATTAAAGCAGAAATAGAAAAGGAGAGTGCGGATTTTGGATTTATTTTTGACGGAGATGCGGATAGAATTTTTTTAGTGGATGAAAATGGGTGGTTGGTTCGCGCCGATGTCACTCTTTTGCTATTGGCTAAATATTTTTTGCAAAAAAATCCAGGTTCTGCCATAGCTTATAATGCAATTTGTTCAAAAGCCGTGCCGGAGTTTATTAAAAAGTGGAGAGGCGTACCCGTTAAAACTAAAGTCGGCTTTGTTAATGTCAGAGAAGGGTTGTTAAAAAATAACGGAGTTATGGGCGGAGAATTATCGGGACATTACTGTTTTCGCGATAATTATTATTTAGATTCCGGAGTATTGGCTTTTCTGATTTTATTGCAGATAATTTCAAGAGACCATAAAAAAGTTTCAGAAATAGTTCAAGAACTGTCTCCTTATGCCAAGTCTTCCGAAATCAATTTTGAAATTATGAATAGAGAAGAAATAATAGAAAAAATAAAAGAAAAATATAAAGACGCCAAGCAAGATTATCTGGACGGCATAACAGTTGAGCACAATAATTGGTGGTTTAATGCAAGATCTTCAGAAACAGAGCCATTATTAAGGATAACAATTGAGGCAGATACAAAAGACTTATTGGAAGAAAAACAAAAAGAGCTTCGAGCTCTTGTTGAAGCCAAATAATTTTTAAGTCATTATCTGATTATCAATATAACAAAAAACAGCTTGTGAGCTGTTTTTTTATCTTTCTGGTTAATTTATAATTCTACTCCCAATTTTTCCTTAATAACTTTTTTTAACTCTGTTAAGGTCATTTTTCATCATTGTAAATTCATCTTCAATATCAGTCATTCTTTTTAAAAATTTATCAAGAGTGGTGGTTAGCTTATCTATTTTTTGGCTGAATTTTAAATCAAGTTCCTCTAACTTTTTGTCTATTTTAGTTTTTAGATTAATTAGCTTTATATCAACAGCATCCAAAATCACAGTTGTTTGAATATTCAATAATTCCCGAATGTCTTTTTTACTGACTGTTTTTTCTTTATTAATCATATACCCCTTATTCTACTTTATTAAAAAACCATGTCAAATTTTAAGAAAACAGGCAATACTTATTCAAGACCCATTTTTTTACGGGCTTCTTGAATCGTTGTTTGGGCGATGTTTTCCGCCCTTAGTTTTCCCTTATTTAAAATCTCTTTTACATAAACATCCCGCAATAAAAGTTCTTTTTGTTTTCTGCGAAAAGGTTCTAAATATTCTATGACAGTTTTTGACAAAGATTTTTTAAATTCACTGTAATTTTTGCCTTTGAATTGTTTTTCAATTTCTTCTGTTGTTTTATCTGCCAGTAAACCGTAAATTACAATGAGATTGGAAATCCCCGGTTTTTTTGTAATGTTGTAAATTACATCTTTGCCGGAATCTGTTTGCGAGGACATTATTTTTTTTTGTATATCTTCTGGTTCGTCAAATAGAGAGATATAGCTTTTTGGGTCGTCTGATTTTGACATTTTCTTTTTAGGGTCAGCCAAACTCATTATTTTAGCCCCTATTTTTGGAAGCATTGATTTTGGCTCCGGAAAAGTTTCGCCAAATTTTTGGTTAAATTTTTTAGCAATTGATCTCACAAGTTCCACATGCTGTTCCTGGTCTTTGCCGACTGGCACGGCATGGGCTTTGTATAAAAGGATGTCGGCGGCCATCAAAACTGGATAGTTAAATAATCCGGCATTAATGTTATTTTTAAACTTTTTGGATTTTTCTTTAAATTGCGTCATTCTTTCCAATTCTCCAATTGGGCAAACTGTATTTAACATCCAGCAAAGTTCGGTATGTTCTTTTACTTGTGATTGCACAAAAATAATGGATTTTTCCGGGTCCAATCCTGCCGCAATGTAGGCAATAACTTTTTCTATGATTTTATTTTGCAGTTCTTTTGGTTCGTAGGGAACAGTCAAAGAATGCAAATCAGCAACAAAAAACACGCACTCGTTTTTTTCCTGAAGCGATATCCATTGTTTTATTGCTCCTAAATAGTTGCCAATATGAATTTGGCCGCTTGGCTGAATGCCAGATACAACTCTCATGGAACATGAAACATAGAACATGAAACAAAAAACGATAATTCGAATTTTGTTATGTGTTCTATGCTATGTGTTATATGACTTTATACTTCTATTACAACCGGCAATACCATTGGCCTTCTTTCTGTTTTAGTATGTAAAAAGTCGCCAATTTTATTTCTTAATTCATCTTTAACATAAATCCAATTTACCGCTCCTCCGTGGCCAGCTGTTTTGTTTACAATTTCAATTACTTTTCTTCGGGTTTGAGCCAATAAATCTTTTGACTCTCTTAAATAAACAAATCCGCGTGAAATAATATCAGGCGATCCTTTTACTTTGCCCGTTTGCCTGTCTATTACGGCAACTATTACAAACATTCCATCTTCGGCCAGCATTTGCCGGTCTCTTAAAACTATTTCTCCAATATCTCCCACGCCAAGTCCGTCAACAAAAACATAATTTGAAGGAGCTTTTTCTTTTAATATTTCTGCGCCCATGCCGGTAAATTTTATAATAGATCCGTTGTCTGGCACAAAAACTTTATCTTTTGAATATCCTAAATCATAAGCAATTTTAGCAGACTCTTTCAAAAAATAGTGGTTTCCATAAACTGGGACAAAATAATCAGCTTTTATGTCGCCAATCATCTGTTTTATGCCTTCTATATTGCTATGCCCGGAAATATGAACGTCAATAATATCCGAATGGTATACATTATCTGATAATCTATAAAGATTATCTTTTAATCTTTGAACAGTTCTTTCGTTTCCGGGAATTACGGAAGAAGAGAATATTACAGTATCTTCTTTTTTTAGTTTTATGAATTTATGATTTCCGGCAACAATTCTTGAGAGCGCGGCCATTTCTTCCCCTTGGGCTCCGGTGCAAACTATGATAACTTTATTATCCGAATAATCGCGCGCCTTGTCTATTGCAATTATAACTCCTTTTGGTATTTTCACATAGCCTAATTTTGTGGCAATTTCAATGTTTAATTTCATTGAAAAACCGTCTAATACGACTTTTCTGCCTGTTTTTGCCGCAAATTCCAATATTTGTTTTATTCTTTGTATTTGGGAAGAAAAAGTGGCAATAATTGTTCTGCCTGGAGCTTGGCTCATCAGCTTATATAGGTTATTTAACATTTCTTCTTCGGTTACCGGTTTCTTGAAATTAGTAGAGCCCAAAGATTCCAACATTAAAATAGTCGGTCTTTTTAATTCTGCCAAGTGAGAATATTTTATAGCTTCCCTGTTGACAGGGTTTTTTTCAATACTCCAATCTCCGGGATGTATTGCTGTGGCAACAGGGGTTTGCAGTATTACTCCCACGGCATCCATAATTGTGTGGTCAATCTGGAAAAAACTCAAAGTAAAACTCCCTATATTTATTTTTTGTTGCAAATCTTTTATATAAGTAGTTTTCAGTTTTTTTGAACTGTTTCTTTCAAAATCTTCTTGCCTGTGTTTTACCATTTCTATTGTTAACGGTCTTCCTATGATTGGAGGATTGCCGAGTTTTTTTAATAATATGGGAGCCGCTCCGATATGGTCTAAATGTCCATGAGAAAAAACAACAGCTCTGATATTTTTTTCTTTGCCTTTTAAATATTCTGTGTTGGGAATTACATAATCAATGCCTGGCATATCTTCTTCGGGAAATTGCAAACCCATGTCTAAAATTACAATATCCTGACCATATTCAAAAACAGTCATATTTCTTCCGACTTCTTCGCATCCTCCAAGAGGAATGATTCTTAAGTTGCCATCCATTTTATTATCTTTATACTGTGTCATTATTTTTTACCGAATTAATTAATTTATTTTTTGAGAAAGATTTTATGTTTTTAATTGTTGTGTCCAAAATTCTTATTAGCGCCTCTTTGCTGTTAAAAGCGTTGTGCGGAGTAATAATAACATTTGGCTGATTGATTAAAATATTATTCTGGAGAATTATTTTTAAGTCATAGTTTTTTTTAAAGTCAGAACTCAAAAGCTCCCTTTCTTCTCTTATGGAATGTTCTTCTTCTAAAACATCCAATCCCAGTCCGGCAAAAATTTCATCTTTTAAGCCCTGCAGCAAGGCATTGGTGTCGCAGATTCCGCCCCTGGATGTGTTTATCAAATAACACCCCTTTTTAAATAATTTTAGAGTTTTTTCATTTATTAAATGATGGGTTAATTTATTATATGGAAGATGAAGAGTTATAATATCTGAATTTTTAAATAAACTGTCCATTGTCACGTATTTAAAGCCCATTTTTTGGGCTAATTTTTGGTCTTTTTTAATATCATAAGCCAAAACTTGCATTCCAAATCCTTTGGCAATTCTTATTACGCGGCTTCCTATGTTTCCGGTTCCCACTACGCCTAAAGTTTTTCCATTTAAATCAAAACCCATTAATCCATCCAAAGAAAAATCTCCTATTTTTGTTTTTTGAAGAGAATGGTAAATTTTTCTTGATAAAGTTAAAATTAAAGCGAAGGTATATTCAGCTACGGTATTTACGCCGTAAGTCGGCACATTAGAAACTAAAATATTATTTTTCCTGCAAACTTCCAAATCAATATGGTCAAAGCCAGTCGAGCGCGTTGCTATATATTTTAAATATTTTAAAGAATCAATAATTTTTTTATCAATAGTGGAATATAAAAAGGGAGACAAAACATTAACATCTGATATTTTTTCTAAATTATCCGGGTTGATTTTTTCTTCAAAAAACACCAAATCAAAACCATTCAGTTTGGATTCTAAATAATCTTTTTCCCATGACTCTGTTTCAAAAAAAGCAATTTTGATTTTTTCCATATTGTTTTTGTGCCGTTGGTGGAGTTGAACCCACAAGCCTTTCGGCATACGCTTCCTTGTCCCCCACCTTTAGCAAAATGTGCTGGGAAGGAGATTCGAACTCCTATGATATTGCTATCGCTGGCTCCTGAAGCCAGTGCGTCTGCCAGTTCCGCCACCCCAGCTATTTAATTTTTATTGTTTTTAAAATTATGTTTTATAAAAGGCGGGGGATGAACTCCTATGTTTGCCAGTTTCATCACCGCGACAAAACCTATTTTAAATTACTTCCACACTCTTTTGGTTTTGATATACCAATTCATCGCTCGCAAGCTCGCTCTTTCAAAAACCTCGTTTTTGAATAATTTTCTACACGGGGAAATACCCAATTTCCCCGACCCCCTTTGTGCAAATTGTTATTTCCAAACCCTGCGGGTTTTGATATACCAATTTGCGACATTGGAAAATCTTTTTGCAGGATCGGCTATTTTAGTTGTTTGGAATCCATTTATTTTTGCAGAAATCCAATAGATATAATCCGGATTATACAAAAACAAAGCAGGGGCGTCTTCTATTATAATATCTTGCAGTTTTTCATATTTTGCCTGCTTTTCGCCATTGTCTAAGCTTTCTCTGGCTTCTTTTAGTAAAATATCAATATCTTTATTTTCGTATTCCGATAAGTTAAGACCGGGGTCATTTTTTTGCGAAGAATGCCAAAAAGGATAAAGGTCAGGCTCTGTTCCCAGCGCTTCTCCATATAAAAAGGCATCGTAGTTTCTTTCTTTTATAATGGACTTGAGTTCTGAAATTTCTACAGCTGTAACATTAACCGTAACTCCGACTTTTTGCCAATAATCTTTTATAAGGTTAGCCACTTCTACAAGTTGCGGCTGGTTTATTGTAATTATGGCAAATTGCAAAAGCTGGGAGGTTTCTTGAGGCGTTATGCAGAGTTCGTTTAATTTTGTTCTGGTCATTTTGCCCACTTCTCCCGTCGGATTTTCATCTGGCAGATATTTTTTTTGAAATTCGGTTATTGCATTTTCGGTTCCTTTTCCGTATGTTCCGTTGGTTTCACCTTGCAAAAAACTTGAAAAATTATCATTTGGCAATCTGGCTAAGCAGGCCTGGAGTTCTGTGACATCTTTTCCTTTGGATTTCATAGAAAGATAATTTTTAAATTGGAAAGCGGGTTTTTTGTCTAATGTTTTCTCTCTTTGGCCATAACTATTATTTTTAAAGCCGGTTTTGTCTAAAAGATTATTGGCGGTTTGTTCGCTGAATTCGTAAGTTATTTTTGGTTCTTGGTAGCCAAAATATTCGGGCAATATCGGAGAATCAACAATTAAAGCTTTGTCTTTTGCGGCGGATGTTATTTCGCTGATAATTTTATTTTTATCTATGGCATAATTCAGGGCTTTTCTTAAATTAATGTCTGAAAACAGTTTTGTTTTTTGGGTATTAAAAAATACGGCAAAATATCTTGGCAAAGATAAATAGTAAACGGAGAATTTTTCATCTTTAACTTCGCTATTATCTAAGGCGGATAAAGAAAAACCGTCGATTTCTTTTGAATTGGCAGCTTTTATCAAATCTTCTTTCTTTTCAAAAAACTGGAAAGAAATACCGGATATAAAAGGGGTTTTGTTGTAATATTTGCGGTTGGCCGCCAGGTCAATATTTTTTATAAAACCGGTTTCTGTTTGTTTTAAATTTTTAAAGCTATAGGGGCCGGACCCAATTGGCTGCAAGTTATACGAAGAAAGGGCGAAGCTTTCAGGCAGAATATTTTCCCATATGTGTTTTGGCATTATTTTTACGGCAGAATTCTCCAAAAAAGAATTATATGGGCTTTTTAATCTGAAAGTAAGAGATTTATCAGATGTTTTTTCCATATTAACATCTATCCAGTTTGCCCGCAAAGGGCTTTTGTAATCTGAATTTTGTATTGTTTTTATGGTAAAAATTACATCGTCTGCCGTAAGCGGTTTTCCGTCTTGCCAAAAAGTATTGTCTTTTAACGTAAAATCATAAGTCTTGCCGTCGCTGGAAATTTTATAGTCATCAGCTAAATCTTTTACAATTTTGCCGTCTTTGTCATAAGACATCAGTCCCGAAAAAACAAGGTCAATTAACGTGCGGTCAATATCGTTGGTTTCACCATAAATAGGATTTATAAATCTTGGCTGTCCCACGGCTCCCTCTATATAGGAACCTCCTGTAGCTGGCACGACTTTTGTATTTTTAATATAAAAATCAGTTGCAAGAAAAATTAGAGACCCAAAAGCCAAAACAAAAAGAAATAAAAGTGTTATTTTCTCTCCTTTTTTAAGTACCTTAAATATTTGCTTCCATTGGGAAAACTTGGGAAATTTCGGCATATTTTATATAATAACAAGATTTAAAATGCCCAAAATAATAAACAGTAAAGACGCAACTATTGTTACATAATAGATTTTTTTTTGAAACCCTCGCCTTGAAGAATAAAATTCTCCGCCGCCGCCAAAAGCAGACCCTAAGGCGGCGCCTCTTTGCTGGAAAGCTATTAGGATAATTAAAACCACAGAAACCGCTATTTGAGCATAAAACAAAATTTGATTCACCCTTCACCCATACGAATTTATGATTTTTTATAAATTTTAATTCGCTGGAATTATTCTAATATTTTTATACCCCCACCAACTTTTGGATGAAGGGTTCATCGTTAATCTTCTTCCTTAATAATAAGTTTTGGAACGATAATGTTTAAAAACCAAATAATAATAGTTGTCCACAAAAGAGGCCAAAGCCAAGGTATAGTTATTTCTTGAAAGATAAAATCTAAAATCCATATTATTGCCATATTTATCGCTATATTAAAAAGTCCAAGAGTAATTATCCGCAATGGCAGAGTAACGGCATTTATAATAGGTTTTACAAAAAAATTAAGCAAGCCCAAGGCAATTCCTAAAATCAAAATAATTTGCCACTGCAAAGTCAGGGGAATTCCAAAAAAGTTTGAGCCGGCAAATAAATTGATTTTAACTCCTGAAACAAATAGCGCCGCCAGCCAAATTCCTAAAATGGCAGATGTAATCTGCGAGAGAACCTTTCTCATGATGTTTTTCATAATAACAGATTTGAAAATCAAACACAATAGGGGAAGTATACAATGTAACTATTGACACCGTTAGAAGTCCGATGCAAAAATGCATCGGCAGACGCTTACTTCTAAACGGGGTTGACAAGTTTTATCTATTATAATATAATGTAAAAGTATCGGACGATGACAAGGATGTTTTAAAAACGATGGTTCTTTTGTCCGATTCACCGTGGCGGACGATTCTCGTTGAGCTCGAATATGAGCGAAAAGGCGAATGTCCGCCACACTTTCTTATTGTTCTTTTTCAAATTTAGCGAGACGAAAGTCGGGCTGTGCTGTAAAGCACGAGAAGTGCCTTGTCTCGCTCCATGCCCAGTTCTCGGTAGCAATACCAAGAACTGGGCCCTTTTCCGAAGATTCTCTGCCAGCAGAGGATTTCCGGAGAGGGTGCGAGAACAGGAATGTTCTTTTAAGAACGTAACAAACAATGCATCCTCACTTGTTCTTTTCAAATTTGTGTTTCGTGAGTTGTTTCTCTCCATTACCTTGTCCCTCGCCTGCCTTGAGTAGGTTCGGGACGCAACGAAAGGAGATTCGTGATGAGCCGCGCCATTGGTATTCGGCACCGTCGAAAGAAGACGGCCGAAAACGAAGCTCGCCCGACTCAAGTAGCAATACTTGACCAGGCGGGAAACCTCACCAGCCAAGAGCTGGAGAACGACACGGCAGAGATGGACTGGCTTATGGGAAGGTTTCCCATCGACTGGCGTAAAGCGGCGGCCGACGAGGACATCAATTCCTATTTTCTCCGCCACTGCAAGTGGCGGCGCG
Organism: Candidatus Staskawiczbacteria bacterium; assembly: GCA_016196125.1. GTDB lineage: Bacteria > Patescibacteriota > Minisyncoccia > Minisyncoccales > Staskawiczbacteraceae > JACPYG01. Next base: position 23,759 of record JACPYG010000005.1, on the reverse strand, counting down.
TCAAGCAAGACGAGGATGTCAGCGAGGCAAAATTAGGGCATTTGCGTAAAAGCGTTGACGCAAAGGGCCTGCCTGCTCAGTACATTCTCACCCATGTTCCAACACAGTTCGACGGTCTCAAAGCCGGCGACAATGTTGGAATGGTGCTTGGCGGTTCGGGCGACCGGTTTTCCTCGGCGCTTTCGCGCCGTGGCGAAGAAATCGGGGCGAAGGTTTTTCGCCTTCCCCCGTTTGTTCTCAAGGAGAAGCGCGGCGATGTTGAAAAGGATGACGACCACGCCACTTTGGCGGTGCTCTTTTTGGAGCAGCCAGAGCTCTTCTACTTCATGCGCTTGCGCGACCGTGATGCGATTCGCATCAAGACCGCCCTAAAGTTGCGCATGGACGCCATGAAGGCCCGCATCGCGTGCGGCCAGCGGATTGAGCAGTCGTTCATCGGGAGGATCTTCCTCACCGAGGAAGGCCGCTACCCGGAGGGCGATATTGAAGCGTTGGTCCAAAATGAATTGGCCAACGACACGATTTTTCAGAGCATGGAGGCAGATGAAAAGCGACGTCAGAAGGAGTTGGAAAAAGCTGTGCGCGAAGCGCCCATTTGGGAAGCGATTTTCGCTCCCATCATTGGATGCGGACCGCGTCTGGCTGCGCCGATGATCGCGTCTATTAGCGACATCCGCCGTTTCTGGGTGGAACCCAAGGCCGGCTCGATGGCCGTTTTAAAAGCGCAAGCAGAGGATGCCGAGCGCAATGGCAAGCTGGCCGAGGATCGCGCCAAGGTGGCCGATCGCATTACCAAGGCCACCACTCCTTTTCAGGTTTTGCAAATGGTGCGCACATGGAAGCGCGCCAACGGCAAAGAAGAAGAAGCGGTGTTGCTTGACCAGGCAATTGCCTTTCACAAGCAACGTCACGTTCTCCGCCGTCGTGCGCTGAAAAGCGGAATGGCAAAACTCAAAAAGTTCTGCGGAGTCCATGTTTTGACCGTTGACAAGAACGGCGAGCCGGTTCCGAAGAACCGCCAGTTTCCGCGGCGCCGGGTTGGAATGGTTTCCAACTGGAACCCGGATGTGCGGCAAGCGCTGTATCTTTTGGGCGAACAGTTCAACCGCCGGCCAGAATCGGAGTGGGGCAAGAAGTTGCTTGAGTACAAGCTCAAGTTGCGACAGGTCCACCCCGATGTCATTGAGGAGAACGGCAAGAAGCGCTACACCAACGGCCATATCCATAAGATGGCAATGTGGCGCACGTTGACCAAGTTTGTCGAGCAGCTGTTCACAGTGTGGACGAAGCTCGAGCTTCTGCAACAATGCCGTGAGCGCGAGCTGTTGCCGATGCAACCGGAAGAAAAAAACCCTCCCTCTCAAGCAGAGGGCGGGGATGCTTCTCCGGAGTGTGATTCGGCAGTGGCGTAAACAGTTCTTTTAAGTGAGACTCACTTCGGATTGTGCTTAATAGCACGAAACAATCGATGTCTCGCTCCATGCCCAGTTTTTGACAGCAATGTCAAAAACTGGGCCCTTTTCCCAGATTTTCTTTCAATAAAGAAGCTCTGGGAGAGGGTACGAGAGAGCAAGTGTTCTTTGATAGAACGCGGATCGCTGTGTGCCCTCACTTTATAAAGTGGCGGACGATACAAACGATGCTCAAATACGAGCGATGATTCGATTGTCCGCCACCCTTTATTATCAGTTCTTTCAAGATTTTGGTGAGACGTTGGGACAGGTGTCCTGTTATGGACGCGATCCCGTCTGTTTTACCTCCGCCCAGCTTAGTAAAAATACTTCGCTGGGCTTTTTTATTTGACTTTCTTTTTCGGTTTATAAAAAGTCAAATAACCCCTCACCAATTTTTACTAAAATAAAATTATGTGAATAATGACAGCCGAAGGCGCTTCGCCTAATGTAAATATGTTTTTGAGAACATAGCTGAAATTGGTGATGGGGTTTCTCTGCTTCAATAAATATTTTTTACGCAGTTTTTTGTGGTAAGCAATGTCGCTCGCCGTTTAACCACGGCTCGCTCTTTCAAAACCGGGGCACCCTTTGGGTCATTTGAATAATTTTCTACACGGGAGGATACCCAATCCTCCCGACCCCTCCTATGTATTTCGTCCCATAGTTTTCTTGCTCCGAAGAAACCTATGGTACGAAATGGCAAATCTGTGAGCTTCGTCGTCAAGGTTTATAATTAAATTGAAAATTTCTTGCGGCAGTGTTTTTAACAATATTGGTTTTTGCCTTCCTTCAATAAAAAGTTCTTTGTATTTTTTGGCAATTGATATCACCTTGATTTTTTTTGTTTCAGTTTTCTGGTTTTTTACTTTTATGCCAATATTTAGTTGAGCGATTCCGCCGTCAATTAAAATTAATTCCGGCAGTTTCCATTCAGGATGCCCAAATCTTCTTTCTAATGTTTCTTTTAGCATCGCTATGTCATTCGGCTTTGGCGCGATTTTAATTTTAAACTTGCGATACAAACTTTTACCCGGATTTCCTTTAATGAAAACAATCATAACGCCTGTTGCCTGTTTTCCCTGAATATTAGAAATATCATAGGCCTCAATTCTTGATATATTTTTAATTCCCACAATCCCATTTAAAATTTTTTCTGTTTTATTCCAATTGCCTCCGCCGGCCGGCGGATTGATTTTTTCAGATTCAATAACCCTTGTGTGGCTTATCACTTGCTGCAGGTTAGAAATTTTGTCTCTTATTTTTGCCGCTTTTTCAAATTCTTTTTTAAAAGACAACTGCTTCATCTCTTTTTTAAGAGAATTTAAAACAGTTTCTCCTGCTGTTAGCGGGACCCCGCCATAGGCGGTGGTCTTTCCTCCCAAAATTAAAACCAATTTTTTAATATTTTTTTTGTATTCATCCAAATCAGGATTAGGCCCAGGGCAAAGGCCTAAATGGCAATAAGCGCAATTATTTTTAGGATGCTTTCTTGCGGTGTAGTAGGGGAAAGCCCTCCTTAAAAACCTCAAAGTTTTTTTAAGCGCTGTTCCTTCCACGAATGGCCCTATGTATTGAGTATTTTGTATATCCGATACCTTATGCTTTATGCCTGATTCTTCTTTCTTTGGTTGATGCGTTATATAAATTATTGGTCTTTGCTCATTAGCTATTGCAACATAAAAATAGTTCTTGTCGTCTTTCCATATCACATTAAATTTTGGCTGATATTTTTTGATTAAACCGGCTTCCAAGATTAATGCTTCAATTTCTGAACCGGTTTCAAAAAAACTAATTTTGGTAATTTTATTTATAAACAAGTTGTCCTTATAATTAGGCTGTTGGAAATGGTTTTTTACCCTGTTTTTTATATTTATTGCCTTGCCTATGTAAATAATTTTTTCTTGCCTTGAGCCCATCGGGTCTGAGACCCTCAGGGTCGAATGACTCTCCGAAGGGTTTTCATAAAACAAATAAACTCCAGTTGTTTTTGGGAGCTGATTTACCCAGTTAAATTGTTCTGCCTTTGGCAGAACACCGACTTTGGCGGATTTAACCGGGTGAATTCTGTTTTTTGTTAATATCTTAAAATCTTTCATATTCATAATTATTTAAACTCCAAAAATCATCTTTTTCAATGCCTTGATTTATCTCCAATAATATCACATAATACAATCAGTTCTTTGATTTCTGATAACGAGGAAAAACAATGAAAGAGCCGCCGGAGTTTTATCAAGGAATAAATTTAGTCAAAGGAGTATATTTTTGCCTAATCATGGCACTTATTCTAGCATTCGTAGATAAATATATGAATAGCGTAATAATACTTGTTGCTACATTTATATGCGCATTTATCGGCATTGTTCTTATTTTAATTTCTACTTTGATAATTGATAAAAATGACCCGGAATGGAAAAAAGATTTAGATGAGCGATGGGAGCAATATTTTAAAAATAGAAAATAAGGTAAAAAAGTGATTCATTTGTAAATTCATAGGCATCTTTACCAAGATGTCTTTTTCATTGCATATTACAATATCTTGACTTAGACATAAACTTACTCTATAATCAAGTTAGTTCTTAATACTTTCACATAAGGAGAAAAACAATGAAGAAACGATTGACATATGGTCAAAGAATGGATTTGGCTATTAAACTTTGGGGTTACTTCACAGTTTTAACGCTTGTGGGTTTTTTCACGGCGGCAATCGGTGGCGGGATGGGATATACATCCCTCTTGATTGTGGGAATCATTGTTGTCGCAATTGGCGTTACTCTTGCTTTCGTATCAATGAGGGTACGATATTATGAAGAGAAACCAAAGTTGTTCCAAATAGACCGTAAAATTAGGAATAAGTAATTTGCATAAAAAGAGAAGATTCAACATCTTCTCCTAATTTCTTCAAAAAAGGAATAGAAAAATGGATTGGACAATGGTGGCTGCGATTGCAACTTCAATTTACACACTTCTTTTCTCGATTGCACTTTGGTTCGCATACGTGCAGACGAAAGGATTTGAAAAAAGTAGAAAACTCCAAGCCGTTATCACCATTTTCAATGAATTGTACGCAGAAACTGCACGGAAGGCAAGAAAAAAAATATACAAAGAAGTACCTGTCGAAATAGATGGTATTGAAGATGAAAAACTGGAGAGCTATTTAGAAATTGTCCAAGACGCAGTGTTTATGTATCATCGAATTGGTTATATTATCTACGAAGGACATATAGATTCCGATCCTATAATTACCACTCATTGGAGGACAATATGGAGATGCTGGAAAAAATCAGAGAAGCTCATTGCGTGGACACAAATAAAAAGAGGGAATCCAAAATACCTCGAATATTTTAAATACCTTTTCGATCTAAGCGAGAACTATCGTGTTTAAAATAGCTTAGAAGAACCGAAAATTTAATAAAAATGGATTTTCTCCGTTAAATTCATAGGCATCTTTACCAAGATGTCTTTTTCATTGCGTGTCATATTGAAATTATTTAAAAATATCTGTATAATTAATAACTTTATGAAGCAAGATTATATAAAAATTCGCGGGGCAAGAGTGCACAATTTAAAGAATATAAATTTGGATATTCCAAAAAACAAGCTGGTGGTTATTACCGGCCTTTCCGGTTCCGGTAAATCATCTTTGGCTTTTGACACCTTGTATGCCGAAGGCCAAAGAAGATATGTTGAGAGCCTGTCGGCTTATGCAAGACAGTTTTTAGGAGTAATGGACAAACCCGATGTGGATAAAATAGAAGGAATAAGCCCTGCAATTTCAATTGACCAGAGAAAGTCAGTTCATAATCCAAGGTCAACAGTTGGAACGATAACAGAGATATATGATTATCTCCGCCTTCTGTTTGCGAGAATTGGCAAGCCCCATTGCCCAAATTGCGGAAAACTGATTTCAAAGCAAACAGTGGACCAAATCGTTGATCAAGTTATAAAATTGCCAAAAAATACGGAGATTACAATTTTGGGCCCGGTTGTGCGCGGAAAAAAAGGAGAACACAGAGCCGTTTTAGAAGAAATTCAAAGAGCGGGATTTATAAGGGTCAGGATGGAGAGAGATATTTATCCGATAGAAGAGGCCTTGGAAAAGCCGATGGATAAGAACAAAAAACATAATATTGAAGTGGTTGTTGACCGGCTTTCGTTGGATAAGGATTTAGACAGGTCAAGATTGGTTGATTCTCTTGAAACGGCGTTGAAATTAGGCAAAGGAGTCGTGATTGTGAATAATTTAATTTTTTCAGAACATTTTTCTTGTGAAGAATGCGGAATTTCCTTGTTAGAGTTAGAGCCAAGAGTTTTTTCTTTTAATAATCCCTATGGTGCTTGCCATGAATGCACCGGTCTTGGCGAAAAGCTGGAAGTTGACCCGGAGCTGGTAATTCCAAATAAAAATTTAACATTGGCAGAAGGCGCAATTTGGCCTTGGAGCAGGGCTTCGCACAAAGTGGGGCCAAGCCTGCCTGCCGGCAGGCAGGGCTACTATTTTTGGAAATTATCCGAATTGGCAAATAAATATAAATTTTCTTTAGATGACGAAGTAAAAAATCTGCCAAAAAAAATTATAGATATTATTTTGCAAGGGGACGAAAAATTTGCCGCCTCGTCAGCCCACAAAGTGGGCGAGACGGGCGAGCCTCGCCCAGACGGTTCGTCTGGGTGGGAGGGAGTAATACCAAGTCTCCAAAGGAGGTATCTTAAAACAGATTCCGAGTGGACAAGGGCCGAAATTGAGCAGTATATGGTTGTTAAAAAATGTCCAAAGTGTTTTGGCAAAAGGTTAAAGCCGGAAGTATTGGCTGTTACAGTTGGAGACAAATCTATTGATAATATTTCAGAGATGCCAATTATTGAAACAAAAGAATTTTTTGATAATTTATTATTAAAACTTAATATTAACAAATTAAAAATAAGCAAGCCAATTATAAAAGAAGTTATTGATAGAAGCCAGTTTTTAATTGACGTGGGTTTGGGATATCTGACTTTGGGCAGAAAAACAGGAACTTTGTCTGGCGGAGAAGAGCAAAGAATACGATTGGCAACCCAAATTGGCTCCAACTTGTCGGGTGTTTTATATATTTTAGATGAACCGTCTGTCGGGCTTCATCCAAGAGACCAGCATAGATTGATTGAAACATTAAAAAAACTTAGGGATTTGGGAAATACCGTAGTAGTGGTTGAGCATGACTATCAAACTATTCTCAATGGAGCCAATTGGGTTATTGATATTGGTCCTGGAGCGGGAAAACATGGAGGCAGGGTGGTTTTTGAGGGTACGCCAGCGCGATTGCTAAAGAGCAATACTTTAACGGGAGATTATTTATCTGGAAGAAAAACCGTATCAAGTATTAAGTATAAAGTATCAATTATTCCCAATACTAAATACTTAACGGTAGTTGGAGCCAAAGAAAATAACTTAAAAAATATTGATGTTAAAATTCCTTTGGGTAAATTTGTCTGTGTCACTGGCGTGTCCGGTTCCGGAAAATCATCTTTGGTAAATGATATTTTGGCAAGGTCATTGCTTAAAAAGTTTTACAGGGCGAAAGATGAACCGGGCGAGCACAAAGAAATTTTAGGAATAGAAAACTTAAACAAGGTTGTTTTGGTTGATCAGTCGCCAATTGGCAGAACTCCAAGATCAAATCCGGCAACTTATACCGGGGCTTTCACATATATAAGGGATATTTTTACAAGAACAAAGGAAGCTAAAATAAGAGGATATGGAGCTGGCAGGTTTAGTTTTAATGTGAAAGGCGGAAGATGCGAAGCCTGCGAAGGCCAAGGCCAAAAAAAAGTTGAGATGTATTTCTTGCCGGATATTTATGTTGAATGCGAAGAATGCAAAGGCAAGAGATACAACAAAGAAGTTTTGGAAGTTAATTATAAAGAAAAAAATATTGCCGATGTTTTAAGTATGACAGTTGAAGAAGCAATGGAATTTTTTAAAAATATCACGGGTATTTACGAAAAAATGAAAACTTTAAAAGAAGTCGGTCTTTCTTATATTGAGTTAGGCCAATCGGCAACTTCTCTCTCGGGAGGAGAGGCGCAAAGGGTAAAATTATCCACAGAACTTTCAAAAAAGGGCACAGGAAAAACTTTATATATTTTAGATGAGCCGACTACCGGATTGCATCCTCACGATATTAATAAATTGGTTTGGGTTTTGACAAGTTTGGTAGAAAAAGGAAATACGATCATTATGATTGAACATAATCTTGATTGTATAAAAAACGCGGATTGGTGCATAGATTTGGGTCCCGAGGGGGGAAGCGAAGGCGGATATATTGTTGCCGAAGGCGCTCCAGACGATATTTCTAAAAATAAAAAAAGTTATACCGGTAAATATTTGAGCGAGCAGTGAGCGATCTCAAAATCCGCCCTCTATGGCAATGTAAAATGCAATAGCTTAGAGGGCAGGGTCCTCACTGCTGTTCGGAGTTATCCACTCCTATTGTTTTATTTTTTTTGTTAGAATAAGCAAATGGAAAAAAAATATCATCAAGATATTTTTAATATAAAAATAAAACAAGTAAGGGAGGAACAAGGCGCCAAGAATCCGCTCTTGTTTCGGATTCGTATTACGCCAAAAAAGAGTTTTAAATTCAATTCAGTGTTTTTTGGGTTGTTTTCTTTTAACCCTTTATTGTTTTTGCGAGGCGCAGTCTTTGCTGTTTTGTTGTTAGTTGTCTCTATTTGGATAGGAAATTACGCAATACTGCAACACCAAAAACAAATAATAGAAAGCAAAACCATCAAGAGCGTGGCCGTAAAACAAACTTCGTCGGTCATTGCGGGCCAGCCTGTAAAATATACCATATTAGTTAAGAGAGATTTAATTAAACCAAATCAATATTTGGTAAAACTGCCAAATGGAGCCACGCAAATTAAAATCAAAGTTATAAGTAAAAAAGAAGCAGAGCAGATTTTGTCTCAAAAAATACCATTATTCCAAAATAGCCTGACCTCAAAACAAAGACAAAAATTAGCCAATGTTGTGCCAAAATCCCCAGAATCTAAAGACAAACTGCCAACCTCTAACATTGCGCTTGATATTTTTTCAAACCTCAAAGAAATTTTTCTTGCCAGCTTCGAAAGTGTTTCTGCAGAGACAGAACAAATTTCAACAGATGATGGCCAAGCCCCTATAATCGAAGAAACACAAACTCCGGAAGAAATACCAACTCCGGAAGAAACATTAACTCCCGAAGAAACATCAGCTTCGGAAGAAACACCAACTCCGGAAGAAATATCGCCAGAAGTTATTCAAACTCCAGATGCCAGTTTTGTTGATATTTCCAATCAAATTATTGAACAACTCTCCGAGTCCGAAGATTCTTCGGACTCGGAAGATTCTTCGGACTCTGAATTGCCGGCAGAACAGGAATCAGCTCTACAAGAAATTTCACAAGATTCCATAGACATCGTAAGTTTGCCAGATACTCCAACTGTAAATCCGGTTGAAATAATTTCTTCTTTAGACCAACCGATAATACAGCAAGCAGAAGCAGAAGTAGAAGTAGAAGCAGAAGCAGTAGTAGAAGCAGAAGACGCGTCTCTTCCTTTGCCAGATATTTTAGACACTTCGGCTTCGCTCAGTGCAAGCAAACAAGAAAATAAAAAAGATGAGTATGTGCAAATTGACTATCAAATGCCGGCTCCAAAAATCTCCGAGCAAGAAACAAATAAAGGAAAGAAAGTCACAATTTCCTCGCCGGACGAATTTTTACCTGATACTCAAGGCCCAGCACCCGACTCTTACACTAATGTGCTGGCATTCACCGAAATACCGGAAATATTCAAAATAGGACAGGAAAATAAAATACAAATTAAATGGCAAAATAACAATAATGAGGAAGTGCCATTTACCGCCAAAGACACCAATAACAACGGCAAGCTTGATTACATAGAATGGATTGTTCCTCACCTGTCAGAGCAGATATTTGATATAATCTTTATCTCCAAAGCTTTCAAGTTAGACCAAGACAAAAATGTCGTAGAAGATATTTATGACCAAGTCAGATATAAAGACGATAACTGGTCAGCCATAGAAAACAGCCAATATGTAAGAGTTACTTTTGAAAGAATATTGACCAGCCAAAATGACATTACTTTGTACTCTCGTTCAGGTCTTGGCGCTACCATAGAAGTTTATCCGGTCTATTCCGACGGAAGCGGGGGCGACCAGCTTATTGCAACTTTCCAAGAAATCAGCCAAGAAGCCTTTTATAAAGTTTTGCTCACTAACCTTCAGGCGCCTACTGATGTTTTTGATCTAAAAATAATAAGCAATAGCATAGACATTGATTTTATTGTTGATGCCAATAGATATTGGGTAGGCAGCGCCGGAGGCAACACCAACGACACCGCTAATTGGGCCTCGGCTGACCCTGCCTCTTGCACGGGAGGAGGAGCAACCGTTCCCGGCGCTTCTGATATTGCCATTTTTGATGCCGATTGCGACAATAGCGCCGTTATCAATGCTAACTTTGATGTTGCAGGCATTGATATAAATACCGGTTACTCTGGCACAATCACACAAAACGCGGGCATTACAATAACCGTCGGCGCTAGTAATTATGTGCAAGCCGCAGGCACTTTTGTTGGCGGCGATTCAACTATTGATATTAATGGCACATACGCGCTTAGCGGCGGCACCTTTACCTCTACCAGCGGTAATCTCTTGATTGGCCAAGCAACAACCGCTACCTTTTTTTCAATGAGCGGCGGCGTATTTAATCATGGTTCGGGCACTGTTAAATTTGGTTCATTAACTACGGCTAACAAAGCCACAATTGATGTTGATACTAGTGTTACAATGAATAATCTGACAGTTGATATTACTAACGGTAGTGCAATAGTAGAAATTACTTCGGGTGATACTATAATAGTCGTGGGAACTTTTAATGCTATGAATGGTACGATTAATACCGGTACCATTGAAGCCCAGGGAAATGTGACGATTGACACGGCTGCTGATGGCGGCACAGCTATGCTTAAGTTTACGGGTACGGCTAACCAGACATACACCGATAATGGCGGCAACGAACCTAATGGCGATGTTACTATTGATAAGAGCTCGGGGACTGTCACATTGGCCAGCAATGCCGACTGGAACGCAACAAGCCAGGATGTCACCATTACGAGCGGCACTTTGTCTTTGGCGTCATACACGATTGCGACAAATGTGCTGACCGTTGATACTTCCGGCATATTACAGTTGAGAGGTTCTGAAACAATTACCGCCACTACAAAAACCTTGAATTCGGGTTCCACCGTTATTTTTACAGGCGACGGGGATAGCGCCGCAGACACATATGCAATAACTGACTATTTTTCAGCTTCATATAAAAATCTTACGATTAACAGCACAGATGGCGCGACTGATATCTTTCAATTGGGGGCTGCCTTAACCGTGGATGGTAATTTTAGTGAAACTGCCGGTACCTTTGATGCCAATAGTAATAACCAGACATATAAGGGAAATTTTTCATTGTCGGGTAGTTCGGTGTACACCAAAGGCGGTACCGTTACCTTCAGCGGAGGAATTACGCAAGTGTGGACGGATACAACTTCGGGTCAGGATATTGGAGCAGTAACGGTTTATGGTAATGCTGCCGACAGTGGCACTTACGGAAATACTGCAACCGACACAAGCGAAGACAATACTAATAATTGCCGTTTAGCATATAAAATCGCAGCTTTTGGCGGAACGACAGGTTCTACTATTGCCAGCGGAAGCTGGTATGGCCGAAGAAGTTCTGGTTCTGGAACAACAACCGTATATCTTGCCTTGTACAGCGATGGAGACGGAGTTCCTGGAACCAAGCTTGACGAAATAAGCGGATCGGTTGATCTTACTACCACTAAGACAAGATACACTATCAGTCAGGCCGGCACATATACTTTGGTAAATGGTACTGCATACTGGATAGCGGTTTCTTCTGATTTGGGAACTGGTTGGCGTAATGAATACAATACAACTGATTTTCTGGATGGCTCTTATGATTGCGGTGTAACTGGTTCTAACCCTACAACTTGGATTCAAGAAGGTGCTATTAGTTGGAATTTTGATGCTTATTTTAACTATTCAATAGCAGAAGTAATTACCACGCTTAGTTTAGGTTCCTCGGTCAAAGCTACTTCATTAACGATTGACGCTTCTCAGACATTTTCTGCCAACGGTTCAAATACTTTAACTTTAACGGGTTCAGGCACGGGGAGTTCTCGTCCTTTAATAGTAAATGGAACATTTACACCTTCAACGGGCACTATTTCTTATACAGGAACTTCTGCAACTGAAATCACTTCCACCACTTACAATGATTTATCTTTAATTCCCGCCGGTACGCCAACATATACATTAGGAACTGCGTCGTCTCAAACTATTAATACTGCCAATTTAACCATTGGAGATGGCTCCAACGCCGTAGTCGTCAACCACGCCACTTACGACCCAACTTTAAACATTTCCGGTAATCTTTCAATTTCAAACAACGCCGGTACCTTTACCAAGTCTGATTTGCCTGCCACCATTACCCTAAATCCCACAGGGTCTAAAACTTGGACCGACAATACCAACCAAGATATTGGCGTGGTGGTCGTTGGTTCGGGCGCTTCCACGCCTAAAATAACACTGGGAGGGACAGCTAAAGCCACTACTGTAACCATTAACTCCAGCCACGAATTAGATTTAAGTTCTTATACTTTAAGTTTAATTGGAACTTCAACACCGTTTGCGGTTTCAGGAACATTTACGCCATCAACTGGAACCGTCAACTATATTCCGGAAACATCAAGTTCAATTACGGTTGCCGGCACGACTTATTACAGCGTAACTTTTAATAGTTCAAGCACCACATTCACATTAGGGGCCGACACATCAGTAGGAGGAATTCTCACAATAACCACGGGAATTCTAAACGCTTCCAGCTATACGATAACTCTTTCTGGAACCGGCACGGTTTTTTCTAATTCTGGAACATATACCGCTGGCACCTCAACAATTTCAATTACCGACACTTCTTCAACCAGCAAAACATTTGCCGGAGGAGGTGGAACCTATAATAATCTTTCTATTACCGGAGTTGGTACCGGAGCAGTTATCATTAGCGGAAGCAATACATTTAGTAATTTTACAATAAATCCTCCAAAAACTGTCACTTTCACGTCTTCTGCAACTCAAACTATTTCTGATACATTTTCCTGTACTGGCACTTCTGGCAATGTAATCACAATAAATTCATCATCTGGCGGAACGGCGGCTACATTATCTAAATCATCTGGAACAGTATCTTGCGATTACCTGTCTTTGCAAGATTCAGCTGCCACGGGAGGAGCCACTTGGAACCCTGGAACTAATTCCACCGATGTTTCGGGAAATTCAGGGTGGGGATTTGATTCCACTTCTCCCGCGCCCTCCAGTTTTAGTCCGGCATCGGAAGCCACTATAACAGACAGCACTCCGACAATTACATTTTCTTTAGACGAGAACGGCGATTGCAGAGCCGCCACAACAGACAAGTCATACGATGATATGTCGGGCGACACTGATTGTACCGGCGACGGAACCCAGTCCATATCTTGCACTCTTTCCGACCTTGGCGCAGACGGCGCAAAAAATGTATATGTTGCCTGCCAAGACACCTTGTATGGCAATAAAGACACGGCATCTACCAATGAAAATCTCACATACACTTTAGACACGACAGCGCCGGTTATTTCCAGCATTAGTCCTGCTTCCGGTTCCACTGTCCAATCAGCATCTCCAACAATTACTTTTACAACCAGTGAAAACGCCGATTGCCGCGCCGCCTCAACAGACAAGTCATACGATGATATGTCGGGCGATATTGATTGCGCGGGCGACGGCACAACATCAATATCTTGCAACACAGAAAGCGTTAGCGGCAGTTCCGTTGATATATACATCTCTTGCAATGATTCTTCCGGCAACAAAGATACGGCAAGCACCAACACGCAGACATCCTATTCTGTTGTCAGGTCTGTGGGTGGGGGAGCTCCGCCTTCTTATTCGTCTCTTGTTTCTGTTTTACCTCCATTATCTCCTATTATAGAGCAGATTGTTCAGATACCGGAAAAAGCAGTGGAAAAAGTGGTGGAACAAATAAAAGAAATACCAGGCAGTATAGCGGAGCAATCTAAAAAAATCACTGAACAAATTACCCAAATTCAAAAACAATTAGTAAAATTAATAAAACCCGCAGAAGAAAAGCAGACAGAAATAGTTGTTATTCCGGAAAAAGCCCAATTATCTTTAGACAGTAAGTGGAATCTTTTACCGGTGGAAGCCATTAAAAGATTTGTTTTATATCCTCTGCCGACAAAAATTAAATTACTGGCTCAGAAATTTCCAGAATTAGAAAAAACATTTAAAAATGTCGGTATTGCAAAAATTACCGATGTCCAAAAATTAACAAACACTAATTTAAAAATACCGGGATTAACACAAACTCTTGGATTATCGCAAGTAGAAATTACGCCGGGAAAATTTACTCCGCCAAAAGGAATACCAATCAATAAATTACCAGCTACAGTTAAACAGCAATTGCCGTCAGAAATTGTTTTTGCCAAGACTGGCGGTGAATTGATTGATTTTGATATTTCTTTGTCTGTTGCCGGAAATGGCGAACCGCAGCAAAAAATCAGAACTATTTCCGGCAAGCCGTTGCAATTAGTCATAAAACCAGACAAACCGGTTAAAAGCGTTAAGGGTTATGTGGTATTCAAATCAAAAGCCAGCCAACCCCATTCTCTGGAAGTTCCGCTTAATTATTTATTAGCGTCGGTTATTTTTGCCAATCCGGTTTTTGCTAAAGTCCAGGAACAGCCCATTAAGGTTGAAGAAAAACTGGTTTTGCTGGAATTTGAATATACCGACCCCGACGGCGACGGAATTTATACAGCCGATATAAATGCGCCGGTAATCGACGGCGAATACGAAATTATCACCGTAATGGATTTTGAAGACCCGGAATTGGGTAAAAAAGAAATCCGCCTGATTACTGTTATTGATCCCGAAGGTTATGTTTACGAAAAAAGCGGAAATAAAGAAACCCGCATTCCCGGCGCCATTGTTTCTATCTTTTGGCTGAATTCAGAAACTAAACAATATGAATTATGGCCGGCTCGCGATTATCAGCAGGAAAATCCGCAAACTACCGATGTGCGCGGCACATATTCATTCTTAGTGCCAGAAGGATATTATTATCTAAAGGTCGATGCCCCGGGCTATTTAAGTTATGACGGTAAGCCGTTTGGAGTTGCAGAGGGCAGCGGCGTTCACATTAATCTTGAACTAAAAACTAAATATTGGTGGACAAAAATTGTTGATTGGAAAACAATCTTGTTAGCCGCGATTATTATTTTGTTGCTTTATAACTTTTATCGTGATAAAATAAGGGAAAGAATTATAGCCAGAAGCAAAGTTTAAAATTATAAAAGTAAATGCAAAAACAGAAAATAATTTTAATAACAATTATTTTTATTCTTGTAGCGGGAAATATTTTTTTCGGCGTTAGTTATTTTTTTGCCCAAAAAGATATAAAAACAACAGAGCAGCAATTAAAGAATCAGCAAAATAACATAAAGATAATAAATTTTACAAAACTTTTTATTGAAAAAGTTTTAAAAGCGGAGAAAGAAGTTTCTTTTGAAGACAGATTAAAATTAGAAAACGCCGTCAGGGATTTGAACGATGATGAGGTTTTAAGGCAATGGGAAAAGTTTATAGAAAGCGAGGCAGAAATAGAAGCCCAAAATGCAGTTAAGGACCTATTGGCATTATTAGTTAAAAAAATCCCGATTAATTAGAATATAGTTCCCATGACTTAAAATTGAAAAAGGACGGCAGTCCTTTTTTGCGTACAGGTATTGACCCCGTTAGAAGTTTGCGATAATGTAACCTTGCAGCGCGCGAGGTGTATTTTCACAGATTGTATGGTAAACTTCTAACGGGGTTGACATTTGTTTTTAAATTTCTTAGATTAGAGTATCATAACTTACATTAACACATAACATAAAACACATAACAACTACGAAAAACTTATCGTTTGTTCTATGTTTTATGTTTCATGTTCTATGAATATAAAACCATTATCAGACCATATTTTAATAGAGCCAATTAAAGAAGAAGAGAAAACCAAAGCTGGTATTTTTTTGCCCGAAACTGCTTTAAAAGAAAAATCAGAACAAGGCAAAGTAATTGCCGCGGGACCCGGCAAAAAAACGGATGACGGTAAAATAATTACCCTTTCAGTAAAGCCGGGGGATAAGGTTTTATTCCAAAAATACGGTCCAAGCGAAATAAAGGTTGACGGCAAAGAATATTTAATTGCCAAAGAAGAAGATATTTTGGCAATAATTGAATAAATAAAGCGATACCAATTTACAAATGCGTACGAATGATACAAATACATATATGTAATTTGTAGATTCGTATAAAATTTGTACATTTGCATCGGAATATTATGGCAAAACAAATAAAATACAAAGAAGACGCAAGAAAAATTTTAAAACAAGGGTTGGATAAAGTAGCCAATGCCGTGAAAGTGACATTAGGGCCAAAAGGTAGAAATGTTGTTTTGGGTTCCGGTTTTGGAAGCCCTACAATTACAAACGATGGAGTTTCTATTGCCAAGGAAATTGAATTGGAAGACAAAATTGAAAACATTGGAGCTGAAATTATAAAAGAGGTTGCTTCAAAAACAAATGATATTGCAGGCGACGGAACAACTTCGGCCGTATTGCTTTGTCAGGCAATTGCAAATGAAGGTTTAAAAAATGTTGCCGCCGGAGCCAATCCTCAGGCTTTAAGAAAAGGGATTATAAAAGGAAAAGATGCGATATTGTCTGCCCTAAAAGAAGTTTCAAAAAAAATAAGCACACACGAGGAAATATCACAGGTAGCGACTATTTCAGCCCAAGATTCGGAAATAGGCAACTTAATTGCCGAGGTTATGGAAGAAGTCGGCAAAGACGGAGTAATTACCGTTGAAGAATCAAAAACTTTTGGTTTGTCAAAAGAAATTGTAAAAGGCCTTCAGTTTGACAGAGGATATATTTCTCCATATATGATTTCAAATGCGGAGAAAATGGAAGCTGTTTTAGATGACCCATATATTTTAATAACCGATAAAAAAATTTCATCTTTGCAGGAATTTCTGCCAATTTTAGAAAAAATAGTTAAAACCGGCAAAAAAGAACTGGTAATTATTGCAGATGAAGTGGAAGGCGACGCTCTGACAACATTGATTGTAAATAAAATCAGAGGTATTTTTAACGCTTTAGCCGTTAAATCTCCCGGATTTGGCGACAGAAAAAAAGAAATGTTAGAAGATATAGCTTGCGTTACCGGCGGAGAAGTAATTTCTGAAGAGAAAGGCATGAAATTGGAAAATATTGAATTAAAAATGCTGGGAAGCGCGAGGAGAGTTATTTCTACCAAAGAAAATACAACTATTGTTGAAGGTAAAGGAGAGAAAGCGCAGATTGACTCAAGAATATCTCAATTAAAAAAAGAAATAAAAGAATCAACTTCTGATTTTGATAAAGAAAAGTATCAGGAAAGATTGGCCAAGCTTTCCGGCGGGGTGGGCGTAATTAAAGTGGGAGCGGCCACAGAAGTTGAACAAAAAGCCCGACAGCACAAAACAGAAGACGCCCTTCATGCCACAAAATGCGCGGTTGAAGAGGGAATAGTTGCCGGCGGCGGAGTTGCTTTGCTAAGGGCTTCTGTCGTATTAGACAATATTCAGGCAGAAGGAGATGAGAAAACCGGAGTTAATATTTTAAAAAGAGCGGTAGAGGAACCGGTCAGGCAAATTGCCCAAAATGCAGGCATAGACGGAGCCGTGGTTGTGCAAAAAGTAAAAGAAGGGCAAAACGACTTTGGGTTCAATGCGCAAACTATGGTTTACGAAGACTTAATAAAAGCAGGAGTTGTTGATCCGACAAAGGTAACAAGAACCGCTTTGGAAAACGCAGTTTCAGCGGCCGCAATGCTTTTAACCACAGAGGCGGTAGTTGCAGAATTGCCTAAAAAAGAAGAAATTTCTCGCGGAGGGATGGGCGGTGGAATGCCTCCAATGATGCCAGAGGATTATTAATTCAAAACTTGTAAATTGTAAAATACAAATTTAAAAAGCGGGCAAAACCCGCTTTTTATTGACATTATATATAAAATTTAGTATATAGAAATTAGTTCGTTAATAATATGGTAATTTGGATTATTATTCTTTTGTACGCCGGTTTTTCCTTGATTGTTTCTCCGTTTTTAAGCCTTTTCTAAGAAAGGAGCATGCCATGAAAGCTTCAGAAAGGTTTGAAGAGCATGTTAAACAGAGTTTTTATAATGCGATGTTTGTTGGCATGTTGGGCATTATTATGCTGGTTGCGGTTGTGGCAGGATTAATTGTTTTGATAACAAAAATAGGATTATATAAAATTTTGTCATATGATCCTGTTTCTATAATCCTTATGTTTTTGGCGCCAATTATGTTGTTTGGTTTTTCAGCATTATCTTTTATCCGATATCGGAGATACAAAAAAATCCAGAAAGATCTTAAAGCAGAAGAAGATAAGCAACAACTGGTTGCTTCAGCCAAAAGTAATTAGTAGCTAAAATACATACCTCAGTTCAAAGAGCTGGGGTTTTTATTTATTTGAATTTGTTTATTTTTTTTGTTAATATAAAATTGAGTTTTAAATTTATATTTATGGAGTGCTTAAATAATCACGGAAAATTAGAAAAAATTTTGTTTTGCGATGTTGAAGTTGATTATTGTCCAACCTGCCTTGGCGTCTGGTTTGAGCAAGATGAATTGCGTTTTGCAAAAGACAAAAAAGATGAGCAGTTAAACTGGCTCGATGTTGATTTATGGAGAGATAAAGGAAAGTTTAAAATAGCAAAAACTCGCAGGGTTTGTCCCGCCTGCAGAATGCCTTTATATGAAGTAAATTATGATGATTCCAAAGTAAAAATTGACTTATGTAATTTGTGCAAGGGAATCTGGCTTGACAGAGGAGAGTTTAAGCAAATTATAATTTATCTAAAAACAAAGTCAGATTACGAAATTTTGCATAATTACAATAAAAACTTCAGGCAAGAATTATGGGAGATTTTTACGGGACCGGAAAAATTTAGAGAAGAACTAATTGATTTTTTGACTCTTTTAAAATTGTTCAATTATAAGTTTGTTGTTCAGCATCCGTTTTTAACTTCTTTAATCGAAAACATGCAAAAATAATTATAATTAACATAACATAAAACACATAACACGCAACAAATTGATTTGTTCCATGTTCCATGTTTTATGTTCTATTTTTTATGGCAACATTAACTGTTATTGTTTTAGCCGTTATAACTGTTATAATTTTGTGGTTGATTTCCGACTACAATGGTTTGGTAAAATTAAAAAACAGGGCAAAAGAAGCATGGTCTGATATTTCGGTTCAGTTAAAAAGAAGGTATGACTTAATTCCTAATTTAGTGCAAACGGTAAAAGGGTATGCTACTCACGAAAAAGAGTTATTTGAAAAAGTAACACAGGCAAGGGCTTCTGCAATGTCGGCTCAGGGGGTAAAAGAAAAAGCTGGAGCGGAAAATATGCTTTCAAGCGCTTTAAAAAGTTTATTCGCGGTTGCAGAAGGTTATCCGGATTTGAAAGCTTCGGTCAACTTTTTAGAGCTTCAAAGAGAACTCACAGATACAGAAGATAAAATTCAAGCCAGCAGAAGGTTTTACAACACCAATGTCAGAGACCTCAATATTAAAATTGAAAGTTTCCCGACAAATGCAATGGCTGGAATGTTTGGTTTCAAACAAATGGAATTATTTGAAGCGACAAGCGCGGAAAAAGAAGCAGTAAACGTTAAGTTCTAATCATTATTTACGTTTGTTACATGTCAAATTTATATACGCAAGCAGATTCCAATACACGCAAAACGTGGTTTTTAATAACTGGTTTTTTGGTTTTTATAATAACAATTGGATGGTTTTTTGGTTATTTGCTCGACAGCCAGGAGATTTTAATATTTGCCGTTGTTTTCAGCGTTTTGACAAGTTTTATCAGTTATTGGTATTCAGACAAAATTGTTTTGGCAATGGCGCGAGCTGTTTTAATAGAGCGCAAAGACAATCAGGAACTATATCGCATAGTAGAAAATTTATGCATTACTGCCGGTTTGCCAGTTCCCAAAATTTATATCATTAAAGAACAGCAGCTTAACGCATTTGCAACCGGCCGTGACGCAAAACATTCAGTGGTATGCGTAACCCAAGGGCTTTTGGCGAGATTGGAAAAAAAAGAATTGGAAGGGGTTATTGCCCACGAATTATCGCACATTGGAAATAAAGATATGTTGTTGGGCACAGTCGTAGTGATATTAGCCGGGATTGTGGCAATGCTTTCTGATATGTTTTTAAGAATCAGTTTTTGGGGAGGAAGAAGAAATTCAGATGAAAATAAAGGGGCGGGAACCGTAATGGCAATTTTAGGATTAGTTGCCGCAATTTTAGCGCCAATTGCCGCTACTTTAATTAAGCTGGCAATTTCACGCAAAAGAGAATTTTTAGCAGATGCAGACGGCGCCTTATTAACTCGATATCCCGAAGGATTAGCCAGCGCTTTGGCAAAAATTTCAGCTGATTTGACGCCAATGAAAACTGCCAATAATTCAACCAGCCATCTTTTTATTTCTTCGCCGTTTCGCGGAAAACAAACGCAAAGCTGGTTTACAAAATTATTTATGACTCATCCGCCGATAGAAGAAAGAATAAAATTTTTAAGAGATATGAAGTTATAAATTTAAAATAAAGATTATGATTGAAAATAAAAAAAGAATCTACAAATATGAGTTCAATAAAATTTTACATGGCATTTCAGATATATCTCAAAAAGAAAGAGAATATTTGCACCAAGTTTTTAAAAATAACCTTATTGATGGATTAACAGAATTTGAATTAAAAGAAAAAATGAATAAACTTCAATCCAATAAAGGGGATATTTTAGACCATTGGGAATTAGAAAAAGTAAAAAGAAAAATATTAGGAAAATAAAGTTGTGAAAATTGTAAAAGACAAAATTGAAATTACAGAGTTAAATGAAATGTCAAAAAAGATGTTTGGTAATTTGGTTAAGGCGGTGGTTGACATAGAAAAAGGAATTATGGCGGTTGATGCTGAATTACACGTAGACTTAGAGCAGTTTTTAATTGAACAGGGATTAGAACCAAAAGATCTTTGGGGGATCAATATTCATCCGCAAAAAAACGGTGATGAATACATTGAGTTTGATTCAATGATTAATTTGAAACCCGCTCTTAATAATCGCACAAGAGGTATTGAAAGTTCTGAAATAAGGCAAAAAATAATCAAAATAGTAAATAGTTTAGTCAAAAAATGAATATTCAGCATAAAGAATTAGCCAATGGCAGGTGGTTTAGGTTTTCTTTGTCAGAACAGATGGCGAATATAGGATCAGAAATCGGAAGAGCGATAAATTGGCGCGTAAAAGATGTTAATGACAGTAAAATGGCTTTAGAGAGAGGATTAGAACTATTAGATTTAACAATTGACGATCCCAAAAATATAAAAAGATTAAAAGAGCTTTTACGGGTGCGAGAAATGATAGTTGATTATTTTTATTTTGATAATATCTACGGTTCTACTGATGAAAAATGGAATAATTATTTTTACTCATTTAATTATGCTGCGATGTTAAATAAAAATGTATGACGATAGTTCAGGCTTTAATCTTGGGGATTATTGAGGGGATAACCGAATTTCTGCCCATTTCTTCCACCGGACATTTGATTTTAACAAGTAAATTATTGGGAGTTGCCGACTCCGATTTTACCAAGAGTTTTGAGATAGCCATACAGTTTGGGGCAATTTTATCTGTTGTTGTCCTTTTTAAAAATTTTTATAAAAACAAAGATAATTGGAAAAAAGTTTTTACGGCTTTTATTCCAACCGCAATAATCGGTTTTTTGCTTTATAGAATAATAAAAGAATTTTTGCTTTCAAATGCCTTAATTGTTGTTTGGTCTTTATTTCTTGGAGGAATAGCGTTGATTGTGTTTGAATTATGGTATAAAAGAATACCCTTCGGCTCGGCTCAGGGTGAAACCGCAATTGCGGTTTCAGATATTAGTTATAAAAAATCATTTTTAACCGGAGTATTCCAATCTTTGGCAATAATTCCAGGAGTTTCAAGGTCGGGAGCCACGATTATCGGAGGATTGTTTATGGGAATCAGCAGGCAAGCTATTGTTGAATTCTCTTTTTTACTGGCTGTTCCCACAATGGCAGCCGCCACAGGGTATGATTTATTTAAAAGCGCCGGCAGTTTTTTCCCGCCCCTGGGCGGGACCCCGCCGGAGGCGGTGGCTTTTAACCCATTTTTATTATTGGCAGTAGGATTTTTTACTTCTTTTTTTGTGGCGATGCTTAGCATAAAATGGCTTTTATATTTTATCAAAAACCACACATTTATTTTTTTCGGAGTTTATAGAATCATTGCGGCTTTGATATTTTGGTTAATTATTAAATAATCTATATTATTAAAAAATAAAAATTATTCATGAAAAAAAGATACTTATATTCACTATTGTTGGCAATGCCCGGATTTTTTATATCAATTGTAATATCAGCTATTCTGTCTGGAATGGCATTAGGATTTTTCTGGCTTTATGTTTTTGGCGATAGCGATTGGCCCATTGATACAGGAACTCTACTTACTATCTTTTTTTCTATATTTTTATTGTTTTCATGGGCTATCTTTATAGTACTTGGATTTACCATTGGCAAAGGCCTTGAAAATAGCCAAATTAGCAGTAAAAAACATATTTTAATTTCTATTATTTTAACGATAATATTCTTTTTATTTACTGCATATTTTTTTCTTAATTACAGAAAAGATACAAGTCAATCAAACATTGGAAAATGTAGCGCTTTTTGCTCGAAAGCTGGTTATAAAGGAGCAGCTTTATGGGATGAAAATAATGAAACGCTTTGCGCATGTGCGGATAATTCAGGCAAAACAATAATAAAAGTTCCATTTTCTAAAGTTTTAAAGTAGGAAAATTAGGAGGAGTCGCATAGCGGCCATTGCAACAGCTTGGAAAGCTGTGACCTGAAAGGGTCTCGTGGGTTCGAGTCCCACCTCCTCCGCCAAGTTTCACTTTTTGCAAAATCGTAAGAGGTTGCCTCGGCGCATTGCGCCTCAGCATGGTATTTCCCCGCGAGAATCCAAGCATTTTTGAGGGGGAACGAAAGCGTCCGCTCGGCAATGCGGAAGTTCGAACCAATCTTTTTGAGAAAATCCCGAATCCTTTCGGGATTTTCTTGTTGAGCGTATTTTTTGGCTTGGTTGGCCTCTTTTAGAAAGGCAATGGCAAGTTCGAACCGATTATTGCTCTTTCGCCCCAAAGCGGATAATTTTTCTTCCAAATCCTTTTTGGCGAGAATGAGCTTGTGCTTTTTGGTGGCATATTCCGTTTGCGATAAACTACCGTCCAGTTGTAAATCAAGCAGACGATCAAGTTTTGTTTCTATCTCCACAAGCTCATTTCTCGCTTTTTGGGCGAAAGAGCTTTCCGCTTGGGCAAGTTTCGTTTTTTCGTTTTCAAAATAATTGACTGAAGCGTTTGCCCAAGCGGAAGACAAAGAAACTTTTTTGATTTCCTCTCGGATTTGAGAAGTGATAGCGTCCTCTCTTGCATATCTTTGCGAGCAAGGATTTTTCCGTTTAGTACATCGCAGATAGTTATGTCCTTTTTGTGTTTCGGTAGTAATGAAACATCCACACTCTCCACAACGGAAAAATCCTCTAAAAATGTATGGCTTGAGTTTTGGCGATTTCGGTTTGCTCTTATTCGCCATCACTTCTTGGACGGAATCAAAAAGTTTCTTTGTGATAATCGGTTCATGCTTTCCGTCATACAATTCGCCGTTATATTCAATCATGCCGTAATAGATTTTATTTTTCAGCATATACTGATAATTTGAGACGGAAAGCATTTTGCCTTTCTTGCCAACCAAGCCCAAAGAATTGATAATCTTTCGGATTTGAGCGAGGGGATATTCGCCAGTTGCATACATTTCAAAAGTCCGCTTGATATATTTTGCCTTTTCCTTGTCCACGGCGATACAGCGAGCATTCTTGTCGTTCACATAGCCAAGTGGCGCCCAAGCGGGCCAAATTCCATTTCTCAATTTCTGGCGAATACCCCTCCTTATGTTTTCCGAAAGATTATCCACATAGTATTTGG
>JACPYG010000003.1 GCA_016196125.1 Candidatus Staskawiczbacteria bacterium | reverse complement strand
TGGCTAATTCACTTTCGAAGCTAAAAATGACTCGGACAATTTGAACCAGCTCATCCTGAAGTTCTCCTGTCTCCGTGTTAAGAAATGCTCCTCCTACATCGTAGGTAGACCAGCCGAAGAAGGGATTTTTATACATCTCAATACG
Organism: Candidatus Staskawiczbacteria bacterium; assembly: GCA_016196125.1. Classification (GTDB taxonomy): domain Bacteria; phylum Patescibacteriota; class Minisyncoccia; order Minisyncoccales; family Staskawiczbacteraceae; genus JACPYG01. The sequence continues at coordinate 22,612 of JACPYG010000003.1, read as the reverse complement.
CTTTTTAACATCTGCCAGACTAATGGTTTCCGTCCTTATCCCTTCATAGCGTTGAGGGTCAAGGACATAGGGATAAGCAGTTAGTTCTTTGGGAAACTCGCGAGCGTATTTTATGAGATACTCTTTAACTTCCTTTTCTTCAACACCATCCTTCAGTGCTTCAATAATCTCGGATTGATATACAACCCTCTTTGGGAAGTAAAACTCGGCAAACACCCCTGGGTGTCTGAGGGTGTAAAGATACGTCTTAGCAACTTTTGCTGGAGGCATTGTTAAACTCCTTGTGAAAGAACTGGTTTTTTGAAACTACCTAAACCTTAATAGATTTTATGTGATAAGTCAAATAGACCTTACTGTTTCTTCTGTCGAAAACTTCTGAATTTATTGATATGATACCCGGCAATTCCAAATGCCACCGATACATTCAAAGATTCCTTTTTGCCTCGCATTGGCAGATAAATAATTTTGTCTGATTTGCCTAAGATTCTTTTAGAAATTCCTTTTACTTCGTTGCCAATTATCAAAGCTAATGGAAAAACAGGCTTAAATTTTGTGTAAATAATACTTTTCCCGCCCAAGGGCGGGACCCCGCCAGAGGCGGTGGTTTTAATTTGCCTTATATTATTTTCTAATGCTACTACAAAAACTCTTTCTTTTTTAAGCTTTTCTACCAGCCGCCATGTTTGCGAATAATACTCAAATGGAACTGTTTTTTCTGCGCCTAATGCTGTTTTTGATATTTTGTGACGGGAGGACTTGTCCCCCACTAACTTTGAATACAATTTTGGATTTATATTCTTATTCCTCCACTCCGAATCAAAGTTAGTGGGGGATGAACCTGAAATTCCGCATAAAAATATTTTATCTACCTTTAAAGCGTCGGCTGTCCTAAAAACAGAACCTATGTTTTCCAAACTCCTTATATTGTCACAAATTACATAAAATTCCTTCATTTCTTTATGCGGAAATAGGGATATTTTTCAATTCGGGCTCGGGTCGCGAGAGCTTCCCGCTGTGCGGGAGCTCCCGACATAGGCCGTGGGTTTGCCTGCCTGCCGGCAGGCAGAGCGGACGTTGAAAAATATCCCTATTTCCGCCAAACAATTATTCAGTAAATCTTTTCTCTGCTTCCTGCCAATTTACTACATTCCACCATGCTTTCAGGTAATCAGCTCTTACATTTTTATACTGCAGGTAATATGCATGTTCCCATACATCGTTGCCAAGAATCGGGAAACAACCGTCGCTTATAGGATTATCTTGATTTGCGGTAGACATAACTTGTAATATTCCATCTTTATTTTTTACCAGCCAAACCCAGCCTGAACCAAAGATTTTTGCGCCTTCATCATTGAATTTCTGCTGTAAACCGGCAAAATTTTCAAATTGTTTTTTAATTTCTTCAGCTAACTTTCCCAATGGTTCTCTGCCGGAGTTTGGCGACATTATTTTCCAAAATATGGAATGATTTACGTGCCCGCCGGCATTATTTTTAACAGCCGTTTTTATTTCTTCTGGTATCTCATCTAAATTTTTAATCAGTTCTTCTGCATTATTTTCAAAAAGATTTGGATATTTATTAATTGCCATATTAAGATTGTTGACATACCCGGCATGATGTTTATCGTGATGCAAGGTCATAATTTCTTCTGAAATATACGGCTCTAAATCCTTATACCCATAGGGAAGATCTGGCAATTCATACTTTTTTTCCATAATATTTTTTAATTAATTATTTTTCTCTATTTCCTTCTCGGTGGACTTAACAAAATAAACAGTGGCTATAACTGCAATAAAAGTTATTAAAAAAGCATATACTAACTTGGCAAATATACTATCTTTGTTTAATGGAAAAGAATATTCTATTAAAGTCTTTATGGCATCGTTCCAGGCAAGACCTACAACAAAACCAAAAGCCGCTAATACATAACCAACAGTTTGTTTCTTAACCTCTTTTCTGATTCTTAACTCTTCCTCTTTTATTTTTTTAAATTTAGTTGCTATTGCTCCCATTTTTTTACCTGCCTGCCGGCAGGCAGGTTTTAAATAATAAATTTATCTTCATTGTCCGATAAAAAAACACTGATGTCAAACTTATATTAAGATAATTTTAAATAACATGATAAATTTTCAATTTATCATATTTCCCCTTTTTTGATTTTGGTTCTTATATTTTCCACAAAATTATTAAAATAATAGAGATTATGAAAAGTAAGAAGTTTAAAAGCTGTTAATTCGCCTGCTCTCAATAAATGTGACACATAATCTTTTTTATAAACCAGGCAAACATTGCAGACGCATTCTTTATCTAACGGTTCGCGTTTTTTCAAAAAATTAATTTGCTTTAAATCTAATTTGCCTTCACTGGTAAAGGCAATACCCCTTCTTGCGTAATGGGTCGGCACGGTGCAATCAAACAAATCAATTCCAGACTTTATTGCCATCTCTATGTCTTTTAAATAACCGATTCCTAAAAGGTGACGGGGTTTTTTTTCCGGCAATTCATCAACAACCCACTCTATCATCTCAGACATTTTATTGCCCTCCTTGCCAAACTCTCCGCCTATGCCAAAGCCGTCAAATGGCAAAGCTGAAATAAATTTTGCGCTTTCATGCCTTAAATCTTTATGTCTTCCGCCTTGCACAATTCCAAAAAGAGCTTGATTTGTTTTCTTAATATCAAGACACGATTTGGCCCAATTATGAGTTTTTATAAGAGATTTTTTTGTGTATTCATAGCTTGCCAAAGGCGGAGTGCATTCATCAAAAGAAAAAATAATATCAGCTCCTATTTTTTCTTGAATTTTAATTGATTCTTTTGGCCCTAAAAATAATTTTGATCCATCTATAGGAGATTGAAAATAAACGCCGTCTTGCGTAATTTTTATTTTTTGGGGCTGGTCTCCTTCTTGTATGACTTTTTTCCCGCCAGCTTGAGGATTATTATTTATAGAAGATTTTAAGACTTTACCTATTCCAAAATCCCTGCCAAAACCTAAAGAAAATACCTGGAATCCGCCAGAGTCAGTCATTATTGGCCTTTTCCAATTCATGAACTTATGGATTCCTCCTGACTTCTCTAAAACTTTTTCTCCTGGTTTTAGATGCAAATGAAAAGTATTAGAAATCAAAATTTGAGAACGAGTTTCTGACGCTTCTTCTGAAGTCAAAGTTTTAACAACTGCTTGAGTCGCAACCGGAACTAAACACGGAGTTTCAACAACTCCGTGGCTAGTTTCCAAAAATCCTATTCTTGCATTGCTCTCTTTTGATTTTTTTAAAATCTTAAAACTAATCATTTTAAGCTGAAATAATGATATTTTTCAACTCCCGCCCTGCCTGCCGGCAGGCAAACCCACGGCCAGCCCGAATTGAAAAATATCCTTATTTCAGCGTCTAAAATTACGGCTGTAAAATATCTTCTGTTCTGCCGTCTATAGATATAATAACGCTTTTAATTGTTTTAAATTGCAAAAGTGTTTGAGTTATCTGGTTTCTTATTGCTGTCACCCTGCAAGAACCACCAACATTTTTCTCTAAATTACTGTCAAAATCAACTTTTGCCACAGTATTTTCAATTGTTAATTTTTGAATTTTAACATCAGGACTTATGCTTGTAAAAAACCCATCTAATATTTCTTGCTTGGTCGGTCCTTTTAGAAGTTCATCTAATGCTGCCCTTGCAACTGCTTTTGTTTCAGAAACTCCCCTGTCTACGGGAAAAACTTTTTGGCAGGCATATTCGGGATCCATAATATTATTATTGAAATAGAGTTTTACCTGTATTGTGCCCTCAACGGTTTTAGCAATTTTGACCGGCAAAATAAATTGCCTATTGAATTGGGGCAAATCGCTTGGATTTTCATTGTTAAAAACAAGCTTGCCTTCACCTGCATTAAGGGAAATGAAATCTAAGGTTGTTTCAAATCTAACAGACGGCTGCATCCAATCGGTTGTTGCTTTTAAATAAGTGGCTGCCAATTCCTTTCCTTCGCTGTCCAGTAATTTAACAGTTCCAACTTGGCCTTCAAAACCAATCCAACCCAAACCATTAACAGTTCCTTTAATTTCTAAAGGGCTAGAAACTTCTTCGTCTAATTTTGGCAAAAAAACCTCAATGCCCGACTTAATTTCGGAAGGCGGTGTTTCCTCATTATTTTGCTGCCAAAAAGTAAAAGCCCCGATGGCAAGAACTATTATTGATAATATTAAAATAATTAAAAAAACTTTTTTCATATAATAAAGTTACTGTTATATTAAACCCTAAGAATAAAAAAATCAACAAACGATCTTGACTTCTTTTAAAAAAAGAGTACGATTAAGATAGACAATAAGTCGTATCCCGCCCGTTCTGGGCGAGGCTCGCCCTAAAGGGCGGCTTAGTCAGTTTTTAATCAAAAGTTGAAGACCCAATAAGTAGACCCCGTTAGAAATTTCATTATATTATACTAAGCTAAGCGAATCTCTAATAGCTTTGTGAAATTACTAATTTCTAACTGGGTAGAGCGGCTTAAAAGTCAAAGGTCGCTTGTTTTATTAAAACAAATAAAAGAAAAATCATTTCAATGGCCTTCAACAAATTTGATAATCAAAGAGGAGGAAATTTTGGTCCTCGTGAAATGGTCAAAGGAAACTGGAAATGCGGCGAATGCGGCACAGAAATCACAGAACTTCCTTTTGAGCCGGCTCCGGACAGACCAATATATTGCAAAGATTGCTGGTCTAAAAAAAGACCTCCAAGGTTCAGCCGCTAATAGTGACTCTGCAAAAAACATCCACGATAAAACGTGGGTGTTTTGTTTTTTAATATTTTTTTGTGATACAATAAGTAAATTAAAAAAACAAAAATGACTAACGGACAAAATGGAAAAAATAGTTTATTGGCAATAGAAAAGCATCAGCCATACGTCAATATCGCCGGAGGCGGAAAGAAGTTTTTATTTGTAAGCTGGGAAAGTTTATCAGGAGATTTGGCATTGCAAATCAAAAAAGAGGGCCACGAAGTAAGAATTTATGTTAAAGCTGAAAGCGACAAAGATGTTTATGACGGCTTTTTAGAAAAAGTTTCAGATTGGAAAGAACATATTGAGTGGTCAGATATTATTGTTTTTGACGATGTTGGTTTTGGAAAAGAGGCAGACGAATTAAGAAAATCTGGAAAGTTGGTTGTGGGAGGAAGTGTTTATACTGATAAATTAGAGGAGGACCGAGAATTTGGGCAGTCAGAAATGAAAAGAGTTGGAATGTTGATACTTCCACACTGGGATTTTACGGATTACGATTTGGCTCTTAAGTTTATACAAGAAAATCCCGGAAGATATGTTTACAAACCATCGGGATTCATGCAATCTGATTCAAAAGGACTCTTGTTTTTAGGCAAAGATGAAGATGGAAAAGACATTTATGAGATAATCCGTTCAAATAAAAATGTCTTGGAAAAAAAAGTAAAACAATTTCAGCTGCAAAAGTTCGCCCAGGGAGTCGAAGTTGCAGTTGGCGCTTTTTTTAATGGCAATGATTTTGTCTATCCTATAAATATCAATTTTGAACATAAAAAACTTTTTCCGGGAGATATAGGGCCATTTACCGGCGAAATGGGAACACTGGTTTACTGGTCGGGACCCAATACAATATTCAAAACAACTCTTGAAAAAATGAAAGAAGATATTAAAAAATCAGGATATGTCGGATACATAGATATTAACTGCATTGCCAATGCCAGAGGAATTTATCCTTTAGAATTTACCTGCAGATTTGGATATCCCATAATATCAATACAAATGGAAGGAATAATCAGTTATTGGGGATATTTTTTGCATGCTATTGCTAAAGGAGAAAATTTTGAGTTGAAAACAAAAAGGGGTTTTCAAATTGGAGTTGTTTGCGCTGTTCCGCCATTTCCATATGATGACGAATCAGAAATGAATATTTATAAAGACTTATCTATTATTTTTAAAAAACCAAATACGGAAGGCGCACATTTAGGGGATGTCAAGATTGTTGATGGCTCTTGGAGAATAGCAGGAGACACAGGATATGCGTTAGTTATAACCGGATCCGGCACAACTGTTGAAGATGCAAGAAAACAGGCATATGGCCGTATCGAAAATATACTTTTGCAAAATATGTTTTACAGAACCGATATAGGGCTTGGCTGGTATGAAGATTCTGATAAACTCCAAACCTGGGGATATTTATATTAAAAAAGGCGATATTAACCAATTAGTAATACCGCCTTTTTACTTGGAGAAAATTACTTCTTTTCCAACTTTACTAAAATAACAGCTAAATAGACAGCTGATAGACCAACCAAAACATACACTACCCGCGACAACATTGACATTGATCCAAAAACTGTGTCAACGAGATTAAAATCTACTAATCCCACCAAACCCCAGTTTAAACCGCCAATAATAACTAAAACGACAGCGATTAAATCTATAATATTTAATTTTTGCATTTTAGATAGATTCTATTTTTTAATAAAATCGGCCTTTTGTGCATTATACCATAAAAACAGATGTCAACCCCCCGCTTGTTAACCCTTCACTTGTTAACATGTTAACAAGTGAAGGGTTAACATATTTCTCAAAAAATGGAGAGTTAATAGGCCAAGCTTAGTTCATCTGATAATTTTAGACCAATTTTTTGAATTATACCGCTATTTACCTCTAAAACATATTTTGCGTCTGCCGTTGGATTTATAGAGGCGCAAATATACAGTTTACATGGTTGATTATTTTCGCTAATAAAGACAACCTTATTATCTTTGTCTATCCATATTATATCTAAAGGAATTAAAGTATTTTTCATCCAAAAAGAATATCTTGCCTCTTTATCAAACAAAAACAACATTCCTTTGTTTTGCTCTAAAGTTTTTTGAAACATTAATCCCTTGGTTCTTTCTGCGCTGTTTTGAGCCAATTTTACATCAAAGCAATATTCTTTAAAACAAACTTTTCCCTGCCTGTTCGACTCGCTGGAGCTCCGGCGGAGCGGGCCGGCAGACAAACCATTTTTTCCAAATTGGTTTTGGAAAAATAAAAATAAGGCCGATAGAAAAAATATTAAAACAAATATCGTAATTAGCAAAATCTTGCTGTTCATATTACTCTTCAATAATGCAACGGACTTCATTGCCCTGGCGAACTTCTAAAAATCCTGATTTTATTGGATAAAAATGCTGTTTAAGTCCTGAGTTTGCCGAAGGATTCTCCTCGACAATTTTTATAACACCTGCCGTTAAAACTGTAATCAAAGAAGCATGATTATCTAAAACTGTAATTTCTCCTGCCATTGTTTTACAATTTAAAAGTCGGGCTTTGCCCTGAAATAATATCTTTTTTAATGAATAAAGAGATACTTTCATTATAGTACTTCTTCTATGCCTCCTTTTAGATAAAAGTTTTCTTCTGGAATATCATCATATTTTCCTTCCAATATTTCAGAAAAACTCCGAACTGTGTCTTCTAATTTCACAAATTTTCCCGGCCTGCCGGTAAAATTACTGGCAACGAAAAAAGGCTGAGACAAGAACCTTTGAATTTTACGCGCCCTATTCACGGTTTTTTTATCTTCTTCTGAGAGCTCTTCGATGCCTAAAATTGCAATAATATCCTGAAGATCTTTGTATTTTTGCAAAGTTAATTGAATATCTCTGGCTACCTTATAATGTTTCTCTCCTACTATTTTCGGATCCAATGCAGAAGAATTTGAAGCCAAAGGATCCACGGCAGGATAAATTCCAATTTCTGTCAGCGCCCTTGATAAAACAATTGTAGAATCTAAATGAGAAAAAGTGGTTGCGGGAGCCGGGTCTGTAATGTCGTCAGCCGGCACATAAATAGCCTGGACTGATGTAATAGACCCATCTTTGGTAGATGTAATTCTTTCCTGCAATTCTGCCATTTCTTCTGCTAATGTGGGCTGGTACCCTACCGCAGAAGGCATTCTGCCCAACAAAGTTGAAACTTCAGACCCCGCTTGAGAAAATCTGAAAATATTGTCTATAAAAAGCAAAACATTCTTCTTTTCTTCGTCTCTGAAATATTCTGCCATTGTCAAAGCCGACAAAGCCACTCTGGCGCGGGCTCCGGGAACTTCATTCATTTGACCAAAAACCAAGGCCGTTTTATTTATAACTCCCGATTCATTCATATCTTTATATAAGTCGTTGCCCTCTCTTGTTCTTTCTCCAACTCCTGCAAAAACAGAAACACCCCCGGACTCCTCTGCAACATTTCTTATTAATTCCATTAATAAAACTGTTTTACCCACACCAGCCCCGCCAAAAAGTCCGACTTTTCCTCCTTTAATAAATGGGGCTAATAAATCAATGACTTTTATGCCGGTTTCAAATATTTCTGTTCTTGTCACCTGATTTGTGAAAGAAGGCGAAGGGCGGTGAATTGGCAAAAACTTTTTAAACTTCTTTCCTGCCTGCGCGGGTAGTTCTGCCTTATTTAATGCTTCTCCTATAACATTAAAGATATTACCCAAAACTTCGGTCCCCACTGGAACTAAAATCTGGTTCCCGGTATCTTGAACTTCCAATCCTCTTTGCAAGCCATCTGTTGATTGCAAAGAAATTGTTTTTACCTTTGTTAAATCTAAATGTTTTACAACTTCTAAAATAACTTCTCCTTTAGGCCCTTTAACTTTTAACGCATTATAAATGGCAGGCAAATTACTGCCTTCAACAAATTCAACATCTACAACCGGTCCTATAATTTGTATAATTTTTCCTTTCATATATTTTTAATTTTAGGCAGAAATATCCTTGTTTCTGCAGTATCTAAGATAATGCTTCCGCTCCGGCAATAATCTCAATTATTTCTTTTGTAATGGCCGACTGACGCGATTTATTATATTGTAAATTCAAAGCAGATGCCAAATCCGATGCATTATCCGAAGCTGTTTTCATAGCCAATCTTCTGGCTGAATGTTCTGAAGCATTTGCTTCTAAAATTAAATGATAAATTTGCATAAAAAATAAATGTTTTGCAAGTTTTAATAAAACTTTTTCCGGCGATGGCTCTATTAAATATTCTTTTCTGGCAGCTTGCGAATTTTTCGGAACAAAACTAATATCATGCTCTTTTATCAAATCGGCAAACTTTCCCCGTTCTGGAATAATCTCTTGCACTGTTTCTTTTATATGATTAAAATCAATAGGCAAAATTCTTCTTACATGAGGCTCTTGTTTTAAAGCGGACCTAAAATGTGTTGAGAAAATAACAACCCTGTCCCATTTTTTCTCCAAATATCCTTCTACTATGAAGTCGGCTAATGGTTCTACTTGCGTAGGTGTTGTATGGTCTCCGGATTGCACAAATTTTTTTACAATATTAACGGCTTTTTTTGAAAGATAACTCGCCGACTTTTCTCCAACAGCCACAAAAAATTTTTCTTCTGATTGATATTTTTCTTTATCTCTTTGCATATGCTGTTCAAACTTTTTGAAAACAGAACTGTTAAATGCGCCTGCCAATCCTTTATCAGATGAAACTAAAACAAACAAAACTTTATTAATTTTCCTTATTTTAAATAATTCTGGAAATTGCCATCGGGATGATTGGTTCAAGCTGGAAACTGTCGCTAAAAGATCTAAAGCCAAAAATGCATATGGCCTTGAATCTAAGGCTATCTGCTGTGATTTTCTCATCTTTACAGCCGAAACCAGCTCCATGGCTTTGGTAATCTGCTTGATATTTTTTACACTTTTTAACCTTTTTTTTATATTCTGCGGAGAATCCATTTTTAATTGACAAAATAATATAATTAATATATCTTATAATAAACTTAGTTTACCACGGTGGCGAACTAAAATCTGTTCTTTAAGGGAGGTGTATCATGTCTGATCAGCCTAGGGTATCGAAGGTTTTTGATTTTATTCCAAGACCCAACGAGGTCAATGTGATGCCTTTGTTGGCGTCATTCGTCAGCAAAAGGCATAACATAGGGATGACTGAAGAGCAAATAAAGAAGGATTCCGGACTTGGAGAAAACGCGCTCGGCGAAGTTGCGAAACTGGAAAAAGATGGTTTCGTCCGTTCATTCATTTGCCAAGAAGGCACATGCGGTCCATATGCAAGGCGCTATAAGTTGGTTGAAGGCATCGAGATCAAACTCGAAATCAGCAGACCAGCGTAACCCGACATAGCAATGACCACTTCATCGGCCCCAGACCAACATTGGTCCGGGGCTCTTTATTTTAAAATTGCTGACTTTCAATAAAATTACTAATTACTTCTTTTATTTTATTTTCAATTTCTTCTGTGATATCTCTTTTTTCTTTTAATGAACTAAGCAAATCTTCATGTAAATCTTTTACATATTCTAAAAATTTTTCTTGTGTGGCCTGTATTTCTTCTGGTTTAAATTTGCTAAAATAATCGCCCAAAACGGCGTACAAAACTAAAACCTGTTTTTCAAAAGAAATAGGGGCTAAGTCCGACTGCTTTAAAATTTCTGTAATAATTCTGCCTTTGTTAATTCTATCCTTGGTAATTTGGTCAACATCCGAAGCAAATTGAACAAATGTTTGCAGTTCCCTAAACTGGGCCAATTCCAATCTTAATTTTCCTGCCACTTTTTTCATAGCTTTTGTCTGGGCCAATGATCCGACTCGGGAAACCGAAAGGCCAATATTAACAGCAGGCCTCATGCCTTGATAAAATAAATCCGATTCCAAATAAATCTGTCCGTCTGTAATTGAAATAACATTGGTAGGAATATATGCAGTAACATCGCCCAGCTGGGTTTCAACAATCGGCAAAGCGGTTAAAGACCCGCCTCCTTTTTCTTTTGAAAGCTTTGCCGCCCTTTCCAAAAGCCTTGAGTGCAAATAAAAAACATCTCCAGGATATGCTTCTCTGCCTGGCGGCCTTCTTAGCAATAATGAAATCTGCCTATACGACCAGGCGTGTTTTGAAAGGTCGTCATAAATTATAACTGCGTCTTTGCCTTTGTCGCGAAAATATTCTCCGACGGCGCACCCGGCAAAAGGAGACAGATACCAAAAACTTGCAGGACTTGATGCCGGAGCCGCAACAATAATTGTATGGCTAAGAGCGTTATTATTTTTTAAAGTTTCAACTATTTTTGCAATCTTCGATTCTTTTTGCCCAATTGCGACATAAATGCAAACTGGAGTATTTTCAGGATTGTCTTGAATCTGATTTATTATTATATCCAAAGCAATGGCTGTTTTTCCTGTTTGCCGATCGCCAATAATAAGTTCTCTCTGGCCTCTTCCGATAGGAATCATTGAGTCAATTGCCTTGATTCCGGTATGTAAAGGATAGTTAACCGATTCTCTATCAATAATGTTTGGCGCATCATTCTCTAAAAAATTAAAAACAGGTTTTTCTTTCTCTGAAAAAAGAGGGCCTTTGCCGTCTAACGGATTTCCCAAAGAATCAATAACTCTTCCTAATAATTGCTCTCCCACGGGAAGAGAAAGAAGTTTTCTTGTTCTTTTTACTGTCTGCCCCGACTTAATAAAAGAAGTGTTTCCTAAAACAAGAGCTCCGACATAATATTCTTCTAAATTTAAGGCAACCGCTTTTACATTGCTGTCTGCTTCTATTTCTAAAACTTCTTGCGATTGGACATTGGTCAGTCCGGAGATTTTTATTATTCCGTCTCCAACCTCAATTATTTTGCCAATTTCCTCCCATTCCACATTATCTTTATATCCTTCTATGGCCTGCTTTATTTTATCTAAAATTTCGTAGCTCATATTTTAAAATATATTTTGTAATTTCTTTTGCATCGAAAAATCTATTTGTTTTTCATTGTTAATTATTATTTTTACTCCGGCTATTAACTCTTTATTAATTTTCTCCTCAACAATATCGCTTTTTTTTGCCAAAGATTTCAATAAATTCTTCTGTTCTAAACTCATTTTTCTTGCTGTTTCTAATATAATTTTCTTCTTGCCTGTTTTTTTAAAAAATAAAGATTCAGCTAAATTAATAATTTCTTTTGCTTTATTGCTATCTCTGTTTTTTTCTAAAAAATTCAAAAAATTATCTGAAAACTTTTTTTCCTGCGATGGGGTTGTTTCTTTTAAAATAAAGTCCGTTAAAACCAATGCATAGTTTTTAGATTTATATTTCATTATTTTTTATTTTTAAAACTGCCTTTTTTATCAGAGCGTCGTCTATGGCTTCCGGACTTAATTCTACTGTTTTTTTAATTGTTTTTTTAACCAATTCTGAGGCCTCTTTATAGACAAGCTCTTTTGCTTCTTCTTGATGTTTTTTATGCTCTAATTGGATTTGCTCCATTAGTTCTTTTTGACGGTTTTCCGATTCTTTTTGAAGATTATCTTCTAAAATCTTTGCTTGTTTTTCAGTTTTTTTAATAATATCCATAGCATCCAAATCTACCTGTTTCAGTTTGTTTTTTGCCATAACATTAATCTCTTTTAACCTTATAGAGGCCTCTTCTGCTTTTTCTAATCCTTCGTCAATCTTACCTTGCCTCTCTTGAATCAACTTTTTAATAGGATTGAAAGCAAACTTTCTCAACACAAAAAGAATAATCAGAAAATTAACTAAATTAGCTAATGCAACTTGCCAGTCGAAACCTATTTTTCCTAAAATTTCATAAATATTTACCATAGATAAAACTTATAAAATAAAGAATGCTACCAAAGCATAAATAGCTGTTGACTCCGCCATAGCCACTCCTACAATCATTTTGGTAAAAAGTGAATCCGATATTTCAGGGTTCCTACCCATGGCTTCAAGCGCCTTACCAACAATATAACCCTCTCCAATAGCTGTTCCCAACATTGAAGTCATAATTATAGCCTTTGCTATTAATCGCGCTGATTCTATTTCCATTTTTTTGAAATTTTCGTTCATTGATTTATTTTTAACTTTAAAAATAAGATTGATGAATAAAAATTAATTATCTTTTATTTTTTTATTAATTATTTATTAAATATCATCCTTAGATTTTAGTTTAACCGCTAAAACATAATAAGCTGTGATAAGAGAACTGAAAACAACTGCCTGAACAAGCGCAAATAGAAGACCCATTCCCAGCCAAACCGAAGGCAGAATATATGCCATGCCAGTAAAAATTACCGAAGTTAAAACAATTCCTGCATATATATTACCGAATAATCTTAAAGAAAGAGATATTACTTTGGCTAATTCGCTGATTATGTCCAAAAAACCTATGAAAAAATCGATAATTGAAAATAATCCGTCCTTAAAACTTTTTCTAAATCCATTATATAATTCTTTTATTTTTATAAATTTTCCTATATATCCAAAAATACCAAAATCTTTAATGCTTACCAATTGAATTGCAATAATAAAAACAATCGCCAAAGAAAAAGTTGTGCTAAAATCAGCAGTCGGAGTTCTTAGAATAGCTTTGCCGTCAAATGTTATGTTGGTTAAACCAGGAACATTCCCAAGCAGATTGGAAGCCGAAATAAAGAGAAAAAGAGATCCTATAAAAGGTAAAATAAGTTTTGTTTGGCTTTTGCTGCCTGTTATCTGAAAAATAAGATTTTCAATTAATTCATAAATTATTTCAATAAAAATCTGCGTTTTATTTGCTTTTAATTTAAAATTTTTAATAACAAAAAAACACAATGAAATAAACAAAAAAAGGATAAAAATAGTAAAAATAGTTGAATTATTTATCTTAAAACCTAAAATTGTAAAAATAGTTTCAGAGTAAATGGCGTCTATTGGCCTATGTATTTGTAAAAAATTAAACATATATCAGTTTTACCGGTCTTCTTTAATAATTTTATTTATTTCTTTCAGTTTTTTATTCAATTTATTATATTTTACAAAGACTAAAAACCAAGAAAAAATAAATGTTGAAATTAAAATCAAAGTTGTGGCTTTATTATTTGTGTTAAAAATGTAATCAATTTTTTTGCCCGCAATAACTCCTATTATTGCTGGAATTGCAAAAATAAAAGAGATTTGAAAACCCAACCAAAATATTTTAGTTGTATGCTTGTCTCTCTCTTTTTTTAATTCATCCATAAAATTACAAAATATAAACAATTTATTGCCTATAAATCAAGTTTTAATTATATCTTAATTTCCAAAAAATTACAACACAGGGTCAGCTTACTGTTATTTTTTTAAATTCATTTCTAATTTCTTTGTAATCAGGTATTGTCTTTTTTACTAATTCCCAAAATTTTTTTGAATGGTTAAATTCCTTTATATGGCAAAGCTCGTGAACAAATACATAATCTGAAAATTTTTGCGGCAAGAAAATAATTTTGTAGTTAAAGTTCAGATTGCCTTTTTCAGAACAGCTTCCCCATCTGGATTTTTGTTTTTTTATTCTGATTTTATTAAAATAAAACTTATAAAAACAGTTAAAATATTCAATTCTGCTTTCTGCAATTTCTCTTGCTTTTTCTTTGTTATTCAAAAAATATTTTCTGCTATTGGTCTTTAAAATATATTTCATAGCGCAAAACCCCGTAAAAACGGGGTTTTTAGTTTACTGCGCCTATTCAAATTTTAATTACCTGTTGGCGCAGGTTTAATTTGTTCTTTTAATTGCTCCTTTCTTTCCTGCATTTGTTTTAATGCTTCTTTTCTTTTCTGCTGTATTTCATCTTTCATTTCTTTGGCTTTTTGCTTCATTTCTTCACGTATTTTTGCGGCTTCTTTTTGTCTTTCCTGATTAAGTTGCCTTAATTTTTCAACTGCTCTTTCGTCTCCATCTTGAATTTTATTTATAATATCTTCTTTTTGTTTTTTAAATTGTTCTTTCAACTCCTCCATGTCTTCCTTTCTTGCCTCTCTTAATTCTTTAAATTGTTTCTTTGCTTCTTGGTTCCCGGCTTTTATTTCCTTTAAAATATCTTTTTGCTGGTCGCGAAACTCCTCTCTTATTTTTTGTGTATCTTGAACCTGGGACAAAACATTAATAACTCTGTCTTTTAGTTCTTGCGTAATATTAGGATTATTTTTTAAGTTATCCAAAAAATTTTCTGATTTTTCTTCGATTTCTCTGCGCAATTCCTGAAACTCTTCTATTTTTTCAGGAGGCAATTTATCTTCTATTTTTTCCAAGATACGTTCTTTGTTTAAATGATGTTTGGCCAGATTTCTTAATAATTTCTGCGACTTTTCATCTGCTCTGCTGATTAAATCGTCTTTTCTGTCTTCAATTTTTTTCATATATTCATTGGCCTTTTCCATCATCTGTTGAGCCTTCTCCTGAATCTTTGGGTCTGCGCTGTTTTGTATTATATAATTCGCCAATCTTGCTCTTTCTTCGGCAAATTTTAATTGTTTTTCTGATTTTTTCACCGGATCAATGGTTAATGCCAAAGAGGTCCATTCTTTTATGTTTCTCCACCAAAAACCAAAACTAGAGGGCATGCTTTTTACCTCTTCCACTTCTACTCCTTCTAACGGCTCTAACTCATTATCCAAGCTCGCGCTTTCTGTTAACACTTGGTCGGTATTTGCATCTTCATTATTTGCCTTTACATATGGAGCAATAAAAAACGCCAAACTTAAAAGAACGATACTTACTGCTAAAAACTTGTTTTTTGATGTCATATTTTTGTGAATTAATTATATTGTATTTAATTCATTTTAACCTCTGTTAAAAAAACATACAAGATGCCAAAAAAACCACCCCGCATTGCGGGGTGGTTTTTTGAATATGCGTACTATACTCGTGTTACGTTTTTTGCGCTAGGGCCTTTTTCGCCCTCAACAACATCAAATGTGACGCTGTCGCCAACTTTTAAGTCGGTGTATGATACGCCATTCAAATCATTAGAATGAAAGAAAAGATCCTTTGTTTCGCCTTCGCGAGCAATGAATCCAAATCCTTTTTCTGTAAGTGTTTTGATAGTTCCTGTCATAGCATTAACTCTTCCATTTAATAATCTTTTCTACTACAAACTAAATATTTTAGCTACGAAAAACTATTAAAGGCAGAGTTATTATTTTAATTTCTATTTTATCTTGCTTTTGTTTAGAAACCCGACCTCGTCTCTTAATTTACAAGTGCGTTAATTATACTGCTTAATTGTGGCCGTGTCAATACTTTAAGACTTGGTAACAGGATACGGATGGAATAATTTTTTAGCTGATTTATTTTTTCCGTGTTTTGCGCCATCTTCTTTTGTTTCTTGCGGCAAGGAGGTAAGCCATAATATAAATGGCCTTCTAAGTTTATCTATAGACCAATCATCATTTTTAAAAAGGGACATTTTATCTTCTCTAAAACGAGTAAGCAAAACCAAGGTGGCTTGCAAGCTTAAAGGAGATAATTTATTATGCTCTATTAAAAACTGTTCTTTATTGGTCATCTTCCATTGTACCATAATTTTTTTAATAAATCAATCTTAAGCTGTCTTATTTAAAATTAACTCATTGAGAATTTCTTTAACGCGCAAAATACTGCCGGAATCAATTATTGAAATTGGAATTATTTCTTTTTTAAATCTTTTAAAATCTGCTATTATTTTTGAAACTGCTTCTGGCAAAACTGTGTCTGACTTGCTTAAAAAAATGTATTCAACTTTTTCTAAAAGCAACTTATTATATTTTGCTAATTCATCTCTTATTGTTTGATAATCGCCCAATGGATCTGCGGAATCAGCCGAAATAAGATGAAATAAAACTTTTGTGCGCTCTATATGGCGTAAAAATTTAATGCCCAAACCCTTGCCCTCAAAAGCGCCTTCAATAAGGCCGGGAATATCAGCCAATATTAAATCGTAATATGCGCCCAAATTGGGATTTAAAGTGGTAAAAGGATAATTTGCAACTTTACTTTCTGCGTTTGTTAATTCATTAAGCAAGCTTGACTTTCCCACATTTGGTAATCCTATAAATCCGACATCGGCAATCATTTTCAATTCAAGGCGCAGTTCAAAAGATTCGCCGCTTGCCCCTTCTTCAAATTGCTTTGGGCTGGTATTGGTTGCCGACCTAAAAAGAAAGTTGCCCCTTCCTCCTTTTCCGCCTTTGGCAACTAATTCCAATTGGCCTATTTTTGTAATTTCAATATCTCTGGGGTAATCCTTGGGTTTTTCAAGATTATGGGAAATTGTG
Organism: Candidatus Staskawiczbacteria bacterium; assembly: GCA_016196125.1. GTDB lineage: Bacteria > Patescibacteriota > Minisyncoccia > Minisyncoccales > Staskawiczbacteraceae > JACPYG01. The sequence continues at coordinate 5,534 of JACPYG010000003.1, read as the reverse complement.
CCGACCGGCACAAGCAAAATTAAATCTTTGGCATCATGGCCGTCACGGAGCTGGATTCTTCCGTTTTCACCATTTTGCGCCTTAATATCTTTTTTAAAACGAAACTGCCTTAAAGCTCCCAAATCGGAAACTCCCTGCAAAAAAATACTGCCGCCATTGCCGCCGCTGCCGCCAGTTGGACCCAAAGCCATTTTTGTTTTATTAAAAGCCGCCAGGCCCCTGCCTCCATGCCCGACTGTAACCTTTATTTTTACATCATCTATGATCATCTTTTAATTTTAATCAATGTGCCAAAACCTTCTTTGAGATTTATCTTTATTGTCTGAACCGTAAAACTTTAAATTTAAAAAATCTTTCAAATCGCTTATAAAATGTCCCAACCCAGCAGAGAATATATATGGCCCCCAATAACTTTCAATCATAAACGAGCCGATTACCATTAATATCAATCCATAAATCCAATGGTCGGGCAACCAATGGGGATCTCCAATCCAAAAATTAAGATAATTATCGCCCCATCTTCCAATCACATAACCCAAAAACCCGGTCAAAAGAAAAAATATTATATTTATCATTTCTTCATTTTACTATAAATTATAATCAAGAATCAAATAAAAAGGCCCGGCGAATTGGTCGCAAGGCATACTGAAGCCCAAAGGCCCTGTAATTTGGTGATTGGGCAAGTTAGTTAGTTCATCCTAATTGGAGAGCCGTGGTAATCCGGTTTTTCTTCACATTTAGGGCAATAAGGAACTGTTTCGTATTGGCACCGCCCGCTCCCGGAACAGGGAAACGGACTATCCCAAATAGGATGAGCGACTTGAGCCGCCCTTACAATTTCACCGCAATTATGGGTATACCCAACTCTTTCTTGCCCCGTACTTTCTGTAAGAACAAGCCATTCGCCATTTTTAGCTAATTGCCCGCCTTTTCTTTTTTCTTTCTTTTCTTCTGGCTGATTTGCCGGCATTTCTCCCTCCTTAATGTTAAGGAACATCTAAAAAAAACTATCCGCATAATACTATTTTAATTGGTTTTTTACAATATCGGCCAATTTATTGGGCGTAATTTCTGCCTTCACAAAGAACTTATCTGGTTTTATATAGCTTATATTGCGCAAAGCTTCGCTTGAATAATTACTTAAAATAAAAACTGCTATATCTTTGGTTTTTTCGTTTTTCTTTAACGCATTTAGTATATCCAAGCCATTAATATCCGGCAACACCAAATCAAGCAATACCAGTGAAGGTTTTTCCCTTTTGCCTTCTTGAACTTCTTTTACTTTTTCCATTGCTTCTTTGCCGGTAGGTATGCCTTCAACATCAATATCGGCGGCTTTTAATGCCGATTTATAAAGAAACATGATATCCAATTCATCCTCAATAAGAAAAACTTTACTTTTTGATATTGTCATAACCTTATAACATATGCCTACTGCTATTATACCATCTTTCTAAAAAGCAAACACATCAGAATATTTTAAAAAAATAATGAGCAATAATGGCAACGCTGGCAGAAAAGTAAAACAAAGAAGCCGCGCACATCATAAAATTGGTAAATATGCCCGGGCGCAATGGTTTTGGCAATCTGAAATTATTTAAATAAATAAGAACGGGAGTATAGACAGTCATTACCAAACCACCTAATACCGCGCTTATAGTAAGCAAAGCAAGCGGCTGCTGCAAAGGTATAAGAAACGCGCTCATTAAAACAATAATAACTACCAAACCATAATATAGGTGATGTATTGAAATATTTTTTATATCGCCAAGATATTTTTGAAACGGACCTGTATGAGAATTTACATACAATATATCGCTGACAATCCTGGCAAAAGCGTCAATAATGGTCCACATTACAGAAAAGAGCATTAAAAATGACATTGCCAAAAAAGAATTAAAACCCCACATACCCCAACGTTCTCCAAAAATATGAGCTTGAGCAACTGCAACATTTAAACCCTCGGGAATAATACCCTTTGGAGTCAAAACAGCATAAGCGTTTAGACTTAGTAAAATTAATGTTGCCAAACCTAACAGCCAAAATATAATTCCCTGGTCAATTCTTATAAATTTCATCCACTCTTTCCAGTTGGCTAAATTTTTTTTATCGGGATGAAAAATGTATCCTTTAAAAGAAACTGCTTCTGTTTTTCCGGTAATCGGATTGATAATCCTGCCTACGTGTTTTCCCATGCCCGCCTGCTTATCTCTATACCAAAGTGAAACACATAAATTTAAAAGCCCTCCAGCGCCGGCAAACACTATTGCGCCAATCAATACAGATATATCTATTCCCTCTGGAATGTAGCCAAAATTAAACATCCCTCTGACAGCTTCTTTAATATTATTCAGTGAAAGAGTTAAAAAACTATTTACTAAAAGTAAAGCGCAAAAAATTGGAATGATAATTTTTAATGATTTTTCTAAAAAATTATAAGCGATTCTGCCGCTAAAGGTAAAAATTAAAACTAAAAAAAGGCTTGCAACCGCCCACATCAAATAACTGCCAAATCCAAAAAGTTCTTTTAGAATTGTGCCAATGGCGCTCGCCCACCCGGGCCAAATGTAAAGCAAGACAGCTGACAGCAGCCAAGAAGGAGCGAACCACTTAAATACCCTTGAAGAAGAGGTAAAAAAACTTTCACCGGTTGCAAGCGCGTGGCGAGCCACTTCTTGATTAATAAAATATTGGAAAGTTATTCCTGTAAATGCTGCCCAAAGCAATTGCGGGCCATATTTGGTTATCAAATGAGGCCATAAAATCAATTCGCCAGTTCCAATTGCCAATCCCATCACCACTACTCCAACCCCCAAAGCTCCAAACCAATGGGGAGGCTTGTGCAAATCTTTAATTTCTAATTTAGAATAATTATTTTCCATAAATTTTACCTTTTATTTTTATTGTTGATAAATTATAACAAAAAATCGCTTCAAAAGCGATTTTTTTCTGTTATTACAAACTGGCCATTTGCCATCTGTTATAAATTAAAATACAATTAGGTTATAGGTTTCTAAATAATGGTCGATTAGAAATCATTCTTGATGATTTTAAAATAAATTTATGGAAAAAAATAAACTCCAGATATTAATTTTAATAGTAATTGCCATTATTATTGTTGTTGCGGCTGTTCTTTTATTTGTTTTTGGCAATAAACAATTAGCTGAAGTTGAGCTGGCAACAACAAAACCCCAGTCAACGCAAGACATGAAAACCCAAGAAAATTCTGCCGTTGTGGATGAGCCAATCTCTTATGCCAACGCTTTGGTAAAATATGCGAATAAAAGAATTCAGCTTGACCCAATGTGCCAAGCATACCCAAGCAAAATAACTTATAAAGACAATACCGGCATTATGATTGATAACAGGTCTCCAAAAACTCGCACTGTTAAGGTCGGCACAACTTTTACCGTAAAACCTTGGGGATTTAAGATTGTTGTTCTTCCCGATGTTTTGCTGGAACCAAAAACTATCATGGTGGACTGCGATCAATCTCGAAATGTGGCAACAATTTTAGTTCAAGAATAGCATCAAATTTAAACCTTGATAAAGCCATACCAAAAAATCCCCGAAAAGGGGATTTTTTGGTTGGATGCTCTCTTATCGCTTATTTTAACGATGAATACAGCCTGCCCAGCAACAAGGCCTGCGTTTTCCTTGAATAAGTTCATTTCGCGTCCTCTCTATCCGATGGCTCCTCGTTTCATTTTTCTTAGCAGATTCAATCCAGCATATCCACTCATTGCGCGCAAGCGGTGTAATGCTATCCCATGCAGTCCGAGCCAAGGGCGTTGAAATAATATATTTTCGCAAATCGGCTGGCACTTTATGTGCCACACCGGTGGCAAACTTGTGGTGAGATAGTCGAACCATTTCTTTTTTATTATATTTAATTAATTCTACTTTTAAATAAATAGTATGTAAACAAAAACCCGTGACAACTTCACAGGAATCTGGCTCGCCCTGCTTAATGACTTTCGAAAGTTTGATTGGGCGGAAGAATACAAATATCCGACCGTTACTTTAGCACAGATGAACCAGTTATTGGCCGAGTGCCATGAGGATCAACTCGCCGTTGCCCCGTAACTGCCCCCGTGGCGAGCGATTGCCCCCGGGCCAGAGCTTTGTACACTTTGCGCCGCATTGAACCGAATTTGACGAGCTGTAGCAAAAAACTCCCACGATGGGAGTTTTTTGCGGGAACAGCGAGCGGGAAAGATAAATTCCTCTTGCGCCCCTCGACCCTCGGCCGAGCTCTCGGTACACCCGTAAGCCAAAATTGCTTTTAACCGCACCTTCTATCCTTTTGGATAAATCCACCGTACAAAGGCGGATGGCGGACTCATTGCGCAATTCTGTTACCGGCTTTCGCCGATAAATACCGATTCTCACTATTCCAATAGAATACTACCACTTTTCAGAACTATGACAAAAGTGTATCAGATGTGAAATGCCAACTACGAAGTTAGTTGATATTGACCTTGCCAATGTCAACTAACTCCCGATTTAGTTTACATTCAAAATCACGCAAGAATCGCGCAGATAATTGCGCAAAGAGTTACGCCTTTTTGCTTTCACTTTTTGCCTTGTCTGAATCAGGTAAAGATAAGAGCAAATCCCAAAGCTGATGTAAGCGATCTTTAGCATCCGGTGTCTCCTTGTAGACAACTTTGACCTTAAATTTTGGGTTCCTCTTTTTTCTCATTGTTTTTTGCCTTTTCTCGTTCATTCATCCATTTATCAAAAATTATCTCAGCAAAAATGCGAAAATCATCCCGAATTTCCTCCGCTTCTTTATCAGAGATATTTTTGTCCTTTAATAACTCTTTTACCCTTTCAACACTTAGCATATTTATCTTTCTCCATTTAATAATCTTTCAAACGCTTCGAGGTTGCCCATCGCGTCGTTAATTGGATTGTGATCGTGTGGAGTCACGCGCAATTTCTTCCACGATGAAGCATTCGTAAAGTCGCCGACAAGGCCGGCGTAAAAATCGCCAATTCGTCTCGCAGAATGCCCGAATGGATTTTTGCCGAGAAACAGATGAAAATAATAATTGATAAATTGCCAGTCGTAAGCCGGATTATCGCTTACGAACAGCGGCCTGAATCCTTTCTCCGTCACGGATAAAATCCAGCTATCGAAATTCTCGAATGTTTCTTTGGTGGCACCTACTCTGTGAAATGTCTGCCGTGAAGGATAAGCGACCGCGCCAAATTCAAATGCCGCCGAATCGTTCAGAGTCGGTGCCGGCCCATGTCCCTCACAATCCACAAAAATTAAGTTTTTTATCTCTTTATTTGCCATGTTGTTGGTATACCAAATCCGGCCCCTTATGACCAATACGCCGCTATATCACTTGGCTGATATAGTAGAGGCCTCTACTATATCACTACATTGATATAGAGAGCCCCAAAAAACAATTCGCTATAACAGGTATAGCGAATTGTAGCGAATTATAAATCTGCTATACTGGTTTTAATCGAAAGATTACTCGCTCGGTAGCTAAAGGGCCTCGGAAACGAGGTCCTTT
>JACPYG010000002.1 GCA_016196125.1 Candidatus Staskawiczbacteria bacterium | reverse complement strand
TGTTAATGCATTTCCGGAATGTCCGGCAGACCAGACAGGGCCATTAACCAAAGTGCCTGTAATGGCATTGGGAGAGGAATCGTTTGCCGTGGCGCCTGTGCCTTCGTTGAAGGAATATCCTGCCATTAGGCCTGCGGGTTGAGATGTAGTAATTGAAGTCGTGAAAGTAAAATCTCCCGATGTGGCAAGATTGCCTGCGGCATCTCTTGATTTGACGCGGTAGTGATAAAGAGTGTTTGCAGTTAATCCGCTCAACGGCTGGCTGTGGCTGGTGGCCATCGAAGCATTCAAGGCAGTGGAGCTTCCGTAAGCGGCAGTGGTTCCATATTCAACCTGCGTGTCGCTGGCTTCGTTCGTCGTCCATGTGATTATGGCGCTGGTACTCGTGATACTTCCACTAGCGATCGCCGTGATGACGGGCGCATCGATATTCGTCAGCGGAGATGGCTGAGTAATGTTGACATTCGCAAGCTGCTGGATTTCAGCGGCCGTGAGCGCGCGGTTGTATATGGAAACTTCGTCGATTGCGCCGTCAAAGAAAAGAGTACTGCCGTTATCTTCAGCTCCGATCGCGGCGCTTGTTGCTACCGTATTGGATGTCGTGTTCTGCGAGAAGGTGGTGGTGCGGGTTGTGGCTTGTTCAACTCCATTGACATAAATATCAACATCGTCTCCTGCGTAATTAATCACTGCGGCTATGTGGTACCAGGCACCAGCTGTGATATTAGTGCTGGTCTCTTTAAACTTGTAACCTTCCGCGTCAGCCGATCTTCCGCCGGCCCGAATCGCGCCGGTAGGTGAAATCGTTATGGAAGCGCGGGAGAAAGTAGTCGGCGTACTGCCGCTATTATTAGAAATACCAATAACAACCTTTTCCGCTCCATTAAAAGCATCCGCTTTAACCCAGGCCGAAAGTGTCGCCGCGCCCACATTTTGAAGCAGGGGTAAATTAGAGCCTAAATTAACATAATCATTCTGGCCATCCAAACTAAGGCCTTGGCCTGTATGACCCGATGTAAACATTGCGCCGTTCATCAGCGAGCCATGGATGTTGTTTCCAGAGGTATCATTGGCATTGCCTTCAAATGACCAGAAGCCCGCATTGGCGGTGGGAACCGGAGGAGGCGATAGGGTTGTGAATGTAAAATCTTGAGAAACGGATTCGTAGTTATCCGCGTTTCTTGACTTCACGCGGAAGTGATAAGTTGTTGATGCCTGCAATCCTTCAAGAATATCCACATGATTGGTGACAAGTCCTGCGCCAGGAGATGTTGAATTACCATAAGCTGTAGTCGTACCATATTCAACCTGGGTTGTTGAAGCATCATCCGTGTCCCAGCGAATCACTGCTTCTAAATCTGTAATATCTTGTGAAAGAATGTTTGAGAGAATCGGAGCCGTGATATCAACTTGCGCGGTCGTGAATGTAAAATCTCCTGATACTACTCCGTTACCTGCGGCATCTTTTGACTTCACACGATAGTGATAGGTCGTATTTGGTGTCAATCCTGTAATCGGCTGGCTATGATTGGTTGTTGATGTAGGATTGAGTGTCGTTGAATATCCATAAGAAGTCGTAGTTCCAAACTCAATTTGAGTATCGGCCGCTTCATTCGTCGTCCAATTTACGGTCGCGGATGAAGAAGTAATGCCAGTTGTAGTGGGTTGTACGGTAATTACGGGAGGTATTGTGTCGGGAACACCGGGAGTGACATTATAAGTTAAAATAACAGGAAGTCTATTGTCTATATTTCCAGTGGAGAGAAACAGTCGGCCATTTTCACGATCATACGCAACACCATGTAGAGTTTTTTCCGCAAAATCGGGTATAACACTTTGGAGGCTACCGTAGGAAACGGGCTGAATTTCCCAGGATTGTTTAAGACCATTAGCAACTTGTAAAAGATCATTCGGATCATATGCCCAGTATTGGGTTTGATAAGGATAAGCATGATATCCTTTGCTCGATACTTCGGGGTCACTGCAGTCCCTAGGTACTTCCCCGTAACACAAGACTCCTGTTCCATGATTTCCGAAAAACACGACCGTACTGCCAAAAACACTATTTTCATCAAACCAGGCCACTCCCACAACTCCAAATCCCTTAGTGAATATGTCGCTAGAACTTCCGCGATCAGCAAACCCTTCAATGGGATGATCCAGAGGATAATAAACCAAGGGTTTGTAATTAATAGTACCTGTTCCGATACTATCAGAATCAATCACAAACAATCCAGGACCCTGCGAAGTGCGGTGAGAAATAGACATGCCGTCGTGGCCCGACCCCAATGCGATATCCCCACCCAACAAGGCTTGCCACTCCGTTGTAATACTCGTCATATATCGACCGACTTTACCGGAATTAAGAGGTGGATTTCCAATCGAGTAAAGTTGTCTGACATCGTTCGGGTTAGATAAATTCAAAGTGGATTTCATGAGACCGGTTGTATGAGATTCTCCTGTATCATAATTTTCATAAAGCATTCCAACAATTGTATTTTGATTAACTACATGGATACCTCCCATGTAGTAATTGCTATTTATTCCATCCCTGCGCCCATCTGCTAAGTCAGCAAAGTTTTGTACAACCCCAGCCCTATTCAAAGAACTAATTCCACCTATGACAGGATTAGGAATAGAAATTTCTGCGATTTTTTTATTATCTGAATAATGCCCGGATGCGTAGAGCGTGCCGGTATAAGGGTTATACGACATGACCTTGGCGCCGGAAACAAATCCTTGATCAGGTAAACCCGACGGTAGCCGAAAAGCACCCGTATATTCCAAATCTGTTATCTGCCAGAGCCGTGTGGGATTCGGATTTACTAAAATCGTCGTGAAAGTAGAATCTCCTGATACGGCAAGATTGCCTGCAGAATCGCGTGATTTGACGCGATAGTGGTAAAGAGTATTTGCAGCCAATCCGCTCAACGGCTGGCTGTGGCTGGTAACCATGGAGGCGCCCAAGGAGGTGGAGCTTCCGTAAGCGGCAGTAGTTCCATATTCAACCTGTGTGTCGCTGGTTTCGTTCGTCGTCCATGTAATTGTAGCGCCTGTGGCTGAAAGATTGCTTGCTAAAGGTCCTGCTGTGATTATGGGTGGAGTGATGTCAATAACTACGGTTACTTTTGTTAAGAAATCTTCTACAGACCAGCCGTCGACTCCGGTGTCATAATTAATGTTCCACCAGTTAAAGCCGTCAGCTGCCGCAGGTCCTCCAATAACTGTTCCTTGTGCATTTAGAGCTTGTGTGCCTAATATTGTTCCTGTGATGGAGGAAGTGGCGCGGACATTCAATACTCTTGTGGTTTTTACCCTGTCTCCGATGACAAATTGGGTGGAAACGGGTGGCGGAGGAACGGTAACATTTCCAAATTCATCAGCGCCATAATCGGCAAGTGTGCCTTGCGTGCGCGCAAATCCATCTATATCCAATGTAACTCCCACAGATGCTGTGACTTTATTGATGGCTGTCGTGCAGGTTGAAAGAAGATGCAAATCTCCTGCCGCGACATTAACAAAACAAGAGTTTGAAGTATTCAGTAAATTGTTTTGGACTATTGCTGCTCCGCCGTTGCGTGAAGTTATCGCGCCAGTGGTAATCAAATTGTTTTGAATTAGGATGCCAGTGGTATCGGCAAACCGATACTCAACCACATTTGGATAAGTGCCGTTGATTGCAATCGTGTTGTGAAGAACTTGGGTATTTGGAGAATCGTAAACCGAAATAGGCGCATCGCCGCCAGAGCCGGCAGAGCGATAGCTCATATTATTGCGGATAACACCTCCTGAATGGTCGGTAATTCCGACTCCGCGATCGACCAATCCCAAGGAAATATCCCGGTCATTATTGATGAATGTATTGCTATCAACAATCGTATTGCTGCTACCATTCCATATTAATATAGCGGCACCGGCAATTCCTGAAGGTTGTCTAAAGTTCTGGAATAAATTGTTCTTAATAATCCAGCCATCGCCGCCGTGGACGTCTACGCCGTTAGTGTAATTTGCTTGACCACCTCCGCCCGCTTCATTCGTACGGTAGCGGAAGATGCTGTATTCAACTTTTCCATTATTATTACCATTGTCATATCCTCCGCTTGAAGCCGACTTGATAAACTGGTCGCCTACGTCAATGATTTCTAAATTGTGGAGTAAAATATTATGAGAGCCTCCGTTGATGGCCTGCATTTGGACGCCCGAGTCACGAATGCTGTCGATCGTAAGATCGGCAATCGTGCCGTTTGTGACGTTTTCCATCCAGAAGCCGAATCTTACCGAACCGGTCATTCCATTTCCTTTAATAACAACATTGCTGCGGTTTCCTGTCGCTCCCCGGATTGCCCAATTCGTAATGCCTTTATTAATATAGAGTCCATCTGCGACGCCGGTGAGGTCATAAGTTCCGGTTGCAATCAAGATGGTCTGGCCGGATTGTAAACCCTGCACGGCATTTCTAAGCTCGCTTACTGTCGAAACATTAATGATGGTTCCCGTCGGCGCAGGAAGCGGCGGAGCATTATTATAGCTATAGACCTGTGATACCGGAGGAGGCAGAGGCGGAGCCGACGATGTTGTAAATGTATAATCTCCTGATACGGCAAGATTGCCTGCGGCATCGCGTGATTTGACGCGGCTATGGTAAAGAGTGTTGGCAGCTAATCCGCTCAATTCTGCGCTGTGGCTGGTAACCATGGAATTATTCAAAACGGTTGAGTTTTCATAAGCGGTAGTGGTCCCGTACTCAACCTGAGTGTCGCTGGCTTCATTGGTAATCCATACCATTGTTGCGCTATTGGCTGTGGCACTGCTTGCCACAGGGCCTACTGTAATTATGGGTGGAGTGGCGTCAATTAAAGTAGTTGTCGTGAAAGTAGAATCTCCTGATGCGGCAAGATTGCCTGCAGAATCGCGTGATTTGACGCGGTAGTGGTGAAGAGTATTTGCAGTTAATCCGCTCAACGGCTGGCTGTGGCTGGTGGCCATCGAAGCATTCAAGGCAGTGGAGCTTCCGTAAGCGGCAGTGGTTCCATATTCAACCTGCGTGTCGCTTGCTTCATTGGTGGTCCAGGTAATCATTGCGTCCGAGTTGGTAATACTTGATGAAGCAATTGCTGAAATATCGGGAGGAGCGGTATCGATAACAGAAATAGAAACAGTGGTGAAAATAAAACCGGCTGAAGTGGAAAGATTTCCCGATGCGTCTTTTGATTTTACTCTATAGTAATAGGTAGTGTTTGGAGTAAATCCTGAAAATGAAACTATATGCGATGTAATAAAAGTAGTGTTGGGCGACGAAAAACTGCCATAACTTAAGCTGGTGCCATATTCAACTTGAGTGTCGGAAAGTTCATCGGTTGTCCAAGTAATTATTGCTGAATTTTGAGTTATAGCTGAGGCGACAACAGCTGAAATTATGGGAGCTGTTGTGTCTGGTATGATTGACACCGCAACAACTTCAATTGCCACTGATTGCTGGGTATTTAAAAATCCATCCGAAACTAAAAGCGTCCAATAATAAGTCGTTCCCACGGGAACCGAAACATAATTAAACTTAGCATCCTTAACAGTTCCCTGTCCTGTAGAAAATTGTGTTCCCAATACTCCCGGCTGTAAGCTGTAATACCATGTCCAGGTAATAATATTATTGTTTGGGTCGGAAGCCAAACCCGAATAACGAACAGCGTCTGTTGGGTATATTTGAATATTGGCCAAAGATAAATCACGGTCAACGGCATTATTTGTAAAAGAAGTAATTATTGGCGCAAGATTTTGTATTGGCGGAGCCAGGGTTGTAAATGTGTTATCTGCCGAAGTGGCGGTATTGCCAGCCACATCTTTGCTTATAACAATATAATGATAAGTGGCGCTTGGCTGCAATGATCCGAATGTTTCTGCGTGAACAGTTACAAGCGAATTATTGGTTTCTGTTGAGTTGCCGTATGAAGTAGTAAGTCCGTATTGCACTTTAGCGTCTGAGGCTTCATCGGTTGTCCAAGAAATAGTAGCGCCATTGGATGAAATATCAGAACTGACAATATTGGAAATAACCGGAGCTGTTGTATCGGCAATAATAACGGCGCCTGTTTGAAAAGTAAAATCTCCGGAAACAGTTTCATTGCCCGAAGCATCTTTAGATTTAATTCTGTAATGATATATGGTATTTAACGCAAGGTTTGAAAGCGTAACTGAATGAGAAGCAACGCGGCCAATATCTAAAGTTGATGAAGATCCGTAAGTATTTGTTAATCCATATTCTATTTGTGTTTCAGAGTACTCGTCTGTAGCCCACGTAATAACTACGCCCGTAGTAGTAATATTGGACGCGCTAACACTGGAGATTAATGGCGCCGTTGTATCTGAATTGCCACCTCCACCGCCTCCGCTATAACCCCCTGAAGTTGTTTGAATGCCAGCGCCTACGGTTGGAATTGGTGTTGTAGCAGGAGGAATTGGTGTTGTAGCAGGAGTTGGAGTTGGTATTAGCGAACCGCTGGCCAACCATGCGTTTAATTTTACGATAGTAAAAGGACCTACCCGATTTGCAGGTATCCATCCCTGCTGCGCCTGGTATGTTCTAACAGCGACTAATGTTTTTGGACCAAAGTACATTGTTTCACTACCAGGAGAACCTGCTCCTGTTATTGAAACTTGAGTAGCGGATAAAGTGTTTAAAAGCGCTTGTAAGCACTTTACATCTGAACCCGTTGAACCAACTGTCAAATTCCTTGTAAATGTAATTCCAGCGCAGGCTGCGGGTATGCCAGATGCTGTCTGCTGGCCTTGTAATACGGCTAATTGGGCCAGTAAAGCATTAAGTTGGGCCTGAAGTTCTGCAATCGTGACTGCGCCAATTGAAACAGGAGTAATCATCGCAACCACAGCCAAAGCGACTGTGGCCAATACGATTGTTTTTCTTATTATTTTTGTCATAATTTTTATAAATTTAATTTTATAATTTAAAATTATTATATTCCTGTATTGTATTAAATAACCAAATAATAATCAATGTATTTTATGCACAACTCTTTATTAATATTTTAAATTAGCTAATTAATAAATTTTAACAGTTCTTCGCGGGCGACTTGGCAATCATCCCAAGGAATTTTTTTATTATTTTCAATGCACATCCATGGTTCTGACCCTTTTCCTGTTATCACAACCGTATCGTACGGCGTTGCCAATCTTATGGCCCTCTTAATTGCTTCTCTTCTGTCTAATATTTTTTGGGCTTTTCCAGCGGCTCCTCCAGCCACATCTTCAATTATTGCCATTGGATCTTCATCGTACGGATCTTCGTTTGTGATAATAACTTCTTTACAATAATCTTTTGCTATTTTACCTAATATTGGCCTCTTCCACTTATCCCTCCCCCCCCCGCAAGATCCTAAAACGCAAATCAAAGGTTTCCCCTGCAGACTTTTATAAACACTTTCAAGTTGTTTCGGAGTATGCGCATAATCAACAATTACAGTAAAAGGTTTCCTGACTACCACTTCCATCCGGCCGGCAATGTCCTTTATTTTTTCTAACGCTCTTTTGCAAATATCCAAAGAAACTCCTTCTGACAAACCAACACAAATAGCGGCCAGCGCATTATAAATATTGAACCTTCCCAAAAGATTTAAATTAAATTCTGTTCCCATGATAGAAAATTTTAAACCATCGTCTAATTCTAATATATTATCTGCAAAAATAGTTTTTAAGTTAGAATCTGGCAATAGCAAATCAAGACCCTTAAAACCAAATCCCCATTTTTTTACCGCATTTTGCGGAAAAATAATTTTCAAAAAATAATCAGAGTTTGGATCGTCTAAATTTACAATATGCGTATTTTTTGCGGCTCTAAATAATTTTAACTTTTCTGTCCTATAATTTTCAAAACCGCCGTGCGCTTCTATATGCTCCGGGGTTAAATTTGTAAAAACAGATGTTTTAAAGTTGATAAATTTATGGCGGTACTGCAAAATTCCTTGTGAAGTAATCTCTAAAACTGCATAATTGCATTTTTCTTTTATCCCTTGCCTTAATAACTTCTGCATAAAAAAACGGCCAGGCATGCCCATTTTCGTATTGTTTGGCCATTCTTTACCGCCAACTTTAAATCTAATAGAAGAGTTAGAAACAACTTTGTTTCCGGCTTCTTCTAAAATTCTCGTTATAAAATCGACCGTGGTAGATTTCCCGCTGGTTCCGGTAACTCCGATAACAATCAATTTTTTTGATGGAAACCAAAACAAAACAGCCGACAACAGGGCCAGATTATAATGATAAATATTTAACAAAAAACTAGGAATAAGTTTTTTAGCTAATTCTTTGATTGTCATTTTTTACAGGAAAATCAATTAAGTGTTTTTTAATTATACTTTGTATATAAATAGTTATTTTTTCTCGAGATTGTGGTTTACTCGTTGCTATATTTTTAGTAAAATTATATAAAGTTTTATTATCGATATTAAGCCATTTACCATTTTTATTCAAAAAATAAAGTAAACTCATAATTGCTATTCTTTTATTACCATTCTGGAAAGGATGATTCTTTATCATTAGATAAAACATTATGCTAGCTTTACCAACCAAACCGCGATATAAATCTTTTTTACTAAATTGGACAAATGGTTGATTTAAACAACTTTCTAAAATGTTTGGAAATCGCGAACCAAAATCAGGAATTGGCTCATTCCATGTCATAAATTTTTCGGCTAGACGAAATGCTATAAATTCAATCTCTGCAAGACTTAATGATTTTGGCCTCATTCCTTTGCAAGTAATCTAAAAGTTTGCTCGTAATCTTTTATGGCTTTATCAATCGACTTATCAATTTCTACTTTTTTTTCTGCACCTAATGTCTTACCTAATTTTTCAACAATACTAGAATGCGGAATAATATAATTACGACCAACTTTTATGGCTTTCATTTTTCCATTTTTTATCCATAGAAAGATTGTTTTGCGACTAACCCTAAATATATTTGCAACCTCGATTGTTGAGTAGTATTCTTTTGTCATATATTCATATAGTAACATATGTTACCATACAGATAAATAGAGAGTAAACGGTCGTCATATAGTAACATATATTACTATATAAAAGGGCTGTTTGTTATTTACCTAAGTTTTTTAATGCCTGTTTTACTCTCTCTTCTGTATTTTTTATAGAACTAGGAACTCTGCTTAAAGCGTCTTTTGCCTGCTGGCGTGAAAAACCAAGCTGAAATAAAGCGTTTTCTGCTTCGTCGGCTGACCCTTTTAATTTTGAACCGCTAATCATTTTTATTTTCCCCGTAAGCTCTAAAATAATCGTCATTGCTTTTTTAGAACCAATACCGGGAATGCCTTCAAATATTTTTTCATCCTGGGCTAAAATTCTGTCTTTAATTTTTTCCAAAGAACCCAAAGAAGCAATATCCAAAGCCGACTTAGGCCCTACTCCGCGAATATCGTTCAGCAATTCAAAAAAGTCCAATTCATCGTAAGTTAAAAAACCATAAAGGTCCAATGCTTCTTCTTTGACGTTTTGAAAACAAAATAGTTTTACGCTGAGCGGAGCTGAAACGTTGAGATTTTCTCCGATTTCTGGTAGCTTCAAAAGAGTTGCGCGGGATACAAAAACCTTATAGCCAATATTATTGACTTCTAATATAATAAACTTATCTCTTTTCAAAATAATTTTGCCATCCAAGTAGCTTATCATGATTTTATTTTAACATGTTTAAACTATATTCCAAATTTAAACCAAAGGGAGACCAGCCAAGAGCGATAAAACAGCTGGTTCGCAATTTAAAATCCGGCAAAAACCATCAGGTGCTTTTGGGTGTAACGGGCTCTGGCAAAACTTTTACAATGGCATCTGTAATCCAAAAAATCCAAAAACCTGCTCTGGTTATTTCTCCCAACAAAACATTGGCGGCCCAGCTTTATCAGGAATTTAAAGAATTTTTTCCGGACAATGCTATTCATTACTTTGTTTCATATTACGATTATTATCAGCCAGAAGCATATATTGTTCAATCGGATACATATATAGAAAAGGATGCGAAAATAAATGAAGAAATTGACAGGCTAAGATACGCAGCCGCCCAAGACATATTGTCGCGCCGCGATGTAATTGTAATTGCTTCTGTTTCTTGCATATATAACATTGGTTCCCCTGAAAATTATAAGAATGTCTCACTGGATATAAAAGCGGGCCAAAAAATAAAACGCAAAGATTTCTTTTTGCGTTTAACAAATTTGCAGTATAAAAGAAATGATATTAATCCAATGCCTGGCAGTTTCAGAGCCAGGGCAGATATTATAGACATATATTTGGTTACCGGAAAAAATATTTTAAAAGTACAGTTTTTGGGAGAAAAAATAAGCGGAATCTCTTTGGTGTCCAGTGATTTTAACTCGCATAATAAAACTGTTTTGAAAGATTACAAATTATTTCCTGCCAACTTTTGGGTAGCCCCCCAGGATAAAATAAATATTGCCGTAGAAAATATTAAAACCGAACTCCAAAACAGATTAAAAGAACTTAAAGGACAAAAGAAAATATTAGAGGCAGAAAGGTTGGAGCAAAGAACAAATTATGATTTGGAAATGCTGCAAGAAATGGGCTATTGCCATGGCATAGAAAACTATTCAAGCCAGCTTGAATTTAGAAAATCCGGCCAAGCGCCCTTTTCTCTTGTTGATTACTTTGGATACTTTAATCCCAACGGTTTTTTGACTTTTATTGACGAATCTCATATTTCAATCCCGCAAATAAGAGCCATGTCGGCGCAAGACAGAGCCAGAAAAGAAACTCTAATTGATTTTGGATTTAGGCTTCCTTCGGCGGTAGACAACAGGCCGTTAAAATTTTTGGAATTTAAAGAAAGAGTCAAACAGGCAATATATGTATCAGCCACTCCGGCTGAATATGAAATAAAAATGTCCGGTAAAAATATTGTAGAACAGCTAATAAGGCCCACTGGATTATTGGAGCCATCAATAGAAATAAGAAAAACAGAAAATCAAATTAAAGATTTGATAAAAGAAATAGAAAAAAGAATCGAAAAAAAACAACGAATACTGGTTATAACTTTAACTAAAAAGTTATCTGAAGAAATTGCGGACTATTTGGTTGAAAAAGGAATTAAAACACAATATTTACATTCAGAAATAAAAACAATGGAAAGGCCTGAAATTTTAAAAAACTTCAGGCAAGGCAAATATGATGTTTTGGTTGGAATCAACCTTTTAAGAGAAGGGCTGGATTTGCCGGAAGTTGCTCTAGTGGCTATATTGGATGCAGATAAAGAGGGGTTTTTAAGAAATAAAACAACCTTAATACAAACTATGGGCAGAGCCGCCAGGCATCTTTCTGGCCAAGTTATTTTATATGCCGACAAAACCACAGAGTCTATGCGGCTGGCCATTAATGAGATAAACAGAAGAAGGAGAATACAAGAAAACTATAATAAAAAATACCGCATAAAGCCGGAGGCAATTATTAAAGATATAAGAGATTGGGGCTTTTCAAAAAACCTGCCGGCCGGCCAAGGAAGCATTGATTCGGAATTCTGGCTGATTCATGACAGAAAATTATTAAACAAAGAAATGAAAGATGCCGCTAAAAACTTGGACTTTGAGAGAGCGGCCGAAATAAGAGATCTGATTAAAAAATTGGGAAACAAAAAAACTTCAGATCTGCTCTGAAGTTTTTAAAAATTATATTATTTTAGTTTTTTATTTATTCTTTTATTTTTATGCAACCTCTTTAAGTTCTTTTTTTGTTTTTTGGCTAAATTCTATAGCGCGCAGATATGCAACTTCTTTGGCTGTCAATAATTGCCCTTTCTTTTGTTTTTTGATCAACTCTTCTATTTTTTTCTTTGATTCTTTTCTCTTTTCTATATCGGTCTCAACTTGTTTTCTTATTTTTTCCATCTCCCTCATTTGTTCCGGAGTTCTTACTTTTCCTATTATTGAAACTATTTCAAGTTTGGGTTTTTTTGTTTCTTTTTTAACCTCTTTCTCTGACTTTTCTGCTTCATACCTCACAGCTGTTTCTTTTATTATTTCCCTTGTGTGTCTTTGCTTTCTGCCCTTATATCTTGCTCGCCCCTCTATAATTTTTCTTTCTATTTCTTCTTCTGCCGCATCTTCTATTGTTTTTTTAACCCTAACTTCCGTTTTTGCCAAATAATCTCTATTGCTTGCCAAAGAGCCTCTTTCATCTTTTTTGTCTAACGGGGGTATTTTCATTTCACCCCCAAACATTCTGCCGAAAAATCCTCTTTTTTTAATATCTTCTGATTTGAATCCTTTTTTCATTAACTCATAAAACGCATCTTCGGAAATTATAATGCCTTTTTTACTATTTGATAATTCTTGTTTTTTGGCGTCTATTTTGCCTTTTAATTCTATGGCAAATTTCATTCTGGCTGAATCAATATTTGCCGAATCATTTTTGTCTTTTGCGCCAATAAAATATTTTTCTTTTTCTTTATCGGAAAGCATGTCCCATCTTTCTCTAATAACTGCCGATCTTCCTTTTTGCCGTATTCTCTCCTGTGTTTCCGCTGTCTTTTTCTCCCTATACTCTTTTATGGTAACAATTCTAAGCCCTTCGTTTTCGACTTCAATTTTCGTTCTTTCTTTCGCTGTTTTCTCTAAACTTTCGCCCGTGGCTATTTCAAAAACTTCTTTTGCTTTATCATAAAGGGACATCTCTGTTTTTATTTTTTCTTTTTCTCCTAATTCAGAGTTTATAGCATTATAAACGGCTTCTCTGTTTTCTGCTATTTTTTTTGACAAATCAATTAGCTCATTTTTTGCAGTTTCAACTTTTTCTGCCAACTCCTGCTGTTGTTTTTTTTCAACTTCCCCTATTATTATTGGACCTTCTTTTACTTCTGCTTCCGGTTTATTTTCGCCTTCATTTGTAGTTTCTTGACTTATTTTTTTAGCCCGTTCATATGCCAAATCCAAAGCCGATGGCATATCTTCTTTTTTCCTTTTTTCTTCGGCTAACGATTCTCTTTTGCCAATTTCTTTCTTTTTCTCTACTATTTTTTGCCCCTCTTCTCTTATTTTTTTATACTCCTCAACTTGTTCTTGAGTCCTTTTTTGTCCGATTTCTTCTGGCACAAAAAATTTGGGTTTTTGTTCTTCTTTTTGAACAAGGGGCTTTACTTTTCCCGCTCCTGATTTTTCTCTTCCATAAACCTCATCTAAGTATTTTTTAGCCGCATCTATATCCAGATCTGCGCCATCCTGAATTTTTTCCGGTTGTGGTGTTGCCTGCTGTTCTGGTTTTTCCATAGTTTCACCTTCATCTAAAATTTGACCTGGCTTAAATTGTTCCGTCTTTTGGTTTTCCAATTTATTTGCCGGATCTTTTGATTCTGGATTTATTGGCATTTTTTAAAAAATTTAATAATAATTTAATTCTACTTAATTTTAACACTTGCCAAATAAGCAGTCAAACAATACAAGATATTTACCCCGTTAGAGATTTTAATAATAAATCTCTAACGGGGTTTACAAATTTTTTATTATTTGCTATGATCTACCTATAATAATTATGGCCATAACAAAATCAGCTAAAAAATCCATCCGCCAAAATAGAAGGCGAAATGCCCAGAATCTTGTTTATAAAAATAAAATTAAAAATCTCATTAAAGAGGCGAGGGTTTTGGTTTTACAAAAAAAGGTGGCCGAAGCGAAAAAATTATTGCCGTCAATTTATGAAATCTTAGACAAATCTGCAAAAGTTGGAGTTATTAAAAAAAACAACGCTTCAAGAAGAAAATCCAGAATGGCAAAGTTTCTCGATAAATCTGCAAAATAAATTACAATCCGGCAACCAATAAATCTAAAGCGGTTTCTGCGTCCACTTTTCCTGTTTTAATGCTTAAATCTGCCTGAAAAATCTTTTGGTAGATTTTTTTTAACTCTAAAAATGCGAATTTACTGCACAAATAATATGTTTTACTGGCTACGAATGGCGCCAAACCGCTCTTTCTCTGGATTACCGCATAAGGAAGTCCACTGTCAATCATTTCTTTTATTATTAAAAGATTCCTAAATTGGTAAGTTATCATTGAAAGCAGATACAAAGGATTATCTCCGTCATCTAAATGCTTATGCAAAAAAGAAAGCGCCTGTTTTTTGTCTTTTTGAGATATTGCGTCTATAGTTTTAAATATATCATTTTCTGTCTTGGGCTTAACCTGTAAAATAATGTCCTCTTTTTTTATTAATTTATCGGGCTTGAAATTTGCTAATTTTTTAATTTCGTTTACAAGTTGCCAAAGGTCGTTTTGCGCATATGATAAAAGCGTGGCTTCTGCCACAGGGTCAATTTTTAATTTGTATTTTTCTGATTCTTTTTTAAACCAATTTTTCAGATCCATGCCGGCCAAAAAATTAAATTCCTGGCATTTGGCGTTTTTTATTAAAGCCTTAAACAGCTTAGTTCTTTGGTCAACTTCATTCTTTTCAAAAACAATAACGATATTTTTTGAATCTTTTAAAATTTTTATTTCTCTCAAAAAGTCCTCTCCAAACTTTTGGTTTAAAAAAATGTCTTTTAAAATTATAAGTTTTTTTTCATTAAACATTGAAATAATTTTAAAATTATCCAAAAGATCGTTAAAATTATTTTCTTTGGCATCTATCTGAACCAAATTAAGCCCGCTTTTATGGACTGATTTGTATTGATCTGCTATTTCTTGCAACTTTTCTTTTGCCCTATAACTGTCTTGGCCGTAAATAAAATAAATCATAATCCCTGGCAATTAGGGCAGAAAAAAGCGCTTCTGCCGCCAAATTTTAAACGTTTAATTACCGTACCGCAACGAGAGCATTTTTCTTTTTCTCTTTTATAAACTTTTCTTTCTTCATCAAAATGCCCTTTTTTGCCATCCACATCCCTATAGTCAGAGAAGCTCTCTCCCCTTAGCCTTATGCCTGCCAATAAAACTTTTTTTATTGAATCATACAATAACTTTAACTCTTTTAATTTTAATTCAGAGACATTTTTTTGGGGATTAATTTTTGACCACCACAAAGCTTCGTTTGAATAAATATTTCCTATTCCGGCAATCACCTCTGGATTCATCAAAACTTGCTTTACTTTTCCCTGCCTGCCGGCACCTGCCTGCCGGTAGGCAGGGGGCAGGCTTTTTTTACATTGCAGTGTTTCTTTGAATTTTTTAAAAGTAAAACTCTTATCCAAAGGCTCGGGACCCAATTTATTAAAATCTTCTGAATTTAATAATTCTTCTGTTTTCCACAGCTCTATTTTGGCAAACTTCCTAACATCGGATAATGCCAACATTTTTGCGCCTTGCCCGTTCGAAGCCTTATGCGAAGGGGGGTTATCTAGAAAAAAAATAACGTGCAAAAATGTATTTATTTTCTCTTCTAACGGCCCCTTTTTAATTGGCTGCCACTTGCCCTGAGGGCTTCGACTGAGCTCAGCCGAATGTCCCACGCCGAAGGGTTTTTTTAATTTCCACTCTCCGACCATTAAATGACCTGTCATTTTTTGATGAATCAAAAGAGAATAACCTTCCGATAAATTAAAAATTATATTTTTAGCTCTTCGCCATATTTTTATAATCTTTTTTCCTTTTATTTCCTTTTTAAAAACTTTAAAATCTTTTGGCTTTTTAATTATCTTTTCCCAATCAGACCATACATCAACAAAGGTCCTTTTCAGGACCCTTGACCGCAAACCATTTACGGTTGTTTGCACTTCTGGTAATTCTGGCATAATTTAATAATTTTTATTTTTTCTTAGTTAAACCTTTTCTCTCTACCTGGCATCGATTCAAAACTTGTTTTAGGTCGTCAAGTTCTTTTTTAAGTTGCTCTGTTTCCATTTCTTTATTTTTTGACTTCTTCTGTATTACTTCTAATTCATCAATTATTCTCTGAAGTTCCAATGTCCTATTTTTAACCTTTTGTTCCAGCGCATTTATTATTTCTTCCAACACTTGAGTTTTCGCTTTTACCTTCATATCAACTGATTTTTCCGTTGTTTCAATCCTGGAACTGCTTTCCTGGAGATTATTGGCTATTTTATTAAAAGCCCTGCCCAGATCGCCTAATTCATCCTTGGTCTCCAAATATACTCTTGTTGTTAAATCTCCCTCGCTTAAATCAATCGCTCTTTTTAATAATTTCTTTACGGGCACGGCAAACTTTTGGCCAGTAGCGAAACCAAACAAGAAAATATAAACAGCAGTAAGGGCAAAAATAAAATAAAAAACTTTATCCAATCTTTCATAATTTAAAGCCATAAAAATCGAGATAATGAATATTCCGGTAACAATTATAGGAATTGCTATTTTAAATGAAATATTAGACATTTTTATTGATATTTAATAATAAAGGCAAGCGATTAATAAGTGTATCGAAATTAAAAACTTTTAACTTGTTTTGAACTTCTTTTAAATCAAATTTTCCGAATTCACAGTCTTTGAGCAAAAATTCTATATTAACATCTTTTTTCATCTCAACTAATTCAAGAGACAAAAGAGCCGTTTTTTTATTATCTGTTAAAAGGTCTTTTATCCTTGGCTTAATATTTGCCATTCCCTGACTGATTTCACTGTATAAATTTTTAACGCTGTCAAATTTATTAATTAATTCTGCTGCCGTTTTCTTGCCTATGCCCGGAACTCCGGAAATATTATCGGCAGAATCTCCAGATAATGCCTTAAAATCAATCATTTGCGCGGGCTTAACCCCAAATCTGGCAATAACTCTGTCTTCGTCATAAACAACCGCGTCTTTTATTCCTTTGCCTAATGTATAAACCCTTGTAATTTTATCAACCAACTGAAGATTATCAAGGTCTCCCGATAATATGTATACCTCTAAATTATCCGACTGATTTTTTGCGATTGTGGCAATTGTGGCAATCAGATCATCTGCCTCAAATCCTTCTTTCGCAAAAATAGGAATCTTTAATTCTTCTAAAATTGTTTTTATTTTCGGCAACTGCAATAATATTTCGTTTGGAGTTTTGGGCCTATGAGCTTTATACTCTATAAATTTTTCGTGGCGGAAAGTGGGTGTTTTTGTGTCAAAACAGGCAACAATATAATCAGCCTGCAAGTCTTTTATGGCTTTAAATAAAATCAGCAAAAACCCGTAAATCGCTCCTGTTTGCTCTCCTGATTTGGCTGTTAGCGGCGGAAGCGCGTGAAATGCCCGGTGTAAAAGAGAATTAGAATCAATAATTATCAACCGTTTTTTACCTTTCATACTATTTTCTTGTATCTTTATAAACAATCTCTCCATTTTTCTCAGACCACTCTTCAGAAAAACCTACATGAGAAATATCATTACCACTTCTGTCTAATTGTCTTTTTGTCTCTCCTAATAATACTTGTGGTTTTATTGCATAAATTACTTTTATTTTTAATGGATCATTTTTGTAAAAAATAGCAAAATAAATCATCTTATTACGAGTAATTCTATACAAAGATTCTGCTCTTTTTTCTGGTGGATTTTTGAACATTCTATCTAACTGACCTGTCCCGCCCTCGTAGCAAGAAAGGTATTCATACTTAATTGATGAATCGTTTTTATCACAAGTATCGGCATCCCTTTTTGAAGAAATCAGATTATGTCCGAGTATCTCTGAAATTATCATTTCTTTTACCAGACCTGGCTGTAAAATATTAGGCATGCCAATTTTTAATGCTAACATTTGCGCTTTCCTCACAAGTTTTATAATTTCGGAAATAACTTTTTGTCTCAAATCCTCTATCATACATTATCAAGAACTGAAAATAAATTATATTCTTTTTTTAGTTCGACATTGATGTCCCTTAATCTATTATTGCAAACTTCAACCAATTTAGAATCTATTTCAAAACCTATAAAATTTCTTTTGAAATTTTTACACACCAAAGCCGTTGTCCCTGTGCCAACAAATGGATCAAGCACTAAATCATTTTCTTTTGAATTTGCTTTTACAATTCTTTCAATAAGTTTAATGGGCTTTTGAATGGTATTTAAAAAATTTCTGTCTAAAAGTTCTTTTGATTTATAAGTAAGTTGTTTTATATCCCCCCACACATTACCAGGATTTTTTCCTTTATCATTAAACTTAGTTTTATGAAATCTGCCGTTAACAACTGATGGTACATTCTCACATCTCCTCCTGTGTTCTAATTCTACCAACTGTGGAATCCTGATACTATTTAAATCAAATGTTTTTACTTTGCCCTTGGAAAAATATGCGATCAAATCATAATTATTTGTATAATTAGTTCTACCTTGAGCCAACCTGCTTGGTTGGTACCATATAATTTTGGAATTTAAGTTTAAATATGGTCTATAGTCTATAAAATCGATACAATTTGCTTTGCCAAATAAGTATAAAGCTCCACCCTTTTTAAGTATTCTTGAAAATAATTTTATCAAATTAAGATTATATTCTTGTATGCCACCAATTTTGTCCCAACTATTTTGAGTGATACCATAAGGACCATCACAAACTATTAAATCTATCGACTCGTCATTGATTTTATTTATTAAATCAAGGCAGTCCCCTTGATGAATTTTATTTATTTCTATCATTTGACATAATGTTTTAATTTTATCTCTTTGTTTATTATAGCACTTTGTTGAATACCAGCAAAATAGATCACTATTTCTCTTTTACTTTTGCCCTGCCTGCCGGCAGGCAGGTCTATGAAATCAAACTTAATAATAATTGTTGACTTGGGCAATATTTTTTTGATTCTTTCCGGCCACTCAATTGCCACAATATTTTCGGGATTCAAAATAATATCTTTAAATCCTAATTTATTAATATCTTTGGCATTATTTAACCTATAACAATCTATGTGATAAAAATTTTTGAAATTTTTTATATCAATCTTAAATCTCTTTAGTATTACAAAAGTGGGACTTAGAATTCTTTCTTTAATGCCGAGTCCCTTGGCAAAACCCTGTAAAAAAGTTGTTTTACCGCCGCCTAAGTCTCCCTGTAAAGCCAAAACCAGGGCTGTTTTATTTAAGTTTTGTTTTAAAATTTCTTTTGCCAATATTTTTCCCAGTTCCTGAGTTTTTTTCGCGCTGCTTGTTATAATTTTTTTTTGCATAAAAAAAGATTGACCCCGTTAGAAATTTTTTACTTAAAATTTGATATTAAAAAAGCTACGATAGCAAATTTTTAACGGGGTTGACTTAAAAATTAAAATCGCATAGGGTAAAACATATCTTAAATCAATTTAAAAATATGAATGACTTAGAACAAGCCAAACAACTTATCGGAGAAGCAAAAAATATTTACGTCATACCATCAGAAAGCAATGAGCCAGAGAGCATCGCCTCAGCTTTGGCTCTTTTTTATACTTTAAAAGAATTAAACAAAAATGTAAACTTAATAATAGAAAACCTGCCGGAAAAACTTATGTTTTTGATTCCTTCCTTGGATTTTATCGCTTATCCTAAAAATCTTGTTATTTCGGTGCCCAGAAAAATAGCCGATGTTTCACAAATTTATTATGAGAAAAATGATGAGGCGCTAAAAATTCATTTAACCATAGACAAAGGAAATGTAAAAAAAGAAAATGTTTCTTTTTATTTTTCTGAACCCAGGCCAGACCTTATAATAACTTTGGGAATACAAGATTTTAAGGTACAATTATTAGAGAGGCTGGATTCTTTTGGTTTTTTAATGGATTCTCCTCTTTTAAATATAGATAATTCAAAAGAAAATAAAAATTTCGGCAAAATTAATTTAATTAAGAGTTGCTCTTTTTCGGAAATAATAATTGATATGATAAAATTGTTAAGTGGAAATTCTATTAAAAAAGAGATTGCTGACTGCCTTTTGGCGGGGTTAATAATTTATACGGAAAACTTTAAAAATTCGAAAACAACCGCCGAAACATTTGAAATTGCCGGGTTTTTAATGAAAAACGGGGCTAATATAAAAGAAATAACAGACAATATTTAATATGGGTACTATTTAATATGGATGCATTAAATAAAAAATTATTGGGAACGGTGGTGATTGCCCCTGAGATAATAGAAGAAGTCAAAAAAGACGTAAAAAACATTACTGGCTTCAAAAAGAAGATTGAGGAACATATAGAACAAAACACTACCAACCTTTTAGATATTATCCTGTTTAGCGCAATTACGCTTGATGCTTCCGATATTCACCTTGAACCGCAAGAAAATGATTCTAAATTAAGAATAAGGCTTGATGGTGTTTTGCAGGATGTTATTTTATTTGAACAAAATATTTACCATAATTTAATTTCCAGGCTAAAACTTCTTTCAAGATTAAAATTAAATATTACAGATAAGCCTCAAGACGGCAGATTTACAATTGAAATTGCCGATTCTTTAATTGAAATAAGAACATCCAGTTTGCCAGCCGAGTATGGAGAATCAATTGTAATGAGGATTTTAAATCCTAAAAATTTAATAGGGATAGACGAATTGGGTTTGAGAAAAGACTTGTATAAAATTTTTGAAAAAGAAATCCAAAAGCCGAACGGAATGATAATTGTTACAGGCCCGACCGGTTCTGGTAAAACAACCACCTTGTATGCATTTTTAAGAAAAATACAAAATCCCGAAATTAAAATTATTACAATTGAGGACCCTATTGAATATCATTTAAAAGGAATTTCTCAAACTCAAGCGGCGCCGGAAAAGGGGTACAACTTTTCAGACGGGTTAAGGTCTATTGTAAGGCAAGACCCCGACGTAATACTGGTTGGCGAAATAAGAGATTTAGAAACGGCTAAAATCGCCCTTCAGGCAGCTTTGACCGGACATTTGGTTTTATCAACTTTGCACACAAACGACGCAGCCGGAACAATTCCAAGGCTGGTTGATTTGGGGGCCGATGTTGCTTCTGTGGCGCCTGCCTTAAAAATGGCAGTGGCCCAAAGATTAGTGAGAAAAGTTTGCAAAAAATGTTCCACGGCTTTTAAGCCAACCGCCAAAGAATTAGATGAAATTAAAAAGGGCCTAAAGGGTCTGCCAAGCGAAATAAAACTTCCCGATTTAAATAAAATAGAGATTAAAAAAGTAAAAGAAAACGGCTGTGAGTTTTGTAATTTTACGGGCCATAAAGGCAGACAAGGTCTGTTTGAAGCATTTTTAGTGGATTCTCAAATGGAAAAATTTATTTTAACCAATCCTCCAGTTTCGTCGGTCAGGGAGTTAGCCATTAAAAAAGGAATGGTGACAATGTATCAGTCGGGCTTGATTGATGTTGTTATGGGAAACACGACATTACAAGAAGTTTTGAGGGTTGTTGAGGAAGATGAACAAAAACCCGCCCTTTAAACAAATTAAAACAGCTCTGGAGTTGGAGGCGTCTTTATGTCTGGGACATAAGTAAAAGTTTGTCTGAGGAATAATCGAGCCGGAGCAAGATTACCCGGAAACTGAGACAAACTCATATAAAGCCTCCAACTCCAGAGCTGTTTTAATCAATAAAACTGATTATATCAGTTTGTAATATTTATGTCAATAGTAACAGCAAAAATACCGGATAACGATGACAAAATACTGGATTCTGCTTTAAGGCCGAAAATTTGGTCTGACTATGCAGGTCAGGATAAAATCAAGGAAAATATAAGGATAATTTTAACAGCAGCCAAACAAAGAAATCAATCTCCTGATCATTTATTGCTTTACGGCAGTTCCGGTTTAGGCAAAACTACGCTCGCGCACTTAGTGGCCCTGGAAATGGGAAAACAAATCAGAGTAACTTCTGGCCCCGCTATTGAAAAAGCCGGGGATTTAGCGTCTATCTTAACTAATTTGTCAGAAGGAGATGTTTTATTTATAGATGAAATCCATAGGATAAACAAAACCATAGAAGAATATATATATCCTGCCATGGAAGATTATAAGCTGAATCTTATTTTAGGAAAAGGACCAATGGCAAGAACAATGGAGCTAAAACTGCCTAAATTTACCCTGATTGGAGCCACAACAAGGCCGGGATTACTGTCTTCTCCGCTAAGAAGCCGATTTGGCGCAACTTTTCAGCTTAATTTTTATCAACAAGATAATATTGAAAAAATAATTGAAAGATCGGCTAAAATTTTAAAGCTGCAAATAGAACCGGAGGCCGTAAAAACAATTGCTGGACGGTCGCGTTTTACGCCAAGAGTTGCAAACCGCCTTTTAAAAAGAGTGCGGGACTTTGCAGAAGTAAAGGGAGATGGATTGATTACAAAAAACATAACAGACCATGCCCTGCATTTTTTAGAAATTGACGAAATAGGCCTTGAACACGGAGACAAAAGAATTTTAATGGCAATTATAGAAAAGTTTAAAGGAGGACCGGTTGGACTGCAAGCCCTATCCGCAGCCAGTTTTGAAGAAGAAGATACTATTTTAGATATTTATGAACCCTACTTAATGCAATGCGGTTTTATTGAAAGAACTCCCAAGGGCAGGGTCGTCTCCCGTCTTGCCTACGAGCACTTAGGCATAAAACAAAAGAGCAAACAAAACCGCCTTATTTAAATAAGGCGGTTTTTAAAAATACGGGGATTAGCAACACTTGCACATTCCAGACTTATTCACCCATTTCATAAGACCTCCTGCGATTACAATAATTGGCCAAGCAATATTTACGAAGCCAGGAGTCAGAATGCCTAATGCCCCTAAAAGAAAAGTCAAACCAAATAATACAATTAATACCGGGATAACTTTATGGTGGGGACACGCGCATGCATTTTTCATATTTTCCATATTATTATAATAACTAAATGGTTAATTTATTATTAATTATGGACCTTTGTTGCATTATACCTCGTTTTAATAAAAAGTGAAAACAAAAAAAGAACCCTTCTTTGCAATATCTATTTTGCATTGAAGGGTTTTTGTTTGAATCGCTTAAAACGGCAACACATCGGATAAATTAAGGTCGCCAGCCGCCAAATCAATGACGGACTGCATCCCGACAAGAGACCATTCTCCGTTTGGATCAAGATGCATTTGTTCATTCAAGCGGAGCTTTAAACCAAATTCCTTTGCTTTGTTGTAAACGTCTCTGAGACTGACTCCGCCATCAGCAAGATCAAATCTTGCAATCGAGATAAACGGAATATCGAATTTGGTTTCCTCCTCAGTAACTACCTTGAAAGCAGGTTTAATTGTTGCCACAGAAACCTTAGACTTAGCCGTTTGCTCGCGGCGAGACATGATATTTTCCTCCTTGCTTGCGTGAACGTGCTATTTTTACTGTTTTTTAACTTTATCATATATACAAAGTATTGTCAAGCGATTAGGCTTAAGCAATGAGGAAGTGGATTCTAATTTTAAAAGATATATAATAAACAAATGAAAAAAGATTTTGTTTTTGATTATTATTTTTTATATTTCTTGTCCTTCGTAGCCTTGGCGAAGGAGGGCGCTTATTTTATAAAAGCACGAACTCCTCGCAAGCGATAACAGGAGACTTGTCTAAAATTGAGAAATCTGGTAGTAGTAAGGAAATTAATAATAGTTTAGCTGCCATTGGCCAGCCGATAAAAGGCGCAAATCCTTGGTTTTTATTTATAATGGCTTTGATTGTAACTATTATTTCTGCGATAATTGTGCTGCTTATCAAGCTTAGATTTTACAAAATTAAATAATAAATAAAATATGTCAGGACATAGTCATTTTAAAACAATTAAAGCTCAAAAAGAGGTTGCCGATGCAAAAAGAGGCAAAATTTTTTCTAAGATAGGCAGATTAATCACTATTGCCGTAAAAGAATCAGGGGGAGATCCTATAACCAACTCAAAGCTTAGGCTTATAATAGACCAGGCCAAAAAATTTAATATGCCCAAAGAAAATATTGAAAGGTCTATTAAAAAGGGCACAGGCGAATTGGTTGGAGAAAAGTTAGAAGAAGTTTCTTTCGAAGGATTCGGACCTGGCGGCATTTCTCTTATTATTAAAGGAATCACCGATAATAAAAACAGGACCATAGGTGAAATAAAAACTATCTTAAATCAAAATGGCGGTAAATTAGCGGGTGAAGGAGCAGTGAGATGGATGTTTGACAGGAAAGGGGTAATCACAATAAATTGCGAAGCGGGAATGAAAGAGGAATCAGAGCTTTTAGCCATAGAGATTGGGGCCCAAGATGTTTTTTGGCATGACAATCTGCTTGATATTTATACAAATCCAGAAAATCTGGAAAAAATAAAAAAGGGGCTCGAGGAAAAACAAATAAAAGTTGAGTCTGCTTCTTTGGATTGGATTGCAAAAGAAGAAATCGAGGTCTCTAATAAAGAAAAAGAAGCTTCTCAAAAACTTTTTGAAGCATTAGACGAAAGCGATGATGTCAATGATGTTTATTCAAATTTAAAATACTAATCGTAATGATAATCTTGGGAATAGATCCTGGAACAGCAACGACCGGATATGGCGTTATAAAAAAACAGAGGGATCGAAATCAAAAATTTAAAGTTCTTGATTTTGGCTGCATTACAACATTGCAAACTTCAATAGCGGGAGAAAGATTAAAAAAAATATATAAAGAAATTTTAAAATTAATAGATAAACACAAACCAGATATTATTGCGGTTGAAAGTCTCTTCTTTTTTAAAAATTTAAAAACTGTAATGCCTGTAAGCCAGGCAAAAGGAGTCATTTTATTGGCCGCCGCTCAAAAAAAAATTCCGGCTTGCGAATTTACTCCTCTTCAGGTAAAAATGACTGTTGTTGGATATGGAAGAGCGGAGAAAAAACAGGTTCAAAAAATGACGAGAGAAATTCTTGATTTAAGCATGTTTGATTTTAAAAAAAATGACCGGAAAAAAGACGATGCGGCAGACGCTCTTGGCATTGCAATTTGCGCCGCTTTAAAAGACTTGAGTTATTAGGGATTGGACCTTTACATATTAACAAAATATGTGGACAGTGAAGACTTGACAATAGTTTGTGAAAAAATATAATAGGGACAAGGGCAAAAAATTAACAGACCTGATGGTCAATTAATAAAACTTAATTTTTAAAGTAAACCCATAAAAATGCGTTTGTTTTAAAAAAATAAGTTACAAAATATGGAAGATGAATTTTTAACCAAGCTTATAAACCAAGAGGACGATTTCGATGACAATACATTTAATAATGACGAGGAAGACGAAGAAGGAGAAGACGAATTAGAAGAAGAAAAAGATGAGATTGATGATGACGAAGAGAAATCAGGCGATGATGAAATGGAAACAGAATAAAAAATAGACATATTAACTCCGTTAAAAAGAGATTAGAAAATATTAACGGGGAAAACAAAGCTCCGTTAAAAATAAGCGGGGTTTTTGTTTTAATTAAGATAAACGGCAAAAAATGTTTAAAAAATTATTAGAAAAATATATAAACAAAAAAAATAGAAAAAGCCAAAAAACCGTTTTTGTGATTTTTAAATACCTGCTTTATTTGTTTTTGGCTGGCTGTGCGTTCGTTGTATTTTTATTTTTTTATTACACTTATGACTTGCCAAGGCCGGAAAAGTTTACCGAAAGTCCGTTTATACAATCAACTAAAATTTATGACAGAACAGGCAAAATACTTTTGTACGATATTTACGACAATGAAAAAAGGGAGATCATTCCTTTTGATAAAATATCCGATAACTTAAAGCATGCCGTGCTTGCTTCTGAAGATGCCAGATTTTATGAACATAGCGGCATAGATTTTAAAAGCATAATAAGGGCGATTTTGGCTGATTTAAAACTACAGTCTGTAAGCCAAGGAGGGTCAACAATAACCCAACAACTCATCCGTTCTGTTTATTTGACAAGGCAAAAAACTATTGGCAGAAAAATAAGGGAAGTTGTTTTAAGCTTAGAAATAGAAAAAAGATATTCAAAAAATCAAATCTTTGAATGGTATTTAAACCAAATTCCATTAGGCGGAAATATTTACGGAGTTGAGGCAGCTAGTCAAACATATTTTAAAAAATCTTCATCTGACCTTTCTATAGCTGAAGCAGCCGCATTAACAGCAATAATAAAAGCCCCGGGATATTATTCTCCTTACGGACCAAATAAAAACAAACTTTTAAAAGAAAAGGACTATGTATTGGAAAGAATGGAAAAACTTGGATATATTACAAAAGACCAATTAAAAGAAGTAAAAGAAGAAAAAATAGTTTTTTCTGAAAATACAATTTCTATAAAAGCCCCCCATTTTGTGATGTATGTTAAAAAATATTTAGAAAATAGATACGGAGAAAATTTTCTTAAAGAAAAAGGATTAAAAGTTTATACAACACTAAACTGGGATTTACAAGATTATGCTGAACAAATAATAAAAGAGGCCGATGAAACAAATAAATCATTTGATGCTAATAATGCAGCTATGGTTGTCATAGATCCAAAAACAGGAGAAATTTTGTCTTTGGTTGGTTCTAAAAACTATTTTGAGAAATCCTATCCTGAAGGCTGCGACGAAACTCCACAGGGTCTTTGTTTGTTCACTCCAGAGTTTGATGTGGCCATTATGGGGCTTAGGCAACCAGGATCGTCTTTTAAGCCATTTGTTTACGCTACAGCGTTTAAAAAAGGATATACCCCAGATACGGTGCTCTGGGATGTAAAAACTGAATTTAATCCGCGATGCAGCCCTGACGCAAACCAAACTAAAGATGTATATGGGTTGGATTGTTATCACCCTCAAAATTATGACGGCACATATAGAGGAAAGGTTACTTTACGCCAAGCATTGGCTGGATCTTTAAATTTACCAGCGGTAAAAACTTTATATTTATCTGGACTAAAAGATAGCATTAATACATCTCGAGATTTTGGGATTACAACCTTAAACGAGCCTGATCGTTATGGATTATCTTTGGTATTAGGAGGAGGTGAAGTAACTTTATTAGAAATGACTTCTGCTTATGGCGTATTTGCAACAGAAGGATTAAAAGCTCCAATTGTCAGTATTTTAAAAATAGAAGACAGT
Source organism: Candidatus Staskawiczbacteria bacterium (assembly GCA_016196125.1). Lineage (GTDB taxonomy): Bacteria > Patescibacteriota > Minisyncoccia > Minisyncoccales > Staskawiczbacteraceae > JACPYG01. The sequence goes on along the minus strand of JACPYG010000002.1, from coordinate 3,496 downwards.
GAAGGCAAAATTATTAAAGAAAATAAAAAAGAACCCACAAAAGTTTTAGACACACAAATAGCAAGACAAATAAACAATATCTTATCTGATAATTCTGCCAGAGCTCCTATTTTTGGGATAAATAATGCGCTGTATTTTAATAATTATCAAGTTGCCGCAAAAACAGGAACTACTCAATATTTTAATGATGCATGGACAATAGGCTATACTCCATTTGCAACAGCTGGAGTTTGGGTCGGCAATAACGATAATTCATCAACAAACAAAAAAACCGGCATTGGATTAGCGGCTCCGATTTGGAGAAAAATCATGCAAAAATTATTAGAGACTTATCCGACGGAAAACTTTACTTTGCCGGAATTAAAAACAGACATAAACCCTATTTTATCAGGCCAAATAGATCCCAATGATACCCATAGTATTTTGTATTATATCAATAAAGATAATCCGCTTGGCCCGCCCCCTCAAAATCCAGCAGATGATATTCAATATCTTTTTTGGGAAATTGGCATTAAAAATTGGCTGGCGATGGGATTATAATGTTGATTTTATAGGCATCACTACATAAATATAACTTGCATCTCCTACCGGCTTTAATATACACGGCCCTTCCTCTTCACTTAAATCAAATATAATTTCGGAACTCTTAATTTTTAACAATCCATCGGTTAAAAATTTATAATTAAAAGAAACCTCTATTTGATCTCCTTCTATTTTTGCCGGTATTGTTGATTTATTTTCTCCAATATTTGGGTCTTTAGCAAATATTTCAACTTCTTTATTTGTAATATTTATATTTAATTTTATTTCATTTATTTTACCGGAAAACAAAGATGCTATTTTAATTTGATTTAAAAATTCGTCTCTTTTTAAAATAACTCGTGTTTTAAATTTTTTAGGAATAATTTCTTGATAATTAGGGTATTCTCCTTCTATTAATCTGGATGTGATTTGAACTAAAGGGTGAGATGTTTCTTTCATTGGAAATTCAAACATTATTTGATTGGGAGAAAAATATATTTTTAACATCCCCTCTCTTTCTTCTAAAATATTTATTATTTCTTTTGCCGGTTTTTGGGGAAGAATAAAAGAATAATCTTTTTTTACCGGTTTTTCCAGGGAAATAATTTTTTCAGCTAACCTGAAACTATCTGTGGCTACTATTTTTATTAAATTTTTAGAAAAAATAAAATAAATACCAGATATTTCCGGTCTTGTTTGAGAAAGAGAAGAAATATCTGTTATCTGGGAAAGACCCTGGCAAAACTTTTTATTATCAATCTCTAAAAATTCTAAGTCTTTAAATTCTGGAATAATTGGAAACTCTTCCGGATTATATCCATGGATTTGAGTTTTAAAATTTTTACACTCGATTTCTATATTTTGGTCTTTTACTTCTATGAATATTTTTTCGTCAGGTAAAGAGGAAATAAAATTAGAAAGTAATTTTACCGGGATAATTGCTTTTCCTTTTTTAATAATCCTGGTTAAAATCCACATTTTTATGGCCGTTTCTAAATCTGTAGAACTTAAACTTAAAAAATTATCTTCTGTATTTATTAAAACATTATCTAAAATTGGCAATGATAAATTCTTGCCGATTATTTTTTCAACAATATTTAAACCAGATTTTAAGTTTTCTTTAAGAATTTCTATTTTCATAATAATTAATATAAATAATTAATATATTGTTATTGTTATTAATATTTTAATTTTATTAGTTTTTTAAAAAATAATTTAATCTTATTTATTATTGTTTTTTAAAAAAATATAACTGTGTAAATCTTGTGATAAAAAGAGTATAACTAATAGAATAATATTTTGTTATAATTTTTTGTTATAAAATATAATACCATTACAATACATATTATCCACTATATATTCTTTGTTTTATTAACTCTAATTCTTCTGTTAATTTATTATTTTCTTCACTTTCTTGAAGGATTTTTTTATAAGCATAAATAGCTGTTGTGTGGTCTTTACCGCCAAATTTTCTAGCAATAGCTGGAAAAGAATATTTTAATTCCCTTCTTAATAAAAACATTGCTATTTGTCTTGGTTTTACTATTTCTTTGCGTCTTGTGGGATCAAAAATATTTTTTTCATCTAAATTATAAAACTTAGAAACTGTTTCGATTATTTTTTTATAGTTTGCCACATCAAACGGCGAAAAAATGAAACCCTTTAAGAGTTTTTTTGATGTTTCAAGGTTGGGAATATTATTGTTTGTTTTAAAATAAATTAAAATTCTGTTTAATGCTCCTTCTAATTCCCTAACATTCTTTTTCACATTTGTGGCAATGTATTCCAAAATATCATCCGATAACTCCATATTTTTCTCTTGGAGTTTTATTTTTAATATAACTAATCTTGTTTCATAGTCTGGCAAACTAACATCTGCAATCATTCCTCCTTCAAACCTGGACTTTAATCTTTCTTCTAATTCCGGAATAGCGTTAGGCGGCCGATCTGAAGAAAGAATTATTTGTTTGTTTTTTTCATAAAGAGAATTAAATACATGAAAAAATTCTTCTTGGCTTTTGCTTTTTCCTGCTAAAAATTGGATGTCGTCAATAATTAAGACATCAATTGAGTATAGGCTCGTTTTAAGGTTTTCAATGCTTTGATTTCTTATAGCAGAAATAATACCAGATACAAATTTCTCCGAAGAAACATATCTTACCTTCTTTTTTTTAGGGCTATCGGCTATTTTATTTCCAATAGCCTGTATAAGATGTGTTTTGCCTAATCCCACTCCCCCATAAATAAACAGAGGATTATATGCAAACCCAGAGTTGTCTGAAACTGCCAATGCGGCTGCGTGAGCTAATTCATTAAAAGATCCAACCACAAAATTATCAAAAGTATAACGGGGGTTTAAATTAGTTTCTTTATTGGTTTTAAACTCATCAAATTTTAATTGTTCAGTTTCAACTGTATTTTTTTCCGGCGAAATATTTAAAGTAGATGATTTTTGAGTTTGTGGTTTTATCACAAAAGCCAAATCTTTTATTCTATCATCTATGTCGTGAAGTGTTTTTAAGATTAGTTTATTATATTTATTACTCAGCCATTCTTTAGAAAAGGCATTAGGCACCGAAATGGTAACTATTTCATTATCCTTGGAAATAATCTCAGTGTTTTGAAACCATGTGGCGAAGTTAGCCTTAGAGATATGAAACTGCATCTGGGCTAAAACTGATTGCCAGAGTTCTGTATTGTTCATAAATATATTAAAACTAAAAATTTTATAATAATAATCTATTTTTTCTTTTATTTTAATCTTTGTCAAATTAAAACAAATTACTCACATATGTTATTAAGCTGGGGATAACTTGTGTAAGAGATAAATATGGATGTCCAGGTTCAGATAGATATCCGACACCCTAGGCCTGTAAAATGATTACGTTTTTTGTTGGTAATATTTCGACTTTGTATTTGTTTGAATATTCGTCCGGCGTCAGGTAGTCAAGGGCTTCGTGGGGCCGGATGTAGT
>JACPYG010000016.1 GCA_016196125.1 Candidatus Staskawiczbacteria bacterium | reverse complement strand
ACTACATCCGGCCCCACGAAGCCCTTGACTACCTGACGCCGGACGAATATTCAAACAAATACAAAGTCGAAATATTACCAACAAAAAACGTAATCATTTTACAGGCCTAGGGTGTCGGATATCTATCTGAACCTGGACATCAGCCTATTCATCACAAACGTACTTCTTTGTGCACTCCTCATAAGCAATCCAGTCTCACAATCCACTCAAATAGCTCGGTTGCTCGATAAGAAATGTTGTCTGCGGAGGAGGTGGGACTCGAACCCACGAACCCCGTAAAGGGTTACAGTTTTCAAGACTGTTGCAATAGCCGCTATGCGACTCCTCCACAAAACATTTTATATCATAAAAATGATTATTTTTCAAATTGACTTTGGTGTTTTTAAAAGGTATAATACAGAAAATTGGAGGAGTCGTATAATGGTTATTACAAGAGATTGCTAATCTCTGCCCCGAAAGGGGCTTGTGGGTTCGAGTCCCACCTCCTCCGCAGTTTGTCCCCGTCGTTCAGTGGACAGGACAATAGATTGCGGATCTATAAACAGAGGTTCGAATCCTCTCGGGGACACCAGTAAAAGTGGTGGTTCTTTCACAACAAAGATTCTGTTAGAAAGGATTGCAAAAAAGCAAACAGAATCGCAACGCGAAAGGAACAGAGACATGAATGAAACAGAACAAAGGAAGAAGGCTAATAAGGAAATTGATTGTCTTCTTAAGCAGTATCTCGGGAAACGAATCATTGACCTTCTGCCAGTGATTAAACGTCGTTTCCCAAACTTTCTTGCCGTGGCTCTCGAAAGAGCAGAAAGGAAACGATATGAGGTCGGAAGCGAGGATGCCATATTTTTGGCAGAATTTAAGGCCTCCCTTGAAAAACCAGAGTGACTACGGCCACCAAAAGGCGCCATTTCCAAAGATTGGAAATGGCGCAGTCTTATTTTAAAATTAATATAAATTAGTATCCATAATATGAATGTGTTGTCATTATTAACGCCAATTCAAGATGTGCCAAGAATAGGTTTAGTTTATCAAAAAAGGCTAAAAAAGTTTGGAATTAAAACAGTTCAAGATATTCTTTTTCATTTTCCCAGCCGTTATGATGATTTTTCAGATATAATTTCAATATCCGAGGCACGAGCAAAATTAGCAAAAACCGTTTGCATACAAGGAAAAATTGTAAAAATAGAAGACACAAGAACTTTTAAAAAATGGACAAATTTAACAGAGGCGGTAGTTCAAGACGAAAATGACAAAATTAAAGTCATCTGGTTTAATCAAATATATATAACAAAAACATTAAAAGAAGGCGATTTTGTTTGTTTGGCTGGCAAGGTGAGTTTGGGCAAAGAAGGACTTTATTTGAATAATCCTGCCTATGAAAAAATTAATGATTGGGGTTTTTCCGGCTTAACCCACACGGGCAGGATAGTTCCAGTTTATCCTGAAACAAGAGGAGTTACTTCAAGGTGGTTTAGGTTTATTATAAAACCTCTGCTCGTAAGGTTTGTAAATGTAATTCCAGAATCTCTGCCGCCCGAAATAATAGAAAAATACAAATTTTTGCCTATCGCCGAAGCTTTATGGCAGCTTCATTTTCCAGATTCTTTTGAATCGGCTGATGCGGCTAAGGCAAGGTTCTCTTTTGAAGAGCTTTTTTTAATACAACTCTCTGTTTTAAAAGAAAAAGCGAAACTAATGCAATTTAAAGCGCCCGCCTGTAAAATGGATGCCAGTTTGATGAAAGAATTTACAGAATCTTTGCCATTTAAGTTAACTAATTCCCAAAAAAAATGCAGTTTTCAAATTTTAAAGGATTTGGAAAAATCCGTTCCGATGTCGCGGCTCTTAGAAGGAGATGTCGGCTCTGGAAAAACAGTTGTAGCGACCATGGCTTCTTTAAGCGTTGCCAAAAATGGTTTTCAAGTTGCATTTATGGCGCCAACTGAAATTTTAGCAAAACAACACTTTAAAGAAGTTTCAAAATTGCTTTTAAAATTCAATGCAAGGGTTGGCCTTTTGACAGGCAAAGACAGCCGAATCTCAAATGAAGAAAAAGTTTCGGAAATATCCCGCCAAAATTTATTGGAAGAATTAAAAAACGGACAAATTAATATTTTAATTGGCACTCATGCTTTAATACAAAAAGGGGTAGAATTTAAAAATTTAGCTTTGGTAATCGTTGACGAACAGCACAGGTTTGGAGTCAGCCAAAGGGCGCAACTTTTTGAGGGACTAAAATTAGTGCCGCATTTGTTGTCTATGACTGCCACCCCGATTCCAAGAACTTTGGCTTTAACAGTTTACGGAGATTTGGACCTTTCTTTAATAACAGAAATACCAAAAGACAGGAAAAAAACAAAAACATTGATTGTAGAACCCAAAGACAGAAAAACAGCTTATGAATTTATAGAAAAAGAGGTAAAATATGGAAAAGGGGTTTTTGTAATTTGCCCGAAAATATCCGCCCAAGGCGAGACCTCGCTTCCTCGGGACGGAGAATCAGAAAAAAAACCTACCCAATCTTTTGGCTCTTTTGCGCCTCAAAATTATGACTTTGGGTTTTTTTCCAAAAATGACGTAAAAGCTGTGAAAGAAGAATATGAAAAACTTTCAAAAGATATTTTCCCGGATTTGAGAATAACAATGCTTTACGGAAAAATGAAGGCATCCGAAAAAGAAAGAATAATGTTAGATTTTAAAAAGGGAGAAATTGATATTTTAGTTTCCACTTCTGTTGTTGAGGTTGGAGTGGATGTGCAAAGAGCCACAGTAATGATGATAGAAGGAGCAGAGAGGTTCGGTTTGGCCCAGCTTCATCAGTTTCGTGGAAGAGTTGGCAGAAGCGACATGCAATCATATTGTTTTTTGTTTACCACTTCTCCCGACCAACTTAATAGAAAAAGATTAAAGGCTTTGGTTGATTGTGACGATGGCTTTAAATTAGCCGAAAAAGATTTAGAAATACGCGGTCCTGGCCAACTTTATGGTTCTCAGCAATGGGGAATACCAGATATGGCAATGCAGGGCTTATCAAATATATTTTTGGTTGAAAAAACGCGCACAGCCGCCAAAGAAATTTTAGAAAAAGACCCCCAATTAAAAAACTACCCGCTCTTAAAAGAGAGGTTAAAACAATTTGAAACAAGAATTCATTTTGAGTAATAAAAAGGCCCCAATTTTGTTTGAGGCATATATCATCATATATTTAAAATATATGGCAGTTTTTTAACTCTAATGTATTCTTTCATTGTATTTATAAAACCATATGTAAATGATTCTGGAAACTTATTTATTAAAGTAATAACATCTTCAATGCGTAGTTTTTCAATTACTTTTACTTCCTCGGTTTCTCTAAATTCCCAATTAATCGGAGCCACTCCTTCATAAAGTGCCCATCGATGATTCAAATGAGCTCGAGTTGGAAGAAAAATTGAAATTTCTTTAATAGTAATATTCAAACCGAGTTCTTCTTGCATTTCCCTTTGCGCGGCATTTTTGTAAGACTCAGATAATCCTACATGTCCTCCCACAGAGTTATCATAGCGTCCATATTTATTTTCTTTTTGCAAATATAAATCACCATCAATATCAAAAATGAAGACCGCGACAACACGATGAAATTGTTTTAATCTATGCGCGGTATCTACATCAGTAATACCGATGATGTTGTCGTTTACGTCAACAAGATCAATCATTTCTTTTTCCATATAAAATTCCTTATTTTTTCTTCTTTTTGCGTTTCTTCTTAGGCTCATCTAGAGATTTCCTAATAATGGTTAAGGCGTCCATATATGCTTCTTTATATTTTATAAATTCAGCATCATTGAACAATTTAGGTTCATTTGTAAGCGCATATATTGGATCTATAAATTTGATTTTTACCGAAATTTGCCCCTCAGTAACAATATCTCTTATTACCCCGATCCTTTTTAAATAAGCTATATTTTCCTTGGACACATCAACATTAAATTCCTTTTCATTTAGGTAGCGTCTCCTATTTTTTGAAGTAATTTTACTTTTTGAAAGTTTTGCATAAATTGGCAAATTGTATTTCTTCAAATACATTTGAACAAAATCTGGAAACATAGAAAGAGTTAACGGAATATCAATTGGAGGTTTTATTTTGGTGCTGGCGTATAATGTATCATACCACACTAGTTCAAACTCTTGATTCTGCTCTGTATAAAAATTTACAGGTTCTGTACCCCAATCAATCATCTTAAGAGAATAAGAAATATGCATGCGTCTGCAAATCTCTTTTATTATAATATCTGGAATCGCTCGTAAGTCCGTAGTATCTACCACATAATAAGATTTCCTATTAGATTCTAAATATTTTACTTGATCGTCTAATTTCTTAAATTCAGTTTCTTTAAAACCTACTCTCCTAGTATTAACCTTAAAAATATCACCAAAATATTTAAAATCTTTTTCCGTATATAGTTTTTTCGATATTAATTCTCGCCAATTAACATATCCATCTTTTTTCGCCATGTAGTCTAACAATTCATTTTGAATAGTTAGAAGAGCGGTATCGTATAGTCTCAGTAATCCCTCGTTATCACGAAGAAAACTTAGATGGTTTTTGTTTTCTCTTTGTATTAGATAATTAAGGAAGTATTCCCAACTTACAAATCCTTCTTTTTTTGCCACATAATTCAACAGCCATCTCTGAAAATCTAAATTTATTCTCATATCAAGAGTTGATAAGACTCTGCGCATTCTAGACTCTACAGATAATAATGGATTACGAATTAATATTAAAACTGGGCTATTAGTCAACTCTATTAGATTTTTATATTCATCGTTTATACCAATCCATTGAGACATTTCTTTAACAGCAACAGTCGTTGATTCTTTTGATTGCTCAAACAAATCACCACCTATTGAATCATAAATTTGCTTATACCCTTGATCTGAATTAAATCCTTCTTTTCTATCACCGAGGAAAGGTTCATGACACTCATGTTTAATATCCGGGGAATTACCCATGGCATGTTCAACTAAAGAAGAATTTGTCCTTGGTGGCGCAACCATTAAAATTAGAGATAACCTTTTAGAATCAATAAGACTTTTTAACTTTTCGTAGTAGAAACCTGTATTCATAATTACACTTTCCTTTCGTTCATTGTTTAATTTTCAAGGAACCACTTTCTGTCTATCAAACTTAAATTATAAAGTCAATGTTGGGAATATAGTAAAAACTCGTTCGGTCGCCAAAGAAATTTTAGAAAAAGACCCCCAATTAAAAAACTACCCGCTCTTAAAAGAGAGGTTAAAACAATTTGAAACAAGAATTCATTTTGAATAAAATTATTTTCGGATTTTTTCTGTTACCAAAAAACCCATATATTTGCCGAGCATTAAACGGATTTGAGCGTCTAATGCCGGAAAAGCGCCAAACACAATCAATGTAACTGGCAAAAATATCCATTGTAAAAAAATGGATATTTTTTTAAGTTGGCTCATATTTTTGGGTAGATGAGGCAACAACATTGTGCTCAAAATAGCAGAAATCATCATACCAAACAAAGAAATTGTCATAATCCTGCTTGTTAAAATCGGCAAATTAAAAGATAAGACCGTAAGGTTAAAACTTTGCCCGCCCAAAAATATTGGCAGCCAGCCTAAAGCAAAAAGCAAAAGAGCCGCTGTAGCCCAAGACCAAAAGCCATCAATTATTGTGTATAGATGAGATATTTTATGCGAAAGGGATATTTTATTATTCTTTAAAAAACCATAAAACATATAAGGGATTTCGTTGCACCCCCATGCCCAGCGCTTTTGCTGTTTGTATTGGTTGATTGCTGTTTTCCAAAAACCATCGGCCATTACAGCATCCATTGAAACCAAATAATAAATGGGAACCACCCTATAGTCGCCATCGTAATAAAAATAAGCTCTCCAAAAAATTCTAGAATCGTCCGAAACTACATTGGCGGGGTACCCCACCTCGAAAAATACTTTGGCGGGAATCGCATGCGAAGAATATGTCGTAAGTTTTTCCGACCTTTCTTGCTGTATCATTTGCCAAAAAGTGTTTGATGTAGAAACAACGCGGGTAAAAGCCGAGGCCGACCAGATATTATTATTATAAACAGGAATCGGCTGGTAACTCGCCCTTTGCGGGTTTTTTTCTGTTAAATAATACCAGGTTAAACAAGAAAAATACTGAGGATAAACCTTAGTATCAACATCAAAACTGGAAATTAAAATATTTTCATAAGGAATTTTTAAAACATCTATTATTTTTTCTCTTGCTATCTTGCCGGCATAAGCAACATTAGACCCCTTGCCGGCTATTTCATTTTTAATATTATCGGGATGCAAAGTCACTAAAAATTTAAAAAACTTGTTTGCATATTTTTTTTCAATTAAATTTGCCATTTCTTTTGCTTTTGCTCCAGCTCTTTCTTCTATGCCCAAAACAACAATTAATTTTTCTTTTGGGTAATCTGAATTCACCAAAGACTCCAAACTTTCTTTTATAATTTTGGGGTCTTCTTTGTATGTCGGTAAAATTATAAAATGATAGATATTTTTCCAAGCTTGCCCTGAACGCCCCGAATGGTTTTTTATCGTTTTTAATTCCTTCATCCAATCCATTGAAAGATGCTTTTTCACTTTCAAATATCCCAATACCTGATGCATAGAAAAATAAATAATTCTAAACAAATAATAAAAACAAAAACTAATTATAAAAATTGATATCTGAATCGGAAATAACCAAGACAAAACAAGGACTCCCAAAAGAGTCCCCAAACTGATCAATCCGGGAAGTGTTTCAAAAAAACGGTATAATCTTCTTTCTTTTAAGCTCTGAATATCAGATGCCTTTGAAATATCCAAATAATCTTTTTTGTCCATGAAATTTTCACCTAACGCAGTGAAGTGTGCCGCTACGGGGGATCGAACCCCGATTACCAGATTGAAAGCCTAGTGTCCTAGCCATTAGACGATAGCGGCATGCCTATAATTTAACTCAAAAATTGAAAAAAAGCAAGGTTTATTGTATAAGTAATAGACAAACTTACGTGAAAATATTAGCTATTGAAACATCTTGCGACGATACCGGAATATCTATTGTCAAAACTCCTAAAAATAAAAGAGGCCGTTTTAAAGTCCTCTCAAATATAGTTTCTTCCCAAATAGAAGTTCATAAAAAATACGGCGGAGTTTATCCGGCTATGGCCAAAAGAGAACACCAAAATAATTTAATACCAACTTTTAAAAAAGCGCTAAAAAAAGCCGAACTGTTAAAAATCTCCAAAAAATCCCGATTGTTCAGATCTAATCGGAGCAATCGAGGATCCCCGATAGAATCGGGACAAATTTCAGGTTCTAAAAACAATACTCTAAAAGAAATACTCAATAAAGAAAGAAATTTATACGAAAATTTAAAAAAATTTTTGGAAAAATATGAAAAACCGGATATTGATTTAATTGCAGTAACCCAAGGCCCGGGATTGGAACCATGCCTTTGGGTTGGGGTAAATTTTGCCAGAGCTCTTTCTTTTTTTTGGGATATTAAAATTGTCCCCGTAAATCATATTGAGTCGCACATACTTGTTAATTACTTAAAAAACAACGACATAAAATTTCCTGCTGTCTGCCTGATTGTTTCCGGAGGGCACACGCAGTTGATTTTAATGAAGGGGATTGGAAAATATCAAATACTGGGTGAAACAAGAGACGACGCGGCCGGAGAATGTTTTGATAAAACGGCTAAAATATTAGGGCTTGGCTATCCGGGAGGACCCGTAATTTCCCAACTCGCCAAAAATGATAGAAAAGAGCAGCTGTCTATTAAACTTCCAAGGCCGATGATTAATACAAAGGATTACGATTTTAGTTTTTCAGGATTAAAAACTGCTGTTTTGTATCATCACAAAAAACAATCCGTAAAAACACAAAAGTCAAAAGAATATATCGCGCAAATGTGCGCCGAAATTCAGCAGGCAATAATTGATGTTCTAATCAAAAAAACTATGAAAGCCGTCAAAGATTATAATGCAAAAATCCCGACGACAGAGTCGCCGAGGATCCACGATAAAATCGGGACAATAATTTTAGGCGGAGGCGTTTCGGCAAATCAAGAATTGCGAAGGCAATTTGTAGAAAAAATACAAAAAGAAATACCTAATACTAAATACCTAATACCAAATACTGCATTATCTACCGACAATGCTTTGATGATAGCAATTACCGGATATTTTTATAAAGCAAAAACCAAAGATTGGAAAAAATTAGAGGCCAAAGCAAATTTACGAATAGAGTAGAAAATGATAAGATGTCATAATAATGGAATTATCAAAAGCTTACCCCGTTAGAAATTTATCTTTAAAAAAAGTAATTTTACAGAAATCTTAATATGTCTAAATCTTTATTAATTTCTAACGGGGCTTACGAGCCAAAACAAGTTGAAGACAAAATTTACAAGCTATGGGAAGATAGCGGTTTTTTTAATCCAGACAAATTGCCAAAAAGGCACAAAAAGCCTTATACAATTGTTATTCCCCCGCCAAATGTTACAGGCGAGCTTCACATTGGACATGCTTTAAACGCAACAATTCAGGATATTTTAATAAGGCAAAAAAGAATGCAAGGATATAAAACTCTATGGCTGCCAGGAACCGACCATGCTGGAATAGCTACCCAAAATGTTGTTGAAAAAAAATTAATAAAAGAAGGCAAATCAAGGTTTGACTTGGGCAGGGAAAAATTCATAGAAGAAGTTCTAAGGTGGAAAGAAGAAAAAGGAAACATAATTTTAACCCAATTTAAAAAATTGGGTTCCTCTTGCGATTGGTCAAGAACAAGATTCACAATGGATAAAAATTATGAAGAGGCGGTAAAAGAGGCTTTTTTGCAATATCACAAAAAAGGCTGGATATATCAGGGAAAAAGAGTTGTAAATTGGTGCAAGAGATGCGCAACCAGTTTGTCTGATTTAGAATTGGAATATGCCGAAGAAAAGGGAAAATTATGGCATATAAAATACCCCGTTAAAGGAGGAGGCAGTATTATAGTTGCCACAACTAGGCCAGAAACAATGCTGGGAGATACCGCTGTGGCGGTAAATCCAAAAGATGAAAGATATAAAAAATTAATTGGCAAAGTTGCAATATTGCCATTAGTAAACAGAGAAATACAAATTATTGCAGATGAATCTGTTGATAAAGATTTTGGCACTGGAGCCGTAAAAGTAACGCCAGCTCACGACTTAAACGATTACCAAATAGGCCAAAAACATAAATTGGAATCCATACAAGTCATAAATGAAATGGGCAAGATTATGGGGGAAGTTTTAAGCGGTTACCAAGGGCTGAAAGTTTTGGAAGCAAGAGAAAAAATAGTTAGCGAATTGAAAAGCCAAAACTTTTTAGAAAAAGAAGAAGATTATACGCACCAAGTTCCGAAATGCTACAGATGCAATACCACGATTGAACTGATTCCCTCTTTACAATGGTTTCTAAAAATGGACAAGCTTGCAAAATTAGCCGAAAACCCCGTAAAATCCGGCAAAATAAAGTTTCATCCAAAATCTTTTCAAAAACCATATCTTGACTGGTTAAAAAATGTAAAAGATTGGTGCATTTCGCGCCAAATATGGTGGGGTCATAAAATACCAATAGAAGGAGAAGAAAGTGTTTTAGATACATGGTTTAGCTCTGCCCTATGGCCTTTTGCCGCAATGGGCTGGCCCGACAAAAACGCGAGTGATTTAAAAAACTTTTATCCGACAAATGTATTATCTACTGCCAGGGATATTGTAAACCAATGGGTTGCAAGAATGATTTTTTCTGGATTAGAATTTACAAAAAAAATACCGTTTGAAGATGTTTATATACACGCAACCGTTTTAACCCGTGAAGGCCAAAGAATGTCAAAGTCATTGGGAACTGGAATAGACCCGTTGAAATTTGTAGACGAATTCGGAGCCGATGCAACAAGATTTGGAATTGCTTTTCAAATCATGGGCAATCAAGACATGAAATTTGTCACAGATAACATTTTAATGGGCAAAAAGTTTTGCAATAAAATATGGAACGCTTCAAGATTTGTTTTGGGACAGATAGACAGTAAAATGATAGAGATTAAAAAACCTACCGGTAAATTAAGTTTAGTCGATAAAAAAATACTGAAATCTTTAGAAAAAACAATAAAATCCGTGAACAGAGATTTAAATCTTTTTAAGTTTGGAAAGGCTTGTCATGCTTTGTATGACTTTTTCTGGCATGATTTTTGCGATAAGTATATTGAGGAGTCAAAAAAACAAAATAACCAACTGCCTGCGCAGGCAGAAAAAACAAAAAACATTTTGACATATGTTTTATTAAACTCGCTAATTCTTTTGCATCCCTTTATGCCTTTTATCACAGAAGAAATTTACCAGCAAATACCGATTAAAAACCTGCCTGCCGGCAGGCATGGCAAGAAAGAGTGTATAATGATAGAGGAGTGGCCTAATTAACATAAATATGATAGCAATTTATCAAATATTTTTGTATATCTTTTTTGGAATTCTGCCGTCTTTAATCTGGCTTTTTTATTATTTAAGAAAAGATGATCATCCCGAGCCGAAGCTAATGATATTAAAAATTTTTCTTTTCGGGTCTTTAGCCACTTTGCCGGTTTTTGTTGTGCAATTCGGACTTTCAACTTTGTTGGCCGGACTTGGACTTCCAATTTCCATTACTTTAATTTTGTATTGGTTTTTAGCCATAGCCCTTACTGAAGAATTTTTTAAATATTTGGTTGTCAAGGCAGGAGCATTAAAAAACAAAAACTTAGACGAACCTTTAGATATAATGATTTATATGATCACTGCCGCTTTGGGCTTTGCAGCTTTAGAAAATATCCTTTACCTTTTTCCAGCCGTAAGCAATCTTTCTTTCAGGCAGGTTTTAAGCAATACGATTATTGTCAGTTTTGTACGTTTCATAGGAGCCACATTTTTACACACACTTGCCTCTGGAGCGCTGGGTTATCTTTTAATAGTAGAAGTTTACGAAATGAAAAAAAGGGGATGGTTCTTTTTTTCCGGATTGGTCTTAGCCAGCGCTTCACATGGACTTTATAATTTTTCCATAACGACGTTTGACGGGGCTTTTCAAATTGCCGTACCTATAACTATTTTAGCGGGACTTGCTATTTTTGTGTTTTGGGCTTTTAATAGAGTAAAGACGATAAAAAGTGTTGTTGAAATTTAAACGCGATGCCAATATACGAATACATGCAAATGATACAAATAACATATTTGTAGATTCGCATGTAATTTGTAGATTAGTATCGAATTCTATGGCAAACAAATTAAAAATAAAAGAAGATCACGTTTCAACCAAAGTTTCATTAGACAAAGAAAAAAGCAACGAACCGGAACAAATTCAAGAAGGCGAAAATAATATATTTAATCCAGAAGGAGAATTAGTTATTGATGTTTTTGAAACAGATTCAAATTTTGTGGTTTTGACCGCTATTGCCGGAATACAAATAAAAGATATTGATATTTCTGTTGAAAAAGACATGATGGTAATAAAGGGCAATCGGCTAAACCCTCACTTAGACCCGGAAAAAAAGTATTTTTACCAAGAATGCTATTGGGGTCCGTTTTCAAGAAGAATAGTTTTGCCGGAGAATATAGAAGTCCAAAAAGCAGCTGCTCAAATGGACAAAGGCCTTTTAACCATTAAAATTCCTAAGTTGTCGTCATAAATAAATTAAAAACCGCCCAAATTGGGCGGTTTTTTTGTGTGCGGGTAGAAGGATTTGCACCCTCACGGGATTACTCCCACCAGCTCCTAAGGCTGGCGCGTCTGCTATTTCGCCATACCCGCTTTCTCTGGATATAATAACACAAAACCCGTGCCGATTAAAGCGCGGGAGTGTTTTAAAAAATAAAAATATTATAAAAATTGCTGAATTAATTTATTATCTACTTTAAATAAGATTCTAAAATACTTTGTGCAGTAGTAGCCAATATAATTACGGCTGTTCCAATTACACAGGCAACTAAGGCTTTTTTAGCAGTTCCTATTTTTTCAGGACTTCCTGCCGCAGTTAAATACAAAATACCAGTTATAATCCAACCGATAACTACTATAGTTCCACCTAAAGTAATGAACATATCCTGAATCTTTATTAAAATATCATCCAAAGCTGTTAAAGCCGATGCAACAACCGGTAAAACGCTTACTAACAAAAATAAAATAAAAAATAATATTTTTTTATTCACCCCGTTAGAAATCCGTCCTTATATGAATAAAATATTCAATTTCGGACAGTCATATTATTATTATTGTAAATACCCCGCTCATTACCAAAAATTTCTAACGGAGTTCATTTTTTAAACACCTCTTAATATTACATTTTCTATTATGGCTTTTGCGGAAACGGCTAAAATAACTAATACCGTTCCAGTTATGGCAGCAAACAAAGATTTTTTAGCTGTTCCCATTTTTTCGGGTGATCCTTGAGAAGACAAAAATAAAATGCCTGTTATTGCCCAAATAATAACCACTATGCCACCTGCCACATAAATTACCACATTAGCAACATTGCCAGCTATTTTTTCAATCGGCCCTGGTGCGGCTTGAGCCAAAGCAGTCATGGGAATTATTAAAAACGATAATGGCGTAAAAAATAATGTTTTTTTATTCACTCCGTTAGAGGGTCTGTCTTTATATGACCTAATAATCAATTTAAGACAACCCTATTTATTTTATTATGAATATCCCGTCTGATTAAAACCTCTAACGGGGTTCATATTTTTATCTTCCAAAAAGTATTGCGTTTTCTATTATAACTCCTGCCGAATAAGCCAAAATAACCAATATTGTTCCAGCTATGGCGGCAAACAAAGAATGTTTGGCTGTTGTAAGCTTTCCAGGGTCTCCCTGGGAAGACAAAAACAAAACACCTGTAACTATCCAAAAAATTATAACTATAGCTGTAGCAACAATCCATATCACTCTTACGACATTTGCGACAAGTCCAGTAATAGTTTGAGCTAAAACTATATTTGGTAAAAAGAAAGCAGTAACTCCCAACAAAATTAAAAACACTAAATTTTTTTTCATTTTTGCGAATTTATCGAGTGCCCATCAAAAAATGGGCACTCGACGCATTTATAAAATTAGAATATCCTTTCTATAGAGCTGTCTCTATTATTGTTACTATTGAGAAAGCAACAATACCAACTACAATTCCGACTATCCCCCACAAAAAAGCTGCTCTTGCTGTTTTGACCTTTTCTGGGTCGCCTCCGGCGCTAAGAAACAAAATTCCAGCTACGACAAATGCAATTAAGGCAATCAGCCCAAATACTATCCAAATAGGTCTTTTTATGGCGTTTACTAATTGGTCAAGACTGCTTATGGTTACATTTGGCTGAGCAAAAACCGTGACAGGAACGAGCAATACGCTTAAAAGAAGCAAACCAACTGCTATTTTTTTCATTTTTTTACGAGCAAAGCGAGTAACCCAGCCCTCTAAGCTTTTGAATTATTGCACTTAGCATAGAGGGCTGGGTGAGTTCGCTACAGCTCACTAATTTTTTTAAATTTTCAAGCCGACCTTTATTTATTCAAATTTTTATTGACAACCCCCGCCTCCGGCATTTATAACACCCTTGATTGCAGCAACTATGCCAGTCGCAGAAATAGCAATCGCCATGCCTATTATAGCATAAACCAAGGCCGCTTTCGCCTTATTTATTCTTTCCGGGCTTCCAGCTGAAAGAAGATACATAATTCCAGACACTATAATCATTATAACAGATATTGCTCCGACTATTCCAGCAACAGCATTAATAATTCTTGTCAGAAGCTGGCAAATATTATTAACTCCCACTAACGGATTTACCAATACAACGGCAGAAGTTTCTCCGCCTGCTATCACTAAAATACTAACAAATAATATCGTGAAAACAATCTTTTTATTCATAAGTTATGCAATTTACCTAATTATACAACTTAAAATAAAAGAAGCAAATATTAAAGATTACTCTTTCAAGCAGGCTCCTGAGGCGACTTTATCTCCGGCTTCAAGGCGCATTATTCTGACTCCTTGGGTAGCTCTGCCTAATAAAGATATGGATTTTACGCTGGTTCTTATTACCTGTCCCTTTTGAGAAATAACAATTAAATCCTCGCCCTCTGCTATATCTTCTAAAATAGAAGATAAAACTATCGGACCTGTTTTACTTGTGATTTTTGCCGTTTTTATTCCAGACCCGCCCCTGCCCTGAAGCCTGTATTGGGATACTTCTGTTCTTTTGCCGTATCCGTTTTCCATAACTACTAATAAATATTGCTTAGGGGTATTCTTTGGGTCGTTCTTCTCTATTACGTCTATGCCAATAACCTCGTCGCCCTTTTTAAGCCTTATGCCCTTTACTCCGGCCGCGCTCCTTCCTATTGGCCTTATGTCTTTTTCTTTAAACCTGATAGAAATGCCATTTTTTGTTGTCAAAATTATATCGTCTTGGCCTGTAGTTTTTACCACTTTTTTAAGCAAATCTCCTTTCTCTAATTTTATTGATATAATTCCGCTCTTTCTGACATTATCAAATTCTTCTAAGCTGGTTTTTTTTATTCTTCCGTTCTTTGTGGCCATTACCAAATACTTCGCCAACTCCACAGAAGACACGCCAGATACGGGCTTTATCACTTCTTTTTTCATTGGGACCAATGATAAAACTTTTTCTTCTGTTGAAAGCTCTAAAAAGTTTAAAAGCCCCCTGCCTCTTGCAACCCTGGTTCCCTCTGGTATTTCGTAAACCTGCGTCTGAAAAACTTTTCCGGAATCTGTGAAAAAGAGCAGATTGTCGTGAGTAGAGGCGTAAATAAAATGTTCAACTATGTCGTCTTGCATAGTTTTCATTCCCATAATTCCTTTGCCTCCGCGTTTTTGAATTTTATAGGTAGCCGGATTAATTCTCTTTATGTATCCGCCTGTAGTCAATGTAATAATTGTTTCTTCCAATGGAACTAAATCAATTTCTGTGATTTCGCCCAATTTTTGTTTTATAACTTTTGTTCTTCTTTTATCGCCGTATTTTTCTTTTAAATCTTGGAATTCTTTTTTAATAATGGCTTTTAATTTATCTGGATCCTTTAAAATTGCGGATAATTCCTTGATTTTATTTAGAATTTCTTTCAACTCATCTTCTATTTTCTTTCTTTCGAGGCCGGCTAATGTTTGAAGGCGCATTTCCAATATTGCCACTGCCTGCCTTTCAGTAAGCTTAAATTTTTTAATTAAATTAGTTTTTGCCTCTTCTTTGTCGGCTGATTTTTTAATTACAGCAATTACAGCATCAATATTTTTTAGAGCAATAACCAATCCTTCCAGAATATGAGCTCTTTCTTTTGCTTTTTCCAAGTCAAATTTGGTTCTTCTTGTAATAACTTCTGTGCGATGTTTTATAAAGTATTTCAAAACATCCAAAATAGAAAGTATTTCCGGCTGGATTCCGTCAACCAAAGCCAATAAATTTAAATGGAAGGTTTTTTGAAGGTTAGTGAATTTATATAATCTGTTTAAAATACGGTTTGGGTCATATCCTTTTTTAACATCAATAACAATACTCATTCCCTGCCTGTCGGACAAATCTTTTATGTCTTTTATGCCTTCAATTTTCTTTTCCGACACCAAATTAGCCATTTCTTCCACCAGGCTTGATTTTAAAACTTGATAAGGGATTTCTGTTATTATGATTTGGTCTGCGCTGTCTTTTTTCTCAATTATTTCGGCTTTGCCCCTGATTATAATTGACCCCTTTCCTTGGGAATAAGCAGAAATAATTTCCTTTTGGTCATAAATTATGCCGCCGGTAGGAAAGTCCGGCCCCTGTATAAACTGAAACAAATCGGGAGTTTGAGCATTTGGATTGTCTAATAAATAAATAATAGCATCTAAAAGTTCCGTTAAATTATGGGGAGGTATATTTGTTGCCATTCCAACAGCAATTCCCAAAGACCCATTTAATAATAATTGAGGTAATGGGGAAGGCAGAACAGTAGGTTCTTGAGTTGTGCCGTCATAGTTATCAATAAAATTGACCGTGTCTTTTTCAATATCCAGAAGAGTTTCTTCTCCTAATTTTGTAAGCCTGCATTCGGTATATCTGGGCGCAGCCGCTCCATCGCCGTCAATGGAACCAAAGTTTCCCTGCCCGTCCACTAAGGTATATCGCATATTAAAATCCTGGGCCATTCTAACCAAAGTTTCATATACCGCTATATCTCCATGCGGGTGGTAACTCTTTAATACTTCTCCAACTACCGACATTGATTTCCTATGCTTAGATGCCGATCTTAATCCGGATTGCATCATTGCATACAAAATTCTCCTGTGAACAGGTTTTAATCCATCCCTGACATCGGGGAGCGCCCGGGCAACAATAACAGACATGGCATAGTCAATATATGATTCTTTAAGCTCGTCAATTATTTCTCTTTTGTTTATCTTGCCTATGTTTGCTTCTTTATCGGCCATATTATTTGCCCCGTTAGAAATCTGATTCGTTTACGAATCGGCAGTCGCCTTTGGCGACTTATTTCTAACGGGGTTTATTTTCTTCTATATTATAATCAATTGAAGGAATATTAATATTTTTTACGGATTCTTCTATTTTTTCAAGTCTTAATATTGAGGTTTTAAACCATAAAAAACCTAAAACTAAGGCCAATACTGCAATAATTGCCCATAAGACAATTTTTTTCTGTTTATCCGGCATAGCTCTAATCATCTCCAGATAATTTTTAATTTTTAATTTGAAATTTTTAATCAATTTGATTTTTGTTTATGGCTAAAATAAGGATATTTTTCAACGCCCGCCAAATCCACGGCCAGCCCGAATTGAAAAATATCCTTATTTTCGCTATTATTACGGTTGCAAAACTATTATTTCCATTCCATCTTTTGGCAGGGTACTTGATTTTACTGTAAATTTATCTTGAGGAACAATTGAATTTTTTCCCATTGCTTTTAAAAATTTTTCAACATCGTCTAACTTAACATTTAACTTGGGCAACTGATAATGCATTGGAATTACTATTTTAGGGTCTATTTGGCTTATTATTTTAGGAGCTTCCAGAGAAGAAATAGTATAAGTCCCTCCAACAGGAACCATTAAAACATCTATTTGTCCGATTTTTTCCAATTGTTCATCTGTCAGCTGTTTTTGGCCCAAGTCTCCCAAATGGCAAAATCTCAAACCTTCTGCCTCAATCGTATAAATTGTATTTACTCCTCTTTCTTTTCCTTCTGAGTCATCATGAAAAGCCAAAACACCTTTTATAAAAACTTCTTTTACTTCATATTCGCCTGGACCAGATATTATAAATGGAGTCCCTTTTACCGCTTTTATATTATTATGGTCATGATGCTGGTGGGTAACAAGCAGAATATCGGCAGAAAAACTGGGAACTTTTAGTCCTATTTCTTCGTCAAAAGGGTCAATAACAATATCGGCTAAGTGATCTCTTGAATTAGAAACCGAAATTTGAAAGCAGGATTGCCCTGCCCAATTAATTTTTGCCATAGTTTTTTATTATTTTCCCATTGTATCACAAATTATTTTAAACTTCAACTTTTTAAAATTAATGATTATAATTTTATCTTGACTTTATATTGTAAAATTAGTATAAGTAATTAGCTCTTTGAAACTTTAACTTTCAGAAAGGAGTTAGATATGGCTGAAGCACTTCCCGAAAAAATTGTCCTACCTGTGCCAGAAAAAGTTCCTTTGCCTAAGCTTATGGAAGCGGTGTTATCCTATCAGACAGGAGTGTATGTAACAGTGTTGAATATTATTCAATGCATTGCTTTTGGATTTTTGGTTAATGAATTAAGAGAAATAATTATTAAAAATGAATTTGGTTTTAACTGCGTGTTCCGCACAATATTAGCTTTTGCAATAATATTGTTAATTTGGCATAGATATACGGAAGAATTACAATACCTTTGGCAAACATCTTGGTTCGATACCGTAGGACCATTTTTTATAGGTATTATAGAATGTGTAATCGTTTTTTCCGTCAATGATTCAAAGACACCTTTGATATTTTTTGTAATTTTTGTGATTACTCTTCAACTGCTCGCTTTGTTAGCATATATATACGCATACCAAATGAGAACTCAAAAAGCTACGGAGAAGCTGTACAGGGATTTTTACAAAGATTACCCAATTTTTGCTGATTACTTAATTATTTTTCTTAAAGCTTATGATCGGTTGAGCATAAAATTCATGGTAATTTTTACCGCTCAGACATCAGTATTTCTTCTTCTTGTTTGGATACACCTTTTTGAAGTATATGAGGTCTTTTTCACGCTTATATGTGTTTCCAACATTATTACGGGAGAACGCTTTAGAGGTTTTCACAAGTTGTTAAGGACAAGTTCAATACTGGGTTCCTGTTTCACTAAAGGAGGTGACTGATGAACACTGAAGAAAGAAAAGATTTAAAAGGGTTCATTGGCGTTCTGTTGTTCGTATTTTTTATTTTTGGTTTCTTGATTTTTATCTGCATTGCAGAAAAAAATTATATTGTCTTAACGATTGTTGTATTTACAATAACAATAGGAGGGATTTTTAGGGTCATAGGCGGAGCAGTGATGCTCTATCAAGAGAAATTGAAAAAATAGAAAAAAGAATTAAAAAAAGAAAAATAATGTAGTAACATCATTTAAGGGAGAGATAAAATTCTCTCCTCTTTTTTTATAATAACTATTAACCCCAAACATATAGTTGCAAAATACAAATAATAGTGTACCATAGGTTTTATGATAAAAGAAAAAATAAAAGAAGGGCCAGCTCCTCTTGCTGTCGGCTCAACAATTGATGGAACAGTTGTAGCAAGGGACCGTTCTTCGCTTTTTGTTGATTTAGGGGCTTTTGGCACCGGAATAATTTTTGGCAGAGAATTTTACGAAGTAAAAGATGTAATTAAAAATTTAAAAATCGGGGATAAAATTTTTGCTAAAATAGTTGAACTAGAAAACGAAGAAGGGTATAAAGAACTTTCTTTGAAAGACGCCACAAAAGAAATAAGCTGGCAAAAGCTTAAAGAAATAAAAGAAAAGGGCACAATTTTAAAAGTTAAAATAACCGGCGTTAATAAGGGCGGGCTTTTGACAAGCATAGACAATATCCCTGCATTTTTACCGGTTTCCCAGCTTTCTCCGGAAAATTATCCTCGCGTTGTTGATGCTGATAAGCAAAAAATTCTAAAAGAACTCCAAAAGTTTATCGGCAAGACCTTGGAAGTAAAAATTCTTGATTCAATGGCGCAAGAAAATAAATTAATTCTTTCTGAAAAGGCAAAAACAGAAGAAAGAATAAAGGAGATTCTAAAGGATTATAAAAAAGACGACATTATTGAAGGGGAAATAACCGGGATTGCCGATTTTGGGGTTTTTATAAAATTCCCTTTATCCTCCGACTCCACTCAGGACAAGTCTGCTAAATCTTCGGAAGCGGGGATTGAAGGATTGATTCATATTTCAGAGTTAGATTGGCAATTAGTTGAAAACCCGGCTGAAGTTGTAAAAGTTGGTGAAATTATAAAAGCCCAAATTATTAATATTGATAATAATCAGGTTTTTCTTTCATTAAAGAGCTTGAAAAAAAATCCTTGGGAAGAAATCGAAAAAGAATATAAAAATGGAGACATTGTTAAAGGAAAAGTCATTAAGTTTAGTTCGTTTGGAGCATTTGTTGAAGTTTTTCCTAAAATCAGGGGATTATGCCATATTTCAGAGTTTGGATCGCAAAAAAATATGGAAGAATCTTTAGAAATCAATAAAACATACGATTTCAAAGTTTTGCTGATAGAACCAAAAGAACACAGGATGAGTTTAAAGTTAGCGACAAAATAATAAAAAAAAGCCGAAGTGTTTTTTGCACTTCGGCGCGATTGTTTTCTGCAGAATGGATTAAACGACATAAATGCCGCCATTCATGATTCTGAGAAACTTTTTCGGTTCAATGGGAACAGGTTTGTCCCCTGTTTTTTTGCCCTCTTTATTCTTCTGCCACCGCAGAATCGGCTTGCCATCCTTATTAATTAACGGATTACGCGCATCGAAATTGATGGACAAAGAATAAACCTCTTCAACTAATTCCTTGTCCTTAAAGAATGGGTTGACAAACCCCCGAACGCGCCACATTGCTTCTGAAAAAAGCTTTGAAAGCGCGCCCAGGGCAACACCTCTAACTTTTAAAAACTCTTCTGAAGATTTATCGTGACCGGGGGCAGCAAACATGAAACGAACTATATAATATTCGTTGCCATCCTTAATCCTGGTCTGCCAGTAAGTGTCCACCAACTGGTGGCCAGCTTCGGACAAATCAGCTATCAGCGGTAAAGCCGATACTTCATCAACAGGAAGCAAGAATTGCTCGCCTTTGGATTGCTCTGATCTTTGAAAAGTAAAATTATCGAGCGGCTTCTCATTAATACCGCCGGGAATGGCATTTTTATTGGATAAGCTGAACTGAAATACAGTCAGCCGCACCGCAGAATTCAACGAGCTACCCATGGCACGACCCTTTCTAAAAAGAGCAACTGTAAACTAATATCCTAATTATGTGATATCATATACAATAAACATTGTCAATAATTGACAAATTTATAAATATATAATAGTATGTGATTAGTTATCGAACTTTGACATTTTACAAAGTGAGGTTTTTTGTGAACCTAATACAAAAAGCAGTATGTGAGAAATACGTCATTGGAGCAATTGACGCAGATAACTTGATAATGTCTTCTGCAAAAAAAGGGCCGGGATTCAAAGAATACCATTCAATAATGATTGGATTCGAAAGAATGTTTAATTGGATGGAAAGTTTTGCAAAGATATTACGCATTGATGTTTATCTGCCGCCATCGCGCTGTATAGACAATCCGATGTGGAACAACCTTTGGGAAAAGTGCCGAAAGGAATTTTTCTTAAACTATGTCTATTGCCCCAAAAAGAAACCCAAGAGTTTGTGGGAAAAAAAAGATAACGTTGACGCTCATTTAATTGAAAAAACGGAAGAAATCGCAAAAAACTACAATGGAAAATTTCATTATTTTTGTTTGGCTTCGGGAGACCGCGACTACTCTCCGCTTCTTTGGCAATTAAAGAGAGAAGCGGATGTTGAAATTGCGTTTGCAATAGGGAGCGAAAGCTCTTTTTCAAAGACATACCGACAAACAGGAATAGTTGCAAGACATCCCATAAACAACGAAGAATTGGTCCATTATTTCTCAACAAGAAAAGACATTTGACGGGAATTCATTTTTCCGTCTTTTTTTACGCATAAAAATTTATTTTTTACGTAATATTGACAAGGTTTTATATCCGTGATAGATTGCACTTAGTTTCTCGCAATAAATTTTGTGTCCGATTGGACACAGTTGCGAGAACGCATATTTTTTCCGTCGCTTTTGGCGACAGGAGTAAAAGATGAGTTCATTGAAAAACTTGCGTGGCGGACTGGAAGTTCAACCGACTAACCCAACAGAAAAGTCTGCCTTGGATCTCGCCATCCTAACAATGGCGGCGCGCGCCAAGAATACGAAAAAGAAGCTGTCGTTGCCTGGTCTCTCTGCTGGAAAAGCCAAAGAGGGACGCATGAGCATCTCGGATTTGGTTAGCCATGCGAACGGGCTGGCAACCGCGTTTGATGACTTCATCTCCAACACTGCTCTCCCGTTCATTTGGGAATTCGGACGCGACCCGATCCTTCGGGGAAAGTGCAGTCAGTACGAGTCTGATATCAACGACCTTCTGCAGTTCTGCCCGGAAAACGATCCCGGCGGGATTTTCCAGGAAGAGTTGGCTTTTGAAGGAATGGAAGCCCTGTGCTTTCGAATCAGGCACCGGGCAGAACTCTCTGTGCTCGTCTTTGACATAAATCATGCGGTGAACAAAGAAGAGCTCGAGTCCCTGCTGGGAGAAGTCTGCTACGCAGAACTCTCTGATGGGAGTGATGAAGATGGCAACAGAAAGACCAACATGGTCAAGGCCTTCAAGGGCAATACCAGCAAGAAGGCTAAGATTTGGGCTTTTGGAAAGGGCTATGACCTGGCCTTCAACGCCTTCGGTTACTTCCGCGACTTCGCGGAAGAAAAACTGGCCCTGGCGATTCGCGACCGGTCAGTTGAGCTGGCAACAGCTCACCGCGCTGGTCTTGAACAGCGGAAACAGGAAGTTTTCACTGAAGACAGAAACAGGATTTCGCCCGATGAACTTCTCTTCGGAGATTCCAAGGAAGTCAACGGCAAGAACGCGCTTTTTACCTGGGATTTTCAGGGGAAAGAAAACGCCATCACCCTGCAGAGGGACGGCGACCGGCTTTACATCATCGGTCAAGGATTGGGCAATATGCCCATGGCGACCATCAAGAAGATGCGAGAAAAGTATGGACCCAAGCCGTTTGTGTCGCTTGACGACATTCTTGACAGAGACGGCAAACACCTCTGTTCTGAGACCTGGGTCAACAACAGGCCCAAGTACATGCTTGGCCGCTTCATCGACGAACCGGCCAAGCATCAGATGACTTGCTGGGCGAGAACCGCCGCAGGCAACTGCTGCGACCCGTCTCGGCTTCTGGCCGAAAACAGGGCGGCAGTCAACGGCTCCATCGACAAAAATGCCAAGAAACGGCTAGTCAAACCGCCCGGCGAGTTCATGACAGACAGGGAGTTTTTCTACAGCAGGATGCTGGGCAGCTACAATCTCACCTTTCCGGCTGGGTTCAACCACAAGGTCCAGGATGACAACGGCCCCACTGGCGAAGTCATTATCCTCAAGGATGAAATGGAACTCCAAATCCAGAGAGATGAGGCGAACGGCAAAGATTTCATCTCGGTGTCGACCACTGACTCCCCCGAACTCGCCAGTCTGCTTGAAAAGGCGGGTCTGGAAATCTATGACGAGAGGGACGGGATCTTCATGTTCAATGCCAGGTTTGAAGACGGGCTGAGATGGAAAAACCTTCCAATCCCGCTCGCCAACGGACTGAAACTGGCCTTCGTCAGATTAAAGGCTAGCGAATAGTCAAAGGGCGCCAGGGGTTCTGTTAGAAATAACAGAATCTCTGGCGCCAATTTTTTTTACAAAACTTTAAGAGCGGTTGAAATATATTTAAAATCGTGTTAGATTGGACATATCTAATTTAATAAATATGAAAATAAAAATAAATCCTTTTTTAAAAAATTTTGCCTTGGTTATTGTAATTTTTTTAATAGTCGGAGGAGTTTTTGGCTTATATGACTTTCCCGAAAAAACTCCAAACCAAATATCAATTTCCCAATTGGTTTTGGATATTAACGAAAATAAAATAAGCAAGATTACAATTGCCGGAGACCAATTGGCAATTGAATATTCCGATAAAAGCAGCGCCGTTTCTATGAAAGAATCAAATTCCACCCTTTCTGACTTACTGACAAATTTAGGTGTGAATAAAGACAATCTGCAAAAAATTCAGGTCAATGTTGCCCGGCAGAAAGAAAGCACTTGGTCTTGGCTGGGACCTATTTTAATATTTGGCATTTTACCGTTGGTTGTTTTTGGATTTTTCTTTTGGACAATGATAAAACAAGCAAAATCGGGAGCTGTGCAAGTTTTTGATTTTACCAGAGCCAAGGCAAGGCTTTTTGGAGCAGAAGGCCATTCAAAAGATAAAATAACTTTCAAAGATGTGGCCGGTCTAAAAGAAGCCAAAGAAGAACTTACGGAAATAGTTGATTTTTTGAAATTTCCAAAAAAGTATTTAACTATGGGGGCCAAAATACCAAGAGGCGTATTGCTTTTAGGGGCGGCCGGAGTTGGCAAAACATTATTGGCAAGAGCAGTGGCTGGCGAAGCCAATGTTCCCTTTCTTTCGGTTTCCGGGTCGGAATTTGTTGAAATGTTTGTTGGCGTAGGTTCGGCAAGAGTAAGAGATTTATTTTCAACAGCAAAAAAATCGGCTCCTTCGATAATTTTTATTGATGAATTAGATGCTATTGGAAGGCACAGGGGAGCCGGCATTGGCGGAGGACATGATGAAAGAGAACAAACATTAAACCAAATTTTAGTTGAAATGGATGGATTTGAAAGAGAAAATAATGTTATTGTCATGGCGGCCACAAATCGTGGGGATATTTTAGACCCGGCCCTTTTAAGGCCGGGCAGGTTTGACAGAAAAATAATATTAGACCCGCCTGATGTGCACGACAGGGTAGAAATTCTACAAATTCATTCCAAAGAAAAACCTTTGGCGG
Source organism: Candidatus Staskawiczbacteria bacterium (assembly GCA_016196125.1). Lineage (GTDB taxonomy): Bacteria > Patescibacteriota > Minisyncoccia > Minisyncoccales > Staskawiczbacteraceae > JACPYG01. The sequence continues at coordinate 3,942 of JACPYG010000016.1, read as the reverse complement.
AAAATATAAATCTTAAAGAAGTTGCCGAAAGAACTCCTGGTTTTTCCGGAGCCGATTTGGCCAATGTGGCAAATGAAGCCGCCTTATTGGCCGCAAGACAAAATAAAACACAAATTAACCAGATAGAATTTTTAGAAGCGATTGAAAAAGTTTTATTGGGCCCGGAAAGAAAAAGCCACATATTGTCAAAAAAAGAAAAAGAAATCGCGGCTTACCACGAAGCCGGACATGCCTTGGTTTCGTCTTCATTGCCAGGCACTGAACCAATAAGGAAAATATCAATTATTTCCAGAGGAATGGCAGCCGGTTATACCCTGCAAATACCGTCTGAAGAAAATAAAATGAGAACAAAAACCCAATTTTTGGCAGAAATAGCCACCTTGCTGGGAGGAATGTGCGCAGAAAGATTAAAATTTGGAGAAATGACAACCGGCGCTTCAAATGATTTAATAAAAGCCTCTGAATTAGCAAGGAGGATAATCAAAGAATATGGCATGTCTTCATTGGGTCCCATATCTTTTGGAGAAAAAGAAGAAATGGTTTTCTTGGGCAGAGAAATTTCAGAACAAAGAAATTATTCTGAAACTGTAGCAACAAAAATTGATAAAGAAATTGAACAAATAATCAGGAGCGCCGAAAAAAAAGCCACAGAAATAGTTGCAAAGAAAAAATATTTATTGGAGAAAATAGCAAAAACTTTGGTTGAAAAAGAAATAATAGAAAGAGAAGAATTTGAAAAAATTATAAAAGGCGGCAAAAAGAAAAAATAGATTGTTCTTTTACATATTTTAATGTTATAACGAACCAATGATTTATATTGTATTAATTATAAATTAAAGGTTCTATTATGGCACTTACGGAGAAAAGAGCAAAAGCATTGGTTCTACGGAAACAAGAAATGAGTTATAGCCAAATAAAAGAAATATTGGGGGTTAGTAAAAGTACGCTTAGTTATTGGCTTCGCAATTATCCCTTATCCAAAAAAAGGATAAATGAATTAAGAGGTAATAATGAAAAAAGGATTGAAAGATATCGAGAAACAAGACGAAAAACAAAAGAAAAGAGATTAAAAGAATTTTATATTAAACAAAAAGGAAAAATTTTTCCTTTAAATAAAAGAGAGCTTTTTCTTACAGGACTCTTTCTGTATTGGGGTGAAGGATCTAAGACGATGTCAAAAGAAGTGGCTGTTTCTAATACAGATCCATCGGTAATTGTATTTTTTATCAAATGGATTAATAGCGCATTTAAAATATCTAAAGATAAACTAAAATTCAGTATACACTTATATAACGATATGAATGTTAACGAAGAAATATCTTTTTGGGCAAAAACATTACATGTTTCGAAAAATCAATTTTTAAAACCCTATATAAAAGATACTTCTTCACTAAGGATCAACCAAAAAGGAGGTTTTGGTCATGGAACCTGTAATGCAAGATTAAGCAACGCACGACTATCTGAACAAATACTCATGGCAATAAAAGCAATATCAGATAAAAATTAGAGTATGCCCCTGTAGCTCAACGGCGGAGCAAGATCCTTATAAGGTCGAGGCTATTGGTTCGACTCCAATCAGGGGCACATTAGGGGCGGTTAGCTCAGTTGGTAGAGCATCCCGTTGACGTCGGGAAGGTTCATAGGTTCGAGCCCTATACCGCCCACCATGAACATGAACATGAAAATAATTTACGAAGACAATGATTTGTTGGCAGTAGACAAACCAGCTGGAATCGTGGTTTTTAAAGAAGGACCCGCCTTCGCTAAAGCTATGGCGGGCGAAGAAAAAACATTAATTGATTATTTAATTGGAAAATATCCTGAATTAAAAAATGCAGGAGAGGCGCCAAGATATGGAATTATCCATAGATTAGACAAAGACACTTCTGGTATACTTTTAGTCGCAAAAACCACTGAAGCCTTGATTTTTTTTCAAAAACAGTTTAAAAATAGAACAGTAGAAAAGAAATATACGGCGCTTGTGGTGGGCTCAATCAAAGACAATGAAGGAACAATAGAAACTTTAATCGGCAGGTCGCCAAGCGATAAAAGGAAGCAAAAGGCATATCTCCTCAATGAGCCGGCTGGAAATGGAAAAAGAGAGGCAATTACGAAATATAAAGTACTCCAAAGATTTGCCGCCTCGCCAAAAGCGGGCGAGCCTCGCCTTAACGGGCGGGAGAATTACACTTTATTGGAGGTAAAAATAGAAACTGGCAGACGACACCAAATAAGGTGTCATCTTTCTTATATCCATCACCCTATTGCCGGAGATAAAATGTATGGATTCAAAGATTCGCCTGCGCCTAAAGGTTTAACTAAACAATTTTTACACTCGTCTTATTTGAAAATAGAATTGCCAAGCGGCGAAATAAAAGAGTTCAACTCTGATTTGCCGGAAGATTTAAAAAAAATAATTAATAATTTATGACAACATTGACAGAAATATTCGACAAATCTCAAATAAAAAAATTGCCTGATATCCGCCCGGGAGATACTATTTTAGTGCACCAAAAAATAAAAGAAGGCAATAAAGAAAGAATTCAGATTTTTGAAGGAATAGTTATTGCTAAAAAACACGGCAAAGGGCCTTCTTCCACTATTACAGTCAGAAAAGTTGTTGATGGAATCGGAGTAGAGAGAATTTTTCCAATACATTCTCCTGTTATCAGCAAAATAGAGGTTGTAAAACACGGTAAAGTTAAAAAAGCAAAGCTTTATTATTTGAGGACGACCAAAGGCAAAAAAGCAAAAATAAAGAAAAAAGAGTTTGCCGCGGCTATTGCCGAAGACGCTACTATGATGCCTGAAAATACTCAAACCACAACAGAAGAAGAAATTACATAAAAGCGCGGGTGATGTAATGGTAGCCATGCAGGCTTGAGGTGCCTGTGCCGTAAGGCGTGCAGGTTCGACTCCTGTCCCGCGCACCAAAAACGGACGATTAGCTCAATGGCAGAGCATCTGCTTTACACGCAGAGGGTTGCAGGTTCGAGTCCTGCATCGTCCACTATGTGTATAATTAGACTGTTATGTTATAATTAACATATGAGTAAATAACGAGTCTAATTATGAAAATTATTGAAAAGAATATTGCAAGAAAACTAAGACAGAGAGGATTATCCCTAAATGAAATACGAAAGAAAACTGGATTTACAAAAAGCTCAATAAGCCTTTGGGTGAGAAATATCGAGTTAAGTAAAAAACAGAAAAATGAACTTTCGCAAAGAGGATTTAGAAAAGAAATAATAGAAAAACGCAGAATTACAAGATTGGCAAATGAGAATAGCCGTAGGCAAGTAATAATTGATCAAGCTACAAAGGATATACGGAATATATCTAAAAAAGAACTTTGGCTTATAGGAATAGCTTTATATTGGGGAGAAGGAGCAAAAACCTTGCGAAGCGGTGTGCAATTTTCCAATAGTGATCCTAATATGGTAAAAATCATCATGGAATTTTTTAAGATAAATTGCGAAGTCCCAATAGAAAAATTCAGAGGACATATACATCTCCATCCTCATTTAAATGAAAAGAGGGCGAAAAAATATTGGAGTATGATTTCTGGGATACCTTTAAACCAGTTTTATAAAACTACAAAACAACAAAGCAGGGCAAGTAAGGGCAAAAAAGATTCCCTCCCTTTTGGAACAATTAATATTCATGTTTGCAATACCGAATTATTTCTAAAAATTAAGGGATGGACAGAGGGAATATATCAAAATATAACTAAAAAAGCCGGGATAGCTCAGTGGTAGAGCATTTGTCTGAAGAACAAATGGTCGTGGGTTCGATTCCCTCTCCCGGCACACTTCACTGTAGTTCAGTGCAAGCATGCGGGTATAGCACAATGGTAGTGCATTTGGTTGCCAATCAAAGTACAGGGGTTCGATTCCCCTTACCCGCTTAATTCAAGCAAAAAACCCTTTTAAAAGGGTTTTT
>JACPYG010000017.1 GCA_016196125.1 Candidatus Staskawiczbacteria bacterium | reverse complement strand
GCTAACTCTGCCTTGAATGTTAATATCGGACAAAGAAGCGGAGGATACAGGTTAATCGGTAAGGTGGATGATGTCAGGGTGTATAACCGGGCGTTGACTTTGTCGGAGATTCAGACAGATATGGCGACGCCGGTAGGGTCTACGATTGCCCAGGTTTCTTCTCAACTTGCTTCATTACTAGATGTGATATCCCGATTGTTCTTAAATAAGAATATCCAATTGCTACAACTGCCATAATTGCTATAACCGAAAATAATTAAAATCATAATTAATTATTATAATATTGCTTTTTAATGTGTTTTAGGTTATGCTGTAAGAGATTTAAAAATATGGTTTTTAAAGAAACCATATTTTTATTGTAATTATATGAATAGAGAAAAAAAATTGCCAAATTCAACAAGAAAATTTATTCGTTTTGAGAAAGCTCGGATACGACGCCAGTTTTTAGATTACAAAGCGCAGGAGGAAGCAATAGCAAATATGTACAGTAAAATCTTAAATCAGCCGATAGCGGAAAAAATAGAGGCGCCCAAAATAATTGAATCAGAGAAAATGGCATCCAAAATACCTTCGGCCGTAGCCAAGCCCTCGGGCGTAGCCATAAGGGCGAGTAGGGCGAGGCAGGGGAAAAAAGTTAAAAAAGGGCAGAAAAATGTAAAAATGAAAAAAAGCAAAAAAAGTAAAAAGTAAAAATGAAAATTCAAGATATCCAAAATTTATCCATACAAATGGGAATATCGTCAGATTTTAGAGGCCAAGACGGCGTCCAGAAATTTTTAGATAACAAGAAAAAAAAATTTCAAAAATTATCTTTACCGGAACAGGATGAATTTGATAAAGAAGAATTAGAAAATCCTTATTTGGATTCAATAATTTGCAACATAGCCGGTTCGCCAGCTGGCGAAAAAGAAATAAAAAGAGTTTTAGTCGGCATTGATATTGGACCTGAAGAAATTTTAATAGCAAAAGAATTAGGCAATATAGACCTTATTATTGCCCATCATCCAATAGGAAAGGGCTTGGCGCAATTGGCAGACGTGATGAGTTTGCAATGCGATGTTTTAAGATATTATGGCGTGCCAATCAATATTTCAGAGGGGTTGATGCGTGAAAGAATTTCAGAGGTCGCCAGAGGAGTAAATTCTGCCAATCATCAAAGAACAGTTGACGCAGCCAAGCTTTTGAATTTTAATTTAATGAATTCCCATACTCCCTGTGATAACTTGGCTGCCAAATTTTTAAAGAATTTAATTGAAGGCAAAGAAATAGAAAGAGTTTCTGATTTAATAAACATATTAAAAGAAATACCGGAATATAAAACAGCTGGTAAAATTGGGGTAGGTCCTAAAATTTTTGTCGGTTCTCCGGAAAACAGGTGCGGCAAGATTGCCCTATCTGAAATTACTGGCGGAACAGAGGGCTCGCCAAAACTTTACGACAAAATGGCAAATGCCGGCATTGGCACAGTTGTTGGCATGCATATTTCAGAGGAGCACAAAAAAGAAGCAGAATTGGCCCATATCAATATTATTATTGCCGGTCACATATCTTCTGATTCGTTGGGAGTAAATTTATTTATGGATGAACTGGAAAAACAGGGCATAGAAATTGTGCAATGTTCCGGTTTTACCAGAGTTTCAAGAGTTTAATAAAGTGTGGATTTGCAGTTGATTTACTTGGTATAAAAGACGACTCTTCTCTCGTTAAAGCACGTTTTTTAGTAAAATAAAGATATTGAAGTAGTATGGTCTTACTCATAGATTTAGTTATCCACAACCGACTGCCTGTCATTGTTGTTAATATTATAATTTGTTAGAATAGATTATATAAATCTAAATAAAAATATATGAAAATTATAGATATGACTAAAATATTATCAGAAAATAAGAGTGGATGGATTGCTATTTCTCCTAAAGATAATAAATTAGTAGCTAAAGGAAAAACTCTTAAAAAAGTATTACAAGAATCAAGTAAAAAAGGAATCGAAAAACCAATAGTTTTTAAATCTGCTCCAGTTAATACTATTTTTGCAGGATAAATAATGGAATTTCCTTACCGTAAAGTTATATCTTTTTTTAACCATAGACGAAACGACAAGATTTTGCCTTGGATTAATGTTGGATTATACAACCCAGAAAAATATAATCACGAAACAAATGACAAAGTTATATATACATTAGGACTTATTGATTCTGGTTCTGAATTGACGATAATTGATAGAGAGATAGGAGAGGAACTCGGATATGAAATTGAAAAGGGTAAGCGAGTTAAAATAATAGGAGTAGGTGGAGGACAAATAAGTGGATACCTACACAGTGTTGGATTTCAGATAGATGACTTGATGGGAAAAGAAGAAAGTATTATATATAGGGATTACGTTGTTTTTGCAGAAACTAAGTTTCAAAAGACAATGCCACAGCAGACTGCTATTTGGGGAACAAAAGGATTCTTTAATCAATTAGCAGTAGGTTTTAGATATCCAAATAGTATTTTCGTTGAGAGAGGAGAGTAAATAATTAATTTTTTAAAATATGGCATTAACAGGTAATCAAAAAACAGGCGCAGATGGAAAAGAAGAATTTGTTATAGAGTTTACAAATGGTACTTATGAACAAATAAAAGAAATAAAGGATTTTCTTGTTAAAGAAGGCATTCTTGAAGAAAATGCAAAATTAGAAAAGGTGATTGAAGTAGCTATTGCTTTCATAGAAAGATTAAGAGAAGAGAATAAAAAATCTAAATGATTTTTCTATGACAATAACAACTGAAGACCAAGAAAAAATACGTCCTTTAGCTGAAAAGGAAGCTAAAAAACTCTTGAAGCACGAAGATTTTAGGAATAAAATAAAGGAAATTGTAGCCGAGTATACAAAAACAGTAGAATTTGAAGATATGGTTCAAAAGTATGCTGGCAAAGAGATAGACAATAGAACTCTTAAGGGGACAAAATATTGGAAAAATGTCTTTATTACAGCGGTTATAACCGCTGCTTTTACTATTATCGCTGGAGTTGTGTTATACTTTATTCTTCCTAAAAATATTTTCTATACAAAAGATACAAATACACCAACAATTCCAAATCCATATAAAACTACAACCCCCTGAAAAATCTAATCCTTTTCTCTAATAAATAATGCCGTTCGTATATAAACGATCCAACAATTCATAGAAAGGCAAAAATTAGTATAAATACTTTAATTGGTTTTAATGGATGATCTTGGTATTGACAAGTTCTCTTTTGGGTTTAAAATGCAAGTTGAGGGGGGTGAGAGATTTATTCTCAAGGACAGAGTAATTTTTAATGAAAAAGGTTTATGCATATGCCTAGTTTCACATTGTCCGAACCTAGTTTTAAAAACGGGCCAAAAACATTGAGAGTTATAATCTCCCTCATCAAAAAACCATTGGAAAAAAATTTTCTGATGGTTTTTTGGTCTATTTTTTGTTAAAATAACAATAAACCCAGGTTAAATAAAATCCAAAGAATTTTAATTTCAATTTTTGAAAATCGAAATTATTTAACTGGGTAAAGGTCGGTGTCATAATACAACAAAATAAATATAATATGCCAAAAAACAAAGAAGAGGGTAAATTAATAGGTAAAATTACTCATTATTTTTCAAATATTAATGTAGCTGTCATAGATCTTTTGGGGACTTTAAATGAAGGAGACACTATTAGAATCACTGGCGGAGAAGATACGGATTTTAATCAAAGCATTGACTCAATGGAAGTTGACCATAATAAGGTAAAGATTGCAAAAAAAGGAGATTCTGTAGGGCTAAAAGTAAGCGAAAAGGTGAGAGAAGGATATAACGCATATAAAATATAATCTTATAATTTTTTATTAAAAATTATTGAAAATAAATAAAGAATAAGATGATAACAGGCCGATAGAATAGCGGTTTTTTATAGATTGACAATTCATATTTTAAGGAATAGCATAGTACTAAACAGATGCAGGTTAAATTACTCTATGGAGATGGAAGGTAAAAAATTTTATCTAACAAAAAAGAAATTAAAAGAATTAGAGCAAGAACATGAAAGCTTGGTTGCCTTTGAGCGAAGCAAAACAATGGGAGAAGAGGCTCCAAAGGTTCTTGAATCTGAAGATTTGAATCCGGAGTTTCTTAGTTTTCAAGAGGATATGAGTTTTTTGAGGTCAAGGATTATGGAATTGGAAAATATTTTAAACAACTGCGAATTAATAAAAAATCCCTCAAAACAAAATAAAAATGTAATTGAATTGGGAGCCAGGGTTTTGGTAAGCATAGACGGAAAAAAAGATGAATTTGTAATTACCGGAACGCTTGAGGCCAATCCCTCTTTGGGAAAAATAAGCAATGAATCCCCTGTTGGAAAAGCGCTTATGGGTCATAAAGTCGGAGAAGAAATTGTTGTTTTTTTCCCCATTAAAACAACATATAAAATTAAAAGAATAAAGTATTTATCGTCTTAAGGTAAATGGAAAACCTTCTTAATTTTTTTATTAAAGCGGGAAAGTTGAAAAAAATGCCAAGAAGGGGCTGGGTTATTAGGAATATAAAAAATCCAGAAAGCATTGCAGAGCATACGTTCCGCGTCACTATAATGGCATGGTTTTTAGGAGAAAAGAAAAGAAATAATTTTAACATAGAAAAAATTATTAAAATGGCTTTAATTCATGATTTGTGCGAAGTATATGCCGGAGACACAACTCCCTACGACTCAATTCTTACCAAGGATAAAAAACAAATGCAGAAATTGGTAAGAACATGGCCTAGATTTTCAGAGGGAAAAAAGAAAAAATTATCCGAAAAAAAATATAAAAAAGAAAAAGAAGGCTTGGAAAAACTAATCAAAGATTTATCTCCTAAGCTGAAAAACGAAGTTATGAATCTTTGGATGGATTATGAAAATGGCTCAAGCAAAGAAGGAAGATTTTTTAAGCAAACAGACAGGATAGAAAGCTTTTTGCAGTCCATGGAGTATTGGGAAAAAAACAAAAAACTCCCTCAGGGTTCCTGGTGGGAATGGGCCAGAGAATTTTTTGATGACCCCGTATTACTCGATTTTATTGAAAAGATGGATAAGAAATTTTACAAAAAAAATAAGCCTAAATATTAATTTCTAAGAACAGCTTTATCATATCGGGGCTGTTTTTTATTAAATACAATGTTAATATATAATAACATTAATGCCAATATATGCCTAAAATAATCAATAAAATTGTAAAAGTTTTAATAATAAGCGATTTCTTTCTAAATCTGGGCTGGGGTCTTTTGGCTCCGGTGTTTGCAATATTTATTTTAGAAAATATTGTTATGCAAAATGTTTCAGATGCGGCTAAGGTTGCCGGATTTGCGGCCTTATTTTACTGGATAACAAAATCTTTTTTAGAAATACCAATCGGCCGCTTTCTTGATAAAAAACACGGAGAAAAAGATGATTTTTGGTTTATGGTAATTGGAACATTTATAACTGCTTTGGTTCCTATTGGCTATCTTGTTTCTTCTATGCCATGGCATATTTATTTTTTTCAAGTTATTCACGCTATTGGAATGGCTATGGCATTGCCTTCTTGGCTGGCGATTTTTACGCGCCATATTGATAAGGGGAGAGAAGCTTTTGAATGGGGCATGGCAACTACATCTATCGGCATGGGAGCCGGCATAGCCGGTGGCGTAGGCGGAATTATGGCTGGTATTTTTGGTTTCAATACGCTTTTTATTTTCGTAAGCATGTTTAACTTATTGTCTGCAATTCTGCTTTTGTTTATTAGAAATAATGTTTTCGTGAGAGATAAGGATGGTTTTGTTCCCCCGATAAAATCAGTTGTTGAGCCATGAAAAACCTAAAAATAGCAAAAATATTTTATGATATAGCAAAATATTTAGAAATTGACGGAGTGGCATTTAAGCCTTACGCATATGAAAAAGCCGCCAATTCTTTAGAAGCGTTGGAAAAAGATGTCGGAGAAATCTATAATAAAGGCGGGCTTAAAGCATTAATGGAAATATCGGGAGTCGGCAAGAATATTTCAGACCATATTGAGGAATATTTAAAATCAGGAAAAATAACGATTTATGAACAGTTAAAAAAGAAGCTGCCTTTAAATATAGATGAGCTGGTAAAAATAGAGGGCTTAGGCCCGAGAAAAGTAAAAATCCTTTATCAAAAATTGGGCATTAAAAATTTGAAAGATTTGGAAAAAGCGGTAAAAAAACACCAAATAGCTCCATTGTCCGGCTTTGGCCAAAAAACAGAAGATAATATTTTACAGGGGATAGAGTTTTTAAAAAAGAGCAAGGGCAGATTTTTATTGGGAGACATAATGCCCGCGGTAAAAGAGGTTTTTGAAAAATTAAAAAATTTAAAAGAAGTAAAAAAAATTAGTTTAGCCGGTTCTCTTAGGAGAAAAAAAGAAACAATTGGAGATGTAGATATACTTGTTGCCATAGATGAGTCCCGAGGGCCCGCCTTCGCCAAGGCTTCGGCGGGCGCTGTCGCAGATTTTTTTGTTTCTTTGCCCGGAGTTGAAAAAATTTGGGGCAAGGGCGGCACAAAAGCTTCGGTTCATATGACAGACGGTTTTGATATGGATTTGAGAGTGGTTCCGGAAAAAAGTTATGGCGCTGCTCTTCAGTATTTTACCGGTTCAAAAGAACATAATATTATTACCAGAAAGATTGCCATTGATAAAGGTTTAAAGCTCAGCGAGTATGGAGTATTTCGCGGCTCTAAGGCGATTGCCGGTTCTACAGAGGAGGAAGTTTACAAATCAATCGGGCTTCCATATATAGAGCCGGAACTAAGGGAGAATGAGGGTGAAATTCAAGCCGCCCTTCAACAAGCTCAGGGCAATCTTCCAGGGTTGCCAAAAATAATTGAATTAAAAGATATTAGAGGAGATTTGCATTGCCATTCAAACTGGGATGGCGGCGAAAATTCCATAGAAGTCATGGCGAAATCAGCCATGAATTTGGGCTATGAATATATTGGCATATCAGACCACACAAAATTTCTAAGAATTGAAAATGGCTTAAATGAAAAACAGTTATTGGACCAAAAAAAAGAAATAGAAAAGCTGAATGAAAAATTCAAAAATCAGGGTTTAAAATTTAGAGTTTTACATGGCTGTGAATCAAATATTTTAAATAATGGTTCAATTGACATAAAAGATGAAGTTTTAGCCCAGTTGGACTACGTAATTGCCGGGGTTCATTCAAGTTTAAAAATGGAAAAAAAAGAAATGACGGCTCGTATTGAAAAAGCAATGAAAAATCATAATGTGGATATTCTGGCTCACCCAACCGGGAGAATTGTCAATCAAAGAGATGAATACAAAATTGATTTTGATAAAATACTTAAAATCGCAAAAGAAACAGGAACTATTTTAGAAATTAATTCTTCTTCGCGTTTGGATTTGCGCGATTTTTATATCAGGCGCGCCAAAGCTGAAGGCGTAAAAATGATAATAAATACTGATTCACACAACAAAGACCAATTAAATCTTATGGAATATGGAGTAGGTCAGGCGCGAAGAGGCTGGGCAGAGCCTACGGATATAATAAATACTTTAGCGATTAAAGAATTGCTAAAGTATTTTGAGTAGGCTCTGCCCAGCCTCTTACAAAGGGGGTCGGGGAAATTGGGTATTTCCCCGTGTAGGAAATTATTCAAAACCGAGGGTTTTGAAGGAGCGAGCTTGCGAGCGACGAGGTTGGGCGAAAAAGAGAATATTATAAATACTCAGCCAATTGAGGTTTATTAAAATATTTTAAGTAAAAAACAGTATTTTCTAATCAATAAAGGACCCCGAAATCTCGGCCATCGTCTTGTTGGAAAAGACGGTTGGGAATTGAAGCTTTTTGTTTTTAAAACTGTTGAATAATACTTCTTTTTTCTTTTGCAGAATTTCGGCGAATTCGTTGTCGGATTGTGCAAAAGCGACCTTGTCTAAATTTTTAAATGTCATCCCTTTCTTTAAATATTGTTTGGCGTTTGGCAACGCTCTCAGCCGTGCGTACGGCATCTGGTAAATATCATATTTCTTTTTCTGTTTCCTTCGTTTATCAATCGTGACGGTCGGGTATCCGCAAGGCCGATGAAAGTTCAAATACAGATTAAAACATTCCCTGTAAAAGATATTGAAACTCTTGGCATATCCTTTGTCGATGAACCGGTAGCCGATGTGCTTTCGGATGACAAAATTGTTTTTTCCTTCCACCAGTCCGTTGTCGTTTGAGTGCCGAGGCCTGGATTTGGTCTGTGAAATCAGCAGCTTGTTTAACAATTCAGCCACCACTTTATTGATATATTCCGATCCGTTATCGGAATGGAAATTCATAATCACAAACGGAAATTGAGCCAGCAAATCTTCAAGCAACGGCAACAAGTACTCTTCTGAAATTCTTTCCACGCATCCGACAATTTCCCACTGGGTTACTTCATCAACGATGTTAATGTGATAGACTCCTTTTTCCTTCTCCATATCGCCCTGGTGAACCGTATCCACTCTTAAAAATCCTGGCAAACCATTGTTTTGGGGCTTCGTTCTTTTACCGATGGCAACCTTAATGGGGTTAGTTTTCTTAACCGTCAAGCTATGAGAAATATACTGCCTCGTTTTTCGCAAGTTGTAGATGTGGGGCGAAGAAATATTACTAATATTCTTGTATTCTGATTTTCCAAAAATGTTGTATTCTCTTTCCAATATTTCTTTGATGGCGGGACCGGACATTCTTTGATGGAGGTTGTCAGTTTTGAGCAGCAAAGCAATGTCTTCCGGCCCATATTTTCTTTCAAACCGGTGGCGATGAATTTGGTACGGGCTAATCCTGCCAAATTTCCTTTTTCTGCCAATTAGCCTTTTGATTCTTGTTTTGGAAAGGCCGGTCATTCGAGCAAGATATTTTTTAATGATGATTTTATCTTTTTTCCTGCAAGAGAAATACCTGAACTTTTGCAACACATTTTCAATCCATTGATTACGTTCTGCCTTGTTTTCGGCAGCAAACTTTACGCCATCGCTAGTCAATTTCGAAAATGCTTCGAGTTGTTTTATGGTGACGATTTGATCGTCTTGCATGTTGATTATCATGCCTCAATTCTGTCGGGCTTTTCCCTGGTTTTCAATGGCAGTTTACGGTTTCTTGCAGTCGTTAATTTGAGGGTCCTTTTGCGTTAGAAACAGGTTTTCATTTCAGGGTCCTTTTGTATTATACAATACTTCCCCTTGACACAGAGCGGGGGGGTGGTATTATTAAAAAACAATATTATTAATCCACAATTAGTGGAAAAACATAAACATGAAGATTAAATCAGTTCTAATAACAGCCGTTTTAGCGACAGCGATTTTGTTTTCTGGCGGTTCGGTTAATGCCCAAACCGCAGATAACTCGGCATTGATTGCCCAGTTGCAGGCGCAAATTCAAGTATTGTTGCAACAAATAGCCGAGCTCAAAGCGCAACAGACTACAACTCTAGCTTGGTGCCATACTTTTGATACTAATTTAAGAATTGGAGATGCGGGCGATGAAGTAGACGCTTTAAAAATAGCCTTACAAAAAAACGGCGTTTACAGCGGAATAGATATAGGTTTACCTAATTTTACTGAAGGAATTGCCTCTGCAGTTAGCGAATTTCAAGAAAAATATGCTTCTGAAATTTTGGCTCCCTACGGTTTAAAGCGTGGAACAGGTTATGTCGGTCCATCAACAAGGAAAAAATTAAATACGTTGTATGGGTGCAAGACAAATTCAGTATTGCCAGTTGTACATATAACCGCGAATAATTCTGAAGGGCCAATAGTAACTGTTACTCCAGGATCTTCGGTTGTAATTGGTTGGAACTCCACCATCGAAAATACAAAAGGCTGTACTATTAGCAGTGACCCATATAATGAAAATGTTAATGGCATTGTTCATTCATCTGGAATTTTATCCTTAATTCCAACTTTCAACGCTACTTATACCGTAGCATGTACTTATTATGATCCAGCCATTGAAGTTTCGAATAGCGTTACGGTAAATCTTTATTCAACCCAGCCGTCTATAATTTCAATAACCCCTAACCCTGTAACTGTATCAACATCAGTTGGTGCTGTTCTTACTATAAGTGGTTTAAATTTCAATACACAGGCCAATAATGATATAATTTTGAAAAATACCTCAACGGGAGTAATTACGCATTTTTATGATATTTCAGACGACGACGGAAAGACACTATTCTTTATTGTTCCAGCAGGAACAGTCGCTGGTCCCTACCAGGTCAATGTGGATAATAATATCAATGTGGCAACCACTCCAGCATATCCTATTACAATAATATCTTCTTCAACCCAGCCGTCTATCACAGTTCTTTCTCCAAATGGTGGAGAAATGTGGATTCAAGGTAAGACATACAATATTACATGGCAATCTACTGGAGTAAGTGCAGTGTCTATTGGCATCGAAAATGCAGTTGGTGAAGATCATAGTCTTAATCCTTCGGGTCAGATTCCAGCTTCCAGTGGTTCTTTTTTATATACTGTGCCTTTAACAATGCCAGTAGGTGCATATAAAATTAGTATCCAGTCTGGTCTACTTGCAAATATAATAGATAGAAGCGACAACTATTTCAGCATTGTTGCGCCGACAACCCAGCCGTCCATCACTGTAGACAAACCAAATGGAACTGAAATATATCAAGCTGGATCATCTGCGGTGAATTATGCATGGAGTGCTAATTACACTGTACCTAACGGAATAATTAAAATATTTGTTTTGGATAGCGCTGGTAATACTTTTTACACATATGGTTTATCGTACAATGTAAATCTACCGCCAGGTACATATACTCCAGGTAGCGCAGGAGGATTCTTAATGGATGGTAAAACATTTACCTCGGGCAAATATAGAATTGAAGTATGTGATATGAATTCTCCAGGATCTGTATGTGGTTTTAGTGCTTATTTTACTGTTTCAGATGGCACTAATGTTCCTAAAATCACAGTCCTTTCTCCAAACGGAGGAGAACAATGGGATAGAAATAAACAGCAAAATATTACTTGGACTTTTTCGGGAAATGTATACTCTCAAGTAGACATTTTATTAGCAGCTTATACTGATTTGGGAATAGTGCAAGACTGGCAATTAATTTCTGCGGGAGTTTCTACTAATCAGGGATATTATTATTGGACTCCGTCTTCTTTGTCTTTTACAAATGCATCTCTTGCAAACCCATATATTGGGTATAAAATCAAAATAAGAGAAGCAAATGATAATGAGAGTGCCGTGATGGATACTTCAGATAACTATTTTAGCATTGTTTCTTCAACCCAGCCGTCTATCACAGTCCTTTCTCCAAACGGAGGAGAGACATTAAAACAAGGACAAACATATAATATCACATGGAGTTCAGTAGGGTCATCTGGCTCATCTATGGTAAATATTTTATTAATAAATCCAGGGGGTACTCCCACAACTGTAGCTTCAAGTATTTCTACCACCACTGGATCTTATACATGGACTGTACCGTCCAATATATCTCCGGCAAGCAATTACAAAATTTTTGTTTATGATCCAAACTACGCAACGACAATTTTTGATTTAAGCGACAACTATTTTAGCATCGTCGCGCCGACTACCAGCCAAAATATAAGCGATCAATCGTTGGCATCTATTTCTGAAGCTACTGCAAGAATAGCCAAGATTATAGGAGAAATGTTAAAGAAATAATAAAAGTTTATTAACTAAACAAAACCAGCCCTTCGACAAGCTCAGGGCTGGTTTTGTTTTAAATAATTGATACAATGAACAATGCCAAAAGAAAAATCGGCTGGAGCTGTAGTATATCGCATAAAAGATAATGTGCCGCATTATCTGCTTTTGCATTATCATTCAGGGCATTGGGAGTTTGCCAAGGGCCATATTGAGGAAGGAGAAAGCAACGAGGACACAGTTAAAAGAGAAATAGAAGAAGAAACCGGAATAAAAGATTTAAAAATCATTCCCGGATTTAAAGAGTATGTAAAATATTTTTTCAGGAAAAGCTATGGGCTTTCAGGAGAAGCAAAGAAAAAGGCTCCCTGGGTTTTTAAGTTAGTTGTTTTTTATTTAGCGCAAACTAATACGGAAGATGTTGTAATTTCAAAAGAACACACTGGTTTTATATGGCTGCCATTTGGCGATGCAGTAAAAAAATTAACTTATAAAAACGCAAAAAATATTTTAACCAAAGCCCATAACTACCTATTGTTAAAATTAGGGCAAGCAAATGACCGCCTTGTTTTAAAGTAACAAAAAACCGTCCCGAGAATGGTCGAAGGACGGTTTTTTGTTTGTTATTTTTGCTTTACTTCTTCCACGATTTTTTCAAAAATATCGGGATAATCTTTTGCCAGAGTGGATAAAATCTTTCTATCAAGTTCAATTTTTTTTACTTTTAATCCGTGAACCAAACGGCTATAATTGATTCCCATTTTACGGGCCAATGCATTAATTTGAACCTGCCAAAGTTGCCTGAAATCTCTCTTTTTAACTTTTCTGTCGCGGTATGAATAAGTCCAGGCATGCCTTAAAGCATCTTTTGCCAGTTTATATTTAGACTTCCTGCCCAACTTAAAACCTTTGGCATGTTTTAATAAAGCCTTTCTGCGCTTGTTGGCCGATTTTCCTCTTTTTACTCTTGGCATATAGTAGCCCTCCTGACTAAAGATTTTCCTATTGCAATATTAATATTTCAGTTGCAAATTTGTAATAGCTCGTCGGCTTATATTTTATATAAACCTTCTCGCTCTTCCAAATTTTCGCTTTGAAATCTTAACATTTCATAACGGAAAACTTTAATCAGTAGGTCCAGTTAAATATTATGTAAAAATCTCTTAATTTTTTTGGTTTCTGATTTTGAAATCGCAACCCATTTGCGGCCTTTTCTTTTTCTTTGTCCGGATTTTTTGGCTTGATAGTGGTTAAGACCTGTAAGTCTCCTTAATATTTTGCCTGTTTTTGTTATTTTAAAACGCTTTGTTAGCGCCTTTTTTGTTTTGTTCACCCTTCACCCACACGAATTTATAATTTATAAAGATTTTAATTCGCTGGTATTAATTTAATATTTTTTAACTGCCTTCACTTTTTTGGGGTGAAGGGTTCATGTTTTTATTCTTTTGAAATAATGGCAGTAAATCCCCTTGGCTCTCTTTTTAATTCCCTTTCAACTTTAATGGGTATAAGCGAGTTTAAAATTTCCAAAAATGATATAACTTTTTTCTTCGCATAATCTCCCATTGCTTTTTCTCTTCCCCTTAGCATCATCCCCACTTTTACTTTATTTCCTTCTTTTAAAAATTTTTCTGCCTGTTTTGCTTTTGTTTCCAGGTCATGGGGAGATATATTGAACCCTATTCTTATTTCCTTTAATTCTGTTTTTGTTTTTACGTTTATTTTTTTATCTTTTTTCTTTAAAGAATATAAATATTTGCCATAGTTGCCAATTCTGCAAACTGGCGGTTCAACTTTTTCCGTAACCTGAATTAAATCCAAACCGCGTTCTTTAGCCAAATCAATAGCCGAAAAAATGTTCATAACGCCCAACTGCCCGCCTTTTTCATCGATAACTCTTACTTCTTTTGCCCGTATGAAATTATTTATTGGTATTCTATTCTGCAAATTTTTTAATGCTTTTATTAGTGGAAGTGGCGAGTTTGAACTCGCGTCCAGAAGTTTTTTTAAAATAATTCTACAAATTTAGTCTATTTTGTATTTCAGATATTAAATAAGAAACAGACAAAAACTTAATATCCTAATCCTCGTAAATCTCGGCAGTTTCCCGAGGAATAAAACCGCCTATCCTAATAATATAACACCTTCATTCATTTATTAGGAGTCAATGATAAAGATGCAGCATTAAGCGTATGCTAACGCTGGTTGCCTATTTGAAAAATTGGCAATTATGTTTTTTCTGAAAGTTTTATCAGGTTTCAGAATACTGAATTTGCTTATTTTAAAAAAGAACACCTGTCGATACAATCACTCCCAAAACTTTACAAACTCAACGCTCTGTTTATTTCTCTGTCTGCCTCTCTTTTTTTAATCTTTTCTTTTTTGTCGTATTTTTTCTTTCCTCTTGCTATACCGAATTCAAGTTTCACTCTACCATTTT
The DNA here is from genome assembly GCA_016196125.1 of Candidatus Staskawiczbacteria bacterium. Classification (GTDB taxonomy): domain Bacteria; phylum Patescibacteriota; class Minisyncoccia; order Minisyncoccales; family Staskawiczbacteraceae; genus JACPYG01. The sequence continues at coordinate 21,908 of JACPYG010000017.1, read as the reverse complement.
TTGTATAAACTTTCAAGGGTATTATGGAAAACCCTCTTTCATTTGACTTACCCAAAAGCCTGTTTATCTCTTTTTCATTCAAAAGGAGCTTTCTTAACCTTTCGGGATTATAGTCCTCGGGCGCATTTTTGGGCTGCCAAGCGGGTATTTTAGCTCCAATTAAATACGGCTCTTCTTGCCTAAAAACAATATAAGACCCGGTCAAGCTGATGTGTCCTCCCTTTATTGATTTTACTTCTTGGCCCTGCAAAACCAAACCCGCCTCGAATTTTTCGAGTATTTCATAGTCGTAATAGGCTTTTTTATTCTCCGATAATATCTGCATGGATTTAGTTTACATTTATACCGAATCTATGTAAACTCTTGACAACATCACTTAATAGGTGTACAATCAAATATAGTAAAGAACAGCCCTTTTACATCATAAAATTACTTAAAAGACAGCAGTCATAGCCATAAGACCTTTAATTTTAGAGGATTTATGGCTATGACTGCCACTTCGGAAGTCAGGCAAGAATGGTGAAACCCTAAAGAAAGGAAAAAGCACCATGTTGTATCACAAACAGACCGCAGAGTTCATTGCCACCGTGGCGCAGAACATGCCGGAGATTTCAGACGAAGTCATGCAGAACTGGATTGAGAACCCCCGAGGACTCCAAAAGTTCCTCGCAGGTCTCTGTCCTTGTGTCCACGGACCAGACATTTCGGCTCAGCGGCAACTCCAAGAGTGGGACAGCTTCTACAAGAAGCGCTTCGGTCTCACCATCGGCGATGTCGCTGTTCCCGACCATCAGCCCGGTTTTGATCGCCTGATTGTTGTCGCCAATGGCTTGACCCTCAACAGGGTCTATGACGCCTGCCAAAAGCAGTTCAAATGCTGGCGCTACAAGGATGATTTGGACAAGGATGTCGCCACCAACGACCGCGACCCAGCCAACGGCACTTATGCCATTTGGGTTCGCGACCGCCAGGAAGCCGACGAGGAAAACAAAAACCTCTCTGCAGATCAGCTGGCAACCCGGCAAGTCAATGGTACCACGCTCATGGAGCGCATGCTCTACGAGCTAAAGTACTTTGACGAAACTGGGAATCACCTGGACATCAGAAGCGCAACGCTTTGTTCGGGCTCTCGTGACTCCGGCGGTGATGTGCCTAACGCCCATTGGTGCGATGGCGAGTTCGGGGTTGGTTGGGGCCGCTCCGGCCGTCGCGATGGCGGTCTGCGTGCCCGTTCCGTAGTTTCTTTGCCAACGGAGTCCCGTTAGGGACGGAGTTGGCAAAGGTGTCCCGCCGAAGGCGGGCAAAATTAAACCCCCTCAACAATAATTGTTGCAGGGGGTCTTTTTTTTAAGTATCTTTAATTTTTAATGAAAATAAGATAGAATAGTCATATGTATCGAGAAACTGTTATTATATCTCTGGGCGGGTCTTTGGTGGCGCCAAATGAAATTGATGCGGGTTTTTTGAAGAATTTTAAGCATTGCCTGCAAAAATATCTTTCAAATAAGAGATTTTTTATTTTCGTCGGAGGCGGAAAAATCTGCAGAAATTACCAAAAAGCGCTTTTAGAATTCGGGGCAGACAATAAAGAAAGAGACATAATTGGCATAGACGTTTCAAGGCTAAATGCCAGGGTTTTAAAGCAGGTCTTTGAAGAAATAGCTTATCCTGAAATTATCACCAATCCAACAAAAAAAATAAGCACCAGAAAAGATATCGTGGTGGCTGCCGGATGGAAGCCCGGCTGGTCAACTGATTATTGCTCAATTGCGCTGGCAAAAAATATGGGAGTTAAAACCATAATTAACCTGACTAATATTGATTATGTTTACGAACTGCCTGCCGGCAGGCAGGCAAAGACCCAGCAAGATTTTAAAAATGCCAGAGCTTTAAAGGAAATAAGCTGGAAAGATTTCAGAAAAATTGTCGGGGATAAATGGAGCCCCGGTCTTTCAATGCCTTTTGACCCGAGAGCATCAAAAATGGCCGATGTGTTAAAAATAAAAGTAGTTATAATCAATGGCAGGAATTTAGAAAGGTTGGAGGATTTCTTAAACAATAAATCATTTATTGGCACTACGATAAAATGATAAAAGAAGAACTGGAAACAATAATTGAAAATGCGATTAAAAACCTCCAAAAAAAAGGGGAATTGAGCGCGTTTTCAATCCCTAAAATTTTAATTGAACACCCGAGAGAAAAACTTAGGGGTGACTATTCAACCAACATTTCTTTTTTAATAAGCAAGAATATAGCTAAAAATCCCGTTGAGGCGGCAATGCTTTTGAAATCTGAAATTGAAAATGAAAAATCCATTATTCAAAAAGTTGAAATAATTGGAGGATTTGTTAATTTTTTTATTTCAGACGATTATTTTAGAAAACAATTACCGGTTATTTTAAAGAAAAAAAATAATTTCGGAAACTTGAAAATCGGAAAAAATGAAAAAGTTAATGTTGAGTTTATTTCAGCTAATCCAACGGGACCCTTGACTTTAGGCAATGGGAGAGGCGGTTTTTGCGGGGATGTTTTGGCTAATGTTCTCGCAAAGGCCGGATATAAGGTAAAAAGGGAATATTATATCAATGATATTGGAAATCAAATAAATAAACTTGGCCATTCTGTTATCGGAAACGAACATGCTCTTTACAAAGGAGAATATATTATTGAATTAAGAAAAAAAATTAAAGGAAATAATTTTGAAAAAGTTGGAGAAAGAGCCTCAAAAATAATTTTAGATAAAATGATAAAACCATCGGTAAAAAAAATGGGAATAAAATTTGATTTTTGGTTTTCAGAAAAAAGTTTATATAAAAACAAAGAAGTGGATAAAGTAATAGAGGAACTTTCCAAAAAAGGATTTACCTATAAAAGTGAAGGGGCTTTATGGTTTAAGTCTCGCGACCTTGGAGACGACAAAGACAGAGTGCTAATTAGGGAAGATGGGATTAAGACATATTTTGCTTCGGATATGGCTTATTTAAGAAATAAATTCAAAAGAGGATTTAATCATTTGATCATACTTTTAGGAGCGGATCATTATGGTTATGTGGCCAGATTAAAGGCCGGGGCTTATGCGTTAGGTTATAAAAAAGAAAGCGTTAATGATATTGTGGTGCAGTTAGTGAAGTTGTTTGAAAAAGGCAAAGAAGTCAGGATGTCGAAAAGAACAGGTATTTATATAACAATTGATGAATTAATTAATGAAGTCGGGTTGGATGTTGCCAGATTTTTCTTTTTAACGCGGGGCTCAAACACCCATTTTAATTTTAATTTGGATTTAGCCAAAGAAAAATCAGATAAAAATCCGGTTTTTAAAGTTCAATATGCTTATGCAAGAATTTGCAGTATTATTAAAAAATCATTCGGCCATAAGTCTGCGGGCAAGGCAAAAATTAAATCAAAAATAAATTATGAAGCGTTAAGCGAACCGAGTGAATTAAATTTAATCAGGCAGTTTGTAATATTTTTAGAAGTTATTGAAGATACCGCCAGAGATTATCAGGTTCAAAGAATGCCGCAATACTCAACAGAACTTGCCGATGCTTTTCACAGTTTTTATGAGAGTTGCCAAGTTATAACCGAAGATAAAGAATTAAGCCAGGCAAGATTAAATTTGGTTTTAGCGACAAAAATAGTTCTCAAAAACACATTAAATCTAATGGGCATATCAGCTCCCGAAAAAATGTAACGATATGAAATTAAATAACAAGTACTATATACTGCGCCACGGTGAAGCATTGTCTAATGCAAGAGAAATTGTTTCTTCATGGCCGGAAAAATTTAATAATCATCTTACAAAAAAAGGAAAATTAATGGTAAAAGAGGCAGCTTTTACATTAAAGAATAAAAACATTGATTTGATTTTTGTTTCACCTCTGTTAAGAACTCGGCAAACAGCAGAAATTGTTGGCAATATATTAAAAATAAAACCAAAAATAGATAAAAGATTAAGAGAAATTGGTTTCGGGGTTTTTAATTCAAAACCAATATTTGATTTTCACGGGCAGTTTAAAAAAGAAGAAGAAAGAATTAATCATAGTGTTCCAAAAGGGGAAACCTATGCTGATTTATTGAAAAGAGTATCCAGCTTTTTAAAAGACGTAGATAAGAAATACAAAAATAAAAATATATTAATAATCAGCCATGAATGCCCGTTATTTTTATTGGAAGGAAAAGTAAAGGGGTTTTCTTTGTTAGAAACTATACATAATAATCCTTTTAAGAAAAGAATTCACAAGAGCGAGGTAAGGAAACTGAATTAAACTTTTAATAATAAGTTATGTCAGAACAATTTAGGCAACAACCAGAAGAAACACCGGAACCACAGCTTTATGTTGAAAAAGAGACTCAAGTTGAAAAAGAGTTGTCTCCAGAAGTTGTTGATAAAATTATGGAAAAAGTGCAGGATATTAATGAAAAAGGCAAAGAAACGAAAAAGAGAGACATATAAACCAATTGTAAATATGGCTTTTCTTATTTTCACTTATGTGTTAAACTGAAAATACAGTTAATTATATTTTCATATATGAAACAATCATTTAAGGCGGGTATTTATAAACAGCAGTTGGAATACAGAAGTTTTAGTCCTTTTCTTATTAATAAACCCTTTGAGTGGGAAGATAAGAAAATAAATATGCTTTCAGAAGAAGCAGTACGGCTTTTGGGTGAACTAAATGCTTATTCTAGTCTTGTTCCAGATGTAGATTATTTTATTCGTATGCATATTGCAAAGGAAGCAACTACATCAAGCAGGATTGAAGGCACAAAAACTGGTATTGATGAAGCACTGCTCTCGAAGGATGATATTAATCCAGAAAAACGTGATGATTGGAAAGAAGTGCAAAATTATATAGAAGCTATTAATTATTCTATTAAAGAATTGCACACATTACCACTTTCTATACGACTTCTTAAAAATGCGCATAAGATACTCTTAGCTCATGCAAAAGGTGAACACAAAACACCCGGTGAAATACGTATAAGTCAGAATTGGATTGGCGGATCAAATTTAAGGGATGCATTTTTTATTCCTCCGCATCCAGACGAAGTAGGAGAGTTAATTTCTGATCTTGAAAAGTTTTGGCATAACAAAAACCTTCAATTACCGCTACTGATAAAAGTCGCTATAAGTCATTATCAATTTGAGACAATTCACCCATTTTTAGATGGAAATGGTAGAATCGGTCGTCTTCTTATTACTCTTCAATTAGTAGATGCAAAAGTTTTAAAGAAGCCTACATTATATTTGTCTGATTTTTTTGAAAGGAATAAAGGTTCATATTATAACTCTTTAACTATGGTAAGGTCTTCAAATAATATTGAACAATGGATTAACTTTTTTCTTTCAGGAGTGATTGAAACTGCTAATAAAGGTAAATTAACTTTTGAAAAAATAATAACATTAAGGCAAAAATATGAACGAAAGATTATGGAAATGGGTCGTCGTGCCGAGCTTGGGCAAAGACTTCTTTTGATTTTATTTTCTCAGCCTATTATGAATATTAATCAAATCGCAAAAGAGCTTAATATTGCTTTTGTTACTGCAACACGACTTATCTTTGAATTTGAAAGCAAGGGAATTCTTAAAGAGAAAACAGGGTTTTATAGAAATCGTTCTTTTGAATTATATGAATATGTAGGTTTGTTCGAAAAATAATTTATAAATAGAAGGTAATTAAAAGTGTAATATGACCTATAATTTTCCGGAAAACGAGGAAAAAATTTTAAAGTTTTGGGAAGATAATAAGATTTTTGAAAAACTCCGAGAAAAAAACAAAGGTAAAAAACCCTGGTCGTTTTTAGATGGCCCTATTACAGCAAACAATCCAATGGGAGTGCATCATGCCTGGGGCAGAACCTATAAAGACTTATTTTGCAGATACAAAGCAATGCAGGGGTTTGACGAAAGGTATCAAAACGGCTTTGATTGCCAGGGTTTGTGGGTGGAAGTGGAAGTGGAAAAGGAACTCGGTTTTAAAAATAAAAAAGACATTGAAGCTTACGGAATTGATAAATTTGTTGAAAAATGCAAAGAAAGGGTCAGAAAATATTCGGCCATTCAAACAGAGCAGTCAATAAGATTGGGCCAGTGGATGGATTGGGAAAACTCTTATTATACAATGTCTGATGCCAATAATTATGCTATCTGGCATTTTTTGAAAAAATGCTGGCAGAAAGGTTATTTGTATAAAGGCAGAGATTCAGTTCCCTGGTGCCCAAGGTGCGGAACGGCAATCAGCCAGCACGAAATTTTAACAGAAGAATATAAAGAAATTGTCCACGACTCAATATATTTTAAACTGCCGATTGTGGGCCGCAAAGACGAGTATCTTTTGGTGTGGACAACAACTCCATGGACGCTGCCGGCAAATATAGCCGTGGCCGTTGATGAAAAAATTGATTATGCGCTGGTGAGAGGCGATACGGGTTTTTCATTTTGGGTTGCAAAAGATTTAGTGGAAAAAATATTCAAAGACAAAAGCAAAATTTTAAAAACCGTAAAGGGCAAAAAATTAGTCGGGTTAAAATACAGTTTTGCTTTTGATAACCTGCCAAAAGTAAAAGAAGCGGCCCAAAAAAATCCAGAAAAGTTCCATATTGTAATTGCAACTGACAGCAGAATAATGCCAATTAACATAGAAGACGGAACCGGTCTTGTGCATACAGCTGTTTCTGCCGGCCAGGAGGATTTTCAACTCGGTAAAAAACGCGGTTTGCCGCTAATAGAAGTAATAGGAGAAGATGCATCTTATTTGGATGGTTTGGGTGAATTTTCTGGCCAAAATGCCAAGAACAATCCAAAGATAATTTTGGATTATTTGGTTGCAGAAAGCGAGAAGGCGAAAGCCGCCTCCGCTAAAGCTTCGGCGAGCCAAGGTTGGGTTTTTGAAATTTTGCCTTATAGGCATAAATATCCTACTTGCTGGAGATGTAAAGCAGAATTAGTTTGGCGTGTTGTGGATGAGTGGTATATTTCGATGAAAAAATTAAGAAAACCATTGGAAGAAATAACTAAAAAAATAAATTGGATTCCTCCTTTTGGCAAAGAAAGAGAGTTGGATTGGTTAAAAAATATGCACGATTGGCTGATTTCAAAAAAGAGGTACTGGGGCTTGGCTTTGCCTATTTTTGAATGCGAGTGCGGCAGTTTTGAAGTTATTGGTTCAAAAGAAGAGTTAAAAGAAAGGGCGGTGGAGGGGTGGGAAAGTTTTGACAAGCCTTCTGGCGGAAATTCTCCGCATAGGCCATGGATAGATAATGTAAAAATAAAATGCGGTAAATGCCAAAAAACAGTTTCAAGGATTAAAGATGTTGGAAACCCTTGGCTGGATGCGGGAATAGTTCCCTTTTCAACAACAAAATATCTTGAAGACAAATCCTACTGGAAAAAATGGTTTCCTGCAGAATTGATTTGCGAGTCATTCCCCGGGCAATTTAAAAACTGGTTTTATTCTTTATTGGTTATGTCGGCAGTATTGGAAGAAACGGCTCCAGTAAAAACTATTTTTGGTTATTCATCGGTAAAAGACGAAAAAGGCCAAGAAATGCACAAGTCGCAAGGAAACGCCATTTGGCTTAACGATGCGGTAAAAATTGTTGGAGCCGATCCGATGCGCTGGATGTATTCAAAACAAAATCCGGCAGAAAATCTTAATTTTGGTTATAGTGCGGCAAATGAGTCAAAAAGAAGATTATTGACTCTATATAATATTTACACTTTTTTTAATACATATGTTAAAAAAGAGGAACTGCCGAATATAGATTTAAACCCATCGCCGAAAAACGTTTTAGATAAATGGATTTTATCAAAAACAGACCACTTAATTAACACTTGTGAATTTAATTTTGAAAAATATGATGTTGCTAAAGCGGTTTTAAACATAGAAGATTTTTTTATAAATGATCTGTCTTTATGGTATGTAAGAAGGTCAAGAAAAAGATTCCACCCTTCATTAGACTCAGGGCAAGTCAACGATAGCCAAGATAGGTCAGAGGCAGTTTCGTCTCTTTATTGCGCGCTTTTGAATCTTGCAAAACTAATGAGCCCGATAATGCCTTTTTTTGCGGAAGAAATTTATCAAAATTTGAAAACAAATAATATGCCAGAATCGGTTCATTTGTGCGGCTGGCCTCAATTAAAAGAGGAAAATTACGCCGATTTGGAACTTGAAGGCAAAATGGACCAAGCGCGCGCTATTGTTAATTTGTCTTTGGCAGAAAGGTCAGAAAAAGAAATTAAGGTAAGACAGCCCATTGCTTCAATTAAAATAAAATCCAAAACATTTAGTATTGAAGGGGAGAAAGAAATATTGGAACTGATAAAAGATGAAGTTAATGTAAAGAAGATTATTTTTGATTCCAAGATTAAAAACGCAATAGAGCTTGATGCGAAAATCACGCAAGAACTGAAAGAAGAAGGAATAATAAGAGATGTAATCAGGTACATTCAAGATATGAGGAAAAAAATAGGCCTAAAGCCGGAAGATAAAATTTCAATTTCCTTTTCCGGAGACCAAGAAATGAATAAAATTTTAGATAAAAATAAAGATTTCATACTAAGAGAGATTAAAGCAAAAGACTTTTATTTAGAAAAAAATTCAGGAACAAAGTTTGACTTAGAGCAAGAAACAGAAATTGGTGGCCAGAAAATATTATTGAAAATCAGAAAAATGTAGCATGGCTATTTATTATAAAACGCAAGGATTTATTTTTAAAAAAAAAGATATATTTGAAGCAGACAGAGTTTTTTCAGTTTTTACCTACGACTTCGGAAGATTAGAAATAGTAGGCCGCGCCATAAGAAAAATAACATCAAAATTAAGAGGCGGAATTGAGATTTTTTCTTTGTCGGAAATTGAATTTATCCAAGGGAAAAATCGCAAAACTCTTACCGACACAATTGCAATAGAAAGATTTAATAATATAATAAAAGACCCCAATAAATTAGAAATTAGTTACAAAATAAGCGAAGTTTTAGATAACTTTATCAAGGGGCAGGAAAAGGATGAGGATATTTTTATTCTGTTGAATGAGACGCTTGGTAAATTAAACAACCATAAACTACAGACTCCTATTATTCAATTGATTTACTATTATTTCCTTTGGAATTTTTTATCTGTGATAGGGTATCATCCCGAAATTCAGAATTGCGTTATTTGCAGGTTGAAGTTAAATCCGCACAGTCTTTATTTTTCTAATAAAAATGGCGGGGTCATTTGTAAAAATTGTTCGGGTTCTGATATAGAGTTCAAAGAGATTAATTCAGATACTGTTAAAATATTGAGATTAATTTTAAAAAAAGATTGGAAAATTTTATCGAAATTAAAAGTGGATATATTCTCTCAAAATTTATTCGGAGAAATATCGGATAACTATTTAAAATATAATTTAACAAGCCCAATAATATGAATCAAAAAATAATTATTATAATTATAATATCACTTATTATTATCGGAGGTTTTTTCGGCTTCTGGCTTTATCGTAACAATATTTTTTCAAAAGAAGTTTTAAAATTGGAGATTCTGGGAGCCGATACTATTAAAATGGGCGATGAAATAGAATATACCGTTAAATACAAAAATAACGGCAACTCTGTTTTGCAGGAGCCAAGGCTTATTTTTGAACTTCCCGAGCATTCCCTGACTGAAGACGACAAGACAAGATTCACTCAAGATTTAAAAGATATCTATCCGGGAGACGAGGATTTTGTAAAATTTAAAACACGGCTTTTGGGCAGTGAAAATGATTTGGCGGTAGCAAAGGCGTGGCTTTCTTATATGCCAAAAAATCTAACGGTTCGCTTCGAATCTAGCACCACTTTTAGCACAAAAATTGATGCGGTGCCCATAACATTGGATTTTGATTTGCCGTCAAAAGCAGAAAGAGGCAAAGAAATACAGTATTCCCTTAATTATTTTTCCAATGTAGATTATCCCTTAGAGAACCTTAGCATAAAAATTGATTCCATAACTGGTTTTCAGCTGGAAAATTCAGTCCCTTTATCTCTGGATAAATCTGAATGGAAAATTCCAACTCTGGACAAAGCGCAGGGCGGCAGAATAACAGTTGGCGGAAGAATTACAGGCGACCCGGGAAGCCAATTAAGCTTTGCCGCTCGCCTTGGCATGTGGCAGGACGGGGAGTTTGTTTTAATAAAAGATACAAGCAAAGAAGTGTCCATTGTTGAGCCCTTGATTTTCATGTCCCAGCAAATCAACGGTTATCCGAATTATGTTGCTTCTCCCGGAGAAAAATTACACTACGAGATTTTCTTTAGAAATATTGGGTCTACGCCTTTTGATAATTTATTTTTACTGATAAAACTGGACGGCCAAGCCATAGATATGCAAAGCATAACATCCGAAGCCGGAGAGGTTAGGGCAAACGACAGATTAATTGCCTGGGACTATAAACAGGTGCCAGAATTAAGGTATTTAGCTCCTCAAAAAGAAGGTAAAGTTGAGTTTGATGTTCAATTAAAAAATAATTGGACTCAATCTGATTTAGAAAAAAATAATACAATAATAAAAAATAAAGTTAATATTTCTGAAATTAGCAATGAGTTCCAAACAAAAGTTAATTCAAAATTAGAAGTTTTGCAAAAAGGATATTATTCAGACCAGGCAGGAATTACAAATTCGGGTCCCATTCCTCCGACAGTTGGCGTTTCAACGACCTATACCATAACTTGGGAGCTAAAGAATTATTTCAACGATATTAAAAATGCAAAAATCAGGGCAGTTCTGCCGCAAAATGTGAGTTTGACCGGAAAAGTTTTGCCAGAATCGGAATTTTTAAATTTTTCATTTGACAATAATAGCCGGGAAATAGTTTGGAACGTTTCAGGCGGGTCTTCATTTGAAGCCGGTATAGGAATTGTAAGCAGCGCTCCTTTGCTTTCTTTTCAAGTTTCTTTAACTCCTGATAATTCTCAAAAAGGAAGCACAGCCTCTCTTATTGGCGAAGCAAGCATTACCGCAGACGATCAATTTACCGGGGCTGTTGCAAAAGGCGCGGCATCGTCGATTAATACCAGTTTACCCGATGACCAAAGCGGTTCTGGCGGAGGGATAGTGCAATAAATTAATAATAGAAGTTTAATAAAAATTTAAGATTATGAAAGAAAAAAAAGAAGAAAACAATTTAATGGAAAAGATAATTTCTTTATGCAAAAGGCGGGGGTTTATTTTTCCAGGCTCTGAAATTTATGGAGGATTAGCTAATAGTTATGACTATGGCCCATTAGGCGTTGAATTGAAAAATAATATAAAAAATCTCTGGTGGAAGCGTTTTGTGCACCAAAGAAATGATATGGTTGGCATTGACGCGGCTTTAATAATGAATCCAAAAGTGTGGGAGGCGTCGGGGCACTTAAAAGAGTTTTCTGACCCTTTGGTTGAGTGTAAAAAATGCAAAAGAAGATTTAGAGCCGACCATGTTAATTCAAAAAAATGCCCTGACTGCGGCGGAGTACTCGGCGAATCAAGGCAATTTAATTTAATGTTAAAAACCTTTTTGGGGCCGGCGGAAGAAAAAGCCAATGAAGTTTTTTTCAGGCCCGAAACTGCTCAGGCGATGTTTGTGGATTTTAAAAATGTGCTGGAAACTTCAAGAAAAAAAATTCCTTTTGGCATTGCTCAAACAGGAAAAGCATTTCGCAATGAAATTACGCCAGGAAACTTTATCTTCAGAACCCGTGAATTTGAGCAAATGGAAATAGAATATTTTATAAAAGAAAATGATTGGAAAGATTCATTTAAGTATTGGCAGAAAGAGATGTGGGATTGGATGACAGATGCGCTTGGATTAAAAAAAGACAGCATTCATGAGTCAGATGTTCCAGACGGCGAGAGGGCTCATTATTCCAAAAAAACCATAGATTTTGAATATGATTTTCCTTTTGGCAAAAGTGAATTATATGGATTGGCATATCGCGCTGATTTTGACTTAAAAAACCATTTTAAAGAAGCTCCCTATAAAGACGAGGAAACAGGCGAAAAATTTTATCCCCATGTCATAGAGCCGACTTTTGGCGTAGACAGGTCTGTTTTGGCCTTAATTTACGATGCATACAAAGAGGAATCAGAAAGGGTGGTTTTAAAATTAAAGCCAATGTTAGCTCCTTATAAAGTTGCGGTATTCCCTCTTTTGAAAAATAAACCGGAATTAGTTAAAATCGCCAGAGAAATTTATGCTGGCCTTAAAAAAGAATTTAATGCCGTTTTTGACGATAGGGGAAATATTGGAAAAAGATATTACAGCCAAGATGAGATTGGGACTCCATTTTGCCTGACTGTGGATTTTGAATCTTTAGAAAATAATGATGTAACCGTAAGACACAGAGACACAATGGCGCAAGAAAGAATAAAAATAAAAGACTTGGTTAAATTTTTAGAAGATGGAATTTCTTAAAAAAACAAAAGAATTTTTGTTGAATTTTTTTAATTTAACCAGAATTTTAAGCAATGTTAAAAACATTGCTGTTGTTTTTTTGTCGTTTTATCTTTCTGGCAGTAACTTGGATTGGCGCAGATTATTTATAGGGATAATTTCTTTGTCATTTATTTGCTCGGCAATTTATATTTACAATAATCTTAGCGATGCAAAAATTGACAGTTATAATAAAAACAAAAACCATTATTCAAAATCAGTCAGATATTTTGGAGAAAAAAACACATCGTTTCTTGCCGTAATATTTACTATCGCCGGTCTTTATTTTGGTTTTACTATTAACCTTTATTTTTTGACTGCCTTGTTGGCGCTTCTTATCACCGGATTTTTATATTCTTTTCAATACACGCGCTTTAAAGAAAGAGTTATATTAGATATTTTATTTGGCGCCACTCTTACTTTCTTCTTTCGATTTATCGCCTCTTGGCTTATTTTTTCTATTTCTATGCCTCCACTATCGGCAGTAATGTTTTTAATTTCGGCAAAAAGCGCAGGATACATGCTTTACAAAGAAGTTGATAGAGCGTCTTTATTGTCTCTAAAAATAAAAAATTCCATTACTGTTGTAAGCAAAAAAACAATAGTAATTATTTCGGCTTTATTATGGCTTGTTTCTTTTTCTTCTTTTATTTTTTTGTGTCTTGAGAAGGGCCTGATAAAATTATTAAATTTCGTGCCATTTGCAATACCTCCATTGACAGTTATTTATCTTTTAACATTAAATAAAGTTAAAACACAGATTAGATATTTAAGAGTTATAGGATTTTGTTATTGGATTTTAGCAATAATAATTACTTGGGTCTTATTTTTATGATTTTAAATCTATTTTCAAAGATTATGCCAAGCTACAGGTTTGGTAAATTAATTAATATGGATATTAATATTTTTTTAAATAAAAGCTTGATTATTTTTGACGTAGACAATACACTGGTTTTTTCAGAAGGCACAGAAACTAAAAAAGAAATTATTGACTGGTTTAAAAAAATAAATGAAAATTACAAGTGTATTTGTTTGTCTAACAGCAGAACTATTAAAAAAAGAAAAGACAAAATATCCAAATTATTGGGGTGTCAGATATTTTTAAGCATATTTAAAAAACCGTCTAAAAAATTATTTAAGAGCATCAAAGATACTTATAATGTAGAGGCCAGTAAAGTTATTATCGTGGGAGATAGAATATTTCCGGATATTTTATTTGGCAATTTAAATGGAGCTGTCACAGTTTTGGTTGAGCCTATAAATAATAAAGAAAATATTTTAATTAGAATAATTAGAAAAATAGAAAGGTTCTCACTTTTTTTAATTGATTCTTTTGGGTATAATAAAAAGTAATATGTTTCATAAAACTACGCTTGAGGGCGGATTAAGATTAATTACAGTTCCAATAAAAAATGCCAACAGCGTAACGGTTTTGATATTAGTCGGTACCGGCTCTAAGCACGAAACAAAGGAAATAAATGGCATTTCGCACTTTTTAGAGCACATGTTTTTTAAGGGTACGAGAAAAAGGCCCAACACTTTGGAAATAGCAGAAACTTTGGATATGGTTGGCGGCGAGTACAATGCTTTTACCTCAAAAGAAATCACAGGTTTTTGGGCCAAAGTAGATAATAGGCATTTAGATATTGCATTAGATTGGATTTCTGATATGTTTTTGAATTCTAAGTTTGACCAAAAGGAAATGCAGAAAGAAAAAGGTGTAATAATTGAAGAAATGAATATGTATTTAGATACGCCGACTGTCTATGTTTCGGAGCTTTTTGAAAAACTGCTTTACGGAGACCAGCCGGCCGGCTGGAGAATTATTGGAGAAAAAGAAAATATTTTAAGCTTTAACAGGCAAAAGGTTTTAGATTATTACAAAAATCATTATTCTTCTTTCAATACTGTTGTTTGCGTTGCTGGAAATATAGATTCAAAAAATATAAAGAACAAAGTTCGGGAGTATTTCAAAAATATAGAAATCAGGGAAGCCAAAGAGAAAATTAAAACAAGAGAAGAACAGCAAAAGCCGGAGATTATGTTGCATTTTAAAAAAACGGATCAAACTCATTTTTGTCTTGGAGTAAGGGCTTATGACATATTTCATCCCCGGAAAAATGCCCTGTCTTTATTGTCTGTAATTTTGGGCGGCAACATGAGTTCTCGGCTTTTTATTAAAGTCAGGGAAAGGCAAGGTTTGGCTTACTATATTCATACTTCGGTTGATGCCACTTCGGATACCGGTTATTTGGTAACTCAAGCTGGCATAGACCACAAAAATTTAAAAAAGTCGGTTGAGCTGATTATAAAAGAATACAAAGATTTAAAAAACAAAAAAATTACAGCAAGAGAGCTTCAAAAAGCAAAAGATTACTTAAAGGGGATGTCAACATTATCTCTGGAAACATCAAACAGCCAGGCGTCTTTTTATGCCTCTCAAGAATTATTGGAGAAAAAAATTCTGACTTTGGAAGAAAAATTCAAAGAAATTGACAAAGTTTCTATAAATGATATAAAAAAAGTAGCCGAAGATATATTCTTATCAAAAAATCTTAATTTAGCCGTGATAGGGCCGTTTGAAGAAAAAGAAAAACTCCAGAGTCTACTGAATATTTAAGCAATAAATATGCCGGAAAAAACACTAGATGTTTCTTGGGAAACAATAATTAAATTTTTTATAGCCAGTTTTATTTTTTATATTATTTATCTTGCCAGAGATATTGCAGTTTGGTTTTTTTTCGCTCTCGTAATTTCTATTTTACTTCAGCCTGCTGTTAATTTTTTAAGGAGGATCTATATTCCAAAAATTATTGCAATATTTTTGATTTACTTGTCAATTTTTGGTCTTTTAAGTTTTTTGGTTTATTTGACAGCGCCTATTTTTGTTTATGAAATAAAACAGTTTGTGCAGTCTTTGCCCGATTATTTCGAACGTATCAGTCCTCTTTTAAAACAACTCGGCTTTGATGTTGCCAAGGGATTTGGAGAAATTACAAGTATTTTAACCGGCAACTTAGAAAAAAGTTCTAAGAGCGTTATAGGCGCTCTTTTGGCCTTTTTTGGAGGACTTGCTTCAACCGTTTTTATTTTAACCATTGCTTTTTTTCTTTCTTTGGAAGAAAAAGGGGTAGAAAAATTTTTAATACTGTTAAGTCCTAAAAAATATGAAGAACACATAACAACTCTTTTTAAAAGGGCCCAAAATAAAGTTGCCGGTTGGTTTGGGGCAAGAATTTTAGCGTGTCTTTTCGTAGGGGTGGCTTCTTTTATTGTGTTTTATATATTTGGAGTAAAATATGCCTTTCTGCTTGCTTTATTGGCTGGAATTTTAAATTTCGTGCCTTATGTGGGGCCCTGGATAACCAGTATTTTGTTGATTGTATTTGTTATTTCTTTTTCAGCTTCTTGGTTTTTTGTGTTTTATGTTTTGGCCGCTTTTCTGTTAATTCAGTTAATAGAAAATAGTCTTTTGACTCCTATATTGATGAAAAAAATGATTGATCTCCCGCCCGTATTGGTTTTATTGGCTCTGCTTGTCGGGTCTCAGATTTTTGGCTTTTTAGGCACAATTTTTGCCGTGCCGGTTTTTGGGATTATCTATGAATTTTTAAAAGAGTTTTTGGAACAAAAAAGAGAAGGAGAAATGTAATTAACTTAATAACAAAATAATAGAGATAATAATTGCTAAGATTTGGCTTGAGATTCTCCAGAAAATGGAGATTTTTTTGTATTTTAAAAAATGTATTTTTCCTCTGTGAAGTTGGTCGTGTTTCGATAAAATTTTGTTTGGGAATACAGAACTTATAATAGTTAAACTGTCGGGTATTAGGGCAACAAATGCGCCCATATAAATTATAGGCTGATTATTTGAAAATATTAAAATTAATAGTATGCCAAAGAAAAAATCCAAAAATACTGATAAAATATCGGGAGCCGACTTTTGCCATTGCTTTTCTGAAATATTGCTAATAGAGTATTCAATATGAGGCAATATATCTAAAAAGTAATGGCTTAAAAAAGCCATAAATAATGCCGCTGGCGCATATTCTATTTTTGAGGCGATGGCCGCCCCTAAAAGCAAATGAGCCGTTAAAATCATGAAAAATTATTAAAAAGTGTTATAATTATTATACTATATGGCAAAAAAATTTTATATAACTACCAGCATTCCTTATACTAATGCGCCGCCTCATATTGGTTTTGCGTTTGAATTAGTGCAAGCGGATGTTATTGCCAGATATCACAAATATTTGAGACAGGAGGTTTATTTTTTGACTGGAACTGACGAGCATGGCTTAAAAACATTACGGGCAGCGAAAACAGCCGGAAAAGAAGTATTAGAATTTGCAGACGAAATTTCGGCTAAATTCAAAGATTTGGCAAAAGTTTTGCATATTTCAAATACTGATTTTATCAGAACTACCGATGAAAAAAGGCATTTGCCGGCAGTATATGCGTTATGGGAAAAATTTAAAGAAAAAGGAGATATTTATAAAAAAAAATACAAAGGTTTTTATTGCCCTGGGTGTGAGGCCTTTAAAACCCAAAAAGAATTAATTAATGGTAAATGTATTATACATCAAAAAGAAATTGAAGAAGTGGAAGAAGAAAATTATTTTTTTAAGCTTTCAAAATATTTGCCGGAAATTAAAAAAATTATTGGAAAAAATATTATAAAAATAATTCCTGAAAGCAAAAAAAATGAAGTGTTGGGAATGATTGAGAGCGGATTGGAAGATGTAAGCTTTACTCGGTCAAAAGAAAAGTACTGGAGTTGGCCGGTTCCGGGCGATGAAAATCAGGTTTTTTATGTTTGGCAAGATGCGCTTCCAAATTATATTTCAGCGATTGGATATGCCGGTGATCAGGAAAAATTTAAAAAGTTTTGGCCTGCCGATATACATTGTATTGGTAAAGATATTATAAAATTCCACGCTCTTTACTGGCCGGCAATGCTTTTGTCGGCGGACTTGGATTTGCCAAAGTCAATTTTTGTCCACGGATTCATTAATGTGGCCGGTCAAAAAATGTCAAAATCATTTGGTAATATCGTAGATCCATTCGAATTGGTTAAAAAATATGGCACGGATGCCGTGAGGTATTATCTTTTAAGAGAAATTTCTCCGATAGAAGACGGCGACTTTACTTATGAAAAATTTGAGCAAAGATATAACGGAGACTTGGCCTTGGGAATTGGCAATCTTGTTGCCAGAACCATTGCCTTGGCCATTAAACTTAATGTTTCACAAATTAAAATAACATTTAAAATTAATAAAGCAGTCAATGCAACAATAAAAGATTGTAAAAAATATTTAGAGGACTTTAAGTTTAACGAGGCATTAAAATCAATTTGGGAATTGATTGGATTTTGCGATAAATATATAAATGAAGAAAAGCCGTGGGAAGTTAAAAAAAATGCCAACCAAGTTGTTTCCGACTCTCTTTTTGCTTTGCAAAATATTGCAAATTTACTGTACCCGTTTTTGCCAGAAACTTCAGAAAAAATTAAACAATTAATTAACCAAAAAAAACAGGAGGCTCTCTTTCCAAGGATCTAAATTGGTGCCGACTATTGACTTTTGAAGTTTGTTTGCTATAATGCTTATAGCTCTTTTTTATCAAGTCAAGACGGCTTGATGGAGCATGGCTAGTAGGTTTTTTCAGGAGTAAGGTGGTATGTTAGTTCTTACCCGCAAGAAGGGTGATTGCATTGTCATCAATGATGACATTACAATCACGGTTCATGAAATCATCGGCACAAGACGGGTGCAGATTGGAATTGATGCGCCCAGGGAGATTCCGGTTTATCGCGGAGAGATTTACGAACAGATTCAAGCTGATCGTCACGATGATGACCAGCAGCCGGAAACTGATTAGCAATAATGCTAGTCAAAGCGCCAATGCGGCTGGTTGCCACGCAACCAGCCGTTTTTTTTATTGAATTTTTGCTGTATTCAGTTAGAATGGAGTTATTATGATTATAGATACTCACAGCCATTTAAACTTTAATGCCTATAAAAAAGATTTTAATGAGGTTATAAAAAAAACATTGACAGAAGATATTTGGGCAATAAATGTTGGCACAAAATTTGAAACATCGGAACGGGCAGTCAATTTGGCAAAAATGTATAACAAAGGAATTTATGCGGCAATAGGCCTTCATCCAATTTACGCGGCGGCAGAATTCCAAAAAATAAAAACAGACCCGGAAGAGGGGGAATTTTTAATTAAAGAACAGGATTTTAATAAAGAGGCATATAGAAAACTTGCCCTGAGCGGAACCGAAGAGTCAAAAAAGGTAGTGGCGGTAGGCGAAATTGGTTTGGATTATTATTATAAGCCAAAAACCAATTTAAAATTGGAGCAATTCAAGAAAAAACAAAAACAAGTATTTTTACAGCAATTAGAATTGGCAAAAGAATTAAATTTGCCGGTGATTCTTCATTGTAGAATGGCGCATGATGATGTTATAGAAATCTTAACCCTTCGGCAGGCTCAGGGCAAAAACCAAAAAGGAGTAATCCATTGCTTTACGGGGACCGCGGAACAGGCGCAAAAATATATGAATATGGGATTTTATTTGGGCATTAACGGAATAATTTTTAAGTTTAACATCGATGAAGTAATTAAAAATGCCCCATTAGAAAAACTTTTGGTTGAAACAGATTGCCCTTATTTAACGCCTCCGCAGGAATTGGGCAAAAGAAACGAGCCGATTTTTATAAAACACACTATCCAAAGAATAGCAAAATTAAAGGGTATTAGTTTTGAAGAAGTGGCTGATAAAACCGCACAAAACGCCAGAAAATTGTTTAGAATATAATCTTCCAGAAACGCTAGAATTATGTTATATTTGGTAAATTAAAATGCAAAGATATAATCCAATTAAAATAGAAAAAAAATGGCAGAATAAATGGTATGATTCTGATACTTTTAAAGCTAAAAATAAAACTAAATCGCCTAAGTTTTATGTTTTGGTTGAATTTCCTTATCCTTCAGGCGACGGGCTTCATGTCGGTCATTGCCGGAGCTTTGTAGCTTTCGACGCAATAGCCCGCAAAAAAAGAATGCAGGGTTTTAATGTTTTGTATCCTATGGGTTGGGACGCTTTTGGTTTGCCAACCGAAAACTATGCAATAAAAAGGGGAGTGCATCCGGCTTTGGTTACAAAGAAAAATACGGATAACTTTAAGCGCCAGATGAAAAGTTTGGGTTTGTCTTTTGATTGGTCGAGAGAAATAAATACAACCAGCCCGCAATATTATAAATGGACACAATGGATATTTGTGCAGTTGTTCAAAAAAGGTTTGGCCTATAAAGATAAAATATCTATTAATTGGTGCCCTTCCTGTAAAATTGGTTTGGCCAACGAGGAGGTAGTTTCTGGAAAGTGCGAAAGGTGCGGCACAAAAGTTGAAAAAAAAGAAAAAGAACAATGGATGATAAAAATTACAAAATACGCCGATAGATTAATTGATGACTTAAATTTGGTTGATTATCAGGAAAGAATAAAAATCCAGCAAAAAGAATGGATAGGGCGC
This sequence comes from Candidatus Staskawiczbacteria bacterium, assembly GCA_016196125.1. GTDB lineage: Bacteria > Patescibacteriota > Minisyncoccia > Minisyncoccales > Staskawiczbacteraceae > JACPYG01. Next base: position 1,932 of record JACPYG010000017.1, on the reverse strand, counting down.
AGCGAGGGCGCGGAGATTAATTTTTCTTTGGACGATTTTAATGAAAAAATTAAAGTTTTTACAACAAGGCCAGACACATTATTTGGCTGTACATTTTTAGTTTTAGCTCCAGAGCACCAAATTATCGGAAAAATAAAAAGCAAAATCAAAAACTGGCAGGAAGCAGAAAAATACATAAAACAGGCAAAAAATAAATCTGATTTGGAAAGAATGGAAAATAATAAAAATAAGACAGGAATAGAAATAAAAGGCATAAAAGCGGTAAATCCGGCAAATAACGAAAAAATGCCGATTTTTATTTCAGATTACGTGATGCTTAGTTATGGTACTGGAGCCATTATGGCAGTTCCCGCTCACGACGAGCGGGATTTTGAATTTGCTAAAAAATACAATCTACCAGTAAAAGAAGTTGTTTTATCAGATGGAAATAAAAGTATTCTTATTAACTCTGCTCAATTTAATGGAATGGATTCAAAAAAAGCAAAAGAGGAAATTACCAAATCAGTGGGAGGTAAAAAAACCGTAAATTATAAATTAAGAGATTGGATTTTTTCGCGACAGCATTATTGGGGCGAACCAATCCCGATGGTTTTTTGTGAAGAATGCGCCCGTCGGCATGACCCAGGACAGGGTTGGCATCCTGTTCCAGAAAAAGATTTACCTGTAGAATTACCCAAGGTTAAAAAATATCAGCCAACCAATACCGGAGAATCTCCATTAGCGTCAATGGATAAGTGGGTTAAAGTGGCTTGCCCTGAGTGCGGCGGAAACGCGCGAAGGGAAACCGACACAATGCCAAATTGGGCCGGTTCTAATTGGTATTATCTAAGATATTGCGATCCCAAGAATAATAAAAAATTAGCGAATGAAAAAATCTTGAAATACTGGCTTCCGGTTGACTGGTATAATGGAGGCATGGAGCACACAACTTTGCATTTGCTGTATTCACGGTTTATTTTTAAATTTTTGTGGGATATTGCAGCTGTTCCAAAACAAATTGGGCCGGAGCCCTATAAAAAGAGAACTTCTCACGGTGTTGTTTTAGCAGAAGGCGGTATTAAAATGTCAAAGTCAAAAGGAAATGTTGTTAACCCGGATGATGTTATTAAAAAATACGGATCCGACACTCTAAGAATTTACGAAATGTTTATGGGCCCATTTGAGCAGATGATTCCGTGGGACCAAAAAGGGATTGTTGGAGCAAGAAGATTTTTAGAAAAAATATATAATTTATCAGAAGTCAAAAGAACAGCAGTAAAAAGCGATGAAAATTTTAAAAAACTTCTGCACAAAACAATTAAGAAAGTTTCAGAAGATATTGATTTGATGAAATTCAATACAGCAGTTAGTTCCTTAATGGAGTTTGCTAATGCATGGCAGGTTTCACAAAATACTTTGGGGAAAGACGATTTTGCTGATTTTTTGGCAATTTTGTCTCCCTTGGCTCCGCATTTAACAGACGAACTGTGGGAAAGGGCCGGTTTTAAAGGTTTTTGCGGTGATTCTAAATGGCCCAAGTATGATTCAAAATTAATCGTAGAAGAAAGCGTTTTAATAATCGTGCAAGTTAATGGCAAAGTTCGTGACAAAATAAAAGTTGGCTATAATATAGGGCAAAAAGAGGCTGAGAATGTAGCCCTTAATAGTTCAAAGATTAAAGGCATTATTGGCGGCAATCAGATTAAAAAAATAATTTTTATTCCAAATAAACTAATTAATATTGTCGTATGATTACAAAGGTTGTTATTTCGGCTCAAAGATAATAAATTTAATTGATACCATACTTTTTGCAATGTCCAGGTTCAGATAGATATCCGACACCCTAGGCCTGTAAAATGATTACGTTTTTTGTTGGTAATATTTCGACTTTGTATTTGTTTGAATATTCGTCCGGCGTCAGGTAGTCAAGGGCTTCGTGGGGCCGGATGTAGT
>JACPYG010000015.1 GCA_016196125.1 Candidatus Staskawiczbacteria bacterium | reverse complement strand
CTCAAACCAGGCAAGACTATCGGTCAAGCTCTGGAACTGGCGATGAGAGAAGAAAATGTTGAAGAAGCGATGAAACTTCTGAAACGAAAAAAGGTCGCTACTCGGCGACAATAAGCGGTTAAAACAAATCCGCAAAACCCAGAGCGAAGCTAAGTGCTTCGCTCTTTTATTATGTACAGAGCAGATGTTTGACAGTGTTTTTATTTTATTATAGAATACAACCAATGGTTTTATTTGGATTTAAAAATGTATTTATTATTGGGATTGTTGCTTTTTTGGCGATAAGTTTTTGGAGTTTATACTCTATGCCGACCGATGAAAATGGAATAATGGTAAATTGTCCATTTATGAGCGGTTCGTCAAGTTTCTGCCAGATGAGTGTGCCAGAACATATCAACCAGTGGAGGCAATTATTTGCCGTAATTCAAGAAAAGAGTTTGCTTTTACTTTTATCCGTTTTACTGGTTTTTCTCCCATCTATGTCATCTGCTGTTAATTTAATCGCGTATAACAGCCTAAAATTTCAGTTATTTCGTAATTATTTCTACTGGTACAAACCGGAAGTAAAACTCTTTGATCGTTTAGTTGTAGATTTTTCTCAAGGGAACATACATCCAAAAATATACGCTTAATATTTTTAACTGCCTCTTTTTTTGGTAGTTTTTATTAGGCGTTTTTTGTGATAAAATTAATCAAATCATTATGAATAAAGAATATACATATTTTGTAAAAGGAATGCATTGCGCCTCTTGCGAGGTTTTAGTTGAAAAAAAATTATTAGAAATCAAGGGTATAAAATCTGTTGAGGCGGGAGCAACTAAAGGCCAAGTAACAATTGAATATGAAGGAGAGAGGCCTAACCATCATCACTTAACCAGCCTTTTTAAAGAAGAAAATTATACTTTTTTTGATAGATTAGAAGAAGAAAATATCAAAACAAACAAAAGCGTTAATCCAACACTATTCGCCTTTAATATAGCGCTTTTTATAATCATTGCTTTTTTGATTTTAAATAAGTCGGGCGTGCCTGGATCTTTAGGAGTGAGTTCAAGTTCTTCTTTATTTGCATTCTTTGGGTTGGGACTCTTGGCTGGTTTTTCCAGTTGCGCCGCTTTAGTGGGAGGCATCGTGCTGTCTATGTCAAAACAATGGCAAGGCATTTATTCCGATAAAAATACAGCTTACGAAAAATTTCAGCCGCATTTGTTATTTAATGCAGGCAGAATTATATCTTATGCGGTATTTGGGGCTGTACTGGGAATAATCGGGAGTAAACTGCAAATTTCTCTTGCCTTTACTTCGTTTTTAGTTGTTACAGTTTCATTTCTAATGATTGCCTTGAGTTTGCAAATGTTAGGAGTCAAAAGTCTGCGCAAGTTTCAATTCGCTTTACCAAAATCTATCACAAGATATATTGCAAATGAAAATAATTTTAAAGCTAAACAGATGCCGTTTATGATGGGAGCCGCAACATTTTTTCTTCCTTGCGGATTTACTATAATAGCTCAGGGAATAGCCCTTTTATCGGGAAATTGGTTACAGGGGTCTTTAATAATGCTTTTCTTTGCTTTGGGAACAGCTCCAATGCTTTTGGCTATCGGATTGTCTAGCGTTAAATTTTCTTTTAAACCTCATCTTGCCGAAAAGTTTTCAAAAGTTGCCGGGTTTTTAGTTTTATTTTTCGCTTTATATAACATCAACAGCCAGATAAATGTTTTAGGATACAAAAGTTTAAACAATGTTTTAAGTTTTAATCAAACTGCTGATAATTTACCATTAGTTGTTAGCGGTAAGCAGGTAATTAAAATGGCGGCTTCGGGGTCTGGCAATAATCCAAATTATTTTAAAGTAAGAGCCGGAGTCCCCGTAAGATGGGAAATTACCGCAACTAATTCGCCTGGTTGTAATTCATCAATTATATCTAGGAATTTATTTTCAGGGCCGGTTGATTTAACGCCAGGTCAAGTTTCAATTAAAGAGTTTACGCCACAAAAACCAGGAAAATATAAATTTTCTTGTTCAATGGGAATGATTACGGGAATTATAGAAGTTGTTTCTTAAATTTATTTTTTTATTTTATTTTTATGAAAAACAAAATCATAATTGTCGTCATTGCTATTCTCGTTATCAGTTTTTTGGGAGCGCTATGGATAAATTGGCAGAGTCAGCCAGGAAAACTTGATGCGTTCGCTAAATGCATTAAGGAAGACGGAGCGGTGTTTTACGGCGCTTTTTGGTGCCCTCATTGCCAGAATCAAAAAACAATGTTTGGCAAATCAGCCAAGTATTTGCCATATGTGGAATGCTCAACTCCAAACGGCCAAAGCCAGCTGCCTGTTTGCAAAGACAAAGACATTAATAGCTATCCGACTTGGGAATTCAAAGACGGTTCGCGCTTAACCGGCGAAGCATCTTTAACAGAACTTTCTGAAAAAACCGGTTGCCGGCTGCCTTAACATATTTTTAATTAACAATTAATAAACTTATGGAATTTATTTCAATAGTTAATCAGGCCCTTTTGGTTCTCACGGTTGTCGGCCAAATTATTGGGGCTGTTTTAATTGTATCTCTGTTGGCAAAGCGAAATAAGATGATTGGGTTTTTTGCGGAGCATGCGATTACTTTTTCTTTCATAGTTGTTGTTGTTGCAACACTGGGCAGTTTGTTCTATTCGGAAGTTGCAGGATATGAACCTTGCAAACTTTGCTGGTTTCAGAGGATTTTAATGTATCCCCAAGTAATTCTTTTGGGTATGGCTCTGCTAAAGAAAGATAAAAGCATTGTCCCATATAGTATTGTTCTGTCAGCTTTCGGCTCATTAATAGCCGGTTATCACTATCTTTTACAGCTTGGAATTTTACCTTCTATTAATTGTTCCGTTATAGGTTATTCAATCAGTTGCTCTCAGCGATTTGTCATGGGATTTGGTTATATTACAATTCCTATGATGTCGCTTACCGTCTTTTTGCTCATTATAATTTTTATGATGGCGTCAAAATTAAATAGAAATTCAAATATATGGACAAAATAATTATTACCGTAATAGGTTTTGCCGCAATTGCTTTTACTTATTGGTTTTTCTTTATAAAAAAAGAAAAAGAAGTTGCGGTTTCAGGTCAAATAGACATTATTGTAAAAGGCGGTTATTCTCCAGAGGTAATATCTATCCCAAAAGGAAAAACCACTAAAATTAATTTCATACGTCAAGATTCAAATAGTTGTTTGGAAGAAGTGGTGCTGGGCGATTTTAAAATCCGCAAATACCTGCCGCTTAACCAAAAAGTAACTATTGAATTGACTCCGCAGCAAAGCGGCGAGTTTGGCTACTCATGCGCCATGAATATGTTTCATGGAAAAATAATAGTTAAATAAGAAATATTATGACAGAAACTAAAAAAACATTTCCAATTAAGGGAATGCATTGCGCCTCGTGCGTAACATTGCTGGAAAACTCTCTTAATAAAATAGATGGCGTAAAAAAGGCGACTGTTAATTTGGCTACCGAAAAAGCTACGGTATTGTATGATTCAGAAAAAGTTACCGATCAGCATCTTGAGGGAGCGGTATCAAATGTGGGATATAAAGCTCTAATTAGCGGCGAAGAGAGGCACGAAGCTGATGAAAAAGCAGAAAAACAAAAAGAATTGCATGATTTAAAAGCAAGAGTCATGGTGAGTTTATTTTTAGGAGGACTTATTTTATGGGGCAGTTTTCCCGTACTAATGGATACTTCTCCGGAGATTCTCCAAAATTTCTTTATTCAATTGCTTTTAGCCACACCAGTGCAATTTTGGGCAGGATGGGGATTTTATCGGGCAACTATATTGGCATTAAGGCACAGGACGGCAAATATGGACACGCTTGTAGTCATAGGCACTACCGTGGCTTATGGCTATTCCGCTTTCGTTGCGTTATTTCCAAATATGATTAAAAACATTGGCATTGAAGCCGCCCCTTACTTTGATGTGTCCACTATTATTATTGGCCTCATACTTTTGGGAAGATATTTTGAGGCAAAAGCAAAAGCAGGAACTTCGGAAGCGATTAAAAAACTTGTTGGGATGCAGGCCAAAACTGCCAGAATAATAAAAGATGGAAAGGAACATGATATTGCCATTGATCAGGTGCAAATAGGAGATGTTATCCGCGTAAGGCCCGGGGAAAAAATCCCGGTTGATGGAATTATTATTGAGGGTGAATCTTCAATTGATGAATCTATGGTTACGGGAGAAAGCATTCCGGTTGATAAATCCAAAGGAGCCAATGTGATTGGCGCAACTATGAATAAAACCGGAACATTTACATTTAAAGCCACAAAAATAGGGCAAGAAACAATGTTGGCCCAAATTATTAAATTAGTGCAGGAGGCCCAGGGAAGCAAGGCTCCCATTCAGCGCTTGGCAGATTTAGTTTCTTCTTATTTTGTGCCTGCAGTGTTGATGCTTGCCATCGCAACATTTGTGGTTTGGTATATCTTTGGCAACCCTCCCGCAATAACATTTGCATTGCTTAATATGATTGCGGTGTTAATTATCGCCTGCCCATGCGCTATGGGCCTGGCAACTCCAACGGCAATCATGGTAGGAACTGGCAAGGGGGCAGAACACGGTATTTTAATTAAAGATGCGGAAAGTTTAGAAACCGCCCACAAGATTAATACTATTATTTTCGATAAAACAGGCACTCTTACCAAGGGCCAGCCAGAAGTGACAGACATTATTCCGGTTAATTCAGCAAATAAAGATGAATTATTGATATTGGCAGGGTCAATTGAAAAAGGTTCAGAGCATTCTTTAGCTGAAGCGATTGTCAAATCGGCAGAAGCAAAAAATCTTGCTTTATTCAAAGTTGAAAAATTCCGAGCCATTCCCGGCCATGGAGTTGAGGGTACTGTTGACGGCAAAAGGATTATTTTTGGCAATAAGCGGCTAATGGATAAAGAAAATATTGCCATTGTTTCTGCCAGCGATAAAATCAGCGAAATGGAAATTAATGGAAAAACGGTAATGATGCTTGCCGCCCAAGGAAAACTCGCCGGGCTAATTGCGGTTGCCGACATTATTAAGGAAAGCGCAAAAGAGGGGCTTTTAGCATTGCAAAGCCTTGGCATAGAAATAGTAATGATTACCGGCGATAACCAAAGAACCGCAAGCGCTATAGGAAATAGCTTGGGCATTAAAAGAATTTTAGCAGAAGTATTACCGGATCAAAAGGAAGCCGAAGTCAGAAAAATACAGGCAGAAGGAAAAGTGGTTGCAATGGTGGGAGACGGCATTAACGATGCTCCGGCTCTTGCAGCTGCCGATGTTGGCATTGCCATGGGAAGCGGAACGGATGTGGCGATTGAGTCTGCCGATATAACTTTAATCAACAAAGATTTAAAATCGGTAGCAACTGCAATTGTGCTGTCTAAAAAAACCATGAAAACCATTAAACAGAATCTTTTTTGGGCTTTTGGATACAATATCATTTTAATTCCGGTTGCAATGGGGGTGCTATACCCATTCTTCGGAATACTTTTAAATCCGATTTTTGCCTCAATGGCAATGGCAACCAGTTCAATTTCGGTTGTATTAAATTCTCTTTTACTTAAAAAAAAGACCATAGGTTTGTTGCCTTAGGTCTATTAAAGATTATTTTTGAGGTTTTGTATTTATTTAGTTATTCTGGTCAAAAAATCTGATACCTTATATTCATAATAAAATAAATAGGCATCTTCTTGTGTTTTGTCATAACATCCATGAAAAACATTTATTGCCCTAAATCCGCATTTGCGAAAAAATAACTGAACCGGCAAATTTCCTTCTCTAACTTTAACTGTAATAATTCTTTTCCGTATTTTTTGCAGAGACAATCTGCCAATCAGCTCTTCTATCATTTTTGTGCCTATTTCGCGTCGCCTCCAATCGGGGCGGACAGCAAGATTAAGCAAACGTATTCCTGATTTAATCATAAACCCTATTATTTCTTCTTCATATTTAACCACCAGGTTGACATAATTTTGTTGTTTTAAGCAATGAACAAAGTAACCTTTTTTCCAAGGGAACTCAAAACTTCCCAGTTCAACAGAAAGGACTTCTGGTAAATCATTTCTTGTCATAGGCCTTATATTTACAGAAGTCTCTTTTTCCCTGTAATCATAAGTGGCATGCATGGTTTGACCTCCAGTTTAATCAATTTAAAAGTGAAAAGAACTGATTGCTTAATTTTAAAATAATATAAAATACAAGTCAACCATTGACAAAAGAGTTGACCCCGACTATCTTAAAGGGTACAATAGATTAAAGTATTAAATTGTTCCTGCGAGATTGTATAATTTTGCAGGAACAAGGTCGATATTAAAATTCACCCTAGTCAAATAAAATCTTTCAGATTTTAATTTTAACTTTCTTAAAAGTTAAAATTATTTGACTGGGTAAATCCGCAGATTATTAACAATATATAAATAAAATTATAATAAAATGACAGAAGCTTATTGTGTAAAATGTAAGGCAAAAAGAGAAATGAAAGATCCAAAAGAGGTTGCAATGAAAGGAAAGGGTGGTCATAAGAGGTCAGCTATGACCGGCACTTGTGTAAAGTGCGGAACAAAGATGTTTAGGATAATGGGTATGTCGAAGAAATAGAATTTCTGAAAACGCCTCCGCCGTTGGCCGGGGCGTTTTTTATATTATAATAGATTAATGAAAAATAAAGCCGTATTATTTTTATTGAACACATTTGGACATCCCGCTTTTGAAACTTTGCAAAGATTAGAAAATTTTGGTATACATACATTGAGAACAGGCGAATCCGGCGGCATAAAAATAGTGTCTGACGGAAATAATTTGAAAATAGTAAATAAACAATAGTATGGATTTTCCTATATTTAAAACAAAAAGCGATGTTTATAAAAAATTTGACCTGACTGATTTCAATCAAAGGCAGGCTTATTTTGAATATAAAGCAGGCCCTGAACTTAAAAAATTAAGAGAATATTTGGGAGTTAATTCCCGAGAAGAGAGCAAAAATAATACATTCGTGGCTTATTTGCTTGGTAAAAAAGGTTCTGGCAAAGGAACTTATGCAAAAATGCTGGCCGAAGCGGTTGGTGGTGATAAAATCGCCCATTTTTCCATTGGAGATATGGTAAGGTCATTTGATGAAATTATCGGCGACGAAGATAAAACAAAGGAACTCGTTGTTTTTTTAGAGAATAATTACAGGGGATATTTGCCATTAGAAGACATAATTAAATCTTTAAAGGCAAGGTCTACAAAGACTCTTTTGCCTTCCGAGTTGATTCTAGTATTAGCTAAAAGAGAAATAGCAAAGCTTGGCAGGAAAGCGATTTTTATTGATGGCTTTCCGAGGGATTTGGATCAAATTTCTTATTCGTTGTTTTTTAGGGATTTAATTGGATACAGAGAAGACCCGGATATTTTTGTTTTAATAGATGTTCCGACATCAGTTATTGACCAGAGAGTAAAGTACAGGGTAATTTGCCCTTCTTGCCAAACATCAAGGAGCTTAAAGCTTTTGCCGACAAAAAATGTTGAATATGACGCAAAGGATGATAAATTTTATCTAATTTGCGATAATCCAAATTGCAAGGGTTTTAGAATGACAACAAAAGAGGGTGATGAATTAGGCATTGAACCAATTAGAGAAAGGCTAAATAAAGACGAGCTTTTAATAAAACAAGCGGAGTCCCTGCAGGGCATACCAAAAGTTTTTTTAAGAAATTGCATTCCAGTGCAAATAGTTAAAGATTTTGTTGATGATTATGAAATTACTCCAGAGTACAGTTATACATTTAATGAAAATCCGCCAGCTGGCGGAAGTAAAGTCAAAGCCAATGAAAAACCTTGGGAAGTTTTAGATGACCAAGGCGTTGTTTCAAACAGCCTAATGCCGCCGCCAGTTGTGGTTTCTTTAATAAAACAATTAGTCAAAGCCCTCGGTATTTAAAAGTCCATTGACCACGTTAGAAGTCCTATGCAAAAACTAATTAACAGATGTTTAAGAATCTCATCTCTAACGGGGTTGACCGCTGTTTTAAAAGAGTTAAAATGAAATCAGCTCTGATATTTCCAATATTAGATTCTATACGAACTTTTTTACGGGAGTTCAATATTAGTTAAGACCGTGGTTTTAACATGAGAACACCCACTTTGATTCTACTAGAAATCTAAGGAAAGGTCAGAGCGCTAAAGAAGCGATGAATGTGTCGCTTTTTTTAGTTAAAATGTTAGAATGAAAAAAATATGGAGAAGGCCGTTAAAATAGAAGATAAAAAATATCCAAAATCATTAAAAGAAATTGGCAGGGAGGCGCCAAAAAAATTATATTACAAAGGAGAATGGAAAGAAGAAATTTTTGAAAATTGCCTGGCAGTGGTGGGTTCAAGGCATTTGACTGGTTACGGAAAAAAAATAACAGAACAACTTGTAACCGAAATAGCGGCCTCTGGCATAACTATTGTTTCTGGATTTATGTATGGCGGAGATGAAGCCGCCCATAGCGCAACAGTAAGGATTGGCGGTAAAACTATTGCCGTAATGCCATGCGGGATAGATATGATACACCCGGAATATCAGGAAAAACTTTATTACGAAATTTTAGAAAATAAAGGCTTGATTATTTCAGAGCTTGAAGGAAAATTTTCACCAGTTAACTGGACATATGCAAGAAGAAATAGAATAGTAGCCGGCTTATCAAAAGCAATTTTAGTTGTAGAAGCCGGTTTAAATAGCGGCACACTGATAACGGCAAAATATGCCAAAAAATATGGCAGAAAAATATTTGCCGTGCCAGGCCAAATTACCAGCGATGTTTCAAAAGGAACGATAAAACTAATAAAAGAGGGGGCTTTTGTTGTAACAGAAGCAAGTGATATTTTAAAGTACTATAATGTTTCTCCAGCTAATTTATCTAATTCCGAAAGTCAAGCAAAGCAAAGTTCGATTCTTAGCAAAGAGGAAAAAACAATAATTGAGCAATTAAAAAGAGAACCGATGGAGGCAGATTTATTATCCAGAACGCTTGGCATATCTGCCGCCAAAGTCGGCACGACTCTTTCTTTAATGCAGTTAAAAGGATTTATTAACCAAGAATCAGGCAAATATTATGTTAATTAAAGTGCCTTCTGTTGTAAATTTGGGCCTTGAAACAATAAAGGTGGATGTGGAAGTAAATTTGGCAAACAGAGGATTGCCCGGTTTTGAAATTGTTGGATTGCCAGACAAGGCGGTTGACGAAAGCAAAGAAAGGGTCAGGGCGGCAATTTCAAGTTCGGGAGTTGATTTTCCGGCAAAAAAAATCACAGTCAATTTAGCTCCGGCCGATATTCAAAAAGAAGGTTCTCTTTATGATTTACCCATTGCTGTTGGAATTTTGAGCAGTGTATTGCAGTTTCCCATACCAGAAAAATCATTATTTTTAGGGGAGTTATCGTTTGACGGTTCTCTTCGGCATACAAAAGGAGCTCTTTTAATGGCTCTTTTTGCCAAAGAATTTGGATTTTCAAACCTTTTTGTTCCCAAGGATTCAGCCAATGAAGCCGGAGTAGTAAAAGGGGTAAAAGTTTTTCCTGTTGAAAATTTGATCCAGATAGCAGGATATTTTTTAAAAAAAAGAAATATTGAACCGGTTGTTTATCAGAAAATTTTAAGCGGCCTGCCCTCGTCAGCCGAATTTGACATGAGAGAAGTTTTAGGACAGGAACAGGCAAAGAGAGCAATGGAAATTGCGGCAGCCGGAGGCCACAATATTATTATGGTGGGTTCTCCCGGTTCGGGAAAAACTATGTTGGCCCGGGCTCTGCCAGGCATATTGCCTCCATTAAATGAAACAGAGTCGTTGGAAGTAACTAAAATATATTCAGTGGCAGGAAGCATCCCGCCAGGCGGTTCGCTGATAACGGAGAGGCAATTCAGGGCGCCTCATCATTCGGCCTCGTTAGTTGGTCTTGTCGGAGGCGGAGCAAAACCGCATCCTGGCGAAATAAGTTTAGCCCACAGAGGTGTTCTTTTTCTGGATGAGTTTAATGAATTTCCCCACAATGTTATGGAAGCAATGAGGCAGCCTTTGGAAGATGGATATTTAACTATTTCAAGAAGTAAACAAAGAGTAATATATCCGGCCGATTTTATGTTGGTGGCTTCGGCAAACCCTTGTCCTTGCGGTTATTTAAATCATCCCAAGAAAAATTGTGTTTGCACGCAAAACCAGATTAAAAAATATCAAAAAAGAATTTCTGGCCCTATCTTAGACAGAATTGATTTGCATATCGCCATTTTGCCGGTTGATACGGCAGAGTTTTCAGATAATCAGAAAAATTCCGAACTATTAGAGTCATCAAAAATAATCAAACAAAGAGTTGTTTTAGCCAAAGAAAAACAGGAGGAGCGTTTTATAAAAGATTCAATTCAGTCAAACGCCCAAATGAAAAATAGCCACATTAAGAAATACTGCAAACTGACAAAAGATATAGAAGGGATTTTGCGAACAGCAAGTTTAAAATTCCAGCTTTCAGCCAGGTCTTATATGAAAACAATAAAAGTTGCCAGAACAATCGCCGATTTGGATGGGGCAGAAGAAATAACTATTTCCCATATGGCAGAGGCATTGCAGTATAAGCCTAAAATTTATGATACTGTGTAAATTTAGGTCAGAAAATAAAAATATTTTTCAATTCGGGCTGGTCGTGGGTTTGCCTGCCTGCCGGCAGGCAGGGCGGGCGTTGAAAAATATTTTTATTTTCTGACCTTATCATAGCTATGAGTCAGCATAACGAAGTCGGAAAAATAGGGGAAGAGATTGCCAAGAGATTTTTGATAAAACAAGGTTATAAAATAATAGAACAAAATTATAAAACAAAATATGCTGAAATAGATTTAATTGCCAAAAAACCCTTCGGCAGGCTCAGGGCAGGAAAAATAGATTTGGTTTTTGTTGAAGTAAGAACAAAAGTAGGAGATAATTTTGGAACACCGGAAGAAACAATTAATAAAAAGAAAATGAGAAAACTCACAGGAAACGCTTTGGCTTACACGGCTTTTAAAAAATGGAATGGCGCTTTAAGGATAGATGCCATATGTATTGTTTTGAATTCCGATTATAGTGTTAAGCGTTTAAATCACTATGAAAACATTGTTTGAAATTTATACTTTCGCCATTGCTTTTATGCACTTGGCGCAGGCGAGAACTCTTTTGCCCGAAAATAAACGAACCCATTGTAAATTTGGGCGCTTTCTTATTTTTTGAGTAGGATTATATTTACCCCTCAGTTTTATGAGAGACCATGACATTCCTGATTTTTTTTTACAAATTGAACAAATTTTTTCCATAAAATTATACAAGTGGAAATAATAATATTTTTCAATTCGGGCTGGCCGTGGGTTTGCCTGCCTGCCGGCAGGCAGGGCGGACGTTGAAAAATATTATTATTTCCACTTTGGTGCATTCTAACACTTTCTTTTATTTTTTTCAACTCCGTTAAAAATCACGTCCATAATAACGTTATTTAAGTATTTTTAAGATTGGCTATTTCTAACGGGGTCAATACGTGTTAGTATTAAATAATGGAAATCGTTACAATTATTACTTTTGTTTTAGTTTTGGTAGTATTGCTTTTTTCTGTTGTAATACATGAACTGGCTCACGGAAGTGTGGCTTATTCGCTTGGCGACCCCACTGCAAAGTATTCCGGACGCCTTACTTTAAATCCATTAAAGCATTTAGACCTTGTTGGTTCTATCCTTTTGCCGATTCTCCTTTTAATTCTTGCCATTAAAACAGGAAATTGGATTATTGTTGGTTGGGCAAAACCAGTTCCTATTAATCCATACAATTTCAAAGATAAAAAATACGGCGATATTAAAGTTTCTTTAGCGGGTCCTGCATCCAACATATTATTGGCTGTTTTTTTCGGATTAATATTAAGGTTCATACCTGAAGAAATATTTATAAATAATCAAGGAATTCTAATAGCATTCAGTTATATTATTTCTATTAACATATGGTTGGCGATATTTAATCTTATTCCAATTCCTCCTCTTGATGGATCTTGGGTTCTTTTTAGTCTTTTGCCTGAAAGATTTTCTAATGTTAAAATATTTTTAAAGCAATATGGTTTTGCTATATTAATGTTCTTAATTGTTTTCGGCGGTTTGCAGTGGTTTTCGTCAATTTCAGATTTTTTATTTAGAATAATAACTGGTTTGTAAAAATAGTTGACTATTTTTAAAATATTTGATAAGCTGACCATTACTAATAGCGCTTAGCGCTTTATTTTTTAACAGAGCGGTAAAAAGTCATGCCAACAATTCACCAACTTATTAAAAAAGGAAGAAAAAAAGTTAAAAAAGCCAAAAAAACAGTTGCGCTTGGTTTTGGTTTTAACGTTTTAAAAAACAGGCCATCGCATTATTCTTCTCCGTTTAAGAGAGGCGTTTGTATTAAAGTTTTTACGAGAACTCCCAGAAAACCAAATTCAGCTCAAAGAAAAGTAGCCAGAGTTAAACTTTCTAATGGAATGGAAGTTACGGCATATATTGCAGGAGAAGGTCATAATTTGCAAGAACACTCTGTAGTTATGATTAGAGGCGGAAGAGTAAAAGATTTACCAGGAGTAAGATACCATATTGTCAGGGGTATTTTAGATACAGCCGGAGTTGAAAATAGAAAGCAAGGCAGAAGCAGATACGGAACAAAAGCTCCAAAAGAAAATAAATAAAATTTTTATCATTATTTCCTCTCTATAATATTAAAAGATAATTAGAATGCGCAGAGTATATAAAAAACACAAAATAGCCCCAGACCGAGTTTATAACGATGTTGTAATTTCACAGTTTATAAATAAGGTAATGGAAAAAGGCAAAAAGACAATTGCCCAAAAAATTGTTTATGGCGCTTTTGATATAATCAGGGAAAAAACAAAAAAAGAGCCATTGGAGGTGTTTCGTTTGGCAATTGAAAATGCCTCTCCTCTTTTAGAGGTAAAGGCAAAAAGAATTGGAGGGGCTACTTATCAGGTGCCAATAGAAGTAAGAGGAGAAAGAAGGTTGGCTTTGGCCATAAGATGGATACTTTTGGGCGCCAGGTCAAAAAAAGGAAAGCCAATGGCTGAACGGCTTAGCCAAGAGTTAATTGATGCGTCAAATAATGAAGGTCTAGCCCTAAAAAAGAAAAACGATACCCATAGAATGGCCGAAGCAAACAAAGCATTTGCGCATTTTGCGAGATAGATATGGCACGACAATATCCAATAGAAAAATTAAGAAACATCGGAATTATAGCCCATATTGACGCCGGGAAAACAACGGTTTCCGAGCGGCTTTTGTTTTATACGGGAATTTCTCATAAAATTGGAGAGGTACACGAAGGCGATACCGTGATGGATTGGATGGTGCAAGAAAGAGAAAGAGGAATCACAATTACAGCCGCCGCCACAACTATGTATTGGAAAGGCGTCCAAATGAACTTAATTGACACCCCCGGCCATATTGATTTTACTGCCGAAGTTCAAAGGTCTTTAAGGGTTTTAGACGGAGCAGTTGTTGTTTTTGACGGAGTCGCCGGAGTGGAACCCCAATCAGAAACGGTTTGGCGGCAGGCAGACAAATACATGGTTCCCAGAATTTGTTTGATCAATAAATTAGATAGAATGGGGGCCTCTTTTGAAAAGAGTTTCCAATCAATTTTGGACAAATTAACTCCAAACGCGGTGGCTTTGCAGATTCCAATAGGAGAAGAAGAAAAGCTTTCTGCCATAATTGATTTAATAAAAATGAAAGCGCTTTATTTTGAAGGAGAAAAGGGCAAAGATGTTGTTGAGAAAGATATTCCAGACGATATGAAAGAAAAATCCGAAATATGGAGAGCAAAAATGGTAGAAAGAATTGCCTCGGAAGACAATGAACTTGTGGAGAAATTTTTAGAAAAAAAAGAAATATCAGAAGATGAATTAAAAAATACCTTAAGAAAAGCTTCTCTGGCTTATAAATTAGTTCCTGTTTTTTGCGGCAGCGCTTTAAAAAACAAAGGGATCCAGTCGGTTTTAGACGCAATTATTGATTATTTGCCTTCGCCATCAGAAGTTTTAGCGACAGTAGGAACTGATCTTAAAACAGGAGCCGCTATTGAAAGGAAACCCCAAGATTTTGAACCTTTTTCTGCTTTAGTTTTTAAAATTGCCACAGACCCATATGTTGGAACTTTAACCTATTTTAGAGTATACTCCGGGAGTTTAACTAAGGGGTCTTATGTTTTAAATGCAAATACTGGAGAACAAGAGAGAATCAGCCGTATTTTAAGAATGCATGCCGATGAAAGGCAGGATGTGGATGTGCTGTATGCAGGAGAAATTGGAGCCACTGTCGGGCTAAAAGCCACAAGCACCGGCCATACGCTTTGCGATAAAGCTAGTCCAATAATGCTTGAAAAAATCGTATTTCCAGAGCCAGTTATTGGAATTAGAGTTGAGCCAAAAACTAAAGCTGACCAGGAAAAGCTTATTATGTCTATCAGAAAGCTTACCGAAGAAGACCCGACATTTAGAATAAAAGAAGATTTGGAAACCGGAGAGACAATTATTTCTGGCATGGGAGAATTACATTTGGATATTATAGCAGACAGGTTGAAGAGAGAATTTAAGGTTGATGCTAATTATGGCAGGCCTCAGGTTGCATACAAAGAAACTATTTTAGGAGAAGCAGAGGCAGAATCAAAATATATCCGCCAATCGGGAGGCAAAGGCCAATACGGCCACGTATTGTTAAGAGTCAAGCCAAAAGAAAGAGGGGCTGGTTTTGAGTTTGTTGATGAAATTAAAGGAGGAACTATTCCAAAAGAGTTTATAAAGCCGGTAGAAAAAGGCGTTGTTGAGGCAATGGATAAAGGTATTTTAGCGGGATATCCTTTGGTTGATATAGAAGTTACCTTATTTGACGGAAGTTTCCACGATGTTGATTCTTCGGAGTTTGCTTTCAAAATTGCAGGGTCTATGGCTTTGCAAGAAGCCGCCAAAAAAGCAAAAGTTATTATACTGGAACCGGTTATGAAAACCGAAGTTATAACGCCGCCTGACTTTTTCGGCCAAGCTATTTCAGATATCTCTTCAAGAAGAGGTAAAATTGAAGAAACAAAAGAAAGAGTTGGCATGAAAGTAATTGATGCCATAGTTCCTTTATCCGAAATGTTTGGCTACGCCACATCATTAAGGTCGCTTACAGAAGGAAGGGCATCGTTTACGATGGAATTCAACAGTTATGAAAAAGTGCCAGAAAACATAGCGCAGGAAATTGTTGATGGAAAGAGACAATAGTTTTCAAAAAACCTTGACTTGTTTAAATAATTGTAATACAATGACAAACATATAAAATAATATTAATTAATTCAATATAAAAAAATGGCAGAAAAATTTGAGAGGTCCAAACCTCATGTAAACATCGGCACTATCGGTCATGTTGACCACGGCAAAACCACTTTGTCTGCCGCAATTATGAAAGTTTCACAATTGCGAGGTTTTAGGTCTTCTGAAAAAGGAGTAGACCAGATTGATTCGGCTCCGGAAGAGAAACAAAGAGGCGTGACTATTTCAATTACACACTTGGAATTTGAAACAGCAAAAAGGCATTATGCTTTAATTGATTGTCCAGGCCACGCTGATTATATTAAAAATATGATTACGGGAGCCGCTCAAATGGACGGTGGAATTTTGTTAGTTTCAGCCCCAGATGGACCAATGCCTCAAACTAAAGAGCATATTCTTTTGGCCCGCCAGGTAGGATTGCCATCGTTGGTTGTATTTATGAATAAAGTTGATATGGTTGATGATCCGGAAATCTTGGATTTAGTTGAATCAGAAGTCAGGGAATTATTAAAAAAATACAGATACCCAGGTGACGAAATCCCTATAATCAGAGGTTCTGCATTAAAGGCGTTAGAAGCCACTTCCATTGATGACCAAAGCACAAAATGCATAACAGAATTACTTGATGCGGTGGATAATTATATTCCAGAACCAGTAAGGGAATTGGATAAGCCATTTGCCATGTCTATTGAAGATGTCTTTTCAATTGAAGGAAGGGGAACAGTTGTTACCGGCAGAATTGAAAGAGGAATTATCCATCCAAATGATGAAGTTGAAATAGTGGGTATCAGGCCAACACAAAAAACAGTGGTAGTTTCTGTTGAAATGTTCCAAAAGAGCTTAGACGAAGGACGCGCAGGCGAGAACGTCGGTATTTTGCTAAGAGGATTGAAAAAAGATGATGTTGAAAGAGGCCAGGTATTGGCAAAGCCAGGTTCTCTTACTCCTCATACAGAGTTTGAGGGAGAAGTTTATGTTTTAACAAAAGAAGAAGGAGGTCGTCACACGCCATTTTTCACTGGATACAAACCCCAGCTATTTATAGGAACTTCAGATATTACCGGAGATGTTTCATTGAAAGAGGGAACCGAAATGGTAATGCCAGGTGATACGGCTAATTTGAAAGTAAAGTTGATAGCTCCAGCCGCTTTAGAAGAAGGCAAAAGATTTGCAATCCGTGAAGGCGGTAAAACAGTAGGAGCCGGAGTAGTAACAAAAATTATAAAGTAAGTGAGCGATGGCGAGCTTGCCCCGCCCTCTATGCTAAATGAATAAAATCAAAAGCTTGGAGGGCGGGGTCATGATATTATTCACTTCGTTCATAAAATCATAAGATGCCAGTCAAGAAACCAGCAATTCGAAAGAAAGCAATGCCTGCCGGCAGGCAGGCAGTAAAAAAGCCATCTAAAGAAACGGGTATTAAAGCAAATATTCTTCTAGAAGAAGGAAAGAATATGTCTGAAGATGTAAAACCTAAACTTAGGATAAAGCTTAGGTCTTATGATCATAAGATTATAGATAATTCGGCCAGGCAGATAATTGATATAGCAAATCGTTATGGAGTTGAAGTGATAGGTCCTGTTCCTTTGCCTGCAGAAGTTTTAAAATTTACCGTAAACAGATCGACTTTTGTTCATAAAAACGCCAGAGAACAGTTTGAGATGAGGGTACATAAAAGAATGATTGATATATTAACTCCGAACCAAGAGATTATAGAAGCTCTAAGGGATTTGAATTTACCTTCTGGAGTTGATATTGCGATTAAAATATAATACAAGCAAATATATTAAAAATCGTTCAATTGTTAACTTCCCCCGCCATTGCGGGGGTAACAACATTGCCGAAGCTGGGCAATCGCCCAGTTTTTCATTATTAATCACATAACACACAACATAGAACACATAACAATAATATATCTTCGTTTTGTTCCATGTTTTATGTTTCATGTTTCATGAAGTTTATTTTAGGACAAAAAATAGGAATGACGCAAATATTTGATAATGATGGCAAGGTAATACCGGTTACTTTAATTTTGGGAGGCCCTTGTTATGTTTTACAGAAAAAAAGAGATGGATATGAATCTATTCAGGTTGGCATGAAAAGGTTAGAGAAAAAAAATAAAATTAAAAAATCTATGAAAGGGAAAGAATATAAGTTTGTTAAAGAATTTAAAGGAGACATAGATATTTCAAAATATAATACCGGTGATGAAATAAATGTTTCAATATTTAATGAGGGCGACAAGATAAAAGTTTCGGGAATTTCAAAAGGAAAAGGATTTCAGGGTGGAGTAAAAAGGCACGGTTTTTCCGGAAGAAATGCCACTCATGGAGTAAAACACGAACAAAGAACAATAGGATCTACGGGAAGCCGTTTTCCGCAGAGAGTTATTAAAGGAAGAAGAATGCCAGGTCGAATGGGCTATGAAAGAGTGTCTGTAAAAAATTTAAAAATAGCCAAAATTGATAAAGAAAATAACTTGTTGGCAGTAAAAGGAGCAATACCGGGACATAGGGGAACTTTGCTTGAGATTAGAGGATAAAATTTTATTATTATGAAAGCAACAGTTTACAATAAAGAAGGAAAAGAAGTTGATTCAGTTTCCTTGCCAAAGGGGATTTTTGATGTTAAATTGAACTCTGATTTATTGCACCAGGTTGTTGTTTCACAAATGGCAAATAAGAGGCAAATTACAGCCCATACAAAAGATAGAAGCGAAGTAAGAGGCGGAGGCAAAAAGCCATGGAGGCAAAAAGGAACAGGCAGGGCAAGACATGGCTCAATTAGGTCGCCTATTTGGAGAGGCGGAGGCATCACTTTTGGTCCAAGAAAAGAAAGGGTGTTCGAAAAAGACGTTCCTAAAAAAATGAGGAGAAAGGCGCTGTTTATGGTTCTTTCAGAAAAAGCCAAAGGCGACTTGTTGGTTGTTTTAGATAAAATCCAGGCAGATAAGCCAAAAACAAAAGAGATAGCAAAAACTTTAAACAAACTGCCATGCAAAGAAAATAGTTGTTTGATTGCTTTGCCGGAGTATGACAAAAATTTATTTTTATCTTCCAGAAATATAAAAAAAACAGGCATAGTCGAAGCGAGAAATTTGAACGTTATAGATTTAATGGCATTTAAGTATTTGTTAATGTCAAAAGACACAATTAAAACTTTAGAAAAAACATTTTTGAAATAAAAATATGTCGCTACGTTAAATAAATTTATGGCTTTATTTGATTTTTTAAAAAAGAAACCATCTTTTACCAAACCCAAGGCAGTCGTAAAAGAGGCAGAAAAGCAGTTAAAGAAAGCAGATAAACCTGTCAAGGCTTCGGTCGTGTTGCCTAAAAGTAAAAAAACTGCGTTTTTTTCTTATGACGCCGTTAAAGAGCCTCATATTTCTGAAAAATCAACAATGTCATCAGAAGGCAATCAGTATGTTTTTAAAGTTTATCCAAACACAAACAAAATAGATATTAAAAAAGCGGTAGAAGGCGTTTATGGAGTAAATGTTATTTCGGTAAATATGATAAAAATACCAAAAAAGAAAAGAAGATTAGGAAGGGTTCAGGGGTTCAAGGCGGGATATTCAAAAGCGATTGTAAAAATACAAAACGGCCAGAAAATTGAAATTTTGTAATTATGAAACATTATAAACCAACAACGTCAGGCAGAAGAGGAATGACAGGAATCGATTTTTCATTGCTTTCAAAAGATAAATCAGAAAAGAGTCTTTTGGCAAATATAAAAAGACATGTTGGCAGATCGAAGTCTTCTGGCAGGATTACGGTAAGACACAAAGGAGGCGGAGTAAAAAAACTTTATAGAATGATTGAATTTTCACAAACAAGAATAGATTCGCCAGCCCGAGTTGTTGCTTTGGAATATGATCCAAACAGAACGGCCTTTATCGCTCTGATAGAATATTTAGGCATGCCTGCCGGCAGGCATAGCAAATATAGGCAATATATTATTGCGCCACAAGACCTGAAAGTTGGAGATGAGATTATATTTTCCGAGAAAGCTCCTTTAAAACCAGGAAATAGAGTAAAGTTAAAAAATATAACGGTTGGAACAATGGTTTATAATATTGAATTAGAGCCTGGCAAAGGAGGAAAGTTAGTAAGATCTGCAGGATCTTCGGCTCAGGTTTTAGCTCAGGAGGGAAATTACGTTAACCTGAAAATGCCGTCAACCGAAGTAAGAAAATTTATAAGCGAGTGCTTTGCTTCCATAGGAATGGTTTCAAATCCAGAAAACAGATATTATAGGGTTGGTAAGGCAGGTAAATCAAGATTAAAAGGGAGAAGGCCTCATGTTAGGGGTTCGGCTATGAATCCAGTTGACCATCCGCATGGAGGAGGAGAGGGCAGACAGCCAATTGGTTTAAAACATCCAAAAACTCCATGGGGAAAACCAGCCTTGGGGGTAAAAACAAGAAATACAAAAAAGTGGACAAATAAGTTTATAATTCAAAGGAGGAAAAAGTAAATAATTTGTTAATTATTTACTTTGACCGAGTGCAGAATTATATGAATAACAAAATTAATAATATAATTCAAAGGAGGAAAAAGTAAAAAATATGCCAAGAAGTCTTAAAAAAGGTCCTTATGTTGACCCAAAATTAATAGATAAGATATTAAAACTCAGAAAGGACGAAAAATTAATTATTAAAACATGGGCAAGATATTCCACAATTTCTCCGGAAATGGTAGGCTATATTTTTGGAGTGCATAACGGAAAAGAGTTTGTGCCGGTTAATATTTCAGAAGATATGGTGGGTCACAAGCTTGGAGAATTTTCCCCCACAACAAAATTCGTAAGACACGGAGGAAAAATGCAAAGAGAAATAGAACAGAAAAAAGGAGATGGTGAAGCGGTAAAAACGGAAGCGGCAAAGACAGCAATAAAGAAATAAAAATTTATGGAAATAACAGTAAAGCTAAATCATTTAAGAGTAACAGCAAGAAAAGCCAGAGAGGTTGTTGATTTGATTAGAGGCAAAACAGCAGTTGATGCCAAGGTCTTGCTTTCTTTTGCCACAAGAAAATCAGCTACTCCGATTTTAAAACTTTTGAATTCAGCCACAGCTTCGGCAAAGCATGATTTTCAAATAGGTGAAGAAAATCTTTATGTATCAAAAACCACAGTGGACGAAGGCCCAACTCTTAAAAGATGGCACGCAATGTCTCGCGGCAGAGCTTATCCCATAATGAAAAGAAGCGCCCACATAACGATTGTTTTAAGCGAGATTCGCCCTGTAAAAGAGGGTCCAGCCAATCCTCCGTCTGGAGGAAAAAAATTAACTGAAACAAAAACCGAAACAACATATAAAAAACAGAAAAAATCAGTTAAGAAAAAAATAAAAACGAAAAAATAAGCCAAGAAAAATTTTTAGAATAATCATGACACATAAAGTCCATCCAAAATCATTTAGGATAAGAGGAACCGAAGATTGGAATATCAGGGGTTTTTATGGCAAAAAAATGTCTCAATTCCTTCAAGAAGATTTTCTAATTAAAGATTTTTTGAGAAAAAAGTTAGTGGAAGCTTCGGTGGCTAATATTGAAATAGAGCATTCGGCCAGTAAACTGGGCATTATTATTGAAACGGCCAGGCCGGGAATAATTATTGGCAGGGGAGGAAGCGGAGCAGAGGTTTTAAGGCAGATGGTAGAGAAAAAAATATTTGAGATAAAAACTAGTGGTACAAAAAGACCCGCCTCCGCTAAAGCTTCGGCGGGCAGGGAGGTAAAAATAGAAATTAAAGAAATAAAAAATCCATGGATTTCAGCTCCTCTTGTGGCCCAATGGGCCGCTCAACAAATTGAAAGGCGCGTGCCATTTCGTCAGGTTTTGAAAAGATCCATAGAAAGAGTTATGGGCAACAAAGAAGCAAAAGGCGTTAGAGTAGAGTTGTCTGGAAGATTAAATGGAGTTGAAATTGCCAGAAAAGAATGGTTAAGAGAGGGTAGATTGCCAAAAAACACCATTAGGGCAGATATTGATTACAGTCAAACAGAAGCTCATTGTACATATGGAGCTATTGAGGTAAAAGTTTGGATATATAAAGGAGAGAAATTTGATTAAGTTATTCTATATATGAGCATATTAATGCCAAAAAAAGTTAAACACCGCAAGCAACATAAAGGAAAGTCAAAAGGAATTGAAACCAGGGCCACCGATATTGTTTTTGGCAGTTTTGGATTAAAATCTTTGGGTACAAAATGGATTACAGCCAGACAGCTTGAAGCTTCAAGAAGATATATAATTCGCTATCTTAAAAAAGGAGGCAAGCTTTGGATAAGAATTTTTCCAGACAAACCAGTAACTTTCAAGGGAGCCGAAATTGGAATGGGCGGAGGCAAGGGCGGTGTTGACCATTATGTTTATCCTATTAGACCAGGACGCATTATATTTGAATTAGACGGCATAAAAGAAACAGAAGCCAGAGCCGCTTTTAAAGGAGCAGGGATTAAATTGCCTATTAAAACTAAATTTATTAAAAAAGGAGATTAATATGAACACTGCAAAAGAGCTTCGTAAAAAAAACAGAAAAGAATTAGAAAAATCAGTCCAAGATATCAAAAAGAAATTAAGCGAACTTAGGTTTAAGTTTTCTTCAAATAAATTGAAAAATGTAAAAGAAATCAGCCAATCGAAAAAAGAAATAGCGAGAATTTTAACTATAATTAACGAGTAATTAACGTAGCGATATACTAAAAGAAATAGAATAATATGCCAAAGAAAAAATTAAAAGGTATTGTGATTTCAGATAAGATGGAAAAAACCGTAGTGGTAAATGTTGAAAGGGTTAAAGAACATCCAAAATACAAAAGAAGGTATAAAGTCCATAAGAAATACAAAGCCCACGATGAAAATAAAGAATACCATATAGGAGACAGTGTTATTATTGAAGAAACCATGCCCATTTCCAAAGATAAAAAGTGGAAAGTAATTAGAAAGATTTAAGGCAATACTATGATTCAACCAAGATCAATGTTAAAAGTCGCAGACAATAGCGGAGCAAAAATTATCCAATGTATTGGCTTGCTTGGCGGAACGCGTAAAAAATATGCCGAGCTGGGCGATATAATTGTGGCTGCTGTTAAAAAGGCAGAACCGAGAAAGTTAGTTAAAAAGCATGAGAAAGTTAAAGCAGTAATTATTAGACAAAAAAAAGCGTACAGAAGAACCGATGGTTCATATATAAGATTTGATGATAACGCAGTTGTGATATTGGGCGAGGGCAAATTACCTCGAGGCGGAAGAGTTTTTGGACCAACAGCCAAAGAATTAAAAGATAAGGGTTTCGATAAAATAGCCATGATGGTAACAGAATTATTGTAAAAAATGAAATTTAAAAAAGGCGATAAAGTTTTAATAATATCCGGAAAAGACAAAGGCAGAACAGGAAAAATAATAAAATCTCTTTTAAGAGAAGGCACTGTTTTGGTTGAAGGAATTAATTTAAAGAAAAAACATGTTAAAGCAAAAAAACAAGGTGAAAAAGGCCAAGTTGTTTCTTCTCCTTCTCCTTTAAATATTTCCAATATAAAAATTATTTGTCCAAAATGCGGAAAAGCAACAAGAATAGCATATAATATGGAAAAAGGAGAAAAGAATAGAATTTGTAAGAAATGCAAATCGAAAATTTAAAGTTATCTATGCGGAAATAAGGATATTTTTCAACGCCCGCCAAACCCACGGCCAGCCCGAATTGAAAAATATCCTTATTTCCGCAAAAAAGAGATTATAAAATATGTTTAGTTTAAAAGAAAAATATAATAAAGAAGTAGTGCCGCAAATGCAAAAGATTTTTGGTTACAAAAATACAATGGCCGTTCCGAAGATTTTAAAAGTGGTTATAAATACTTGTTTCGGAAAGACAGCCGTAACCAAAACATCAGGAGAAAGGGAAAAAATACAGAATCTTATTATGCAAGATTTAGCTTCTATTTCTGGACAAAAGCCAAAATTAGTAAAATCCAAAAAATCAATTGCCGGTTTTAAGTTAAGGGAAGGATTGGAGATTGCTTCAATGGTAACATTGAGAAAAAGCAAAATGTGGGATTTTCTAGAGAGATTGGTTTATTTGTCTTTTCCGAGGTCTCGCGATTTTAAGGGTGTCTCACAAAAAGCAATAGACAAGAGAGGCAATTTAAATATCGGTTTTCGCGAACACATTTCTTTTCCTGAAATTTTTGCCGAAAAAGAAAAAACTATTTTTGGATTAGAAATAACAATTGTTACAAATGCAAAAAACAAAGAAGAAGGATTAGAATTATATAAATTATTAGGATTTCCTATTAAAGAAGATAAATAACATGGCAAAGACATCACAAATAGCAAAAGCAAAAAAGAAACCGAAATATTCTTCAAGAATTATTAGACGTTGTTTTAAATGCGGCAGGAGAAGAGGGTTCATGAGAGCTTTTGGCCTTTGCAGAATATGTTTTAGAGAATTAGCCAATAAAGGAGAAATCCCAGGAGTTAAAAAATCATCCTGGTAATTATGAAGCATTAAGCATAAAGTATGAAGTATTGAGTATGCGAAACGTCAAATACCTAATACAAAATACTCAATACTTAATACTCACACAAATGACAGATCCAATAACAGACATGTTAAATCAAATAAGGAATGCGAAAGCTGTTGTCAAGCCAGAAGTATCCATTCCTTTTTCAAAAGTAAAATACGAAGTTGCTAAAATTTTGATGCAGGAAAATTTTATAGGAGAAGTAAAAACAGTAGTTAAAGGTAAAGTAAAGACGATGAAAATTATTCTAAAATATGATAATGGAGTTTCTAAAATATCAGATTTAAGAAGAGTTTCCAAACCTGGCCAAAGAATTTATGCGAAAGTTTCAGAAATAAAACGGGTCAAAGGAGGTCATGGAATATCGGTTATTTCAACTTCAAAAGGATTAATGACAAGTAAAAAAGCCAATAAATTAAAATTAGGAGGGGAAATAATTTGCGAAGTATGGTAGTAGTATTAAGCGGAAATAAGGATATTTTTCAACGCCCGCCAAACCCACGGCCTATGTCGGGAGCTCCCGCACAGCGGGAAGCTCTCGCGACCCGAGCCCGAATTGAAAAATATCCTTATTTCCGCTATAACCAAAAATAAATACAATTTTATGTCAAGAATAGGCAAAAAACCAATTCAGATTCCAGAGGGTGTAAAAATAGAAATTGGGGATGAAAATCTCAAAGTTTTAGGATCCAAAGGAGAATTGCAAATAGAACTGCAAAGAGATATTAAAGTTGAATTAAAAGATAACGAGATTTTAGTTTCTCTCAAAAGAGAAGATAATCCATCAAAAAAAGCAAAAAGTCTTTGGGGATTATACAGGGCTCTTATTTTTAATATGGTTTGTGGGGTCAGCAAAGGATTTGAGAAAAAGTTAGAAATAGAGGGAGTTGGTTATAAAGCTATGGTTGACGGAGAAAATTTAGTCCTAAATGTTGGTTTTATAAATCCGATTAAAATTAAAAAGCCGGAGGGAATTAATTTTTCTGTAGAAAAAAATGTGATTACTGTTTCTGGCATAAATAAGCAGGCCGTTGGCCAAGTTTCGGCTGTAATTAGAAAGGCAAAAAAGGCAGAGCCATATAAAGGCAAAGGTATTAAATATCAAGGAGAAAAAATCAGAAGAAAAGAAGGTAAAAAAGTAGTTTCGGCTAAAAAATAATATCATGTTACCAAAAAAGTTAAAACGCATAAGGCGCCATAAAAAAATAAGAATAAAATGCCATGGCACAAAAGACAGGCCACGTCTCTGCGTTTTTAGGTCTTTATCTCATATTTATGCTCAGTTAATTAATGATGATACTGCCAAAGTTTTGGTTTCTGCTTTTGATAAAGAAATAAAAATTGGAAAAGCCGCCTCGCCTAAAAAGGCGGGCGAGCCTCGCCCAAATGAATTTGGGCGGGATGAAAAAATGACCAGCAAAGTATTATCTGCATTTATGGTGGGTAGGTTAATTGCTAAAAAGGCGGAAGCTCAAAATATAGAAAAAATTGTTTTTGACAGAGGGGGAATTGTTTTTCATGGCAGAGTAAAAGCATTGGCCGATGGAGCCAGAGAAGGAGGATTAAAATTTTAAAAAATTAAATTATTTTAAATTATAAAAATGGAAGAAAAAATAGAAAAAAAAGATGTTAATTCCTCGCCAGCGCCAAAAGTTATGAATAAAGAATTCAGCTTTAAACCGTTTGGCGATAGCATGCAAAAAGGCAGAGATTCCGGCCGTGGTTATGGCGCAGGTCGCGGTTCCGGGCGTGGTTTTGGAAATAAAAACAAAGCAAGCGATGAATTTGAATCAAAACTTTTAGATTTGGCTAGAGTTGTCAGGGTTACAGGCGGAGGCAAGCGTTTAAGATTTAGGGCAGTTGTTATTGCCGGCAATAAAAAAGGCAAGATAGGCATAGGAGTAGATAAAGGAAAAGATGTTTCTCAAGCTATAGAAAAAGCCACCAACAAGGCAAAAAAGTCACTCGTAAGTGTTGTTATCGTAGATGGCACTATTTCCCATGAAGTAGAAGCAAAATTTGGACCGGCAAGAATTTTGTTAAAACCGCAAAAGAAGGGGAGAGGTTTGGTTGCCGGAGGAGCGGTAAGGTTTATTTGCGAGTTGGCCGGCATTAAAAATATTTCTTCAAAGATCCTTTCAAGTTCCAAAAATAAGCTAAATAATGCCAGAGCAACAATGGAGGCCTTAAAAAAACTAAAACGAACTTAGTTCGTAATATCATCATGCAATTACACGAATTAAAACCAAAACATAAATTAAAAAGAAAAAAAAGAGTTGGCAGAGGCGGCAAAAAGGGCACATACTCCGGAAGAGGCAACAAGGGACAAAGCGCAAGGTCTGGCAGAAAAATGGTGCCGATTATCAGAGAATTGATCAAAAGATACCCGAAATTAAAAGGGTATAGGAGTTTTGTTTTAGAAGATAATTCTGCTATTGTGAATATAGATACTTTAGAAAAAACTTCAAAAAATGGAGAAATTATAAATCCCGGCAATTTGATTAAAAAAGGAATTATTCGTATGATAGATAATAAGATGCCGAAAGTTAAAATATTGGGCAGGGGAAAGTTATCAAAGCAGTTGATTATTGAAAACTGCAAAGTGTCAAAAACGGCAAAAGAGGCAATTGAAAAAGCCGGAGGTACGATCAAGTAAAAACTATTATGTGGTACGATAAAATATTATTTCTTTTTAAAAATAAGGAACTTAGGAATAAGTTTTTGTTTGTTATTTTTTTGTTTATTATTTTTAGAATAGCGGCCAATATACCTATTCCTGGAATTGGGCTTGATGAATTAAGAAAATTCTTTGCTCAAAATCAGGTTTTCGGCCTTTTGAATCTTTTTTCCGGAGGCGCGTTGAGTAATTTTTCTATTGTATTGCTCGGACTCGGACCTTATATTACAGCCACAATTATATTCCAGCTTTTAACAATGATTTTTCCAGCATTGGAAAAATTATATAAAGAAGAAGGCGAGGCCGGACGCCAAAAATTTAACCAGTATGCAAGATTGGCAACAATTCCTTTGGCTGTTTTTGAAGGTTATGGAATGTTAACTTTGTTTCAAAGGCAGGGAATTATTGCTCCTTTAGAACCTTTGATGCTTTTTAGCTCAATTTTAACAATTGCGGCAGGAGCGATGTTTTTAATGTGGCTGGGCGAAATTATTTCAGAGCAGGGAATGGGAAACGGAATTTCTCTTTTGATTTTTGCCGGTATTGTTGCCAGCCTTCCGTCAAATATATTTCAAACATTTGTTGCTTGGGATCCGTCTAAAATCCCTTCTTATTTTTTGTTCTTTATTCTGTCTATAGCAATAATTGCCGGGGTTGTTTTGATTACAGAAGCGCGCAGGAATATTCCAGTTTCATATGCAAAAAGAGTGAGGGGCATGAAGATGTACGGAGGAGTTTCAACTTATCTGCCTTTAAACGTTAATCCGGCCGGAGTTATTCCTATTATTTTTGCGCTTTCCATACTTTTATTTCCTGGCATGATAGCAGGATTTTTAGGAGGAAGCCCGGGAATTATTGGAAATATCGCAAACGCCGCAAATGCATTTTTCAACAACATTTGGGTGCATGGAATATTATATTTTTTATTAGTTATTATCTTTACTTATTTTTATACGGCAATTACATTTGATCCGAAAACAATTTCAGAAAACCTGCAAAAAATGGGAGGGTTTATTCCCGGAGTAAGGCCGGGTAAATCCACAACTGATTTTTTAAGTCATATTTTAAATAGAGTTTTATTCACTGGCGCCATCTCTTTGGGCTTGATTGCCATTTTGCCCTCTATTGTATCTGGCGTCACTGGAGTTACCGGATTCGCTTTTCTAATAGGCGGCACGTCGCTTTTAATTGTTGTCAGTGTGGTTTTAGACACATTGCGGCAGATTAATTCTCAACTCCAAATGAGAGAGTACGAGACGAATTAATTGTATGGAAAAAAAAATTATTATTTTATTCGGCCCTCCGGGAGCCGGAAAGGGAACTCAAGCAGAACTTTTAGCCGATAAATTGGGCTATTATCATTTTGAATCAAGTAAAATTATAGAATTCTGTTTTAGAAACGAAAAGCCGGAAAAAGTTTTTAATATTGAAGGCACAGATTATAAAGTGGCCGATGAAATAAAAAAATGGGAATCGGGAGACTTAAACAGTCCTCCCTTTGTTGTTTTTCTAATGACAGAAAAAATAAAAGATTTGGCAAAAGATGAAAAAAGCATTATATTTTCCGGCTCGCCAAGAACTATTTATGAAGCAGAGAAAGAAATACCTCTTTTAACAAAGCTTTATGGCAAAGAAAATATAAAATTTGTTTTATTGGAAATTAGCGCAGAGACGACAATTTTTAGAAACTCCCACAGAAGAATTTGCGAACTAATCCGACATTCAATTTTATTTACCAAAGAAACAGAAAGTTTAAAATTATGTCCATTAGACGGCTCCATGCTTATAAAGAGAAAAAAATTAGACGATCCGGAAACAATAAAAAATCGTTTGATAATTTATAAAGAACAAACTTATCCTGTAACTCGCCATATTGAAAAAGAAGGTATTTTGGTGAGGAAGGCAAACGGAGAGCAATCAGTTTCGGATGTGTTCAAAGAGATATTAGAGAAACTTAAATGACTAAGATAAAATCAGAAGAAGAAATTAAAATAATGAGGGAAGGCGGCAGAATCCTTGCTAATGTTTTGAGCCAAATAGAAAAAATGGTAAAACCGGGTGTTACCACTATAGAGTTAGACAGGGCCGCAGAGGCCCTTATTTTAAAACACGGAGCCGCCCCTGCTTTTAAAGGATACGAAAAATTTCCCTATTCTTTGTGCGCTTCCGTAAACGAAGAAATAGTTCATGGATTTCCTTCTGAAAGAATATTAAAAGAAGGGGACATAATCGGATTGGATTTGGGTGTTTTATATAAAAACTACAACACCGATATGGCAATTACAGTTCCTGTTGGCAATATTTCTTTTGAAGCTAAAAGGTTGATAATGGTTACAAAAAAAGCTTTAAAAAGAGGCATTAAAAAAGTAAGGCCGGGCAATACAATTGGCGATATTGGAAATACCATTCAAAGATATATTGAAGACCAGGGATTTGGGGTTGTTCGCGATCTTTGCGGGCATGGCATTGGAAAAGAGCTTCACGAAGACCCCAGAATTCCAAACTTTGGCACAAGGCATAAAGGAGAAGTTCTAAAAGAAGGCATGGTTATTTGTTTGGAACCTATGGTAACAATTGGAGACTGGCATTTAAAGAAAGCGCAAGACGGTTATGGATACGCGACAAAAGACGGTTCTCTCTCGGCCCATTTTGAGCACACAATGGCGGTTACAAAAGAGGGAGTTAAAATATTAACCGAGTTGTAAAATTATGAAAAATCTTATTGTTGCCAACTGGAAAATGAATCCTGCCAATCAAAAAGAAGCCAAAGCTCTTTTTGAAGCAATAAAAAAAGGGTTAAAAAATGAAAAGAAGGTTGAAGTTGTTATATGCCCGCCTTTTGTTTATTTGAACTTATTGGAAGGATTGACTTTGGGCGCCCAGAATGTTTTTTACCTGCCTGCCGGCAGGCAGGTAAGGGGAAAAGGCGCGTTTACCGGAGAGGTTTCAGCTTCACAGCTTCGTGATTCAAAAGTAAAATATGTTATAATAGGCCATTCAGAGTCCAGAAAATATTTAAACGAAACAGACACCGTTATCAATAAAAAAATAAAAGAATGCTTGCACGAAAAATTAAAACCGATTTTGTGCATAGGTGAAACTAATGAGGAAAAAAAGACAGGCAAAAAAGTTGAAGTTTTAGAAAGGCAAATTACAGAAGATTTAAAAGGCATTATCGTAAAAGAAGTAAAAAATATTGTTATTGCTTATGAGCCAATTTGGGCAATTGGGTCCGGAAATAATTGTTCACAAGACGAAACGATGAGTTCTATTTTATTTATACGAAGAGTTGTTTTAAAATTGTATAATAGAAAAATAGCCGATAATATGAAAGTTCTTTATGGCGGCAGCGTAGATTCAGACAACTCGGCTCTCTATATTAAAAATACCGGGGCTAACGGGCTTTTAGTCGGCGGGGCTTCGCTTTACGCAGAAAAATTTCTAAAAATTGTTAAATCTGTTGCATAAAATGAATGAGGAAATCATAAACAGCGGTCATTTTTACAGCCCCAGCATGGGAAACCTGGAGTTTAATGATGTTATAAGAGAAATCTATAACTATATTAACGAACAGCCGGAATTTTTTTATGATATTGTTGTGGGATGCGATTCGCCTTCTTCCACTAAGCCATTTTTTCCAATAGCCATTGTTGTGTTAAGAACAGGAGCCGGGGGCAGGTTCTTTTTAAAGAAAATGCATTATCCCGACTCTTTTTTAAAAAGATTCGTTAATTGGAAAAACAGAATTTTACAAGAAGTTTATTTGTCTTGCGAGTTGGCTTTGTCTTTAAGAGAAACACTAGAAAAAGAATTCGGCAAAGCCACCCCGACTTTTAATTACCAATTCCAATATATTCATGCCGATGTGGGCGAGCAGGGCAAAACAAAAGAAATGGTAAAAGAAGTAACTGGCTTGATAAGAAGCAACGGTTTTGAGCCAAGAATAAAACCGCAGTCATTTGCCGCATCGGTTGTAGCCGACAGGTATACATAAATAATAAAATGTAGTAATGCAATCAGACGAATTACGACAAAAATTTTTACAATTTTTTAAAAAAAATGGGCACAAAATAGTGCCTTCTTCGTCTTTATTGCCATCGGATTCATCTGTTTTATTCACTACTGCCGGAATGCAGCAGTTTAAGCCATATTATTTGGGCGAGGAATCTCCCTATGGTAAAAATGTCGTTTCTTGCCAAAAATGCATAAGAACATCGGATATTGATGAAGTGGGAGACGAGAGGCATTTGACCTTTTTTGAAATGTTGGGAAACTTTTCTTTCGGCGGATATTTCAAGGAAGAAGCCATAAAATTGGCGCATGAATTTATTGTAAAAGAACTGGGATTGAAAATTGATTATGTAACTGTTTTTAAGGGAGACAAAAATGTTCCTCCTGATGAGAAATCAGAAAAAATTTGGAAAGAGATAGACCTTAAAATTAAAATAAAAAGAGAAGGAATTGATAACTTTTGGGGACCGACAGGCGAAGAAGGGCCTTGCGGGCCTACAACCGAAATTTATGTTTCCGGCATTGAAATATGGAACATAGTTTTTAATGAATTTTTTTGCGATAAAAATAAAAAATTAACTAAACTGGAAACTCCTGGAGTTGATACCGGAATGGGTTTGGAAAGATTGGCAATGGTAGTTCAAAAAAAAGAGACTGTTTTTGAAACTGATTTGTTTGAGCCGATCATTAAATTAATTCCCGAAGAATTTGATGAGAGAAAGAAAAGAATCATTGCCGACCATGCAAGAGCTATTTCATTTTTAATTTCTGATGGGGTAAAGCCATCAAACAAGGAACAAGGTTATATATTAAGAAGATTAATTAGACGAATAGTGGCTTATGAATTTATTAGTAAAGTAAGTTTTTTTGAAAAATTAATAAGAAAAATTGGAGATGATTATAAATTACGATGGAGTATTATAGATACAGAGTTTGATAGCGAAAAAAAGAAGTTTCTGGAGACATTAGAAAGAGGTATTGCAGAATCTGGGAAAGTGAAAAATGCAGACATAAAATCAACTTTTCTGTTATACCAAAGTTATGGCCTGCCCTATGATATTATTAAGGAATTTTTTCCAAATATTAACGAA
This sequence comes from Candidatus Staskawiczbacteria bacterium, assembly GCA_016196125.1. Classification (GTDB taxonomy): domain Bacteria; phylum Patescibacteriota; class Minisyncoccia; order Minisyncoccales; family Staskawiczbacteraceae; genus JACPYG01. Next base: position 58,259 of record JACPYG010000015.1, on the reverse strand, counting down.
AAAGAATTTAATAAAGAATTAAAGAAACATCAAGAATTGTCCAAAACTGCTTCGGCCGGTATGTTTAAGGGAGGATTGGCCGATGATAAGCCAGAAACTATAAAATTGCATACTGCTCATCATTTGCTTTTAGCCGCTTTGCAGGAAGTTTTTGGAAAAACAATAAAACAAAGGGGTAGCAATATAACTTCAGAGCGTTTGAGGATTGATTTTTCTTTTGACAGGAAACTTACCGATGAAGAAAAAAAGAAAGTTGAAGATATTGTAAATGAAAAAATCAAAGAAGGGTTTTTGGTGGTAAAAAGAGAAATGCCAAAAGAAGAAGCCCAAAAAATTGGCGCAGAAATGGAATTTGGTGTAAAATACGGTAATACGGTATCGGTATATTTTATACAAGATAAAAAGGGGAATGTTTTTAGCAAAGAATTCTGCGGAGGCTCCCATGTTAACAGCACTGATGAGTTAGCCGCCCACTCAAAAGTGGGCGAGCCTCGCCCAGAATCTGGGCGGGGACCATTTAAAATTATAAAAGAAGAATCTTTAGGTTCAGGCATCAGAAGAATTAAAGCAATATTAAAATAGTGTTCAGACATTGCTTTCAAAAGTACCGATAGTCGAAATTACCAGCGTAATTTCGCTATCTGCATTCTCGGCAGTTTATCTCGCTTCGCAAGAACCATGCTAAACTGCCTGCGAAAACTACTTTTAAAAGCAATGTCCTCGCTCAAAAATAAAATGGCAAAAAAAATATTTGATATTTTACCGCCCAAGATTGCCCATAAAGTGGAACATGGAGTAAAGTCTTTGGCAAAAGGAGAAGAAAAACACTCTAATGGCAGGGTAAATAAAAAACATAGCAAGGGTTTGGGTTCTCACAAACGAAGGCGATTTCCTCTAAGAGAGGTTTTATCGGTGTCTTGTATTTTATTTTTGATTTTAGCCGGTGTTTTGTATTTTAAATTGCAAAAAGTCAATGTGGAAATTTGGCCTAAAACAGAAATATTAAATTTCAAAGAACAAGTGATGGCAGATAATTCTGCAGATACGATTGATTATGGCAGTAAAACTATCCCCGCTCAATATTTAAATGAAGAAAAAGATCTTTGGCAGGAATTTTCTGCAACCGGCAACGCTTCTAACGACGGTAAAGCAGAGGGTTTAATTGTAATTTACAATAGCTACAGCCCGGCAAGCGATATTACTTTAAAAATAGGAACTCATTTTTTGTCTGATTCAGGAAAATATTTTATAACATTGCAAAGAGTTGTTGTTCCTGCCGCAAAAAAACAAAATAATAAAACTATCCCGGGATCAATAGAAGTAAAAGTTCAAGCCACGGATCCGGGAGAAGAATATAATATAAAACCAGCTAAGTTTTCTGTGCCAAAGCTGGTCGGTACTCCGTATTATTATAGTATTTATGCCGAATCATCAAATGCGATGACTGGAGGATTTTCGAGTACGATAAAAAAAGTTACAGAAGACGATATTAAAATTGCAAAAAATATTTTGCAAAAAAATCTTTTAAATAATATACAAGAATCTTTAAAGGGAAAAATTAGTTCAGAATATATTTTATTGGATAAATCTATTTTTTCGGAGATTACAGAATCTGCTTCTGCCGTGAAGGCGGGAGCTGTTGTAGATAAGTTTGGTTATCAGGCTAAAGCTCGAGCAACTGCCTTGTTTTTTAAAAAATCCGACATGGAAAATTTCATTAAAGAATATATTAACTCTAATGTGTCTTACCAGAAAACCCTATTAGAAGATAGCTTAACTGTTAATTATAATCCAGAGACAATAGACATTAAAGATAAAAAAATAGTGATTAATTTGGATTTTTCTGTTAAGACATATCAATCAGTCGACAAAAATGATTTGATTGCTTTATTCAGAGAAAAATCGTCTGACGAAATAAAAGAAACTATAAATAATAGGATGGGAGACAGCATATCGCGTGTCAAGGTAAATTTGTGGCCTTTTTGGACAACAAAAGCTCCAAGAGACCAAAACAAAATTAAAATTGATTTAAAATTTGAGTAATGAGTATAATGGTATTGACTCTTCGCTCAAAATGTCTAAATTTTGGGTGAAGAGTTGACTAAAATAAGTTAATTTGTTAATATCACAGAGTCACGGGATAAATGCTAATGGTCAAAAACGAAGAGAATAAAGATCCAAAAAAAGTTATCAGAATAGAGGGGAGAATAGTGGAGGCTTTACCAAATGCCTTCTTTAGGGTATTATTAGACGACGGAAAAGAAATAACAGGTTTTTTGTCTGGAAAGATGAGGCTTAATAGAATTACTATTTTACCTGGCGATAAAGTGACTTTAGAAATGAGTCCTTATGATGACAGTAAAGGCAGAATAGTTTATCGTTTAAAATAAGCGAGCGAAGCGAACTTACCCCGCCCTCTATGCTAATGTAATGTTTAATAGCTTTTGGGGCGGGGTTCGTGTTCTATTTGTTTATCTCATAATCATGAAAGTAAAACCATCGGTTAAAAAAATTTGTAAAGATTGTGAAATCGTCAAAAGAAAGGGTCGCGTTTATGTTATTTGTAAAAAGAATCCAAAACATAAACAAAGACAAGGGTAAATCACATAACACATAACATAGAACACATAACAAAAAAACGTTTCGTCGTAGTTTTGTTCCATGTTCCATGTTGTATGTTTCATGAAGTTATGCCAAGAATCGCAGGAGTAAATATTCCTGAAAATAAAAGAATAGAAATAGCTTTAACTTATATTTACGGAATAGGCAGGCCTTTAAGTGCAGAAATTTTAGGAATAGCAAAGATTGATATAAATAAAAAGTCTCAAGATTTGACTTCAGAAGAAGTTAATATTTTAAAAGACATTATTGAAAAGAATCATAAGATTGAAGGAGATTTAAGAAGACAGATTATGATAAATATCAAAAGATTAAAAGATATAGGGTCTTTTAGGGGTTCCCGCCATGCCAAGGGATTGCCGACCAGGGGCCAAAGAACAAAAACTAACAATAGGACAGTAAGGGGTAACGTAAGAAAAACAATAGGGTCTGGAAGAAAGCCAGCGGCAACGCCAACTTAATTAAATTAAAGATAATAAACAATGGGAAAAAAACATATTATCCAAGTCAATCAAGAAGAATTGATAAAAGAAAAAGAAAAAGTTGATGGCACTCTTAAAAAAGAATTAAAAGTGCGGTCATCAGCGGATAAAGTCCTTCATGGAAATATTTATATATCTTCTTCTTATAATAATACCTTAATAACTCTTACCAATGTTTCAGGTCAGGTTTTGGCTTGGAAGTCAGCCGGATCGGTTGGTTTTAAAGGAACAAAAAAGGCCACTTCTTTTGCCGCCTCAAGGGTATCAGAAGCGATATCTAATATTTGTAAAAAGATAGGAATAGAAAAAATTAGTATTTTTATAAAAGGGATAGGAGCCGGCAGAGAATCAGCGGTAAGAACTTTGGTTTCTCAAGGGTTGAATGTTATTTCGATTAAAGATATAACGCCAATTCCTCATAATGGTTGCAGGCCTAAAAAAATAAGGAGAGTTTAATAATTTAACATTATTATTTAATTATATGCCAATAGAAAAGAAAGCCAATCCGCCAGGACCCCAAATAGGGCCCCAAAAAAAAAGAAGGGGTGGAACTGCTTCAGAATATAAAAAATCACTGCAAGAGAAACAAATACTCAAAAGGTTTTATGGTCTTTCAGAACGCCAGTTTAAAAAATACGTTAAAGAAACTTTGTTGAGAATGGGCAAGGTTGAAGATGTGGCTAATGAGCTTATCAGAAGAATAGAAAAAAGATTAGACAATGCAGTATTTCGTTTGGGATTTGCTTTAACTCGCGCGCATGCAAGACAGCTTGTTTCTCATGGTATTTTTTTGGTAAACGGTAAACCTGTAAATATTCCATCTTTTGAATTAAAAAAAGGCGATATTGTTGCAATAAAAGAATCTAAGAAATCAAAGCCGGTCTTTAAAGATTTATCAGTTTCATTAAAGAAAAAAGAAACCCATTCGTGGTTAAGTTTAAATAAAGATAAATTTGAAGGAAAAGCTATCGGAGAGCCTTCTTTGCAAGAAGTAAATCCTCCGGCAGAAATTTCTTTAATTTTCGAATTTTATTCAAGATAAAGCGAGAAAATAGAAGTTAGAAAATAGAAAATAGAAGCGTACGTTCCGTGTTCTAGATTCTACTTTCTAAATTCTAGATTCTAAAATTATGATTCCTCTTCCATCGCCTATAAAAATAATTAAAAAAAATAAAAATCAGGTTCGTTTTGAAATAGAAGGGTTGTATCCCGGTTATGGCACCACTATCGGTAATTCTTTAAGAAGGGTTTTATTATCATCTTTGCCTGGAGTTGCAGTAACAGAAGTAAAAATTAAAGGAGCCCCGCATGAGTTTTCTGCAATTCCGGGAATCTTAGAAGATACCATAATGGTTATTTTGAATTTAAAAAATTTAAGATTTAAAATTTATGAGGGCGATTCGCAGAAAATTCAATTAAAAATTAAAGGGGATAAGGATGTTAAAGGGTCGGATTTCAAGCTGTCTCCGCAAGTAGAGCTTGCTAATCCAGAAACTCATATTGCAACCATAACAGATAAAAAAACAGAACTTGATATAGAAATTCAGATTGAAAAAGGCATCGGATATGAGCCAAAAGACCGCAGAAAAATAAAAAAAACAGAAATAGGAACGATCTATCTTGACGCTATTTATACGCCTGTTAAAAATGTAAATTTAGAAGTTGAAAATATGAGAGTAGGAGAAAGAACAGACTTTGATAAGCTAAATTTGGAAATAGAAACAGATGGCACAATTACCCCGGAAGCTGCATTTTTTGAGGCTTGTGATATATTAATGGGACACTTTAATATAATTTCGCAAGCAAAAGATTCGTTAAATCCAGAGACAAAAAATGAATCAAAGCCCGCAAAAGCAAATGCTAAATCAAAAGCCAAGAAGATAAAAAAAGAACAAGTTCCTCGCAAGCGAGGACAAAAAACAAATGAGAAAAAGAAATAAAGGCAGAATGTTATCAAGGAATAAAAGTCAGAGAAAAGCTCTTTTAAAGTCATTAATGAGCGGTCTTTTTTTGCGCGAAAAAATTAAAACTACAGAAGCTAAAGCAAAAGAATTAAGGGTTGTTGCAGAAAAATCCATTACCAGGGCAAGGCAAAATACCGTATTTAGCCGCAGAATGCTGGCAAAAACTTTAGCTCCGCAAATTGTTAAAAAATTAGTAGATGAAATTGCTCCAAAATACGGCAACAGACCGGGAGGATATACAAGAATTATAAAATTGGGACCAAGAAGGTCAGATTCGGCAAAAATGGTAATAATAGAGTTAGTGAAATAATAAAGCATGGAAACCATAAAAAGAGAAAATCATATAGTTGATGTTTCAGGCCAGGTTTTAGGCAGAATATCCACTCAAATAGCTGTTTTGTTGAGAGGCAAACACAAGCCAACTTTTGCGCCTTATAAAGATATCGGCGATTTTGTTACGATAAAAAATATTGAAAAATTAAAATTTACCGGTAAAAAATTTAAAAATAAAATTTATTATCGCCATACAGGATATTTAGGCGGATTAAAAAAAGCATCGTTAGAAGATATACACGAAAAAGATCCATCAGAAGTTTTAAGGAGAGCTGTTTATGGAATGTTGACAAAAAATAAACTAAGGGATATGCAAATTAAAAGATTGAAATTTGAAAAAATAAATTAAATGATTATGACGAAAATTAAAACAAAAAAACCTGAACCAGAGCGAAAGGTAATAAACCCAATAAAAATAACCCCTGTCCTGAGCTTGCCGAAGGATGTTTTAAACACAGAAGAGGAAGATGATTTTTCTTTTGAAGATTTTAAAATAGAAAATGATTTAGCTTCAAAGCCAGATCGTTATTTTGAAGCAATTGGCCGTAGAAAAACAGCTGTGGCCCGCGTGAGGCTTTTTACAAGAGGAAACAAGGCTTTTTTGATTAACGGCAAACCATATCAAGAATATTTTATCTTAGAAGAAGACAGGCAAATAGCCACTTCATCTATGAAAAAAATGAAATGTCTTGATAAATTCAGAGTTTCCATAATAGTCAAAGGCGGAGGCCATCATGCCCAGGCGGAAGCAGTAAGGCACGGGACAGCCAGAGTATTAGTTGATTTTAACAATAATTTTAGAAAAAGGTTAAGAAAAGCGGGATATTTAACCCGCGACCCAAGAATGAGAGAAAGAAAGAAGTTTGGATTAAAGAGGGCAAGAAAATCTCCTCAATGGTCAAAACGATAGTTTTGACCATTGTCAAAAAGGGGGTCGGGGAAATTGGGTATTTCCCCGTGTAGGAAATTATTCAAATGACCCAAAGGGTGCCCCGGTTTTGAAAGAGCGAGTGGAAGCGAACGACTCAATGGTCTAAAAGATAAAAAATTGCCCTTTTGGGGCAATTTTTTATTTTACGGAATTAATCTTTCTGAAACTAAAATATTATTCCCTGTCAAAATATAAAGCTTTTTGTCTTGTTGATTAAAGAATATTTTATCACCCGGAGACAAAGTTTGTTGCAGGGTAATCATATTTATATTATCTCTGTTATCTATTTCAGAAATAATTATTTTTTCCCCTATATTAAAAATTAAATAGTTGTCGCCCAGCCAGAAACATTCTTCGATTTTTTCTGAAAATCTGTTTAAAAATATTTTTTCAGGATTGTCTGAGTTTAAATAAGAATACATAATTTCGCTTTCGTTATAGTAAAGTATTTTTTGACCGTCGGGAGATATTTTAAAATTTTTAACCAAGCTGTAAAATGTTTCAAATTTTTTTGTTTTTTGGTTAAGCAATAAAAAATTATTGTTTTCAAGAAGAAAGATATTTTGCGCGGCAATTACAATCTTATAAGAGCTGTTATTGTCTACTTTTAATGGGGTTTGGCTCAATTTATCCGTATTATTACCGTCTTGATTTGAGCTATATAAGAATCCGTCCAAACCTAGCCATATTATATTGTTTCCGGAAACCTCAAAAGAGATGATTTTTTTTAGAATTGCCAAAGATTTTTCCGGGCTGTTTTTGTAGAGGTCTCCATTTTTAATAATAAAAATTTGTTCTTGGTCTTTTTTTAAAAATGGAGAATTAGTTTTATCTGTTAAATCTTCAAATGGAATCTTTTCTTTAAATAAAACAACTCTTTCTAATCTTATAACTTCTTTCTCTTTTACTTCCAGGGTTTTTTTATAATCATGATAGCCGTCTTTTTTTATTAAAATGCTATGTTGTTTTGGCAAAAGATTTTGCACAAAAACAGTGGGCGACAAAAGGCTGGTTCTGTTGCTGATTTTGGAATCCACAATAATATCTGCGCCTTGCGGAAGCGCCTTTACATAAATTCCTCCTGTAATTACCAATTTTTTTTGTTCAAAATCAATCCTATAACCCAAGGAATAGGTAATAATATATGGAGCCGCAATAAAAAACAGCGCTACACATATAACTAATATTAAGAAGCGGATTTTTCTTGTCATTATATTAATTTTACACAAATTCGCCTACTTTACAAGAAATTTTTTTTAGATTAGTATTGAGGAATAATTAACTATAAATAAAAAAAGATTGGCAGAAAAATTTATAATCCAGGGTCAAAAAAATCTTTCCGGAGAAATTGAGATTAGAGGGTCAAAAAATGCCGCAGGACCTGTTTTGGCGGCATGCCTTTTGACTGCAGAAGAGTGCATTATAGATAATCTTCCTCTGATAGAAGATGTTTTTAATATGATCGAAGTTTTAAAAAGCATAGGAGTTAAGGTTAAAATGGCAGGAGACAGAAAGGTCAAGATTATTGCTGACTCTTTGGATTCTGAAAAAATGGATTTTGAGAAAATATCAAAAACCAGAATTTCTGTATTGCTTTTTGGCTCGCTTTTACCAAGAATAAAGCATTTTAAAATGGCGGCTCCCGGAGGTGATAGAATAGGTTCAAGGCCGATCTCTGTGCACTTAAGAGCCCTTGAAAAATTAGGAGCTAAAATTGAAAGGCAGGATGATTTTTATGAAATAAATTGCGATAGCTTAAAAGGAACTGAAATTATTTTAGAAGAGTTTTCAGTTACTGCCACTGAAACTATAATGTTGGCTGCTGTTTTAGCAGAGGGAAAAACAGTAATTAAAGGAGCAGCTTGTGAGCCGCATGTCCAAGATTTAGGTAAAATGCTGGAAAATATGGGAGCTAAAATAAAGGGGGTGGGAACTCATACAATTGAAATTGAGGGAGTAACTCATTTGAAAGGAAATACTCATACTGTTATTTCAGATCCAATTGAAGCCGCAACCTTCATTTGCATTGGAGCTGTTGTCCCCGGAAAAATTACTGTAAAAAATGTAATATTACAGCATTTGGATTTATTTTTGGAAAAACTTGCAGAAATTGGAGTTAATTTTGAAAAAAGAGACAATAGTGTTATAGTTTCTTATTCTCCTAACTTAAAATCCGCCAAAGTGCAGGCCCTTCCTTATCCGGGATTTCCCACTGATTTCTTGCCGGTAATGATACCTCTTTTATTAAATGCAACAGGAAAAAGCTTAGTTCATGATCCTTTATATGAAAATAGGTTTAATTATGTTCAAGAATTGAGAAAAATGGGCGGTGATATTGAGATTGTTGATCCTCACAGGGCTTTTGTTTTTGGCCCTTCCAAGCTTTCTGGTCTGACAATAGAATCTTGGGATATTAGGGCTGGGGCTTGTTTGATTATTGCAGGATTAATGGCAAAAGGAAAAACAACAATTGAGAACATTTCTCAAATTGACAGAGGATATGAAAAAATAGAAGAGCGTTTGCAAAAATTAGGGGCAGACATTAAGCGCATAAGCGCTTAAATTTAAAATGCAAATTTCAAAATGCAAAATGACAATTTAAAGTTTAAAATTAATCAAAAATTTATAAAAATAAATTTTTGATACCTAAATTTTAATTTTTGATTTTTAAATTTTGAATTTAAGCAAAGCGATTATGTTTAATGCTAAAATTGCTATTGATCTTGGAACCTGCAATTCTTTGGTTTATGTGCAGGGAAAAGGCATTGTTTTACAGGAACCTTCAGTGGTTGCTGTTTCTTTGACTGATAACAAGATTTTAGCAGTAGGCGAAAGCGCTAAAGAAATGATAGGCCGAACTCCATCTGACATTAAGGTATACAGGCCATTGAAAGATGGCGTAATAGCCGATTATAAAGTAACACAGGCAATGATGCGTTATTTCATCACAAAAACAGCAGGTAATTTTAGGTTATTTAAGCCAGAATTGGTTATATCTGTGCCAGCAGGAATCACCAGCACAGAGAAGAGGGCGGTAATTGAAGCAGCCCTTTCAGCCGGAGCCAAACAGGCTTTTGTGGCCAAAGAACCTATTTTGGCTGCTATTGGAGCTGGTATTCCCATTAATTCATGTTCGGGGCATATGATTATTGATATTGGCGGCGGTACGTCTGAAGTGGCAGTAATTTCACTTGGCGGAATTGTGACAGCTCATTCTGTAAGAGTAGCCGGTGATAAAATAGATATAGCCATTGCAGAATATATTAAAAAGAAATACAACTTAGCGATTGGGACACAGTCCGCAGAAGAAATAAAAATAAAAGTTGGCACGGCTTTGGTGCAAAAAGAGTTAAGATATTTGGAAGTCCAGGGAAGAGATTTGATTTTGGGATTGCCGCGAAACATTAAAATATCCAACAATGAAGTTTGCGAAGCAGTTTCAGACGTGTTGGCTGAAATTATTCAGGCGGCCAAACAAGTATTGTCGGAAACTCCTCCTGAACTTTCGGCCGATATTATGAATAAGGGTATTATTATGGCCGGTGGCGGATCTATGTTGCCCAAGATCAATGAATTAGTAGCTCAAAGCACAGGGGTTCCCTGTTTTGTTGCCGAAGAGCCATTATTTTGCGTTATAAAAGGCACAGGTATTGTATTAGAACATTTAGACGAATATAAAAAAGTAGTAATGAGCAAAAAGTAATTTTAAATTTATGTTAATCGGTCACAAAAAACAATGGGATTTTTTAAAGAATAAGCTTGAATCAGGCCAGTTGGCTCATGCTTATTTGTTTTCTGGAGAGGAGAAAATAGGTAAGAGAACTTTGGCAAAAGAATTTGTAAAGTTAATCAATTGTTTGTCTGCCGAGGCAGGCAAAAGCCCCGGTCAAGAATCATGCGGAATTTGCAGAAATTGCAAAGACATAGAAAATGAAAGCTATGTTGATGTTTTAATGGTAAACCTGAAAAATGATAAACAGGAAATTGATATTTCACAAATAAGAGAGGCTTTGCTTTTTTTAAGCTATAAATCTTATTACGGTTCTTTTAAGGCAGTCATTGTCAATGGAGCTGAAAAAATGAATTTTGAGGCGCAGAGTTGCCTTTTAAAAACACTTGAGGAGCCAAAAGGAAAAACTATTTTAATTTTAATATCTCCGCATCCAGAAACATTATTGTCTACGATAATTTCAAGGTGTCAAAGAATAAAATTTTATCTTGTAGACCCGAAAGAAATTGAATATAATTTGGTAAAAATGGGAGAAAGTCTGCCTGCCGGCAGGCAAGAAAAAATAGCGCATGATCTTGCATCTTTTTGTTCCTGTAAACCAGGCCAAGCAATAGAATTATTTTTAAATCCGGATAAATTGAAAGAAGAGCAAACAACACTGCAAGAACTGGTAAAAGTTATTAATTCTAATCTTGCCCTGAAGTTTCAATACACAAAAAAAATTAATTTGGATGGCAATAATACAAAGAGAGTTTTAGAAATTTTGCAAAGATATTTGAGGCATTTATTATTTTTAAAAACAGGAGCGGATAATTTAACTCCCAAAGATTTTTTTCCGGAAGCTGCAGATAATTTTAAGAATTATTCCATATCAAAAATTAAAGAAGTTTTAAAATTATTGGAAATTATTAATGCGCAAATTTCTTTGACTAATGCCAATCCAAAGCTGGCTTTAGAAATATTATTAATGGAGATGTAAATTATGGCTACATACAAAGAATCTATTGATAAAATTAAACCGGAGCTTGATAAGTCTTTTAAATTTTTGGAATCAGAAATAGCCAAATTGCACACCGGAAGAGCCACTCCAGCTTTAATTGAAGATATAAAAGTAGAAGCTTTTGGGTCAAAATTTGCTTTAAAACAGCTGGGAGCCATTTTAAGCCCCCAGTCAAATCAAATAGTGATACAGCCATGGGATGTTTCATATATCGGGCCAATAGAAAAAGCAATTTCACTTTCTGGGCTGGGCATGTCGGCTGTTGTTGATAAAGATATTATACGTTTAAATTTGCCTCTTTTAACAGAAGAATATAGGCAGGCGCTTGCAAAGTCGCTTAACGAAAAGGCAGAGCAGACAAGAAAAACAATAAGGCATTGGAGAGAAGAGGCTTGGAATGAAATACAACAATCACATAAAGACAAAAAAATATCAGAAGACGATAAATTTAGAGGCAAAGACGAGCTTCAAAAAGTAATTGATGATTATACAGAAAAAATAAAAAATTTAATCGAAAATAAAAAAAATGAATTAACAACAATATGATATCTATTATTTTAACACTAATAATCGCTTTTCTTAGCTTGATTAGCTTGATGGTTATACATGAATTCGGCCATTTTATTATAGCTAAAAAATTTGGAGTAAGAGTTGAAGAATTCGGCATAGGTTATCCTCCGAGGATTTTTGGCAAAAAATTCGGTGAAACTCTTTATTCCGTGAATCTTTTGCCATTAGGGGCTTTTGTAAAAATATATGGAGAAGAAGGCGATGTAGATGATTATAGGAGTTTTTCAAACTTAGTCATTTGGAAAAGGGTTCTTATTATTATAGGCGGGGTGGTTGCTTTTTGGATTGCTTCTATAGTTCTTTTTTCCATTGTTTTCGCCATAGGAGCCGATATTCCCATTGGCGACGAAGACGTTGTTGGCTTAACAAATACAAGAGTTCAGGTTATTTTGATTGCAGAAGATTCTCCGGCAAAAGCCGGAGGATTAGAGTTGGGAGATGTTATGCTAAGCTTTAAGACAAAAGATGGAGAAATAAAAATTAATAAAATAAAAGATGTTCAGGATTTTACAAAAGAAAATATCGGTAAACAGATAACTTTGGTGGTTCAAAGACAAGATAAAACAGTTGAAACTTTATTGACTCCCAGAGCTTTGTCGCCGGAAGGCCAGGGAGCATTGGGAGTAGGTCTTGAAAGAATGGGCGCTCTTATTAATAAATATCCTTGGTACCAAGCGCCAATTAAGGGAACTCTTTATACCGGCGAAATTACAATAAAAGCAGTACAGGGGCTTTTTGCTGTTTTTAAAGATTTATTTTCAGGCAATGGCGTTCCACAGGGAGCCGAAATGCTGGGTCCTATTGGTATCACGGTGTTTTTAGCGAGGGCAGTAGATTTTGGCCCGGGATTCTTTTTGTATTTTATAGCATCTATTTCTGTTTTTGTTGCCATATTCAATATATTTCCCATTCCGGCATTAGACGGAGGAAAACTGATATTTTTAACCATAGAAAAATTAAGGGGAAAGCCGGTTTCAACAAGAGTCGAACAAAACATTACAGCTGTATTTTTCTTTTTATTAATTTTAATGTCTCTTTTTGTAACAATAAAATTTGACATACCAAGACTTACAGAATTTTTAAAATCTAGTTTACAAAGATAATTTAATAATTAAATATGCTGCAATCTAAACTTTTTTATAAAACATCAAAGACAAAATCTGCCGATACTGAATCTGTTTCGCACGACCTTTTGACAAGGGCTGGTTTTATAGACCAGTTAATGGCAGGCGTTTATACATTTTTACCGATGGGGTTTAAAGTTTTGAAAAACATTGAAAATATTATAAGGCAAAATATGGAGTCTGCTCCAGCAAATGGGCAAGAAATTTTAATGCCGGTTTTACAGCCAAAAGAAAACTGGCAAAAAACCGGACGCTGGGACAGTTTGGATATACTTTTTAAATTAAAAGGGAGCGGAGACAAAGAATACGCTATGGGTCCCACGCACGAAGAAGTTGTCAGTCCGTTGGCAAAAAAGAATATTTTCTCATATAAAGATTTGCCTATTTCTCTTTTTCAGATTCAAACTAAGTTCCGCGACGAATTAAGGGCAAAATCGGGAATTTTAAGAACAAGAGAATTTTTAATGAAAGATTTGTATTCTTTCCATACGACGCAAGAAGATTTGAATAAATATTATGAAAAACTGACGAAAGTTTATTCAGATATTTTTAAAAAATGTGGAATTGGAAAAGTAACTTATCAAACACTGGCATCTGGAGGAAGTTTTTCAAAATATTCAGATGAGTTCCAGGCAATTACCGACTCAGGTGAAGATGTGATTTATATATGTAAAAAATGCGGCATAGCCATTAATAAAGAAATAAAACCAGAAAACAATAAATGTCCAAAATGCCAAAGCGTAGAATTTGAAGAAAAAAAAGCCATTGAAGTTGGCAATATATTTAAGCTCGGCACAAAATTTTCTTTGCCTTTTGATTTAAAATTTACCGACCGCGATGGCCAAGACAAGCCGGTATTAATGGGATGCTACGGAATCGGACTTGGCAGGTTAATGGGAGCCATAGTTGAAGCAAATCATGATGAAAAGGGTATTATTTGGCCTAAGCCAGTTGCTCCGTTTTTAGCCCATTTAATTTTCATTGAAAGCCATTCGATCGGCTCGGGTAAAATTAAAAAAGCCGCAGAAAAAATATATAATGATTTGAAAAAAGAAAAAATTGAAGTATTATATGACGATAGGCAAGAAAAATCAGCTGGAGAAAAATTTGCGGAAGCAGATTTAATAGGTATTCCATTTCGTATAGTAATCAGTGAAAAAACTTTAAAGACCAATTCGGCTGAACTGAAAAAAAGAACCAAAGGTTCGGCAAATCTGGTGAAAATAAAACAATTGTATAAATTTTTAATTTAAAAATTCCGGTATAGCATGCTTAAAAAACTATTTTCTTTTTTATCAATAGATATGGCTATTGACCTGGGTACGGCCAATTCTTTGGTTTATGTCAAAGATAGGGGAATAATTATTAATGAGCCATCCGTGGTGGCAATTAACAATAAAACAGGCCAAATTTTATCTATTGGAGAAGAAGCCAAAAAAATGGTAGGCCGAACCCCTTCCTATATTACAGCCACAAGGCCTTTGGTAAACGGTGTTATTTCTGACTTTGAAGTGACAGAACAGATGTTAAAATATTTTATTGAGAAATCGGCTGCTTCCAGTAAAAAAATATTTGGTTTGGGATATTTGCCAAGAGTTATTATTGGCATTCCTTGCGGAGTTACAGAAGTTGAAAGAAAGGCGGTCCGTGACGCCGCCAAATCAGCCGGAGCCCAGACAGTTTTTTTAATTGAAGAGCCTTTGGCTTCTGCCATTGGAGCAAAACTTCCAATTCAGGAAGCGGGCGGCAACTTTATAGTTGATATTGGCGGCGGCACAACAGAAGTGGCGGTAATTTCACTTGGCGGAATTGTTGTTTATAAAAGCATAAGAGTGGCCGGCGATAAGCTTAATGATGATATTGTTCAGTTTGCCCAGAAAGAATATAAATTATTAATTGGAGAAAGAACGGCAGAATTAATTAAGATAAATATAGGTTCGGCGCTAAATCTAAAAGAAAAAAAAGAAATGCCAATGCGAGGCAGAAATTTAGTTACCGGACTCCCTGAAGAAGTTGTTATTTTTAACGACGATGTCCAACGCGCCTTAGATAAATCAGTAAAACAAATTATCGCGGCTATTAAAACAACAATCGAGGAAACGCCCCCGGAATTATTGGCCGATGTTATGTCTGGCGGCATTTATTTATCCGGTGGAGGTTCTTTATTGAAAGGGTTGGATGTTTTAATTTCAAGGGAAACAAAAATGCCCTGTAAAATTATTGACGACCCGTTAACAGCTGTTGTAAGAGGAGCTGGAATTGCTTTAGAAAATATAGGAACATTATTTGATGTTATGTCGAAAGATGAAGGCGGAGAACCGCCTTGGTAATTATGATTTCAAAAGAAGAAGTAAAACATATTGCAAAGCTGGCCAGATTGGAATTAAAGGAGGGAGAACTCGAAAAAATGCAAAAAGAGCTTTCTGCAATTTTGGATTATTTTGATTTACTTAAAAAGGCCAATACTTCAAAATTAAAAAGACAACCCTCCTTCGCTAAAGCTACGGAAGGGCAAGCAAGAAAAGATGAAATTGCGGCTAAAAACCATAGTTTGGCAGAAAAGATAATGAATGCTTTTCCAGACAGAAAAGATGATTATATTAAAGTAAAAGCCATACTTTAAAAATGAATCTTTTAGAACTGACAATTAAAGAGGCCCATGACGGATTGAAGAAAAAAGATTTTTCCAGTACAGAACTTACCCGGGCCTATTTATCGGAGATTAAAAAAAATGATAAAAAAATAGGAGCTTACCTGAATCTGACAGAAGACCTGGCGTTGTCGCAGGCAAAAAAAGCAGATGAAATTATTTCATCAGGAAAAGATTTCGAATTTCTGGCAGGTATTCCCTGCTCTGTTAAGGATGCTATTTTGGTTGAGGGCGAAAAATGTACGGCAGGGTCTAAAATTTTAGAAAATTATGTCGCTCCCTATGATGCAACGGTAATTAAAAAATTAAAATCAAAGGGAGCCGTAATTTTAGGAAAAACAAATTTGGATGAATTTGCTATGGGAGTTTCTACTGAAAATTCTGCTTTTAAAGTAACAAAAAATCCAAACGATTTAAACCGTGTCGCCGGAGGCAGCTCTGGCGGGTCTGCGGCATCAGTCGCCTCAAAAGAGGCCTGTTATTCGCTTGGATCTGATACAGGGGGGTCTATTAGATTGCCCGCGTCTTTTTGCGGTGTTGTAGGGCTTAATCCGACTTATGGAGCAGTTTCCCGTTCTGGATTGGTTGCCATGGCTTCTTCTTTAGATCAAATAGGCCCTATAGCAAAAACGGTTGAGGATGCAGAAATTATTTTTAAAGCAATTTCAGGGAAAGATCCGCTAGATGCAACAAGCAAAGATTATAATTTTGAAAAATCAAATTTAAAAATAGAGGGGCTAAAAATAGGAATTCCCAAAGAATATTTTACAGATGGAATAGATCCAGAAGTTAAAAAAATTATAGAAAATATAATAAAAAAAGCAAAAGAAAGAGGCGTAAAAATTATAGAAATCAGTTTGCCCAATACGGAATATGCCATCGCTTGTTATTACATAATTGTTCCTTCTGAAGTTTCGGCAAACTTAGCCAGATTTGACGGTATAAAATATGGACTTAGCAATAAATCATCAAAAGATTTATTTGAAGTTTATTTAAAAAGCAGGGGAGAAGGATTTGGGCCAGAACCCAAGAGGAGAATTTTAGTGGGAACCTATGCTTTATCAAGCGGTTATTACGATGAGTATTACAAAAAAGCCCAGGAAATCAGGAATTTAATAAGAGAGGATTTTATAAACGCCTTTAAAAAAGTAGATTTGATTTTTAGTCCTGTTTCTCCTATTCCGGCTTTTAAAATAGGTGAAAAAACAAATGACCCTCTTTCAATGTATTTGATGGATATTTATACTTGTCCTGTAAAGTTGGCAGGTATTCCGGCTATTTCTTTGCCTGTCGGTAAAATTGGCAATTTACCTGTAGGCCTTCAGATAATCGGCAATCATTTCCAAGAAAATAATATTTTGAGTATGGCATCTTTTATTGAAAAAATGTTATAATGCGCAAATATGACTTGGGAATCTGTTTATAATCTATTAAGGATAAAAGACTTTATTTATTTTGTTTCCTCGCCTGTTCTGCAGGATGCTCTTTTTCCGGTAAAGCTGGTTTTTGTTTTTTTTACGATGTTTTTTTTATCAGCCGTTGTTTATTTTATGTTGAATTCAACTTATTTAAAATATAAATTCCTTGAAGATGTTACAGAATTTATTTCATATCAGGCTTATGGACTCAGGGAAATTGCCAATCGTTGGAAAAAAATACAAAAAAGAACAGAAAGCGGAGCAGAGTCAGAATATAAGCTTGCTTTAATAGAAGCCGATGATTTTTTAAACGAGATGCTGGAAGACAGGGGGTTTGCCGGCAAAAATTTTGAAGAATTGGTAAACAACGCGGGAAAAATCATACTGCCAAATATAGAAGAAGTTTTAGCGGCGCATGAAATCAGAAATTCCATAGTTTATAACCCGGATTATAAAATAGATTTAGATAAGGTAAAAAAAATACTGGCAATTTATGAAGCCACCACTAAAAATATAGGAGCGTCTTAATTTTTGGCCTATCTTAAGAAAAGAGGAGAAGCCGACCAAATAATCGTACTTAAAGCAACAAGGCTTATTAATATAATCCAAATTACTTTAAAAATTGTTTTTGATTTTATTCTCAAGTGAGTGAGCGTATAAAAATATAACGCATTATGTTTTTATTAGCGAACGAACGCAGAAAATATGCTTTGCATATTTTTGCCATAAACGAATGATAGCAAATTTTAAAAAAAAACAAAAGAGCAATACGTCAGATAGTTTTTTTTCATCTCCGTTCGTCAAAATTTTTTTTATAATAATAATTGGGTTTTTGATTTTTGCGGATATTAAGGTTTATAAAGAAAGAAAAAAACTTAACTTACAAATAGAAAGTTTAAAAGAAAAAATTCAGAGTATTCAAAAGAAAAACGACACATTGGAACAGGGCATAGCCAAAGCTGATGATAAAGATTATATAGAAAAAATCGCCAGAGAAGAATTAGATCTTCAAATAGAAAACGAAAAAGTAGTTACTTTTGTGACACCGGAAGTAAAACAAAAAGAAGAGATAAATAACAGTAATACGAATTTTTTTAATTTTAAAATATGGTTAGGATGGATTGGAAATGGTTGGCAATGGATTATGGATAAATTTTAAAAATGCGGGCATAGTATAATGGCAGTACATAACCTTCCCAAGGTTAGGGCGTGAGTTCGATTCTCATTGTCCGCTTAGTGCAGTTATAACCGATAGTCGCCTTTTTGGCGGCTTTTTGATAGAATTAATTTATGAAAAGTTTAAAAAATCTTAAAAACAGATATTTTATTATTAGGCACGGGGAAAGCAAAGCCAATGTTAAAGGTATTTTATTAAGTCATCCCAAAGATGGAACTATTAGTTTTGGTTTATCGCAGAAAGGAAACAGGCAAGTTAAAGATTCTGTATTAAAAAACAAAAAAAGTAAATTATTAGATTCTAGTATCATTATTTATTCTTCCGATTTTCTAAGAGCAAAAGAA
This sequence comes from Candidatus Staskawiczbacteria bacterium, assembly GCA_016196125.1. Classification (GTDB taxonomy): domain Bacteria; phylum Patescibacteriota; class Minisyncoccia; order Minisyncoccales; family Staskawiczbacteraceae; genus JACPYG01. The sequence goes on along the minus strand of JACPYG010000015.1, from coordinate 39,917 downwards.
ACAGCAGAGATTGCTAAAAAACTACTTGGTGTTAAAAAAATCATATTTCATAAGAATTTGCGAGAAAGATATTTTGGCAAACTTGATAAGACTCCTTTGAACAACTTAATAAAGGTTTGGGAATACGACGAAAGAAATGCCAATCATAAACACGAAGGAGTTGAAAGCCCTAATAAAGTTCTTAAAAGAACTCTTGTTTTAATCAATAAATTGGAGAAAAAATATAAAAATAAAAAAATTCTTCTTGTTTCCCATGGAGATGTTTTACAGATATTACATACTCATTTTTCGAAAAAACCTGTAAGTCAGCATAGACAAATTCCTCATTTAGAAACCGCAGAAATCAGAGAGTTGAAAATCTGACCTTGTCTTGCATTTTTGTCGTAAAAAATATAAAGTAAGGTTAATTAAATAATTGAATCTTTTATTATTGACTTTAATCTTGTTTGGTGGTAGGGTATTGGATTCTCTACGCACCTTAAAAACCAACCAAGAAAGAGGTGAGGTTATGGCTAAAAAATTGACAATCGTAGTGTCTGGTTCTTTTTGTCGATTCTTCCCTCAAATCAGTAAGACAGTTCTTGCATTTGAGTCGCTCGGTGTAGTAGTTCTTTCACCAACCGCATCGGAGGTGATAAACCCCGATGAAGAATTTGCAATTCTGAAAACAGATAAAACACGAGACCCAAAGACGTTAGAACAGGGACATCTTAACGCAATCACAAAGGCAGATGCCCTTTATCTCTACAACCCCGAAGGGTATTTAGGAGATTCGTCTAAAATGGAACTTGGATGGGCGATCGCTTTGGGCAAGCCAGTTTTTTGCAAAGAAATGATGACCGATGCCACTCTAAAATTTTTCTGCGGGACATTGGCAACTCCCAAGCAAGTTAAAAGTGCCTTGTTAAAAATGTCTCCATTGGAGAACATCAACGACCGCTCTTCGTTAGCTGTCCTGCAACACTACATTCACGAGATGGTTGTAAGGCGGGGTTTTGACAAAGAAACCCCTCGTGATGTTCTTCTGCTTCTGATGGAAGAAGTCGGCGAATTGGCAAAAGCAATTCGCAAGTATGTTGGGTTAAAAACCGATAAGGAAAAGAAGGATAAATACCCCGCACTTGAAGGCGAGTTGGCGGATGTGTTGATTTACATTTTGGATTTAGCCAACTTACTTCAAGTTTCTCTTTTTCATGCACTTCACGAAAAAGAAAAAGAGAACGAGAAGCGTTCTTGGAAGTGAAACATCTGGGAGATTGGAAGTAATTTCAATCTCCCTTTTTTATTACGCAAAACAATAGTTAGTTGAGGAGTGGGGTAATTATTTTCTAATTGATTTTTGCTGTTTCCAGTGATAGTATTGGAATAAAGAAGCAGTCATTATGTGCCAGTGCATCTCATAGGCGCCTGCCTGTCGGTAGACAGGGAGCAACTTTTTCACTTGCCCCGTTAGAGCCGGAGTAACTCAGAGGCAGAGTAACTCTTTCGTAAAGAGTAAGTCGCGAGTTCGAATCTCGCCTCCGGCTCTAACGGGATAAAATCCGGTAGTCGATTCAAATCCGACCACTGGTTCAAAAACTATAAAACCTTATTTTTATCCAGGGGTCTTTTTTTGTTTTAAAAATTATGATAAATTGAATTAATAATATAATATGGCTGAAAAAACCAGTAAAATTGAAGAATTAGAAAATAAACTCCATCTTTTGATGGACCGTCTTTGATGTTGCAGAAAAAGAAAAAAGATTAAAAGTTTTAGAAAAAAAAACAAGCGCTCCCGATTTTTGGCGCGACACGGAAAATGCCAAGGAGACACAGCAGGAAATATCGGCCATAAAAGAAGAGATAGAAAATATAGAAAAAATAAAAAAAGAGTTAGATGAAATAAAGGAGCTTGAAAAAATAGCAGGAGGAGATGAAACAATATTATTAGAGTTAAAAGAAAAATATAACCAATTAGAAGATGATATTAAAAAACAGGAAACAAAAACTTTTCTTTCCGTAAAATACGATAGAAATAATGCAATTTTAGAAATATCCTCTGGCGCAGGTGGGCAGGATTCGCAAGATTGGGCGACAATGCTTATGAGAATGTATGAAAAATATTGTTCTAAAAAAGGTTTTGAAGTATTTGTTTTGCACCAATCATTTGGAAAAGCAGGCGGGCCAGAAGGAAGAATAGGAATAAAATCAGTAACATTGGAAATAAAAGGAAGTTATGCTTATGGTATTTTAAAAAAAGAAACAGGAGTGCATAGATTGGTAAGAATTTCTCCTTTTTCGGCTCAAAAACTTCGCCACACTTCTTTTGCTTTAGTTGAGGTTTTACCGGAGCTTAAAGAAAGAGATGTTAAAATTGAAATAAAACCAGATGATTTAAAAATAGACACATTTAGGGCTTCTGGTCCCGGCGGCCAATATGTTAATAAAAGAGAGTCGGCAATAAGAATAACTCATTTGAAAACAGGCATTGCCGTTTCATCGCAATCAGAAAGATTACAAGGTAAAAACAGGGAAAACGCAATGAAGATTTTGTATGCCAAGCTTTATGCCTTTGGAGAATTGCAGCGCGCAAAAGAGATGAAAGAAATAAAAGGCGATACAATTTCAGCAGGCTTTGGAAATCAAATTAGGTCTTATGTTTTGCACCCGTATAAATTAGTAAAAGATTTAAGAACTCAAGTTGAGACCTCGAATACAGATGCGGTTTTGAATGGAGATTTAGACCAATTCTTACAAGCGGAAATAAAATCAAATGATTAGGTTCAAAAATGTTACAAAAATTTATTCCCCAAACACGATTGTTTTACAAGATGTTTCTTTTGAAGTAGAAAAGGGAGAATTTGTTTCTATTGTGGGCAAGTCCGGAGCAGGCAAAACAACTTTAATCAGATTGCTTTTAGGATTCGAAACTCCAACATCGGGAGAGGTTTATTTCCAGGATATAAATGTAAATGAAACGTCAGCCCAGAGACTTCAAGAAATGCGAAGAAAAATAGGGAGCATTTTTCAGGACTACAGGCTTTTTTATGGAAAAACTGTTTACGAAAATGTTGCTTACATCTTGTCGGTAGAGGGCAAAGAAAATGAAGAAATAGACAGGGAAGTACCAAAGATTCTTGATATAATAGGGCTTTCAGAAAAAATTAATAATTTTCCCAATGAGCTTTCCGGAGGAGAACAGCAAAGATTGGCAATTGCCAGGGCTTTGGTTAATTATCCCGACGTTATTGTGGCCGATGAGCCCACCGGCAATCTGGACCCTTATAATACTTATGAAGTCATTTCTCTTTTAGAAAAAATAAATAAAGCCGGTAAAACAGTTATTTTATCAACTCACGACAGAGAAATAATAAATAAATTAGGGAAACGGGTTATTACCATAGAAAACGGAAAAGTTGTAAGAGATGAAAAAAAAGGCCGTTTTATTATTTAATTATGCAAAAAATGTATGTTAACCAATTTTAAAAGAATTATTAAGTTTGCATTTACGGATTTTTGGCGAAACAAAGGAATTAGCCTGGCCGCTGTTTTTGTTTTGGTTATAACTATTATGTTGGCAACGGGTCTTTTCTTTTTTCAGGGAATTACCAAATATTTGGTCTCACAGGTTCAGGACAAAATTGATATTACGGCTTATTTCAAAGAGGATGCATCAGAAGAAGATATCTTAAAAATCAGGGATGAAATTTTAAAAATGTCTCCAGATATTAAAAAAATTGAGTATGTTTCAAAAGAAGATGCTTTAAAAGTATTTACCGAAAAACACAAAGACAATAGTGTTTTTTCAAAGGCGTTGGAAGAGGTGGGTCAAAATCCATTTTTGCCATCGTTGAATATAACAACAACGGGGTCGGCTTTACAATATGAACAGATTTCAAATATTTTACAAACAGAAGATTACAGCGCCTTTATTGACAAGGTTGATTTTTCTCAGAAAAAAGATACAATTGAAAAGGTTTTTGCCATAACCTCAAACATCAATGCATTTGGCTTGATTTTGGGAGTAATTTTAGTTATTGTTGCCATATTAGTTGTTTTTAACACAATAAAGCTCGCTGTTGAGAGTTCAAAGAATGAAATTAGCACTATGAGAATAGTCGGCGCGTCAAATTGGTTTATTCGCGGTCCATTTATTACGCAAGGAGCTATTTATGGATTGATTGCCTTTATAATTTGTTTTATATTTTCTATCCTATCTACTTATTTTCTATCTTCAAAAATAGGAGTGATATTGCCGGGCTTTAATGCATTTCGTTATTTTTTATCTAACTTCTGGATTTTTATTTTAATACAGCTTGGTTTTGGAATAGGATTGGGAATAGCTGCAAGTTTCATTGTAGTAAGAAAATATTTAAGAATATAATCATTGCGAAAAAATTAAACATTGCGGGATCGTCTAATGGTAGGACAACAGATTCTGGATCTGTTTATCTTGGTTCGAGTCCAAGTCCCGCAGCCAAGGTCGGAAGTATCGAGTGACCAGAGAGGGTCACAAAAAGCCGATATTTCCGGCATATAGTTCCAGTCAGGTCATACCAGTTGCTTTGCCCGTACATAGCTTTAGCGAAGGAGAGAGCGCCATGTCCAGAACAAAAACCACCTTTATTTTATGGTAGTTTTTTGTTAGTATTAAAGTATGAAATTTTTTATCATTATTATATTTTTTGTGGTAGTCATTGGATTTATCGGTGGTGTAGGATATTTTTTATTAAAAGATAAAGTAATTCCTATTAAGTCGCTAGATCAAGTTCAGGAAACAAATAGTGTTGTAAAACTAATAGATTTTTCTAAAATTAACCCAGAATTTTTATTTTCAGCATATATTCCTAAAGAACTTGAAGCAGAGTATGTTTCTCAACTTAAGGCAATAAATATATATAATCCAGTTTTACGGGGTGGTAACAATATTGAAAAATCCCAAGTTTATATTAGCTTTTTTAAATCAAGCAAATTTTTAACTTTAAGCACGGTAGACATTACCAAGCAAGATAAAACGATGATAAAAGGACACGAAGCCATTTTATACGAAATTACAAAGAAAGATGGGGTGCCTAATTTTTCAGGACAGCCAGATTGGAGAAATTTTACACATAAGGCGCTTGACATTCGTCTAACACAGAATAGTCCCAGTTACTTTTATTCATTTGCCTATACACCAGGTTTAGAAGAAAGAACATTTAATGATATTATCAATTCTTTATTATTTATAAACCGAACTAATTAGATAAATATTCAATATTAAAATTAAATATGGAAAATAATTATATTAATGAAAAACAAAATATGGAAGAAGAATATCTAGTTAAGTTTGAAGTAAAATATCCAGAGAAAAGCTCTCGTATATTGGCTTTTTTAGGAATTTTTTGGTTTTTTCCTAAAATTATATTGCTTATACCTCACTTAATTGTGTTTTGGTTTTTGGGAATTGCATCTTCTATAATGGTTTGGTTTGGGTTTTGGGTAGTTGTTTTTACTGGAAAATATCCAAAATATTTCTTTAATTTTATAGTTGGAGTTCTTAGGTGGCAAAACAGAGTTAGCGTCTGGATGTATGGATTAACTGATAAATACCCTCCTTTTTCGCTTTAAAAGATAGTAAAATTATAAATAATATGAAAAAAATAATTCTATATATCGTTATAATAATAATTATTGCGAGTGGTTTTTTTTGGTTGAATAATTATATTTATACTGAAAAACAGGGCAATAAGGGACTTCAAAAGGGATATAAAGATTCAACTTATATCATAGATGGAAGGCAGGTTACACTAGTTAATGGTTTTTCAGAAATAGAGTCAGCTCCTGGTTCCGCATCTAAGATAATTACAAAATATTTTGGAAATGAAGCAGAAGGAGACCTTAATAATGATGGCATATCAGATATTGTATTTTTGCTTACCCAGGAGGGCGGCGGCAGTGGAACTTTTTATTACATTGTAGCGGGCATCAAAACCGGTGATGGATACCAGGGAACCAATGGTATTTTATTGGGTGACAGAATAGCTCCGCAAACTACAGAACTTAACAATGGAGAGATTGTGGTCAACTACGCAGATAGAAATCTCGGGGAGCCAATGACCGCAAATCCAAATGTCGGAGTTTCGAGGTATTTTAAAGTTTCTGGCAATAATCTTATAGAAATTAATAAAAGCGTTTTGTATTACAATGATGTAAAGGGGTATGTTGCCCATCCCGGCCAAGGTAAAAATCACCCCGCAGTTATTTTAATTCATGAGTGGTGGGGCTTAAATAATGATATAAAAGAAATCGCAAATCAATTTGCGGCAAATGGATATGTTGCTTTGGCGGTTGATTTGTATAACGGTGAAAGCGCTGACGACCAAACAAAAGCAAGAGAATTATCTGGGAGCGTGAGAGATAATACTGAAAAGGCCTTTTTGAATCTTAAATCAGCTTTAGATTATCTAAAAAAGAGAGATGATGTTGACCCGCAAAAAATTGCTTCGGTAGGATGGTGCTTTGGCGGAGGATGGTCATACCAAATGGCTCTCAATAATTTAGGCACTAAGGCATCGGTAATGTATTATGGGCAATTTGATCCAAATGATGATTTTGAACATATGAAAACCAGCATCATGGGTCATTTTGGGGAAAAAGATGCTTCAATAGTGATTGACAATGTAAAAGAGTTTCAGGCAAAATTAAAAAATTTAAACGGCAGCCACGAAATTTTTATATATCCCAACGTCGGCCACGGATTTGCAAATAACAGAAGCGGCACCAATATGGCCTACAGCAAAGAAGCTGCGAATTTGGCTTTTGAGCGCACTTTAATATTCTTAGAAAATATTTTTAAATAATATAAATCTCCGATTAGATTTTTTTTAAGAAATTTTTCGGATGGCAAGTGGTAGCAATTTGCGGGCTGGTTTTCCTTAGTTGGGGTTCGTTTGATAAAAAGTTCAAATTTTGTTTAGGGGAGACAATAATTAAAATTATGGAAGATAATAATATCAAAAAAGAAAATAAACAAAAAAGAATAGCTAATTTTCTTTATGAGGTGGGAACTATGCGGAAATTAATGCGCATACACAGGCAGACTCTTTTGACCGATGATATGTCAGACTCGATTGCATCTCATTCTTACCGAGTGGCAATAATAAGCTGGTTTTTGGCAAAGGAAGAGAGAGTTGACCCTTATAAAACTGTAATGATGAGTCTTTTGCACGACATGGGAGAGGTAAGAACAAATGACCATAATTGGATACACAAAAGGTACGTTAAAATATTTAGCGATGAAATTATCCAAGAGCAATTGGGAACTCTACCGTACGAAGACCTAAAAAATTTAATATCTGAATACGAAGAAAGAAAAAGCAAAGAAGCGATTTTAGTAAAAGAAGCTGATTTAATAGACCAGATACTTTTGTTAAAAGAATACGAATGGGCTGGTAATAGAGAAGCCCATGTTTGGCTTCATGGAAAGGGAAAAGATAGAGGAAATGCCCAATTAAAAAAACTTAAAACTGATATTAGCAAAAGACTTGGCAAAGCCATTTATGATGTAAATCCTTCCGACTGGTGGAATGACTTGTGGACATCAGTAAATAGAAAATAATTAAAATTTAATTTTTAGTATATAAAAAGTGGATAAAAAATCAAAAATTATTATTTTTTTTATTATTGGATTTATTTTTATAGGTTTTTTGGTTATTATTTTAAATAATATCTATAATTATCAAGTTCAGCCAGATAAAATTCAAGTGTCAGCGAGTTTTTATCCGCTATACTTTTTTGCCCGGCAAATCGGCGGAGATAAGGCAAATGTTATAAATATTACTCCTGCCGGCGCTGAACCGCACGACTATGAGCCAACTGCAAAAGATATTGCTCAAATAGAAAACAGCAAATTGGTTGTATTAATTGGAGAAGGTTTTGAGCCATGGGGGAGTAATATAAAACAAAACTTAGATTCTAAAAATACTATTATTTTAACAGTTGGAGAAGAAAATAATACCACGGACCCTCACATTTGGCTGAATCCGCAGTTAGCCAAAGAAATAGTAGACAAAATTACTAATGGATTTGCGCAAATTGACCCAGAAAATACAGGTTATTATCAAACAAATGCAGATATTTTTAAAAATGAATTAAACAATTTAGATGTGGAATATAAACAGGGTTTAGCTGACTGTGAAGAAAAAAATATTATTACATCTCACTCTGCTTTTGGCTATTTGGCTGCTGATTACGGATTCAATCAAGTTTCCATTGCAGGATTATCGCCCGATGCCGAACCATCGTCTCAGCAGTTAGCTAATATTGTTAATTTTGCCAAAGAAAATAACGTAAAATACATATTTTTTGAAAGCTTAGTCAGCCCCAAATTATCAGATACCATAGCAAATGAAGTGGGAGCAAAAACAATGGTTTTAAATCCAATAGAGGGCTTAACCAATGAAGAAGTATCACAGGGTAAGAGTTATTTTACAGAAATGAGGAACAATTTAGACAATTTGAAAATAGCCCTTAAATGTAAATAAAAATGAAAGTAGGCCCCGTTAGAAGTCTCTCGCTAATTTGTTATTTTATTAAATAATTATGGAAAATAATTCTTATATACAAAAAAATCTCAAAACTTCTAACAGGGTAGACCACTCAAAAAATATTATAGAAGTTAATAATGTATCTTTTAACTATGGCGATGAAGAAGTGTTAAAAGACATTACTCTTAATATACACATGGGGGATTACCTTGGAATTGTCGGCCCTAATGGAGCAGGAAAAACAACTTTGTTAAAAATCATACTCGGACTTTTAAATCCATCCCATGGCTCGATAAAGTTATTTGGCCAGGATGTTAAGAAATTCAAAGATTGGTCTCGCGTCGGCTATGTTCCGCAAAAAGCCACTAATTTTGATGTAAATTTCCCGGCTACCGTTAGAGAAGTTGTGGCTATGGCAAGATTTGCCAAAAGAGGATTATTTCGTTTTGCAACAAAAGAAGATGATGCAATAATAGAAATATCATTAAAACATGTTGATATGTGGGGCTATAAAGACCGCTTAATTGGCGACCTGTCTTCGGGCCAGCAACAGCGCATATTTATTGCCCGAGCGCTTGCCGGACAGCCGGAAATTATTTTTTTAGATGAGCCAACAACCGGTGTTGACCAAAATGCCCAGAATGAATTTTATAATTTGTTGAGAAAATTAAACAAAGAATTAAATTTAACATTAGTTCTTGTGACTCACGACATTGATAGAATAATAAAAGAAGCGATGCACATTGCTTGCGTTGACCGCATTTTAGTTTGCCATACTTCATCGGAAGAATTTATAAAACAAAGCGAATTTTTAAATATTTCCGGTCAAAATATCAAAGTCATCACTCATCATCATAACCATTAAATGTTTTTAGATATTTTTCAATATAGTTTTATTGTAAGGGGATTGGAAGCGGGAATTATAGTTGCTATTATTGCTCCGCTAATTGGCGTATTTTTAGTGTTGAGAAGATATTCATTGATAGCCGATACTCTTGCCCATGTGTCGCTTGCAGGCATATCGATTGGATTAATTTTAGGCATAAATCCTGTTTTAACAGCTTTGGGAACCACGGTAATTGCTTCTTTGGGAATTGAAAAATTAAGAACTTCAAAAAGAGTATATGGCGAATCGGCGTTGGCTCTTTTTCTTTCTGGCAGTTTGGCGCTGGCAATAGTTTTGTTAAGTTTGGCTCGCGGATTTAATGCTAATCTTTTCAGTTATCTATTTGGAAGCATTACCACCGTTGCCGTAAGCGATGTTTATATTATTTTTACTTTGGCGATTGTAGTTATAATTGTCCTTGCAGTATTTTATAAAGAATTGGTATATATTACATTTGATGAAAGTTCTGCGAAAGTAAGCGGAATACCCACAAAACTAATTAACACAATTTTAATTTTTCTTTCGGCTATAACAGTTTCTTTATCAATACCCATTGTTGGAGTTTTATTAATATCGGCCTTGATAGTTATTCCAGTCATTTCTGCACTGCAATTAAGAAAAAGTTTCATTAAAACTATTTTATATTCGGAAATTATTTCAATTTTTTCTGTTATTACCGGCATTTTTTTATCTTTTTATCTTAATTTATCCGCAGGAGGAGCAATAGTTTTAATAATGCTTGCCATATTTATTTTTATTTTTACAATTAAAAATCATAACTTAAAATATTGACAAGATTTTTTGTTTTGATATTATCAAAATAGATGTTCAGTTGGCAGAGCACTGTTCGCGATTGGCTGTGACCTTTTTCATGGAGGGTTATAGCCCTGGAACGGCCAACGACGTTCCTGCGCATATGTGCCCCAGTGCGCGTCGCTCAAGAACAGTGCAGAACGGAATTCTGTGAGACTCTGTACGTCATGACAGGTCTCCTCTGCCAACTGCTTTTTTAGCTCTTTTTTTCTCTATCTTTACTGCAATACAATTGTTCATTGCCACACCTTAAAGCGTGGCTTTTTTTTGACTTTTTCAATTTTTTTTGATAAAATTTTTAAGTATAAGGGCCCATAGTTCATTGGTAGAACGCTGTCCTGCAACATAACTTTGGTGGGCCCATAGTTCATTGGTAGAACGCTGTCCTGATAAGACAGAGGTAGAAGGTCCGATTCCTTCTGGGCCCACCAAAGTTATGGAAGCTTTGCTCAAATAAAAAATATGTAAAAACAGATTCATAAGACAGAGGCAGAAGGTCCGATTCCTTCTGGGCCCACCAAATTACGGTTTTGTTCTTTGGTGAAGAAAGGCGATAAATGGATAAGAATAAATAAACAAAGCAAAGAAGTACAACAAAAATCAACCTCATCTGTTTCATAACAGAAGAGGTTTTTTTTATTGATATTAATTTGAAAAAAATTGTAAAAAGATATAAAATTAGATAGTAATGTATTATTAAGAAACAGGTCTAATAAAAAATAATATGAAGAATATCTTTCCAAAAATAGATAAAAAAGTTTTAATAATCATAGGAGTTATCTTGGTTGTGGTTTTAATCGCCGGATTTTTTATTTATAAATATTCAAAAGATTTGGAGAAAACAATACAAAATAACGAAAGCCAAGCAAAAATAGAAACTCCGAATGAAAATACGCAAAATCAACCGGAACCCCGGGGATTTTTAACTATTTGTTCAGATAAATGCGGTGATGGCATTTGCCAGTCAGATAGCGCTATTTGCAAAGACAATGATATAAATTGCGTTTGCGCCGAAACCAAAACAGATTGCCCGCAAGATTGCAAATAAAATATGATACGGCAAAAATAAAACAAAATGAAGAAATATATTTCTAAAAATACTCAAAAAAGCAAATTAAATTACAACCCTCTAAGATCGAGAGCCATTGACAGGTTTTGGGGCAATGCCGCAAGATTAGAGCATATTAATGTAAAAAATAAAAATAAAGGCAAAAAGGGATAGACAGCCATGGTTTTTAAGAAATTATTTTTACTATCTTTTGCGAGGAACTTGTTTCTTTTTTCGTTTTGTTTGTTTTTTGGTTTTGCCCAGCCTGCCTCTGCTTATTTGCCGAGAATTATTTACAACCAATCAACTGACATACAAGTAAAAGAACCGGAAGTTTCACAGGTATTTTATGACGAGCTGGGCGGAAGTCCCAGAAATTATTTAATTCACTCTGATAAAGATTTTAATTTATATATTAATCTTTTGGTGCCGGCATATTCAAATTCAAACGGAAGATATTCGGCAAAGATATTTTTAGTAAAAAATACTCCGACAACCTCAGGGCAGGCTGAAGATGAAGAAATCTCTTTTATTGACGGCCAGACAGATTTTTTATGGAAAGAATTTTATGAGCCGTTTGGCAGAGATTATTATTTTTTAGGTCCGGAGTTTGAAAAAAATCTTTCTTCCGGAGATTATAAAATTACTATTTTTAGTTACGAAAATAGGGGCAAGTATGTTTTGTCTATCGGCAAGGAAGAAAAATTCAGCTTGATAGAAATATTAAATATATATTGGGTAATGCCTTTGTTAAAAATGGAGTTTTTTAAAACATCTGTTTTGGAGTTTTTCCTTACCCCATTTGGTTTAATTGTTGTTGGATTAATTGCTATTTTACTGTCAATTATAGCTTGCGGAGTGTTTATTGGTTTTATTAATGAACTAATAGAAAGCAGAAAACCAAAAATGTTGCTTTTGACTTCATCTGGAATGGCAGGGACCAAAGAAGAAATATTATCGGTTCTTTCAAAGCCGGCAGATAAAGTCAGGGTTGCTCATATTATTACGGCCTCAAAAGTCCAAGAAGATACTTCTTATACAGATAAAGACAGGCAGCTTATGAAAGAAGCCGGTTTTAATGTGGAAGATATTGATATTGAAGGCAAGAATAAAAGTCAATTAATGAAAATATTGGAGGCCGTAGATATTATTTATGTTCAGGGAGGAAACGTTTTTTATTTATTAAAACAAATGCGTAAAAGCGGTTTTAATAAAATAATTAAAAAATTGCTTACCAAGGGCATTATTTATATAGGGGTTTCAGCAGGTTCTATTGTTGCTGGTAAATCTATTGAAACAGCCAGCTGGAAAAACAACAAGGATAAATTTGGACTGATGAGTTTAAAAGGTTTGGGGCTCGTAAAATCAAATATATTTGTGCATTATAAGCCAGAAGATGCCGAAATAATAAAACAGAAACCTTCAGGAATCAAAAAGAAACTTCGTATTCTAACCGACGAACAGGCCCTGTTTGTTTTCGGCAAAAAAATCACATTAGTTGGAGAAGGCAAAGCAATAAACCCTCTACTTGAATGAAAATTTTTGTAAAGGCAAAACCCAACTCAAAAGAAGAAAAGATAGAAAAAATTAATGAGCAAAATTATGTTGTTTTTGTAAAAGAACCGCCGTTGCAAGGCCGAGCAAATAATGCCATAAAAAATGCTTTGGCAGTGTATTTTAAAACTGGTTCATCTTGCGTTAAAATAATTTCAGGCCATGCGTCGAGAAATAAAATTGTGGAAATACTGAAATAAAAAGCAGAAGTTTGACTTTTGAAGTTTGTTTTGGTACAAAGAGCCAGTGGTCTTGCCCATGTTTGGCAGGAATTCCGTTCGTTGACAATTAAATAGGAGGTTTGTATGGAACCGCACGAAAGAATTATTTTGCCGTTGGATGTTTCAGATATTAAAAAAGCGGAGAACTTAGTAGATATTCTTTCTCCGTATGTCGGGGTGTTTAAGATTGGATTTGAGTCAATTTATTCTACTATGGTTAATTTGCTTTTGACGCGCAGCTACGAATCAATTGGTTTAATTAACAGAGTCCGTAATTTAGCTAAAAAAATAGGTCCCGAAAAAGCGTTTTTGGATGTAAAACTGGCTGATATTCCCAATACTGTCGAAAATACCGTGAAAACATTATCTCTATTGGGAGTAAAAATGATTAATATTCATGTTTCGGCTGGCGAGAGGGCCATTAAAACAGCGGTTGCCAACAAAGGCGTTTCAAAGCTTTTTGGTGTTACTGTTTTAACATCAATTGATAAAGACGAATGCTTTTCAATTTTTGGCGCTGATCCAGTTTCAAAAGTTGACCAATTTGCAAGAATACTGGTTGAAAATGGCGCCGATGGCGTGATTTGCGCGCCAAAAGAAGGCCTGATGCTAAGACGATACAGGTATTTTGACAAGCTGATCATAGCTTGTCCTAATATTCGTCCAGAATGGTCGGCTACCAAAGAGGAAAGAGAAAGGGTTAAAGACGATCAAAATGTTGAACGTCAAATGACTCCAGCAGAAGCAATCAAAGATGGAATTGATATGCTGGTTATTGGCAGGCCTATTACCAAGCCGCCTGTTGGAATTGGTGGACCAGTTGAAGCCGCAAAAAGAATTGCAGAAGAAATCACTCAAGCCCAAAAGGAGATATGATATGTTAACACAGCAGGCAATATTGGATATTTTTTCCAAAGCGAACGCAATTATTACCGACGACCATTTTGTTTATGCTAAAAAAGAAACGGGATGGTTTCATGGTTCAGACTATGTCAACAAAGATGCAATTTATCCCTATACAAGATTCGTAAAATATTTATGCGCCGAAATAGCCAATCATTTTCGTCATGTTGAACTAAAAATAGTGGTTGGCCCCACTGTTGGCGCCGTGATTTTGTCGCAGTGGACAGCCTTTTGGTTGGACAAGCGCCATTTTCAGACAGAAGTTTTGTCTATCTACGCCGATGAAGAAGATATTTTTGAACAAAGAGAAGTTGTTCTAAATAGTGGCGGCGGAGAATTTTTAGCCAATGGGTTTGTGAAAATTAGAGGTGAGCCGGATTTTTTGGGTCACTTTGGGTCGCAAATTGAGGTTATGTTTCCCGCTAAAACCGGAACCCGGCGCGTTATTAAACGCGGCTATGATAAGTATGTGAAAGGCGCTAAGTGTCTGATACTTGATGATATTATTAATTCCGGCATAACTGTTTCTAAGACGCGCGATGCCGTTATTCAGGCAGGCGGAGAAGTGGTTGGAGTTGGGGCGCTTTGCAACCGAAGCGGAGGCAAAGTGACCGCCGAAACTCTTAGAGTTCCCGAATTATTTTCTCTGCTTGATATTAATATGATGATGTATCCAGAAGATGAATGCCCGATTTGCAAAGAGCGAGGGCCAAAATCAGTTCGCACCGATCTTGGCTACGGCCAAGAATTTCTGGCTCGAACAGGGCTGTAAAAACAAATTGCCTAAATTAAAATTGCCTGTCTGCAGGTAGTTAAAAGCAAAATAGGCCGTTGAGGTGAAACTCGCGGCTCTTTTTTTGACAAACTACTTTAAATAAGTACACCCCGTTAGAAAATTTTAAGAGATTATTGTTATTATTGAGTACTTGAAAAAATTTTCTAACGGGGTACACTTAATCCAATGACAACCAAGAGGCCGAAAAAAATAATGAAGAAAAAAGCAATAGTTCGTCCGATTAAATACAGCAAAGCGGTAATTTCGGCAAAATCAAAATTATTTATTCGGGCAAATAAAAAAAATAAAAAGGTAAAATCTCCGAAGAGAGTTTTAGTTAAACCAAAAAAGAAAAAGGGAAAACATATTAAAAAAACAATTAAGCCACCTGTTAAACCCAAAAAAAACGTAAAGAAAAAAACTATAATAAAATCGGAAAAGAAAGCAGTTTTAAAAAAACTCAAAATTATTAAAAAAGAAAATATATCGGCTTTCCCGGCAGAGGCTCTGTTTCGCGCCAGAATTAAGGTGGTTGGAATTGGCGGAGGCGGCGGGTCAATTGTTTCTGAAATTGGCAGAACAGTAAATAAAGCGACATTTGTCATTGCAGATACGGATATTAGAGCTTTAAAAAAGAAAACAGGCATTAAATATTTTTGGTTTGGCAAGGAATTTACTCACGGTTTAGGAACCGGAGTGAATCCGGAAATAGCCAGAACAGCCGCAGAATCCGAAAAAGAAAAAATTACGGAACTCTTTAAAGATCAGGATATTGTAATTTTAATCGCTTCATTGGGCGGAGGATTGGGTTCTGGAGCCACTAAGGTTTTTGCCGAATCCGCAAAATTGTTCGGCGGAATCACGCTTGGCATATTTACGCTTCCATTTAGGTTTGAAGGTAAAAATAAATCAAAAATAGCCCTAAAATCCTTAAAGGAACTTAAAAGTTCTTTAAATGTTTCAATTACTATTCCAAACGAAAGAATTTTTAAGGTTATCGGCAATGATACATCTATAACAGAAGCATTTTCTACCGTTAATAAAAGCCTTATAGAATCTTTGGAAAGCTTGATTGATTTAATTTATAACCCTGGATTGATAAATATTGATTTTGCCGATCTTCGCACAATCTTAGATGGCTCTGGAAATTCTGCTTTTTTGAATACAGTTAATGCCTCTGGCAAAGATAAAGTTAAAGAAACAGTCGAAAAAATTCTCATCAATCCTTTATATCAAAACAACAATTTTATAGCAGAGAAGATTTTATTTAATATTTCTGGCGGGTCCGGCTTGAATATGATTGAAGTGGAAAAAATAAGCAAATCTATCGCCGCATTAAATCCAAAAGCAAAAATAATTTTTGGGATTTCAAAAGATGTAAAAGCGAAAAATAAAATTAAAACGACTATTCTAATAACAGGGCCGTCAAAAACAAATGAATCAATAAAAAAAGTCATTAAAGCAGATGCAAAAGTTGTCGCTAAAAAAGAGCAAAAAGTTAAAAAAACCTTCGGCCATAAAACTAAGGGCAAAGGCCTACCCCGTGCCTACCGGCAGGCAGGTGCCGGCAGGCAGGCAAGAATTGCCCAAAAATTGCCTAAAAATACATTATCTGATATCAGTCTTGATCATATCTTGAATAATAACCAAGTTGCGGCAGAGACATCCGGCAAGTTAATTGTTGCAGAACCTGTAAATGTTAAAATCAAAAAGACCATAAGAAGAAATGCCTTAGAGATTAAAAAAGCTGAAGCTTTGGAACAAGATAAAAGACTTCTGCAAGAAGAAGAATGGGAAATTCCCGCCTTTTTAAGGAGAGTAAAATTTAAATCATAATAAGTAATTTTATACATGAAAGAAGAATTAGAAATTAAAAGAGCTATCATACCAGTTGCAGGACTTGGCACAAGATTTTTGCCTCTTTCAAAAGCAGTGCCAAAAGAATTCCTTCCTTTGGTTGATAAGCCGGTTATCCAATACATCGTAGAAGAGATTAAAAATTCCGGCATTACAGAGATAGTTTTTGTTGTCAATCCGAAAGAAAAAATGATTTTAGATTATTTTAAAAAATCGCCAAATATAGAAAAGGTTTTAGTGAGAATGAAAAGAGAACAAATTTTAAAAGAGCTTCGTGATTTTGAAAAGATTTTTGAGGGCATTTCTTTTTCTTTTGTTATGCAAAAAAGTCCAAATGGCGATGGCCATGCCATATTGCAGGCGGCAAAAAATAAAAGCCAAGAACCCGTTGCTGTTTCTTTTGGAGACGATATTATTGATGCAGAAGAACCAGCCATATTGCAACTAATAAATATATTTAAAACTTGCGGTTCTCCGGTTATTGCCCTAAAATCATTGCCTCAAGAAAAACTGCATTCTTATGGTGTAGTTTCTGTAGAAAAAATAGCCAATAATCTTTTTAAAATAAAAAAAATAATAGAAAAACCAGACCCTAAAAATACTCCTTCAAACTTAGCCATTGTGGGAAAGTATATTTTAACTCCGGAAGTTTTCGGTTATCTTAAAAAAGCCGTTCCTTCCCAGAAAGGCGAAATAATTTTAGCTGAAGTTTTTGATAAAATGCTTTCAGACGGAAAAGTAATTTATGGATATGAATTAAAAGGAGAATGGCTAGAATGCGGAGATAAATTAAAATGGCTTAAATCATTTCTATATTTCTCTTTAAAAGACCCAAGATATAAAGAAGAATTAAAACAATATTTAAAAACAATAAAATAGCTCTGTCGGAAATAAGGATATTTTTCAACGTCCGCCCTGCCTGCCTGCCGGCAGGCAGGCAAACCCACGGCCAACCCGAATTGAAAAATATGCTTATTTCCGACATTTAGAATATAATAAAAATATATGGTAGATAAAATAAATATTTATGACTTAATTATCATTGGCGCGGGACCGGCTGGCGTGTCGGCTGCTATTTATGCCGCAAGGCAGCGATTAGAAATGTTGATTATTTCCAAAGATCTTGGAGGCCAAGTGGCCAAAAAAGCGGTTGATATTGAAAATTACCCCGGTTTCAGTAAAATTTCCGGCCCCGATTTAGTTAATTTATATGATAAGCAATTAAAGGCCAATAATCTTAAAATTGAGCACGATGAAGTGATTGGAATTGAAAAAGATGGCAGTAAATTTTTAATCAAAACAAAATCAGGCGAAGTTTATGAATCAATTTCTGTGATTGTGACTTCTGGCGCAGAATCAAAAAAACTTTCAGTTCCGGGAGAAGAAGAATTTGCCGGAAAGGGGGTAAGTTATTGCTCTTTATGCGATGGGCCCTTGTTTTCAAATAAAATAATTGCCGTTGTGGGCGGAGGAAATAATGGTTTTGAATCAGCGTTATTCTTATCAAATTATGTGAAAAAAATATATATTTTAGAATATTCTTTGCAAGTCAAGGCGGACAGGGAAAATCAGGATTTGGTTTTAAAACACAAAAATATTGAAATTATAACAAATGCAAAAGTTTTAAAAATTGACGGGGAAAATTTTGTAAATTCAATCACTTATGAAGATTTGACTAAAAATAAAGAAGTCACTTTAAAAGTAGATGGCGTCTTTGTCGAGATTGGATATGTGCCATCAATTTATTTTGTTAAAGATTTAGTTGACTTAGACGAGAAAGATGAAATAATTTTTGACCCAAAAACTTTGTCAACAAAAACTCCAGGCCTTTTTTCTGCCGGTGACTGCAATGTGAGCCGTTATAAACAAATCGTGATGGCTTCAGGGCAGGGAGCTATAGCGGCCTTATCGGCTTACGAATACATAAAGAAGAATAAACATGAATAAAATATGCAAAGCATATTTTCGGCGTTCGCTCGCTAATAAAAATATAATGCGTTACATTTTTATATGCTCACTCACTTGAAAATAAAAAATATTCATGCTCGTGAGATTAAAGATTCAAGGGGGAATCCTACCGTTGAGGTTGAGTTAGAAACTGAAAAGGGGAGTTTTGTTGCGTCTGTTCCTTCGGGAGCCTCTACTGGCAAGAATGAAGCATTGGAACTAAGAGACAAAGACGGCAAAGGGGTGAATGACGCCATAGAAAACGTAAATAAAATAATTGCTCCAAAATTAAAAAATTATAATGTAATTGACCAGGCAGAAATTGATAAGTTTTTAATTGATATTGATGGAACTGAAAATAAATCAAAACTGGGAGCTAATGCAATATTGGCGGTTTCAATGGCTGTTTGCCGCGCCGGAGCTGATGCCCAAAAAATTCCTTTGTATCAACATATCGCTATTTTATCTGGCGCCTACGGTCTGTTAAAAATGCCTTTGCCTAGCTTTAATATTTTAGAAGGCGGAGCTCATGTCAAAAGGATCCCGACCGAAGTAGGGACTAAAAATGAATTGGATATACAAGAGTTTATGGTGGTTCCGCAAAAAAAATCTTTTGCAGAAAATTTAATGGCGGCAAACGGAGTTTTTTTAAGCCTAAAAGAAATTTTATTAAAAAATTACGGAGAAAAATCAACT
Source organism: Candidatus Staskawiczbacteria bacterium (assembly GCA_016196125.1). Classification (GTDB taxonomy): domain Bacteria; phylum Patescibacteriota; class Minisyncoccia; order Minisyncoccales; family Staskawiczbacteraceae; genus JACPYG01. The sequence goes on along the minus strand of JACPYG010000015.1, from coordinate 20,710 downwards.
GCAATGGGCGACGAAGGCGGATTTGCCCCTCAGATTTACAGCACTCAGCAAGCTCTTCTTTTATTAAAAAGCGCAATAGAAACCGGTTCGCCGGCAGGCCAAGTAGAAATTGCCATAGATTGCGCCGCTTCTCAATTTTACAAAAACGGTAAATATCAATTGGATAAAAAAGAATTTGCCCGTTCGGCTCTTTTGGATTTTTACAGAGAGATAGCAAATAGTTTTCCCATTATGTTTATTGAAGACCCATTTGCAGAAGACGATTGGGAGGGGTTTCGTGAAATTACAAAAGAACTTTCTTTAAAAATCAGCATAATAGGTGATGACTTAACAACCACAAACATTAAAAAAATAAAAGAAGCTCACAATAAATCGGCTTGCAATGGAGTTATTTTAAAATTAAATCAAATTGGCACGGTTTCAGAAACAATAGAGGCGTCAAAGTTGGCAAAGTCATTTGGATGGAAAACCATAGTAAGCCATAGGTCGGGCGAAACAATGGATGACTTCATAGCCGACTTGGCAGTAGGTATTGGAGCCGACTTTATAAAATCCGGCTCTCCCGCAAAAGACGAAAGAATGGTAAAATACAGTAGGTTATTAGAAATAGAGAGAGAATTACATAAAAAATAAAAATGATAAACCATCTGGTAAAAATATTTAAGGACGAAGGGCTTATAGATAAAATTAAAAAACGTTTGCCATATTTATTCCAAATTACAGAAATAGAAAGTTCAAGGGCCGGTAAGATTGGAATGGAAGTAGGTTCCCTCAGGGAAAGAATGCTTGTTGCCTTGTTAATTCATAGGTTTGGAAAGGAAAATGTAAAGCAGAGGTTGATGTGGAATTATTTAAAGAGCCGATTTCTATAAAAACAATTACTGACAAAGGATTTAATGGTGTAAAATTAGTTTGGACGGTAGATGCACAAAAGGCGAAAGAGTTTCGTGAGAATTATTATCCTAACTGCGATATTTTATTGGTCCAAATAAATTGGGGTTCTATCGGAGGATTTTATTATATTCCTTTAGAAGTTCAGAAAAAAATATTTAAAGAAATGGGTCGTAAAAAATATATTAAACTTCCTAAACCTGGTACAAATCCAAGGGGAGTTGAAATTACTGAAGAAGCATTATCAAAAATAATTAATTCTAAAGGAATAAATTCTATCAAAATACATTGGGTAAAAACTAATTTAGATTATAATCCATATAAAAAATGGGTTGATTACTGGAAAGAGAATTAAATTCAAATAAACGCAATGAAAATTACTAACAGTTCCAAAACAAGTTCATTTGGCGCCCCTGCAAAAATAAACCACGATTCTACTGTGTTTTATGCAGGTCGGTTATATGAAGGATTAAATAACGGAAAAGATGTTAATTATATCGAAAATCAAATACTTACTCAAAATATAAATAAAATTTTCTGTAAAAGTAGCGAAACTATGACAGAACTTCCCGATAATAGCGTATATTTAATGGTTACTTCTCCTCCTTATAATGTTGGTAAAGATTATGATAAAAATTTATCTCTCAAAGAATACAGGGCATTATTAAAAAGAGTGTTTAAAGAGACATATCGAGTTTTAGTTCCTGGTGGCAGAGTATGTATCAATATTGCTAATTTAGGCAGAAAGCCATATTTACCGCTTCATACTTATATTATTGAAGATATGCACGAACTCGGTTTTTTAATGCGAGGCGAAATTCTCTGGGATAAAGAGAATAGTGCAAGTCCATCAACCGCTTGGGGATCCTACTTAAAAGCAAATAATCCTGTATTGCGAGATGTTCACGAGTATATTCTTGTTTTTTGTAAGGATACCTTTACTCGTTCTAATTTGCAGAAAAAAAAGAATACTATAACGAAAGAGGAATTTCTGGCATTTACAAAAAGTATTTGGAAATTTTCTACCGAGAGGGCAAAAAAAATTGACCACCCTGCTCCATTTCCCATCGAATTACCTTATCGCGTAATTCAACTTTATACTTTTGAAGGAGATGTAGTATTAGATCCTTTTGCTGGTGCTGGAACAACTTGTATCGCCGCATTAAAAACTAATAGAAAATATATTGGTTATGATATAGATAAAAAGTATTGCAATTTATCAGAACAAAGAATAAAGCAATTTTTACAAGAACAGAAGACATTATTTAATTGATAATCATAACATAAATTGACATGGAAAAAGAAGAAAATTATTGAAATAAAGATATGGCTAAATTAATTTTGCTTCGGCATTTAAAATCACAATGGAATGAAGATAACGAGTTTGCCGGTTGGGTTGATAATCCATTGTCAAAAGAGGGAATTTTGGCGGCAAAAGAAGTTGCAGATAAATTGGCTACAGAAAAAATCGATGTTGTCTATACATCTCCCTTAATAAGAAACGAAGAAACTATTTTGAGGATTTTTGAGCAATTTCCAAATAAATATCCTTTATTTTTACATCTTGACGGCGGGAAAATGCAAAAATGGGGCAACTATACAGATTTAAATCAAAATGACGTGCCTGTATATGTTTCTGAAAATTTAAACGAAAGATATTACGGAAAACTTCAAGGATTAAATAAAGAAGAAATAATAAAACAATATAGTTATAAAACAGTTCAATTGTGGAGAAGAGGATTTAATAGTAAGCCGCCAGAAGGGGAGTCGCTTAAGAACGTATATGATAGGGCAGTGCCTTTTTACAAAAAATATGTGGAGAAAGATTTAAAGCAAGGAAAAAATGTTTTACTTGTGGCAAGCCACAATAGTTTAAGGGCTCTGATAAAATATATTGAAGAAATTGCCGATCAAGATATTGTCAATGTGGAGTTGCCGTTCGGAGCCTTGCTTGAATATGAGTTTAATAATGATATTAGTTTGAGAAGTAAAAAATATTTTTCCACAGTTGCATGAAAAATAAAATTATAATATAATCAACCAATGTGCGTAAATATCCTTATTTCCGTTTTATAAAATTAAGAATTTATAATCATGTCAAAATTTAACTTTATGAATTTATTTAAAAACTTAGATAAAAATGTTCTGTCTTTGGGCATAGCAATCATTGCCATTGCCATTGCCGGGGCTTTGATTTTAACCAATGAAAGTTCTGGCCAGTTTTTGGATAAAATAAAAAGCTTTACATCTGGCGGCATGTCAAAAGAAGATTTGGCTAAAAAGGGAATTGACTACATTAATAATAATGTATTATCCGGCCAAAAGGCTGTTTTAGTTGATGTTTCGGAAGAAAGCGGTTTGGTAAAAGTAAAAATCAGCATAGAAGGAAAAGAATTTGATTCATATATGACAAAAGACGGAAAGCTTTTGTTTCCAGAATCTATTAAATTAGAAGAAACCTCCGATTCTGGCAATCAGCCGGCAAATAATCCTCCTAACCAGCCCACAAAAACCAAAGCCGATGTCGTAAAAGCAGATAAGGCAGAACTTGATGCCTATATTGTCAGCCAATGTCCGTTTGGATTGCAAATGCAAAGGGCTTTAAATGATGTTGTAAATTCAGCTCCATCTTTAACTCAAAATATTAAAGTAAGATATATTGGTTCTATTTCAAATGGCAGAGTAATTGCCATGCATGGAGACGCAGAAGCGCAAGAAAATTTTAGACAAATTTGCATTAGGGAAGAACAGGCAAGCAAGTATTGGAGTTATGTTTCTTGCTATATTAAAGCGGGCGACACAGCGGGATGTTTAACCTCGGCAGGCATTGATAATAATAAATTAAACGGTTGCACTTCAGATAAAAACAGAGGATTGGTTTATGCAAAAGAAGACTTTGACTTAAATGCGAAATACGATATTAAGGGTTCACCAACATTGGTTTTAAATAATCAGGTAGCTTCGGAATTTGATTTTGGGGGAAGAACATCAGAAGCGCTTAAAACTTTGATTTGTTACGGTTCTAAAAATGAATCAAAAGATTGTTCCAAAACATTAAATACAGTCCAAGCAGCCACCAGTTTTTCGGAAACATATTCCAAACCGGGTAATTCCGTAAACTCTGGAGCAAATAATGTTAATTGTAATCCGGCATAATATGATAAAAATATATACTACTCCAACTTGCGTATACTGCGTGACTTTAAAAGAATATTTTAAAAGTCAGAATATTGATTTTCAAGAAATTGATGTTTCAAAAAACGATGAACATTTACAGGAGATGATAAAAATATCAAATCAAATGGGTGTTCCGGTGGTTGATATTGACGGGCAAATTGTAATTGGGTTTAATAAGCCAAAAATAGACAAGATTTTAAAAATAAAACAATGACTAAAATTGCCATAAACGGATTTGGTCGCATAGGACGGCAAACTTTTAGGAGAATAATAGAAAGCCGCCCTGATTTGGAAGTTGTGGCAATAAATGATTTAACTGATACTAAAACAATAGCCCATCTTTTAAAATATGATTCTATTTATGGTAAATTGGCGGAGGAGGTTAGTTTTACCAAAGACGCCATTTTAGTGGGTGGAAAGCAGTATTTGGTTTTGTCAGAAAAGGAACCGGAAAAATTGCCATGGAAAAAATTAAAAGTTGATATAGTTTTAGAGTGCACAGGTCTTTTTACAAGTTTTGCAGGGTCAAAAAAGCACGTTATAGCCGGGGCCAAAAAAGTTATAATTTCAGCTCCTTGCAAAGACAAAAAAGTTCCCGGTTTTATTTTGGGAGTTAATGAAGATAATTTTAATGCAAAAGAAATGGATGTTATGGATATGGGTTCTTGCACGACCAATTGCCTGGCTCCAATGGTAAAAGTTTTAAATGATAATTTTAAGGTTGTTAAGGGATTTATGACAACAGTCCATAGCTACACAAACGACCAGAGAATTTTGGATTTGCCGCATCGCGACCCAAGAAGAGCCAGGGCGGCTGCGATAAATATGATCCCAACAAGCACCGGGGCCGCAATTTCAATTGGCAAGATGATTCCGGAGTTAAACGGCAAGTTAGACGGCATTTCAATAAGAGTGCCAACGCCGATAGTTTCTTTGCTGGATCTGGTTGTTAATGTAGAAAAACCGACAACAAAGGAAGAAGTTAATGAGTTGTTTAAATCGGCGGCGCAAACACAGGAATTAAAAGGAATTTTGAGGATTGAAGAAAATGAGTTAGTGTCTTCTGATTTTATTTCAGATACTCATTCAGCAATAGTTGACTTGGCAGAGACGATGGTACAAGATAACTTAATAAAAGTTATCGGTTGGTACGATAACGAATGGGGTTATGCCTGCCGATTGGCCGAATTTGCGGAATTCGTAGGAAAGAGAATATAATATCTAATTTTTTAATTTAAACTATAAAATAAAAAGCGCCCAAAATTGTTTAAAAAACAATTCTGGGCGCATGTGTTTTGGGCTTCCGCCCTTTTTTATTTTTTCTGCAGTTCTTTGAGCTCATGCCCCATGGCTCGAAGTTGCCTCTCCATCGCCTTTAACACATTAAAGGCGATGCTATGACGACGAGTTCCTTTCGTCTGCCCTGCAACGTAAATACGTTGCCACATCAGGGCTTTTTCCTTTGCCCTGATTTTTTCAGCCAATTCTGAACGGAGCTCCAGCGTATCTTCGCTTGATAGGCTGACTTCTGACGGCGAAGGTGCGGCAGGTTCTGTGTCGAAGCAAGACGACTTCAAAGCCATAAGCAAGATGAACAGCACAACAATTCCAAGCCCGCCAAACAGTTTGTTCATGGCAATACTCCTTTCTTAAAGAGCAGGTGATTCGGCTTTGCCTTAGCCGTGCCCAGAAATGGGCTAAAATCAAGGTTCCAGTCTACAACTTAATCATATCACTGTTAATATATTTTGTCAAGTAGAAAGTTACACCTCACTATTTTTGTTTTTATAAAAAATGGTATAATGCATAATATGGAAAAATCAGTAAAACCCCAAGTAGTAGAGCAAAGCTCACTACGGGGCAAGAATGTTTTATGGTTCCGTGAAATAGGAATTGGAGATGTTCCTTTAGTTGGAGGTAAAAATGCCTCGCTTGGAGAAATGGTTAATAATTTAATATCTTTAGGAGTAAATATTCCAAACGGTTTTGCCACGACATCTGTCGCCTATTTTAATTTTTTAGATAAAACCGGATTAACTCCGAAAATCAATGCTATCTTAAAAGATATTAATATCCACGATATAAAAAGCTTGCAAGAAAAAGGAAAAGCAGTCAGGTCTCTTATTTTAAATTCCAGATTGCCGGAAGAACTTTCAAAAGACATTGTGTCGGCTTACAAAGAATTATCTCAATCTTACGGGATAGAAAATATTGACCCCGTTAGAAATAAAATTTCTAACGGGGTTGATGTAGCTGTGCGTTCATCTGCAACAGCAGAAGATTTGCCAGGCGCCAGTTTTGCCGGCCAACAAGAAACATTTTTAAATGTTAAAGGCGCAGATAATGTATTGGAAGCCGTAAAAAAATGTTTTGCTTCGCTTTTTACAGACAGAGCTATTGTGTATAGGCAAGAAATGGGTTTTTCTCATACAAAAGTGGGCTTGTCGGCTGGCATACAAAAAATGGTAAGGTCCGACCTGGAGTCGTCTGGCGTTATGTTTTCTTGCGATACTGAATCTGGATTTGGAGATATTATTTTAATCAATGCCAGTTATGGCCTTGGAGAAAATATAGTTTTGGGCAGAGTTGAACCAGACCAGTATTATGTTTTTGAGACAACTCTTAAAAAGGGTTTTAGTCCCATTGTAGAAAAAAAAGTTGGGTCAAAATTAATAAAAATGATTTACAATGAAAAACCCCGCCCAAAAGGGACGAGGCTCGCCCAAAAAAATTGGGCGGCAACTAAGAATATTGCGACTCCTATAAAAGACAGAGAAAAATTTGTTTTAAGCGACCAAGAAATTTTATCTTTGGCTAAGTGGTCAATAATCGTTGAAGACCATTACAAAAAATCAATGGATATGGAATGGGCCAAAGACGGCAAAGACGGCAAATTATATATTGTGCAGGCGCGCCCCGAAACGGTTCAAAGCAGAAAAAATCTAAGCATATTAGAAGATTATGTGTTAGATAACGGCAGGCAGGAAAATCTAAAAGTTTTAGCGCAGGGGCTTAGTGTTGGCAATAAAATTGGTTCAGGCAAGGCCAAGAGAATATTGAGCGCAAAAGACATTAGGCAATTTAAAAAGGGCGAAGTTTTGGTAACCACCATGACAGACCCGGACTGGGTGCCGGCAATGAAGATGGCCTCGGCTATTGTTACAGATTCTGGCGGAAGAACGGCTCACGCGGCTATTGTTTCGCGTGAATTAGGCATTCCTTGCATTGTTGGGTCTGGCAGAGCCACAAAGGTTATTAAAACCGGGCAGGCAATAACAGTAGATTGTTCAAAGGGCCAAGACGGCAAAGTTTACGAAGGAATAATTCCTTTCAAGATTAAAAAAACAGATATTTCAAATATTAAAAAAACAAAAACAAAAATTACAATGAACTTGGGAGACCCGAGCCAGGCGTTTGCTTTAAGTTTTATACCAAACGATGGCGTTGGGCTGGCCAGAGAAGAATTTATTATTGCAAATTCTATTAAAATACACCCGCAAGCTTTAATAGATTATAAAAAACTAAGCCCAGTTTTAAAAAATAAAATAAACAAACTGACATTGGGATATAACGACAAAGTTCAGTTTTATATTGATAAATTGGCAGAAGGCATTGGCGAAATTGGTTCTGCTTTTTATCCAAAACAGGTGATTGTCAGATTTTCTGATTTTAAAACAAATGAATACAAGTCTCTTATTGGCGGAGAATTATATGAACCAAAAGAAGAAAATCCAATGCTTGGTTTTCGCGGAGCTTTACGATATTATGACCCAAAATTTAAAGAGGCATTTATTTTAGAATTAAAAGCAATTAAAAAAGTCAGGGAAGTATTCGGGTTAGATAATGTGCAGGTTATGGTGCCTTTTTGCAGAACAATAGAAGAAGGGAAAAAGGTTTTAGAAATTATGGCAGAAAATGGTTTAAAGCGTGCTTTAAACCATCCTGAGCTTGTCGAAGGAAGGAAACCCTTCGACGCGGCTCAGGGTGACATAAATCTTAAGTCGCTTAAGATTTATGTCATGTGCGAGATTCCTTCAAATGTTATTTTAGCCAGCCAGTTTTTAGAAATTTTTGACGGATTTTCAATTGGTTCTAATGATTTAACCCAATTAACTTTAGGATTAGACAGGGATAATTCGGAAATATCTGGTGTTGGCAATGAAAATAACGAGGCAGTAAAAGAATTGATTAAAGAAGTTGTAAGAATTTGCAAAGAAAAAGGCAAATATTCGGGTATTTGCGGCCAGGCGCCTTCTGACTTTCCTGATTTTGCGGAGTTTTTAGTGGAACAGGGCATAGAATCCATTTCTTTGAATCCAGACTCAATAATAAAAACAATTTTAACAGTGGCAGAAAAAGAGAAATCGTTTGAAGTGCCACCGCTTTTAAAATAAAAATTATTTATATATGTCATTAGTTCAAGAGAAGAAAATAAATAGTAAAATAGAAATTGAAATACCTGGTTTTGAATACGGTATAATTTGGGAAGACCCAATTAGTGGTCATAGAATTGGCTGTCTTGATGTTTCAAAAAAAGAAGATGTTGAAAAAATAATGCAGGACAAAAAAGCAATTCTTGCCGTTCAAGATCCGCCTTATAATGTTGATATAAATGATGAATTTGGAAGATTACCAATAGATAGATACATTAATTGGAGCGAAAAATGGGTTGATAACACAATGGATATCCTCGATGATGATTCTTCTCTTTATATATGGCTTGGTGCTGATATTAAAAATGGATTACAGCCACTTCCTGATTTTATAACTATGATGAGAAAAAAACCAGTGATTATTAGAAATTTTATAACAATGAGAAATCAACGAGGATATGGAACGCAGAAAAATTGGATGGCAATCCGGCAAGAATTACTTTATTACAAAAAAGGAGAGCCAGTTTTTAATGTTCAGGCAGAATATACCGACATTCCCAAAAAAACAAAAGGTTATTATAAGGAAATTAATGGAAAAATCACAGAAAATTTTGAGCGAAGTAAATCTTTAACGATTAGAGCGGGAAATGTTTGGCACGATATACAACAGGTTTTTTATTTGATGCACGAAAATATAGAGGGCTGTTTTGCCCAAAAACCCCTTAAATCTGCAAAGAGAATTATTGAGGCAAGCAGTAATAAGGGAGATATTGTTATAGATTTTTTCGGCCATTCCGGCTCCACTTTACTACAAGCGGAATTAAGCAAAAGAAAATGTTATACGATGGATATAGATCCAGATTATTGTAAAATAATGGCCGCCAGATTGCTTCATTTTAGACGCACAGGAGAAACCGGTTGGGGCAGGACCAAAATTTTAAAAGACGGGAAGATTTTAGTAAACGATGAGCAATTATTAGGTGCGCCAACTTTATTAGATTTAGTTTAAATAATATGGACAAAAATAATTTAGATAAAAAACTTGATGAGTGGATTAAAGAACTACCCCAAGAAAGTAAAAAATATTTACTAGCTCATTTGAGCGGTTTGAAATCAATATATCCGTTTAATGAATACGAGTATCGTTTGATGTATTTGTTGGATAAGAAAATTATTACTTTTGAGGAATATGAAAAATTAAGAAGTGCCTATGTTAATGCTAATCCTTATCTAAATCTTTATAATATTTCGCCTCGTGTTTTTGGAGAAATTTGGGCTCAAAAACATTTGATTGATATCGACGCGAGATTTAAAAAACCATCGAAAGAAATTGATAAAAACTATTCTGGCGATTATGACCTTTATATTGAAAAAGTGAAGAAAATAATAAAAGTTGAAGTCAAAGCGTGTCGGGCAATCAATACAAAACTTCGCGGTGGATTAGAAACTAAAGCATTAAGTTTTGAATCAGACGAGCCGTACTGGATGAACTTCCAACAGATTAAATTGGATATAGCAGATGTTTTTGTTTTTATCGGCGTTTGGGTAGATAAAATTATTTATTGGGTTTTAACAAACAAAGAAGTTAAAAAACATCCGACAAGAAGTCATCAACACAGAGGGGGAATTGAATATCAAATCGGTATTACAGAAAAGAATATTAAAAAGTTTAAGAAGTTTTTAATTGAGCCAAGCCAATTAGTTGATACCATAGAATCAAAAGTTAAATAATAATTAAAATATGTTTGATATTATAACTTTTGGGTCGGCCACTCAAGATATAATAGTAAGGCCCAAAAAATTGACAGTATTAAAATACAATAAATATTCCTCTTTAAAAGAAGAAGTCTGTTTTCCTGTAGGGTCTAAAATAGAAGTGGAAGATATGAAGTTTTACAGCGGAGGCGGCGGAACAAATACTGCAGCCACCTTTGCTTTGCAGGGATTTAAAACCGCTTTTTGCGGAACAGTTGGCAATGACCTATCGGGAAAAGAAATTATAAATGAACTCAAACAATTAAAAATAAATGTCGGTTTTATACTAGAAACAGACAAAAAATTAACAAATCACTCTATTGTTATTTCTGATTCTGGCAAAGACAGAACGATTCTAACTTATAGGGGGGCTTCTGAATTGATGGGGAAAAATGATATTCCATTCAATAAAATAAAAACCTGCCTGCCGGCAGGCAGGTGGATTTATCTGGCGCCGTTGTCTGGTTTGTTATGTGAAGCATTTGAATACATTGTGGATTTTGCCAATAAAAATAAAATTAAAATTGCTGTAAATCCAAGCATTGCCCAGCTTTCTTTGCCAAAAGAAAAATTAGAAAGAATTTTCAATAAAGTTGATATTCTAATTTTAAATCAAGAAGAAGCCAGTTTTTTAACGAAAATTTCTTTTGAAAATGAAAATGAAATTTTCAAAAAAGTTGACCAAATTTGTTCAGGTATAGTTGTTATGACCAAAGGAGGAGATGGAGTTGTGGTGTCGGATGGAAAAGATCTTTATAGAGCCAAGCCATTGCCGGAACGAAAAGTAGTTGATACAACCGGGGCCGGCGATTCATTCGCTTCTGGATTTATTTCTGACTTTATAAGGCATAACGACATTGAAAAAGCAATTCAGCTGGGCATGGCAAATTCCACATCTTGTTTGGGCGAATTCGGCGCCAAAAATGGCCTATTGAATAAGAATAGTCAATTCAAAAGAGTCCAAGTTATAAAAGAAAAATTATGAGAAGTTTAAAATACTACTTGAATAAAGCATACAAAGAAAAATGGGCGATTGGGCAGTTTAATTTTTCTGATTTTTCACAGGTTAAAGGAATAGTTGCCGCCGCCAAGAATTTGAATTCGCCCATCATACTTGGCACTTCAGAAGGCGAAAGCAAGTTTGTTGGATTATCAGAAGCGGTTGCAATAAGAAATGTTTTAAGAAAAGAAACAGGTTTGCCCATTTTTTTGAATTTAGACCATGGCAAGTCTTTTGAATATTTAAAAACAGCCGTTTTGGCAGGATATGATATGGTTCATTTTGACGGGTCAAAGTTGCCAATAGAAGAAAATATAGAAATTAGCAAAAAAGTTGTAAATTTTGCTAAAAACCTGCCTGCCGGCAGGCAGGAAAGGATTGTGGTTGAAGGAGAAGTTGGCAGGTTTAGCAATGATGCTTCAAGATTGTATCAAGAAAAGTTTGAAATCAAAGAAGAGGATTTAACTGATCCAAATGAAGCTCTTAGATATTTAGGCAAGACGAGTGTGGATGTTTTGGCTGTTAGCGTTGGAACTTTTCATGGAATAGACATAAGCGTAGTTTCTCCGCATATTAGGTTGGACAGATTAAAAGAAATACGCCAATTGGCGGAAAAAAATAAAATTAGCATTCTTTTGGTTTTACACGGCGGGTCTGGCACTCCGGAAGAAGATATAAAAGAATCCATAAAATTAGGCGTTGTTAAAATTAATATAAATACGGAAATAAGATTGGCTTTTACTTCTAATTTGAGGAAAAGTCTAGATATTAATGCCAATGAAATAACTCCTTATAAATATTTACAAGTGCCAATTAATTCTGTGCAAATGGCAGTTGAAGCTAAAATAAAACTTTTTGGCAGTGATAATAAGGCGTAGGGTTTACCCCCACTTTTTAAAAAGTGAGGGGTTTACAACTGTAAATAAATATAGTAGTATTTTAAATCATATATGATTTCTTTAGAAGCTAAAATTAGAACAGATTTTGGAAAGAAAAACCTGCCTGCCGGCAGGCAGGCAAAATCTCTTAAAGAACTTAGAAGGCAGGATAAAATTCCGGCGGTTGTTTACGGTCCCGGAGTTAAAAATGCCTCTATTGTAATTAACTATAAAGATTTTCAGAAAGTTTTTAGGCAAGCCGGAGAGAGCTCTTTGATTGAACTAAATATTGACGGTGAAAGTAAAAAGAGGCCGGTTTTAATTAACGAAACTCAAAAAGACCCGGTAAGCGATAAATTTATACATGTTGATTTTTTTCAGGCATCCCTCAAGGAAGAAGTTGAAGCCACGGTTCCTTTGGTGTTTTTTGGAACGGCTCTTGCCGAAAAAGACCTTGGCGGAACTTTGGTAAAAAATATCACAGAAGTCCAAGTAAAAGCGCTGCCCCAGAATCTTCCGCACGAAATTAAGGTTTCCATAACCGGGCTTTTAAACTTTGACGACCATATATTAATCAAAGATTTAGTTTTGCCTGAAAGTGTTAAAATTTTAAAAAAACCGGATGAGATTGTCGCTTCCGTTGTAGAACAGCAAAAAATTGAAGAAGAATTAAAAAAACCGATAGAAGAAGACGTAGAAAGTGTAGAAAAAATAGAGAAAGAGAAGAAAACAGAAGAAGTTGTAGAAGAAGTGCAGGAGCAAGAAAAAGAAACGAAATAACACAGATTCGCTGATTAAAAATATTTATACAGCCCCTTTTGGGGCTGTATTGTTTTTTAAAAATGGTTATAATAAGAATATAAATATGTTTTAAGAAAACTATCATGCAAGAAATAGGTCCACAAATTACTCCACCTTCACCTGAGGTTGTTTCGTCTATTGAAAAAGGCGGTAGACCACCAGAAAAATCGCCTCAAGTTAAAGAAAAATACAAAATTGAAAGAATAAAACCAGAAGAGCCAAAAGAAAATATAGAGGAGGAAGTACTTCAAGCGAGAAAAAAAATTAACGAAGAATTTAATAAAAAAGAAAAAACAGCCGAAAAAAGTAAAACAAAAATAGAAAACAGAAATTATTACGAATTTTTAGGTGTTTCTCAAGATGCTTCTCTAGAAGAAATTATAAAAGCCTATCGTGACTTATCAAAAAAAACGCATCCAGATATTGGCGGTGACGCAGAGGAATTTAAAAAAATACAAAAAGCATTTGAAACCCTTTATGATAAAGATAAGAGAAATCAATATGACCTTGGAGTAAGGGAAAAGAGGTCGGAAGAACCAAAAGAATATCAACAAGAAAAACCTTATTATAAACAAGAAAATAAAACTTCTGATTTTGGAAAAATCTGGCGTGGTGTCGAACAAGTTTTAAAAGAACGTTATGGGGTAAAGGAAAACTCTAAGATAGAAGAATTAGAAATAATAGAACAATTAAAAAAACAATATTACCAGTATGCTGTAGAAAAAAGATGGTCAGAACTTTCTAATAAAGAAAAACAAGAATATGAAGTATATACTGTAGTCGGTAAAGAACTAAAAACACTAGGAGAAAATAAGGCCATAGAAAATTATAAACAAAAAATAGAAGAAAAAAGAAAAGCATTAAGCGTTCTGCATTTAGGAGAGGTATCAAAAGATTTTTTTTATGGTGTATTACAGGATTTTTGGATAGAAGATTCTGTTAGAAAAAATAGACGATTTAGAGGTGATACAATAAATGTGCCAAGCCGTTTAAGCGTAACAATAAAACAAATGGACCCACAGCAATTTTTATATTGGCAACATCAGGTTGAAGATCGTATAAAAAAGATGTTTAAAGAAAAAGCTGAAAAAATAATTCAACAAAAAAACCAGGGCAACAAATAATTTACTCATACTTAGCCAAAATAACTTTTTTAATATATGTTTCGCATCACAAAAATATTATTTTTATCCATGCTATCGATAATGTTATCGGTTTTTACTTACTTGCCGGTGAGCAGGGTTTTAGCCGAAGATTTGGCGGAAATGTGCAAAAAAATATCAGAATCAAGCACTGGCTGCGATGGTTTAAGTTCTCTTGAATGCAAATCAACATTGGAAAAATGCGCGGTTTATTATGATCAGGAAAGCCAAAAAATAGCAGAAGACCTTACAAAAACAGCAGAAGAAAAAAAGACCCTTCAATCACAGATTTCATCTTTAAAAAAGAAAGTGACAAATTTAGAATATCAGATTAGTCAGGGAAATTTAATGGTAAAAGACCTTGGGCTTCAAATAGGAGACACCCAAACTTCAATAGAAAAGACCTCTTTTAGAATTGAGGATGCCAGGGGACAGATAACCGGTATTTTGAGGTCTCTACATGAAGAAGACCAAAAATCGGCAATTGAAATTTTACTCGATGGAAATCTCTCTGATTTCTTTGATAATTTGGTTTATTTGGAAGGATTAAATTCTAAAGTGGCTGACCTTATGGAAAGCACTAAAAACTTGAAATCTTATTTAGAAGACCAAAAGATAAAGATGGATGATGAAAAAGATCAGTTGCAAAAAGTAGTTAAAGTTCAAACCTTGCAGAAACAAGAATCAGAAAAAACAAAAAAAGAGCAAGAAGGTTATTTAAAATTGACAGAAGCCCAATATCAGCAGCAACTTTTAGATAAAAAAGAAACAGAAAAAAAAGCAGCCACTATCAGGTCTAGAATTTTTGATTTGCTGGGTGTTTCAGAAGCTCCAAATTTTGGCGAGGCTTTAGAAATTGCAAAATATGCTTCCAGCAGTACCGGTGTGAGGGCGGCTTTAATATTGGCAGTTATAACCCAAGAATCTAATTTAGGCAAAAATGTGGGCCAATGTTATTTAAAAAATACAGAGACCGGGGCGGGGGTAAAAATAAAAACGGGAGCCGTGTCGCCAAAAACAATGAACCCTAAAACTATTCCATATTTTTTGGAAACTATAAAAAATATAAATGAAAGGAGGGGATTGATTCGCGATCCTTTTGAAACTCCGGTTTCTTGTGTCATGTATTCTAATGGCGCTCCCTATGGATGGGGAGGAGCAATGGGGCCGGGGCAATTTATAGCATCAACATGGAATATATATGACGACAAGGTTGAAGTAATTACCGGCAGAGTTGCCGACCCGTGGGACATCAGAGACGCATTTTTAGGGACAGCGTTATATTTAAAGGATTCCGGAGGGGACAAAAAAAGCGGCGAGTTTAAGGCCACAATGAATTATTTTTCAGGTTCCTCTTGGACAAAATGGGAAGAATTTTATGGAAACTCTGTTTTAAGCATAGCTGCCCAATATGAAAAGGATATCGCCGCAATTCAGTAGGAATAGTAAAAATTATTTACTTATTAAAATTAAAATCCGTTTCATAGCGGATTTTTTTACTTTTTTTATTGTTTTAACTTTCTAAATGTTTTGACAATTGGTTCCAAATCTCCATTTATTATGGTTTCCAAACTATGCCAGGATTTATTTATTCTGTGGTCTGTGATTCTGTTTTGGGGAAAATTGTAAGTGCGGGTTTTTTCGGAGCGCTTTGCAGAAGCAATTTGTTCTCGCCTTTCAGCCGTAAGTTTTGACAAATCCTGTTCTTCTTGCCTTTGCAGAAGCTTGGCCGCTAAAACAGATAGGGCATTTTCTTTGTTTTGCAATTGGTTTCTTTCTGATTGCGAGGTAACAACAAGCCCGGTTGGTTTATGGGTAATTCTTATTGCCGATTCTGTCTTATTGACATATTGCCCTCCGGGACCCGATGCCTTATAGGTGTCTATTTGCAGATCGCCTGGATTAATGTTTATTTCTGTTTTTTTGGGTTTTAATAAAACAGCCACAGTGATAGTTGATGTATGGACTCTTCCCGATTTTTCCGTTTTTGGTATTCTTTGCACTCTGTGGACGCCTCCTTCGTGCTGCATTTCTTCAAAAGACCCGGGACCGGCAAGTTCAAAAATTATTTCTTTGTATCCGCCAATTTCAGATATATTGGAATCCAAAATTCTTTGGCTCCAGCCTTTAGTTTGAGCATATTTTGAATACATTCTATAAATATCTCGCGCAAACAAACCAGCCTCATTTCCGCCGGTTCCGGCTCGGATTTCTATTATAACTGCCTGCTTTTCTTGGTTTATATTTTTGTCAGTCATGTTATTTAAATGATATCAGTTTTTTAGGTCAAAATCAAGAAAAGTTTAACAAAAATAACAAAAAAGCTCATCACCGTTTTGGTAATGAGCATAAATTTCTACTATTCAGAAAAAATTGACATAAGATTTTTTTCTGTATCGTATTGTCTGGTATGAATTTCCTGAATAATTTGCAGTTTCTTTTCTTTAGATTTTTCTCTATCAAGATAATAATCAGCAGCCATAAGGCAACAATAAATAAAAAAAGTAATATCAATCTCATTATCAAAGTCTCTATCTTGTAAATTACCAAAATAGTGTTTCAGGGCAATACCCATTCCTCCATGACCAGGGCATTCTCTTTCCCGGCGCCACCATTGATTAATTTCAAAAGCCATTTTTTTTGACGCATTCCGATAATTCTTTCCACCGAGAGCAAGTATTAATTTATAATCAATAGTCCACATATTAATTTCTTCTTGAAAACGTTCATTTTGAGAGCGTGATGCTTTCTTAAATAATCTTCCTTCTTTTTTTGCAATTTGCGCATGCCCGAGTTCATGGATGAAATTGTGAGCCAAAAAACGAGGCGTTTCTTCTTTGAGACACGACATATTTATTGTAATCGTATTGCTCTCGCAACCGTACGCAGAACACGATACCCTTTGAACATAATAATTAGCAAGTTGACTATATTGGGCATCTTCTGGAAACATAGGATAAAACATGATTTGAGAACTTTTGTCGGCATTATTATCAACGGCCTTAAAATAATCTTCAATTAGTACCCAATTATCTTTGTTTTCGGTATTTTCGCAAGAGGGATAAGTTACTGACATCCCTTCTTTTTCAAGGAGCATAAAGCGCTCTATAATTTTCGGAAAATGTTTATTAATCTTAGGATTATTTGCAATTTTGCATAATTCGTCAAGTAATTTATCAGCTACATCAAGGCGATCACCTTCAGTAATCATGGAAATCTCCACATTTTTGATTAGTTATCAACGAGCAACACTAATATATAAGTATCATACTAAATTTTATTTGTCAAATTATTTTTATCTATACTATTGCAATTATTATAAAAATTTGATAGCATTTTAGTTATTGAGCGATATAGTTATTATTATGAAAAAAGACATACATCCCAAATATTATAATAAAGCTTCTGTGAAATGCGCTTGCGGCAGAAGTTTTGTTGTTGGTTCAACAAAAGAATTCATAGAAACTGAAGTTTGTTTTCAATGCCATCCTTTTTATACAAAACAGGAAAATGTGATAGACACATTAGGCAGAGTTCAAAAGTTTAAAGAAAGATTAAGCAAAAAGAAAGTAAGTAAAAAGAGACCTGTTTCTTGATAATTTTCGTAACGAAAATTGAAGATTTTCGGGACGAAAATTACAAAAAGCAATGAGGTTTATATGAAATATAAGCCGAAGAGTTTTTTGTAATTTGCAGCCAAAATATTCAATTTGCAGTAGAATTATTGTTAAGTGACGGGTCTAATTATAAAAATGACAGAAGCAACTAAAAAATCGGCAATAGAGGAAACTAAGATTAATATAGAAGAAATGCTTTCTTCCGGTTTAGGCGTTGGCCATACTGTTTCGAGACTGCATCCAAAAATGAAAGATTATGTTTCCGGCATTAAAAACAATACTAATATTATTGATTTAGACAAGACAGCTAAAAATTTTAGCGCAGCCTTAAAATTTATTTCAAATTTGGTATCAGATAATAAAAAAATAATTTTTGTTGGCACTAAAATTCAGACAAAAGATTTAGTTAAAAAAGCCGCAGAAGATTGCAGTGTTCCCTACGTTTCAGAAAGATGGCTGGGAGGAACATTTACAAATTTTGAAACAATTTCAAAAAGAGTGGAATATTTTAAGGAAATGGAAAGCAAAAGGGCGTCCGGAGAATTTGAAAAATACACAAAAAAAGAAAGATTAAAAATTGATAAAGAATTAGAATCTTTAAGGATTAAATTTGAAGGAATAAAGAATATGTCAAAACTTCCGGAAGCTGTTTTTATTTCTGACTTTAAAAAAGACATTATTTGCGCCCTTGAAGCTAAAAGAAAAGGTATTTTCATAGTCGCAATAACAGATACAAATGTTGATCCGACTATGGCTGATTATCCTATTCCAGCCAATGATGATGCCATTTCTTCTGTAAAATATATATTAGATAAAGTTTCACAAACAATACGTAATTCACATAACATATAACATGGAACACATAACAAAAATATCGTCGTTTGTTTCATGTTCTATGTTTTATGTTTCATGATAAACATTGACCAAATTAAACAACTTAGAGAAGAAACCGGAGTTTCTCCCACAGAAATTAAAAAAGCATTAGAACAGTCACAGGGCGATATTGAGAAAGCCAAAGAACTTTTGAGGGTTTGGGGTAAAGATTTGGCTGGCAAAAAAACAACAAGGGAAACTAAGCAAGGCATAATTGAAACTTATATTCATCCAAATTTTAAAACAGGAGTACTGTTAGATATGAGATGCGAATCGGATTTTGTCGCAAAGTCCAAAGAATTCAAAAACCTATCCCATGAGATTTGCTTGCAGATAGCGGCAATGAAACCTTTATTTGTTAAGGATTCTGATATTCCGGAAGAATTTTTAGACGGTGAGAAGAAAATATATGCGGAACAAATAAAAGATTCTGGCAAACCAGCAAATATTACCGAACAAATTATTGAAGGAAAAATTAAGAAATATAAAGAAAGCGTATCTTTGTTGTCTCAATCTTGGATAAAAGACGATGCAAAAACTATTAAAAATTTAATTGAGGAAGCCGTGGCTAAGATAGGAGAAAATATTGAGGTAAAAAGATTTACCAGATACGAAATCTAATTATAGAATATAGAAAACAGAAAGTAGAAAGTAGAATACAAACGTTAAAATTCTATTTTCTATTTACTAATTTCTATTTTCTAGTTTCAAATGATACAATCAATTGTAACAATTATTTTTTTGGTTTCTAGTTTTGGAATAGCTTTTATTCTATTTAGGAAAATACCGATTTTGGTTAATTTGCCAAAAAACGGACATCATGGATTTAAAAAGCACGAATTTATTGTAAAAATTGAAAAAAAAATAAACGATGCTTATTTTCATTTGTTTTCAAAACAAATGCTTTTGCACAAAATACTTTCTAAATTTAGAGTTTTGACTTTAAAAATAGAAAGAAAGATAGATGAACTTTTGCACGGCATAAGAAAAAAAGCCCAGCAGATAGACAAAGAAGTCAACGGGAAAAATAAAAAGTAAATTATTGCCGGAGTAGCTCAGTGGTAGAGCAACGCTTTTGTAAAGCGTGGGTCGGGGGTTCGAATCCTCTCTCCGGCTCATTTTCGTGGCATAATATATCTAATGAAT
Source organism: Candidatus Staskawiczbacteria bacterium (assembly GCA_016196125.1). Classification (GTDB taxonomy): domain Bacteria; phylum Patescibacteriota; class Minisyncoccia; order Minisyncoccales; family Staskawiczbacteraceae; genus JACPYG01. Next base: position 1,057 of record JACPYG010000015.1, on the reverse strand, counting down.
ATATTATCTAAAAAAATAAAAGGCGATATTGCCGAATTAGCAGTTGCTAAGAGATTAATAGAACTTGGATGCAAGGTACTGTTTCCTTATGGAGAAAACCATAGATATGATTTAGTCGCCGAAAAAGATAGTAAGTTTTTAAGAATTCAAGTAAAATATGCAACTCCAAAAGATGGAATTTTAAATATTAATTGTAGAAGTAGTAATAATTGGTCTGTATTGCATTATACCGAGAAAGAAATTGATATTTTGGTAGCATATAATCCAGATAATGAAGAAATTTATTTTATTCCAGTTGCTCAAATAAATTATAGCTCATTAAACTTAAGAACTTCTCCTGCTAAAAATAATCAGATATTAAAGATAAATTTCGCTGAAAATTTTAAGGAATTAAAAATTTGATATATGCCGGAAAATTTTGAAATCCGTAAAGAAGAAAAGTTACAAGAAGTTGTAGAACAACTCAGAAAAATTGAATCATTTGAAACAGAAAGGGGATCTACATATAAATATGATGATAATGAACGGACAAGACGAGAAAAATCATCTGGAGAAAAATTTGAAAATCAGGATATAACTGTTTTTGTTGATTTAGATAAACAAGAACAGCAAGATTTTCTGAAAGCTTATAGAGATAGAAATAAAACGACTGGTGAAAAGATATATATTGTTGAGAGACAATTGGACGATAGCCCTAAAATAATACGCGATATAGATAAAGTAAATAACCCCGAAAGACTGTATTTGGGGATTGTTAGAAATAATGTATTAGATCAATTTAAAAAAGCGGGCTTGATTCCTCAAAAAGGATTATACGTTTTTGATTGTCGACAATTTGAAAAAGATGGAGAGACTTTTAGTGAAAGACATCTTGGTCATAAAATTAAAGAGATTATTTATAAAAAATCACAATAACCTGTCCAGGTTCAGATAGATATCCGACACCCTAGGCCTGTAAAATGATTACGTTTTTTGTTGGTAATATTTCGACTTTGTATTTGTTTGAATATTCGTCCGGCGTCAGGTAGTCAAGGGCTTCGTGGGGCCGGATGTAGTT
>JACPYG010000001.1 GCA_016196125.1 Candidatus Staskawiczbacteria bacterium | reverse complement strand
CCGTTCAACTCCCGTACTGGGAGATGCCATAGACGCAAAAGAAGCTATATCGGGGAAAGATACCTTCTCTGGCAACTCTCTTTCGTGGACAGATCGAGCATTGAGCGGATTATCAGCCGTAGTTCCATTCGTTGCGGGAGGGATGATGAGGAAGGTAAGTGAAATGGCAAGCATTGAAAGAAATGCGTTGCCAAAAAATACGCAAGGAGTAGTCAATCATTTAAAAAGTAATGAATTTATGAAATCACCCGAGGGACATTATTATCCATATGGTCATGAGTACAGAAATGATCCAGTAAATGGAAAGTCACTTTTACCAATTCAAGATAAAGGATATTACACATCTTGGGATACTCATGATAAAAGTAATAGGGGTGTAGAGAGACTTGTTACAGGAAAGAGCGGGGAAGTTTATTACTCAAATACACATTACGGAAAAACTGGAGATCCAGCATTTTTAAAAGTAACTGACAATAAGTAATTTTATGAATAAAAAAATCATAAAATTAAATATTGACTTTAAAAATGTTAAAAGTTTGAAAGATATTTTCCTTGTTTTTGATGATATTTTTCATTTTTCCAAAGAATACCCCTATAAAGATTATAACCCAAATTGGAATTCATTCTGGGATGATTTTTGTGCAATAGATCTTAGTGACTTCGGTAAGAAAAATATATCTAATGTAATAGGTCTCCATTTGATTCTAGAAAATTACAAAGCACTGGATAACATTAATCTTGAAGACAAGAAAATATTTGAGGAAATTCTTGAAGATGCTACTCATAAAGAAAATCGAGGTGATAATATAGATTTTTCCTACGAGATTAGAATGTAAGAAATGATGGGGAAATGGCAGAAATGGGGCAGAAATAGGGAGGAAATGGGGACAGCCACCGTTTTTAAAATACATTAATACATTAATCAAGATGAGTAAAAGAAATGTCATAGTAATTTCCCACTTTTTATTGATATTGCTCGTTGTTAGTTTTTATTTCCTTCCAACTATTACGGCGGCCGCCAGTTTCAACGAACAGCGCAAATTCATTGGCCAGGAGTACGACGCAGAAACAGGCCTAAACTACCTCAACGCCAGATACTACAACAGCAACATCGGAAGGTTTATTTCACAAGACCCGATGTTCTGGACCTTGCCAGTCGAATTACTTACCGACCCACAAAACCAAAACAGTTATGCGTACGCAAGGAATAATCCGATAGT
>JACPYG010000014.1 GCA_016196125.1 Candidatus Staskawiczbacteria bacterium | reverse complement strand
GCCGGCTCCGGAGCCACCGCAGATGAATCTTCCCAGAACTTCCACATAGGCAACCGCTCCACTGCCGACAAGGGCTGGGACGGCTTAATTGATGAAGTGAGAATCTACGGCCGAATTATCACTCCGAGCGAGATGGTGGCGAATATGAATACAGCGTTATAAGTCTATACAGTTTCAAAATTTGCTTTACTCATGGCGTCTAAAAAAGAAGTTTTAAATTGCCTAAAAAATACTTATTGCAGATTAAAGCCCTCAAAAATAGAGGGCGTTGGTGTTTTTGCAGTTAGAAGTATTCCCAAAAATATCAATCCATTTTTTGGCGTTAAAAATCAAAGATGGCATGAATTTAAATTATCCGAATTAAAAGATTTAGATAAGGAGATATTGAAAATGATTGATAATTTTTTTGTCATAGAAAAAAATAAAACAGTTTATATTCCAAGATTAGGATTAAACGCAATAGATATGTCTTTTTATGTTAACAATTCAAAAAATCCAAACATTAAAACCATTGATAATGGCCTTACATTTATTACTCTAAGAAAAATCAAAAAAGGGGAAGAATTAGTTATTTCATATGCCACATATGACGATAAGTATATTTTATGATTTTAATAAGAATTTTTTTAATATCATTTTTGATAAATATTATTTGGGAATTTAGCCATTGCGGCCTTTATTCCACCTGTCTTAACTGGACACCCAAAAAGCGCATATTATTGCTATTTTTTGCCTCATTTAAGGACGCTTTATTAATAGTGATTTTCTACTTAATCGCGACCTTTCCTTTTGGAAATAAAAATATTTTAGAACTTCCGCTCTCATTTTATTATTTTATAATTTTGAGTTTATTTTTTTCATTTGTGGACGAAAAGATATCAATTAGATATAAACGTTGGGAATATTCTCCTAAAATGCCAAAAGCTTTCGGCGTTGGCATGACCCCTTTTTTAGAGCTTGCCGTAACTGGAATAATAACTTTTGTTATTGTCTTTTTGTAACTATTTTCCAATTACATCGTCTTAATAGTAAATGCTAATCGTATTATTAAGCAGTAAAAAATTATGAAAAAAAGTTTATTCTTAAAATCAATTATATTGGCAAGTGTTTTATTTTTTCCAATTTCTACTTTTGCAAATACAACAAATAATATACCGCCAGGTTATTTTCAAAAAGGAGCGAATGGCGAATTTGTTAAAGACATTCAAAATATATTAAAAAATGATTCATTGATTTATCCGCAAGGATTAGTTACCGGTTTTTATGGGCCTGCAACCGAACAAGCAGTTAAAAATCTTCAAGCAAGATACGGATTGCCGCAAACGGGAGTCATTGATTCTGAAACCATACAAATTTTGTTTCCAAATAATGTGCAGTTGAATGTCATAACCCCGAACGGAGGCGAAGTTTGGAATAAAGAAAATAATAATACAATATTATGGAGTGTTACAGTTGGCCCAATTATTGCTGATGGCAGGGAATTGGCTCCATCTGCGTCTAGCAAGCCGGAATCTGTGTCAAAGCCATTAATTGCCCCATTTTTTAAAAAAGCGTCTATTGATTTAGTTAAAGATTCTGACCCAAATTTTATTTATCATATTGCCACAGTGGATTTGTACCAAACCCAATATGCATGGAAGGCGCCAAATAGAGTGCCAAATTCTTCTGATTACAGAGTTAAAATAAGCGTTGGAGGGAATGTTCCATGCTTATACAGAATGCCAGACGATAATGATTTTATTACCAATAAAGAAAATTGCCCAATGTGGTATCCAAATTATTCCTACAGCGACACAAGCGATAACGTGTTTTCTATTACGGGAAACACAGTACCTGACGATACAGTGGTTAAATTAAAAGAAATATTAAAGCAAATGCAGCAAATTATCAATAATCTTCAAAGCCAGTTAAACTTAATAAGCCAATTGGTATTGACTCTATAACTTGATTTTTATAATATTTTTTGGTTTAATGGATTAAAGGCCAGATGGTCTTGTGTTTGACCTTTGACAATAGAATGGAGGTAATTATGCCAAGGCAAAAACCGTTGGAGATTATCGGAAAAAGCGAAAAAGCAACAAAAATACGTAAATTTGCGGAAAAAGCCGCTCATTCAGAAGAAATACTTTTTTTAAGAGGGCAAACGGGAACAGGAAAAGACCATTTGGCAGAGTATATACATGATCTTGGGCGCAGCGGCAACCGCTTTGTTACCGTTGATTGCGGTTCAATTCCGGAAAGCCTTTGTGAAAGTATATTATTTGGTCATGTCAACGGAGCCTATACCGATGCTAAAAGTTCGGCAGAGGGTCTCCTTAGCGTGGCTAAGGGCGGCACCCTTTTTCTTAATGAAGTTGCCAATATGCCCATGACTTTACAGACAAAATTTCTGAGAGTCTTGGATACGACAACTTTTCGTCCCATTGGCAGTACGAGTGAAATTCCGATTAATACGCGGATTATAGCCGCCACCAATGCCAATGTGGAAAGAGCAGTCAGAGATGGCAAGTTGAGAGATGATCTTTATCATCGCTTAAACGCCGTAACTTTCGCTATCCCTGCGTTGCGGGAGCGCAAAGAAGACATTCCTTTGCTGTTTAATTATTTTCTTGGAAACCTGGGAAACAATCACCATTTTTCTTCGGCTGCAATAGAGATAATGGAGTCCTATTTCTGGCCGGGAAATGTTCGTGAGCTAAAACTTACAGTAGAAAGAGCCGTATTTCATTCAGGAGAAATAGAAGTAATTGAAAAAGAATGTTTAGGATTGGATTTAGAAAATAATAAAAATTTGGAAGATGGTAAAAAAGAGTCAGAAGAAATATCTGATGAAATAATTAGAATAGGTCCCATCAACGGACTTTTTCCCAGGTGGGAAGAAATGAAAAATGAGTTGATGAAAAAGTATCTCACAGTTTTGTTGCGAAAAACCAAAGGCAACCAGTCGTCTGTTGCCAGAATAAGCGGATTAAGACGTCAAGTAATAGGAGAGAGGATGGTAGAATTCAACATATCAAAGGATCGCGATGACTGGTTGGGTTAGTAAAAAATATAGCTCGGCGCCATTGCGGTCGAGCTTTTTTATTGCAAATAATTTGAAAAAAGAGGCTAAAATCACTTTTTCTTATTTTGAGCCAAATGAGTAGGTTTAAATAAAAATGGGTAGGTTTAGAAGTGTCTTGAATATACCTGTTTTTGTGATATAGTCTAAATATATGGAAAATAATGAAGATTTGATACTTATTGGAGATGCCGCAGAAATATTAGGTGTTTCGATAAACACGCTTCGCCGTTGGGATGAAAGTGGCCGTCTTTCTTCGGTAAGAAAACAGCCGGGAGGTAATCGTTATTATCGCCGAAAAGATTTGGAAGTTTTTAAAGATGATTTATTCAGACTGGCGGAAGAATGGGCAGTGTCAGAAACAGAATTACCTAAAGACTTTTATTGCCAAGACAGTTCGGTTTTTCTTGCCCGTATCACAAAAATGACGGGACTGATGATACAAAATAAAGACTCTAAAGATTTATTTTCTTTGCTTGGTTCTGTGGCAGGAGAGATAGGTAATAATTCCTACGATCATAATCTTGGAAAATGGCCCGATGTTCATGGTATATTTTTCGGATTCGATTTAAATAAAAAACAAATAGTATTGGCAGACAGAGGAGTGGGTATTTTGGAAACGCTTAAAAGAGTTAGGCCAGAACTGAAGGATCACAAAAGAGCGGTAGAAGTAGCGTTTACTGAAATTATTTCCGGCAGAGAACCTGAAGCAAGGGGAAATGGATTAAAATATGTAAGAAATGTTATATCTAAAAATCCTATTAATTTACAATTTCAGACCGGTGATGCAGAATTAACATTACATGCTAATAGTTCAGATTTAAATATTAAAACTGCAAAACAAAGTATTAGGGGATGTTTAGCCTTAATTACATATTAAAATTATATGATTATAGAATTAAAAAAATTTGGTACTATATTAATCTCTCGTCAAACAGGAAAAGAGGCGGCCTTGGCATCCCAGTCATTTTTTGTGGGTATAAATGAAAATGAAATTATTGAAGTGGATTTCGATGGAGTTTTAACATTTTCTCCATCTTGGGGCGATGAATTCTTAACTCCATTATTAAATAAATACGGAGATAGGTTAATTCTAAAAAATACAAGCAATCCTTCAGTGAAAGCAACCATAGAAATATTGCAAACATCTATTGGTAAACAATTTAAAATAGCTGGTTAAAAAATATAAACAATGAAAATAGAAAACATAGATCAAAAAAATGTATTTGGGCAAAATAATATCACAGAAAATAATGAAGGAGAAGTTCAAAAGAATAGAAAATCTTTCTTTTCTATGAATAATCCAGTAATTTATATTATCGCTGTTATTATTACTGGCGTAGTGATTTTATTATTAACTACTTATTTAAATGGATTTCAATCAAAATAATGTATTCGGTCCAAATAATGTAAACATAAATAACTTTGTAAAACCAAAAAGGTCTGTTGACGATGGGGTGAAAAGACAATTAAAAGAGAAATTAGAAATAAATGAAAAGGTTATTATTATAGCAAGTCTTGGAGATTCAGAAGCTATAAATTTTGGTTACGAACTTAAAAGTTATTTAGATTCTCAGGGTTATTCTGTGGAAGGTGTTAATCAGGCAATTTGGAGTACACAATTAAAAGGACAGAATTTATTTAAAAATAAAAATGGGCATTGGGAATTACGAATTGGTAGTCAATTATAAATATGTCATTATCTGATTATTGAGGGGTGTGTTTACCCATAAACGAAATCAATTATGCCAAGTTCAAAGTTATCAATAGGAATAGTCGGTTTGCCTAATGTCGGGAAATCCACACTATTTAAAACATTAACAAAAAAACAGGTGCTGATTGCAAACTATCCATTTGCCACCATTGACCCCAATGTCGGGGTCGTTTTGGTTCCTGATGAAAGGGTTGATAAATTAGCTGAATTATCAAATTCAAAAAAGAAAATTTACGCCACGGTTGGTTTTGTCGATATTGCAGGATTAGTAAAGGGAGCCAGCGAACGCGAGGGCTTGGGTAATAAATTTTTGGCAAATATAAGAGAAACAGACGCTATTTTGTATGTGCTTAGGGCTTTTTTAAAACCTGATATTATAAATACGCAAAAAGAAATAAATCCCTTAAAAGATAAAGAAATTTTAGATGTTGAATTAATTTTAAAAGATTTAGAAACCGTTAATAAAAGAATTCAAGGATTAGAGGGAGATGCAAAATCAGGAAAAAAATCAGCAATAAAAGAAACGCAAGTTCTTAAAAAAGCTAAAGACTATTTAGTTCAACAAAAAGTTTTAATTTATGAAAATTTCACAGAAGACGAGGCAATAATTTTAAAAAACTTTCAACTTTTAACTTTCAAACCCAGGTTGTATTTATTAAACGGAAAACCAGAAGAGGTGAGACAAGAAATATTGGATAATTTTGCCCTTCACCCTGGCTCAGGACAGAATAATTTCATTATTCTGGATATTGCAACAGAGTATGAAGCAGGGGATTTAAAAAAAGACGAAAGAGTAGCTTTGGGATTGCCGGAATTATCAGGTACTGATGTGTTAATTAAAAAATCATATGAATTATTGGGATTAATAACTTTTTTGACAACAGGAGAAGACGAGACGCGCGCCTGGACTATAAAAAACGGAGATACCGCGCCAAAAGCAGGAGCAGCCATTCATGGTGATTTTGAACAAAAATTTGTAAAAGCAGAAGTAGTATTTTGGAAAGATTTGTTAGAAGCCGGCGGATATCCAAAAGCAAGGGAAAAGGGCTTAATAAGAACAGAAGGCAAAGAGTATGTTGTAAAAGACGGCGACGTGATCGAATTCAAGCATGGTTAAATAAAATTCGATCATCCTGAGCTCGTCGAAGGATAATTGAGTTTAAACATGGATAAAAATGGAATTTATAATCAAAAATATAAACAGTAGCATAAATGATATTATGCGACAGATTGGCTATGCGCCATCTTACTTTCAAAAAGCGAACGAATTTAGCATAGTTAGGAAAGTGACAAGAAATGATTATCCGAGGTTTCATCTTTACATAAAGGAAAAGTTCTTCGTCGCTTTGGCTCCTCAAGATAAATTAAATACTTTTGTATTTAATTTACACTTGGACCAGAAAAAACCTTCTTATAAAGGAAGCCATGCGCATAGTGGGGAATATGACGGTGATATGGTTGAAAGTGAAGCAAAAAGAATTAAAGATTTATTAAAGTAAAAAAAGAGCCCCACGAATTACAAAAGTAATTCTGTGGGGCATGACGCTGATGGACTTTTCTACGAGATTTCGAGGTGAACCTGGACAGTAATGTATTTAAATATAAGTTATCCACAGGGCGGGGCTTGATTTACTTCATTAATAAAGAAATAATGATACAACAGGTAAATGTTGGTTTTTAAGGCTTTTTAGCCTTTTAACCTAAAAGAAAGGTCGATAAAAGCAATAAAAATCTAATAGTAATTTAAAAATTATAAAATTATGGGATATGTTGATTGGTCAGTGGCAATTATTCAACCATTTTTACAAGGATTAGTGGCATTTGTTGTTAATCTTTTGTTGGCAATAATAGTTTTTGTTATTGGTTATTTAATTTCAGTCGGAATTGGCAAGTTAGTCACAGAGATATTAAAAAGCATTAAATTTAACAAACTCTTTGAAAAAGAGGGATGGAAAACAGCTCTGCAAAGAGCAAGGATAGATGTGGACCCATCCGGTTTTATTGGGGCTATTTTCAAATGGGTTTTTGTTATGGTATCTTTGTTGGTAGCAGTAGATATTCTTAAATTGGTTCAGTTTGCAGATTTCTTAACAGATGTCTTAAACTATCTGCCTTCAGTTATCGGGGCCGCATTAATTTTTGTGGCTGCGGTAATCATATCTGACATAGTAGAAAAATTAGTCAGAGTGGCAGTAGAAAGAATGAAAATTGGTTATGGTTATTTAGCGGCTTCAATTGTTAAATGGTCAATTTGGATATTTACAATATTCTTAGTATTAGATCAGCTTCTGCCAAATAGCATGCTGGTTCAGATTTTATACTCCAGTATAATTTATGGAATTGTAGGAGCATTGGCTTTGGGATTGGGATTGGCAATCGGTCATGGCGGAAAAGATGTCGCGGCGGAAATTTTACAGGACATGAAAAAGAAAATGATGCAAAAATAGATTTTTTCTAATTATAAAACAACCCCGCAACTGCGGGGTTGTTTTTTTTACTATTGACATACATTTTAAAATCAATTAAGATGGCAAGTACATGGTAAATATTTTAGAAACCACTATAAAAAAACGAAGCGGACTCGCCTCGCTGGAGCGAAAGCGAAGCGGGTAAAAATCTGGATTTTTGCCTGCCTGCCGGCAGGCAAGTTATTGTCAGCACGACCGCTTCAAGGCGGTTTTTAATTTTATCAAGTTCATTGAAAATTTATGCCCGGTTGTATAACTGGGCAATCCAATTAATTTTAGACGTGGGGTCTTATTTAATTGGATGTAGGTAACTAAAGCATACATAAAATATAAGTTGAAACCCGTTAAATATGATTTACATATTTAACTGGCAAAGATACATAAAATCTGTATCTATCACTTACGCAAGAAAATTAGGTTATATGCAAATGGTGGATGCCTTGGGATATTGAAGCGATGAAGGACGTGGCGTGCCTGCGATAAGCCTCGGGGAGGTGGCTAGCAACCTTTGATCCGGGGACTTCCGAATGGGGAAACCCGATTTTGTTAATACAAAATCAATTCTGTCGCAAGACAGAGTAGCGTACCCGCTGAAGTGAAACATCTCAGTAGGTGGAGGAAAAGAAAACAATGAAAATTTTTATTCTCTCTTTTTATAACCCTGCCACGTAATAATTAATCTATTGCAAATTGAATATTTGGGCTACAAAATCATAAAATCTTCTCGGCTTATACATAGTATAAACCTTGTCGATTTTCTGATTTTTTGCCTTCAAATCTTCAATTTTCATAACGAAAATTATTACGCGGCAGGGTTAAGAGAATTCTGAAGAGGGATTAGAAATTTTTACATTCCCTTAGTAGTGGCGAGCGAAAAGGGAGCAGCTCAAACCAATATTTTTTAATATTGGGGTTGTAAGGGTTTAACGTCGGGAGCACTATTCGTGTCTCACTAATGTTCGACACTCAACATAACATAGAACACATAACAAGAAATCATCGTCGTTTTGTTTCATGTTCTATGTTTCATGTTCCATGGCGAGTGGCGAGCGATAGCGAGATACGAGTAATGTTTGCCGAGGGAGAGCATTTAGGTAAAAGTTTTAGAAGAAGCACCCTGGAAAGGGGCACCATAGAAGGTAATAGTCCCGTATTTAAAAATTCTTTTACGCTCCTTGTTAGATTTCTTGAGTACTGTCGGGAATGATAACCTGGCAGGAAACAGGCCGAACTATCGGCCAAAGCTAAATATTCAATATCACCGATAGTGAACCAGTACCGTGAGGGAAAGGTGAAAAGTAGGGGAATGACCCCGGTGAAATAGAACCTGAAACCATTTGCTTACAAAGAGTCGGAGCCCCGACGCAAGTCGTGGGTGACGGCGTGCTTTTTGCAGAACGAGCCAACGAGTTTGACTACACAGTTTGTCTAAGCCCTTATAGGGCGGAGGCGTAGCGAAAGCGAGTGTTAATAGCGCGAAATATACTGTGTGTTCAAGACCCGAAGCCAGACGAGCTTACCATGGGCAGGATGAACCAAGACGAAAGTCGAGGGGAGGTCCGAACCCGTAAGGCGTGCAATCCTTTGGGATGACCTGTGGTAAGGAGTGAAAAGCTAATCGAGTTTGGTAATAGCTGGTTCTTCCCGAAACAGCTTTGGGGCTGGCGTCTATGGTGAAATGTGGGGGTAGAGCACTAGATAGAATTCCTTGGAGTTTCTCCAGGTTTTCTAACTAAACTCCGAATACCATATTTTTAAACATAGGCAGTTAGACTACGGGGGCTAAGCTCCGTAGTCAAAAGAGTAACAGCTCAGATCATCGTCTAAGGTCCCTAAATTAAACTAAGTGTTATGAAGGAAGTATTTTGCCCTCGACAGGCAGGAAGTTAGCTTAGAGGTAGCTATCTTTTAAAGAGTGTGTAACAACTCACTGTCCAAACTTTCCTCTTTTGAGGAGAGAGGGGCGAAGTGCGCCAAAGATTTCCGGGGCTAAAGTTTAATACCGAAGACATGGATGCTAATAATTTATTATTGGCGTGGTAGGGAAGCATTCTTTAAGCAGTAAAGCCCGCGTGTAAACAAAGGTGGAGTTTAAAGAAGAGAGAATGTTGGCCTGAGTAACCGCAAGTCTGGTGAAAGCCCAGACCACCGAAAGTCCAAGGTTTCCTTGGCAATGGTAATCAACCAAGGGTTAGGCGGTCCTAAGGCAAACCCGAGAGGGGTAGTCGATGGACAGTCGGTTAATATTCCGACCCTTGAATACTTTTTTAATGAGTGCGCAGTGTAGTAATTTCAACGGATAATCGGATTTCCGTTCTTGATCTGTGGAGCAATCTGAGGATAAAGAAAAGTCAGTGCTTGCATTGGCAATTAAAGTGAGCGCGCTGCCTAGAAAAGCTCAAAGATTATATAGTATTCAAACCGTACCGCAAACCGACACAGGTGGACAAGCGTAAGTGTGCTAAGGTGAACGGGTGAAACCTCGTTAAGGAACTCGGCAAATCAGTGGCCGTAAGTTCGCAATATGGCCTTCCCGCAGAAATGCGGGACGCAGCTAACGTATTTCAAGCGACTGTTTATCAAAAACACAGCTCCCTGCTAAACTCGTAAGAGGATGTATAGGGGGTGAGGCCTGACCAGTGCTGGAATGTTAAGTTTAGGGGTATTAGCCGTAAGGTTAGTGCTCACCGAATGAAGCACCAGTGAACGTCGGCGATAACTATAAACAGACGATTGTAGTTAAAAAACTTCGCTATATGCTGGAAACTCTGTAGCATCTGATGCTACTATGGTATAATGAATAAAGGTGGGTTTACCCCTTTAATATTATGCAAAGTGAAAATGCATTCAGTGCAGACAATCAGCAGGAAAGAATAGAAGTTTGTGGATGGATAACAGGGTTTGTAGATGGAGAAGGGTCATTTCTTGTAAATATATTTCAATCTCCGAGAGCAAAAAGTGGTTGGCAGATATTTCCTGAATTTAATGTATCACAATCATTAAAAGGAAAGGATTTGCTGAACAAATTAAAAAACTTTTTTGCTTGCGGACATATTTATGCGCACAATGCGCGGAATATAAAACAAGGAAAATGGGATCCTCTCTATAAATATTGCGTCAGAAATAGAGGTGAACTGCAAAAAATAATTATTCCTTTTTTCAAAAGTCATAAATGTCTTGGAAAATCCAAGATAAATGATTTTGAAAGATTTGTTAAAGTTGTTAAAATGATGGATAAAGGAGAACACTTAACAAAAAAGGGAATGGTAAAAATTGCAAAAATCGCAGAAAAAATGACGCATCGCAAACCATTTAAGGAATCTTCCATATATAAATTTCTATTATCCTCAGAGACTACACGCGAAGCCCGACAAAATTAATTTTTTGAAACGGGATGATATAGTCCGATCTCTATGGCGACATAGAGGCTGACCTGAAAATGGTCTAATAAAAAGATGAATCGTCCAAAGGTATTACAAAATGCTTTTGTAAAACTTGGCTATATGCTGGAAACTCCGTTGTATCCGGCGCTACTTTGCTCGTCGCAAAGTGAAAATGCGTCCGGTGCGGACAATCAGCAGGGAAGATTAACAAGGAGAGAATCGTGCATAAATCGATAAAGAGAATCATGTGTGGAGATTGTCATTGGGAAGGAAATTTTGCAGATTGCAAGATAGTCCCGTGGCAGTTCTTTGAATGGTTTTTATTTCATCGATGTCCAAAATGTGAATCAGTTCTTGTTTCGCATAACAAAGAAGATCCAAAGAAGTTTGAATTTTGGGAAGATAGAGCAATTATTATGCAATACTGTTAATTCCCCCAGAGACTATACGCCGAGATCGGCTTCGAACTAAAATATGTCGCCAAAATCCTTACGGGATTTTGGCGACACTTTCATTTTGCATTTTGATTTTTGCATTTTGAATTTAACGCGAAGTGCGACAAGATATAGTCCGACCTGCATAGCGATATGCAGAATACAGCAGAAATGACTGTATCGGCTTTAAAAATGACTTATTTAAAGCTAAGCAACAAATGTGAGCGTAATCCCTTGCCGGGTAAGTTCCGGCCCGCATGAATGGCTTAACGACTTGAAGACTGTCTCAACGAGGCGCCCGGTGAAAATGCAATACCGGTGAAGATGCCGGTTACCTGCGGCTAGACAGAAAGACCCCGGAAGCTTTACTGTATTTAGATATTGGGTTTTGGTTTTTGATGCGTAGCGTAGTGGGGAGCCTTTGAAACAGCATTCTCGGATACTGTGGAGGCGCCGATGAAACACCCATCTTTAAAAATCATAATTCTAATTCACTTTACTGTGATGACAGTGTTTAATGGGCAGTTTAAGTGGGGCACTTGCCTCCTAAAAGGTAATGGAGGCGTTTAAAGGTCAGCTAGCTCCGGATGGAAATCGGAGCGATAGGGCAAAGCCATAAGCTGGCTTTACTGCAAGACGGCTATGTCGCGCAGTTGGGAAACCAGAACTTAGTGAACCGACTAATTTTTATAGAAAATTAGAAGATCATCAGCCAAAAGCTACTCCGGGGATAACAGGCTAGTAGAGCCCGAGAGTCCATATCGACGGCTCTGTTCGGCACCTCGATGTCGGCTCAACACATCCTGGGGGTGAAGCAGCTCCCAAGGGTTCGGCTGTTCGCCGATTAAAGTGTTACGTGAGCTGGGTTCAAACCGTCAAATAGAACCAATAATATCGAGATCAACACGGCGGCTTTCACGAGTAATTGTGATAGCAAACCGACTCATATCGGTGAATTCCTAACAAAGTATTGAACATTAACCTGTCATATGTTAGGATAATACCGAGGGAAGTTGTGTATGAAAAAGTTGATTTCGCAAACAAAAAGAGCATATTTAGCTGGTTTTCTCGATGGAGACGGCAGTATTTATGTGCAATTAAAACCAAACAAAACATATAGATTTGGTTTTCAAATTGCGCCATATATTGTTCTGTTTCAATCGCAGAAGGATCAGAAGAATTTTGAACAACTTTGTTCAATGATAAATCTTGGTTATATGCGTGTCAGAAAGGATGGTATTTTAGAATATATCATTGGAAGACAAGAAAATATGATCAAATTTTTAGAATTAGTAGAGCCATATGTTGTAATGAAAAAATTACAGGTAGCTTTGCTAAGAAAAATCATCATTGTAAAGAATAAAGTTCAAAATAAAAAAGATTTTCAAGCTCTCGCGAAATTAGTTGATGCTTTTCGGGAATTAAATTATTCCAAAAATAGAAAAGTACGTACATTAACCCCGTAGAGACTTGTCCTATTTTTAGGGCAGATAAAATTAGAAATAATTTTATAAAACGTCGGGTTCCGTAAAAAAATAGTTACAAATTCCAAATAAGTTCTAAAACAAAAAATATTGTGCAAGCAAAAAGAGGTTTTTAGAGAACCTCTTAAAACTCTTACGACTGTCGATTTTACTCGACCTGACTGACTGGTGGTGCCTTGAAGAGAGGATTAGGTATCGTCACACTGTGACTTTCCATCACCGGCTCAATTTTTACCTCGTTACGACTGATGCGAATCTTGTAAGCCGTTCCGAATCGTTGGTCGGTGAAGTCGATGACACGCACCCGATCCAGCTCACCCTCGGCTTGCATCATGTGCCGGAAGTAGATGTCGTTCCACTTATAAGTCTCGTACAGGTTATAACCGAGTACGCAGACAATCACTAACAGAACGACGTAGGACGATGCAATTACCATCTTTGCTTTGCGACTCATGGCATTCTCCTTGAAAGAGCATTTTTCATCGCGGAATTGCGACCTGAAATAGGTCTCTAACCTACTTTAATAATATCATAAGAAAGATATCTTGTCAAGAGTAAAGAGGCAAAATAAAGTCAGATAAAATTTAGAATTTATTTGGGATTTGTAACATAAAAATATACGGAATATGGTATAGTCCACGCACTTAGTAATAAGTGGTTTAAGCGTGAGACAGGTTGGTCCATATCTACCGCAGGCGTTGAGTTTTGAGGAGATTTGATCCTAGTAAAATTTTGCTACTTCACAAAGTAATTTGTGATGACAATTCGGCTAATAACGGTGAAATCTTAATAATTATAGGTCTGTTGATAACTATTATTGCATCGGTCTTTCAATAATAGTACAATTTACTTGAGGACCAATAATATATTAAGACAATACCGTGGGAAGTCGATCTAAAATACATTTAGCATATATTGCA
Source organism: Candidatus Staskawiczbacteria bacterium (assembly GCA_016196125.1). GTDB lineage: Bacteria > Patescibacteriota > Minisyncoccia > Minisyncoccales > Staskawiczbacteraceae > JACPYG01. The sequence continues at coordinate 17,048 of JACPYG010000014.1, read as the reverse complement.
GGATTTCTTGATGGTGATAGCAGTCTTATGCTTCAAATAAAAAAGCGTAAAGACGGCAAATTAAAGAGGCGTTTTATGTGTACAATCTGTTTTTACCAAGACAGCAGGCACGAGAAACCCCTTTATTGGATAAAAAATATTCTTAATATTGGTTATATTTCACAAAGAAACGATGGAATGACTGAATTGAGGATAAATGGCTATAAACAAGTAAAAGAAATTTTACAAAATCTTATGCCATTTATTAAGTTTAAAATAGAACAAGCGAAGGCTTTGTATGAAGCGAGTTGTATTTTATATAATAAGAAAAATATCTTATTAAATAAAAAGGATTTGATTAAATTAATTGAATATATATTAATTATCCAAAATAATAATTATGTCACCAAAAAAAAGAAAACCAAGCAAGATTTGTTGAAAATTTTAGGTTTGACCCCGTAACGACTGAGTCTAAAAAGACGAGATAGAGAATAACATCTCTATAATACGCCGAAACCCTAACTAATTTTTAGAAGGGTTAAGATATAGTCTACGCACATAGTGATATGTGGTTTAACGTGACGAGAGGACCGGATTGAACCAACCTCTGGTGTACCAGTTGTTCTGCCAAGAGCATTGCTGGGTAGCTAAGTTGGGAAGGGATAAGCGCTGAAAGCATATAAGCGCGAAACCCACTCCAAGATGAGAACTCTTAGATTTCCCGAAGATGACGGGTTAGATAGGCTCCAGGTGTAAGTGCCGCAAGGCATTCAGCCGAGGAGTACTAATAAATCATATTATTTTCTAGCGAGAGAGGTAATAACAAATTACGAATCTCAATTTGTAATTTATTATTGCCGAACGAGCGACAAAAATATGCTTTGCATATTTTTAGCGTAAGTTAGACCTGCTATCTAATAATTCTTTCTACTGCAACTTGAAATTTTGGCTACAAATTATCAAAAATTCGTCGGCTTATACATAGTATAAACCTTCTCATTTTTTATAATTTTCGCCTAAAATTTCTTCGTTTAGTAACGAAAGATTATTAGATAGCAGGTCTATGATAGATACAGATTTTATGTATTTTTAGAAGTATGTTGATACCAGAATTAAGTTTTCTGGTGGCGACTATACCGAGGTTGTCCCACCTGTTCCCATTTCGAACCCCAGTAGTAGAATTTCTTTCAGAAATTCGCTACGGGGCGAAGCACAGAAGCGAAGTCCCGTATTAAATTTAAATATTTTTTTCGAGAATTTTGTAAGACGGCTATATCGAAGGTGCTCCACCTGTTCCCATTCCGAACACAGAAGTGAAATCCTTCAGAGCCGATGGTAGTGATTATTCGCGAGAGTAGGTCGCCGTCTTACAAAGTTCTTGAATTTAAATTTTAATACTGGGATAAAATACCTCAAGGCCGATGATAGTGCTTATGCGCGAAAGTAGGTAGTTGCCACTAGAGAATTTAATCAAAAAAAAGAAACCGATCATCCTTGATCGGTTTTTAGTTTTTTTTGTACAGATACTATTCTTTTTTTATCTCGGTGACCATGAAAATATCCTGTTCTTGACTCTCACAGTCATTCACCCTGATGATTAATTTATTGTTACCGGATTCACTGTCGGGCTCAATCCCAATAATGATTCCCAATAAAGGTTGTCCTTTGATTTTCCTAAATTTTAATCCTTTGAATTTAGGTTTTATTTGCACAAATTCATGAAGATCGAACCTAATGCCGTTGTAGTGAAACGCAACGACCAGGTCATCATCATCAAACACTTCTTTTTTGGAACCTTTTCTCTTAAATCCTTCATAGAAAAGTCCCTTAATTGTTTTCGACTTAATTATTTTCGTCTTTCTTGGTTTGGGTATTTTCATATAATCTTCCTTGTTGCGGATGGTGATTGAAATGAGCTGGATAAATGATAGCAAATAAATAAAAAATTGTCAAATTTGCTTGATATTTATTTTTTTGTTAGACTAAACTATTCTGAAATAAAAATATGAATGTTTTTTTAAACAAACGCAATACAATTCTACCGAAAATATTGATAGGAATTCTTATATTTCTTATTTTTATTGCAATTTTAAATTTGTTCCAAAAACAATTTAATAATTTTTTTTACTCTATTTCAAATCCTTTGTATAAAGCGCTTTTTAGGGCGGGGGCAAACACATCTGGTTTTTTAGGACTATTTTTAGAAGCAAACAATCTTGCCAGGATAAATAATGAACTTATTTTAAAAAATCAGGAATTATTAGACGAAATAAGTTTTTTGCAGAATGCAAAAATAGAAAATCAGGCGTTAAGAGAAGTTATTGCTACGCAACAAGATAAAGAATTTAAGTTGGTTTTGGCAAACGTAATAGGCGCAGATAATTATCAAGATTCCATTTTAATTGACAAAGGTTCAGAAAACGGAATTTCAGAAAATATGCCGGTAATAAACTCGCAAAACGTTCTTTTCGGAAAAATATTTAAAGTTTACAAAAATTTTTCAAAAGTAATGCTGATTTCCAATCAAAACAGCGTATTGGATATTAAAATACAAAAAGATGATACAATATCCGCTCCAATTTACGGTGTTTTGAGGGGAGAGGGGAATTTTACGGCAATTTTGGATATGGTGCCATTAGACCGTGAAATAAAAAACAACGATATGTTAATAACATCTTCATTGGAGGGAAATTTTCCAAGGGGACTTTTGATAGGTAAAATTATAGAAGTTAATAAAGACGATTTAAAGCCGTTCCAAACGGCAAAAGTAGGATTATTTTCCAGTTTAAAACAAATAGATAAATTATTTATTATAAGCGATTATAAATTAGAGTAATTATATTAATTAAATGTTGATTAGATTACCGGTTATTTTTTTGTTATTTGGCTTATTGGGGATATTCCAGACCGGTTTTTTTACGCATTTTAATATAATGGGCGCTAGCCTGAACTTAATTTTTATTCTATTTTATATAATAGTTTTTTTTGAAAATTCCAAAAAATATATTCAAGGAATATTTTCAGCTTTTACGGCCGGATTTTTTTTAGATATTTTTTCATCTTTTTATTTTGGAACATCGTTTATTTGTTTATTAATTATCGCATTTATTTTAAAACATATGCTTGAATTATTGAGGAAAAAGAAAGGCGAATATCCAATTACTTATTTCATTAGTTTATTTGTTTTGTCTTTTATTATTTATAATTTATTTTTGGCAATTTCTGTTTATTTATTGAATTCACATATGAAAGTATCTCTTTTAAACTGGATTTTTGTGATTGAAATAGCTTATAATCTGCTTTTTGCCGTTTTTGGATTTTACATTTATAAAAAATTTAAGCTATACAAAATTGAAGAATAAATTTAAAATTCCAAGTTTCAATTACAGGGTAAAAAGTTCGGGCGGAAATATAGAAACCCACGAGGTTTTTTTGGATAATTTGGCAAAAAAAAAAGAAGAAGAACTGGGCATTTCTGAAAAAAGATTAGAAGTTCCCCTAAAAGAAAGAATAATTTATGCTATTTTTATTGTTTTTTTATTATTGGTATTAACTTTTTTTTCAAAAACTTTTTATTTGCAGGTAGTTGAAGGAAAAAGATTTTTTACCTACGCCCAGAACAATAAAGGAAGAATTAGTTTAATAAGACCGGAAAGGGGAATAATATATGATAGAAATTTAAAAAAATTAGTTTCAAATTCGCCGGTTTTTGATTTGATTTGCGACCGGAGGAATTTTGATTATTCTGTGGCAGGTGGCGTAAAAGACATTGAGGAACTTGCCAGAATTGTGGGCAAAGATCCAGAATCTTTAAAAAAGGAGATTGAAACATCGGTAGAATCTCAAATTTTAATTTTCCAGAATATTCCCTATGAAAACCTGCTTGTTTTAGAAACAAGGATTAATGAATTTTTAGGTTGCAAAATTGAGAAAAATACCGTAAGAGATTATACTTTTAGTGAATCTTTCTCGCATATATTGGGTTATACCGGCAGAATTAATCAAGATGAATTGGATAATTCCAGCAATTATGCGGTCAATGACTATATCGGTAAACAAGGAATCGAGAAATTTTATGAAAATTTTTTGAGAGGAGTGCCGGGTAAATTTGAAGAAGAAAAAAATGTTGTGGGACAAAAATTCAGCGAAAAAGTATTACTGGAACCGGAATCCGGAAAAAATTTAGTTTTATCTATAAATTCAGACCTTCAAAATAAAATATACGATGAATTAAAAAAAGGAATAGAAGCAATAGGGTCAAAAAAAGGGGCGGCCGTAGCTTTAGATCCAAGAACCGGCCAGGTTTTGGCGTTGGTTTCTTATCCTTCTTATGACGATAATCTTTTTTCAAAAGGCATTTCTCAAGAAGAATTTGATAAAATACAAAATAATTCATCAAATCCTTTGTTTAACAGGGCTTTGTCGGCTCAATATCCGATAGGGTCCACAATAAAACCGCTTTTAGCTTCTGCGGCCCTGGAAGAAAAATTAATTTCCCCTGATAAAAAAATATTAGATAATGGTTTTATTGAAATTCGCAGTAAATATGACCCCAGCGTGGTTTACCGGTTTTCCGGAATAGAGCCCAAGGGATGGGTTGATGTCAGAAAAGCTATTGCAGTTTCTTCAAATATTTATTTTTATACTGTTGGCGGCGGGTATGGAGACCAGCAGGGTTTAGGTCCAACCAGAATTAAAAAATATCTTGAACTTTTTGGATTTGGCAAAGAAACAGGAATTGACATTACTAGCGAATTTTCCGGTTTTGTGCCTTCTCCTGAATGGAAAAAACAAACTAAAAATGAATTATGGTGGGATGGCGATACTTACAACCTTTCCATTGGCCAGTCAGACCTTAAAGTGACTCCTTTGCAAGTAGCTACGGCTTACGGTTCAATAGCCAACGGGGGCACACTTTATAAGCCCCAGATTGTGCAGAAAATTGTTAACATATCAGATGGAAAGCCCGCAATAATCCAGGAATTCAATCCAGAAATTATAAGGGATAACTTTATTGATGCAAAAAATCTGCAAATTGTTAGAGAAGGAATGAGGGATGGCGTGCTTTACGGTTCTTCTGTAACCCTAAATAGTTTGCCTTTTCATGTGGCGTCAAAAACAGGAACCGCCGAAACTTCACGCAAAGGATATTATAATGCATGGGTTTCGGCTTTTGCCCCTTATGAAAATCCAGAGATAGTTTTAGTAACCACAATTGAAGATGTTCATGGTTTAGGGGCCGCAACTTTGCCGATTGCAAAGGAAATTTTAAGGTGGTATTTTTCGCAAAAGTAAGATAATATAAAAACGTATGCCAACAATAGACGAACTTAAAGCAACAAGGCTGAAAAAATTAAAATCTTTGGAAAAAGCGGGGTTTTTGGCGTATCCGTCGGAAACAAAAAGGACTCATTTAATAAGTAAAGTTTTAGATGATTTTTCTAAATTATCCAAGTCTAAAAAGACTGTTGTTTTAGCTGGCAGAATTATGGCTCAAAGAGGCCACGGCGGCGCTACTTTTTTAGATATTAAAGAAGGCACGGCTAAAATTCAGGCTCTAATTAAAGAAGATAAACTGGGAGAAAAGGGCTACAAGTTTTTTGTAGATCATTTTGATGTGGGCGATTTTATAGAGATAAAAGGTATTTTGTTAAAAACAGCCAAAGGAGAAAGAACCATTGAAGCAATAGACTATAAAATGCTGGCCAAATCTCTTGTGCCATTGCCGGAAAAATGGCATGGACTTTTAGATACAGAAGAAAGGCTTAGAAAAAGATACTTAGATATTTTATTTAACCCGGAGGTTAGTGAAATGATTAAAAAAAGAGCGGTATTTTGGAATAGTATGCGCCAATTTTTAATGGAAAAAGGGTTTTTAGAAGTTGAAACCCCTGTTTTGGAAACAACAACCGGAGGAGCCGATGCCAAACCATTTCTGACTCACCATAACGCTTTGGATATTGATGTATATTTAAGAATTTCCATGGGCGAGCTTTGGCAGAAAAGATTAATGGTTGCCGGTTTTGAAAAAACATTTGAAATAGGCAGGCAATTTAGAAACGAAGGCATGGATTCAGAGCACTTGCAAGATTACACTCAAATGGAATTTTATTGGGCCTATGCGGGTTACAAGCAGGGAACGGAATTGGTTGAAGAAATGTACAAATATGTCGCCAAAAAAACATTTGGAACTTTAAAATTTAAAATCAAAAATTTTGATATTGATTTTTCAAAAAAGTGGGAGATTTACGATTACAGGACAACAATGAACAAATACGCAAAAATTGATATTTTTAATTCAACTTTGTCTGAAATGGAAAAACAGCTGCAAAAGTTAGGCATTGCTTATGATAAAAATGGTTTTAATAAAACCCGCGCCATTGATAACTTATGGAAATACTGCAGAAAAAATATTTCAGGTCCGGGCTTTTTAATCAATTTGCCTACTGAAGTTTCACCTTTAGCAAAAAAGGATGAAAAAAATCATCATATTACTCAGCGATTTCAAGTTATTTTAGCTGGAAGCGAAATGGGTAATGGTTACAGTGAATTAAATGATCCGATTGATCAGGCAGAAAGGTTTGCCCAGCAGCAAAAATTAAGAGAGCAGGGCGACCAGGAAGCCCAAATGTTTGACCATGATTTTGTAGAGGCGTTGGAATATGGAATGCCCCCGACCTGTGGATTCGGTGTTTCAGAAAGATTATTCAGTTTTTTAATGGATAAACCAGCCAGAGAATGCCAGATATTCCCGCTAATGCGTCCTAAATAATATGACAAAAGTTTTGGTTTTTGGCACGTTTGACGGTTTGCACGAAGGCCATAAAGCTTTGTTCAGGCAAGCTAAAGAATTTGGCGATTATCTTATTGTGGCAGTAAGCAGAGATTCAACAGCGAAAAAAAATAAAAATAAGATGCCGAAATTTAATGAACAGAAAAGATTAAAAATGGTGCAAGATTATGAATTGGTTGACGAGGCGCTGTTAGGCAGGGAAGAACACAATCCAAGCAAAGACCGTTATGAACTAATACTTAAAATAAGGCCAGATGTTGTGTGTTTGGGGTATGACCAAGCTCAATTTAGAGATAAGTTAGAAAAAGAGTTGAAAGAAATGAATTTATACGATACGGAAGTTAGGATTTTAGAACCGTATAAACCAAAAGAATATCATTCATCAATAATTAACAAATAAAAATCATGTTAGATATTAACAGGATTCGCGAACATAAAGAAGAAGTTAAAAAATCTCTTTTAAAAAGATTGAAAGCAGAAGATTTTAATTTAGATAAAATTATCCAATTAGACACCGATAGAAAAGCGCTTTTAACAGCAGTTGAGCGAGACAAAGCAAAGAGAAATAATCAATCAAAAATAAAACCGACACCTGAAGTTATAGCGGAAATGCGTGAGTTGGGAAAAAAAATTAAAGATTTCGATGAAAGAATAAATAAAATAGAAGAGGAGTTAAAAGAAAAGTTATCAGAATTACCCAATATAGTTGCCAATGAAATAGTCGCTGGCGGAAAAGAAAATAATAAGGTATTGCGGCAATTTGGCAAAAAGCCAAACTTTAAATTTCGACCCAAAGACCACGTGCAACTGGCAGAAGACTTAAGCCTTATTGACTATAAACGGGGGGCAAAAATGTCTGGTTCTGGGTTTTGGGTATATAAAGGCGATGGCGCTGTTTTAGAATGGGCTTTGCTGAATTATTTTATTGATTTCCATAGGAAAAATAAATATACTTTTTTATTACCGCCATACTTGCTAACCGAAGAATCGGCATACACTTCAGGACATTTGCCAAAATTCAGGGATGATTTGTATTGGACACAAGATAAGTTATGTCTTAATGCCACTTCAGAAATGATGGTGGGTAATTATCACCGCGATGAAATACTCAATGAAAAAGATTTACCGTTAAAATATTTTTCTTATTCGGCTTGTTTTAGGCGCGAAGCCGGCAGTTATAGAACTGAAGAACGTGGAATGGTGCGAGGCCATCAATTTAATAAAGTAGAAATGTTTCAGTTTGCATTGCCAAAAGATTCCTGGAAAGCATTTGATGAAATGTTAGGAAATGCCGAAAAATTAACCAAAGGTTTAGGCCTGCATTTTCAATCATCATTATTAGCAGCTGGCGACACCAGCGTTGCAATGGCTAAAACAGTTGATATAGAAGTTTGGATTCCAAGCATGAATATTTATAAAGAGGCAAGTAGCGTATCAAATGGTTTGGATTATCAGGCAAGGCGGGGAAATATAAAATATCGTAAAGAAAAAGAACAAAAGAATGAATTTTTGCATATGTTAAATGCTTCAGGGCTTGCAACTAGTCGCTTAATTCCCGCGATTTTAGAGCAATTTCAGCAAAAAGATGGAAGTATAAAAATTCCAAAAATTTTACAAAAGTATACTGGATTTAAAGTGATTAAACCAAAGAAAAAATGACAGAGCAAAAAGTTTTTGTTAAAAATTTGGAAATAAATTATAAAATTTTTGAAGAAAGACAATCAGTAGCAAATAAGACGCTTTTAATTTTACATGGTTGGGAATCTAACTCTGATAGGTGGCAAACAGTTGGGCAATCACTTTCGGAAAATGGTTTTAAAGTGATTATTCCAGATATGCCGGGTTTTGGTAAAAGCGAAACTCCAAGAACGCCATGGGATTTTAAAAATTATGTAAGTTTTGTGGAAGAATTTGCCAAAAACCTGAACATCGAAAATTTTTATTTATTAGGGCATTCTTTTGGCGGAGCAATAGCAGTTAAAGTTGCTGTAAATATCCCTCAAAAACTAAACAAGCTATTTTTGGTGGCTTGCTCATGCATAAGAAAAAAAACAACATTAAAAAAAGTTTTGGCAAAAATATCAAAATTTGTAAAATTTTTTTCTTTTTTGCCTTATTACCATTTAGCAAGAAAAGCTTTCTACAAATTTATTATAAAAAAAAGCGATTATGTTTATACAAAAGGAATAATGAAAGAAACATATTTAAAAGCAATATCAGAAGATTTGTCGTGCTATTTATCTTTTATTAAAGTGCCAACTATTATTATTTGGGGAGACAAAGACGAATCTACTCCGGTTGAATATGCTTATTTTATAAATAAGAAGATAGGCAACTCAAAACTGATAATTATTCCTGGCGCCGGCCACAATTTAAACCAAAAAGAGCCAGAAATTTTAACTAGAGAGGTTTTAGAAAATATGCAGTAGCAAGAAATATATTGGTTTAATATTTATTAATAAAATTAAAATAACATTCTGCCTTATAATATTAGCTTAGAGGGCGGGGTGCTCATTCAATTCGCATGTTTTTAATTTTAAGCGTTCTTTGGTTTATTAGAGAATCCAAGCATATTTTCTTCTGGCTTTATTTGTGGCAACTAAAAGAATATCATGTCGGCCGTTTTTTAGATCACTTTAAAACCCAAAAAGGGCAAAAATTAGTTTTAAACCCGCTGCAATATCTCAAAGTATTTTTATTAATGCTTTTTATTTTAGATAATATTGTTTTTGCCTGGATTTTATTTTTAGTTTATTTTATTGAGTCCTTTTTGTTTTTTAGAGCCGTTTTCAATAAAAAAACCAAAAAGCCCAAATTAACCAAAAAAACTTTTGTTTTAATACTGTTTTCTTTCTTAATAGTTTTTTTGTTCCCAATAGGTTTATATGTATCTTTACAGAGCATTATTCAGTTTTCTTTATATCTTTTAGTTTTTGATATTTTAACGCCATTTATTGCCACTGCGGTTGTTTTTTTATTCCAGCCATTGGTAATATTATTAAGGAATAATATTTTAAGGAAGGCAGAAAATAAAATTAAAAGTTTAAGATTAACAGCCAAAGCTCCTATTGTTATTGGCATAACAGGCAGTTATGGGAAAACATCAACTAAAGAATTTTTGTCTACAATTCTTTCATATAAATTCAGCGTTTTAAAAACAAAGGAACATCAGAATTCTGAAATCGGAATTTCAAAATGCATTCTTGATAATTTAAATAAAGATCATGAGGTTTTTGTGGTTGAAATGGGTTCTTACAACAAAGGCGGAATAAAATTATTATCTGATATTGTAAAACCTGAAATTGGCATTGTTACAGGTGTTAATGAACAACACTTGGCTACTTTTGGTTCATTAGATAATCTACTTTCAGCGGAAGGCGGCAGGGAATTGGCATTGGCATTGCCAAAAGACGGACTTTTAGTTTTGAATGGCGACAATAAATATTGCTTAGACCTTTACAAGCATGCTCAAGGCGACTTGGAGGTTAAAATTTATACACTCGCAAGAGGCAAGATAGATTCAAATATATGGGCCGATGAAATTACAGTAAAAAAAGATTCTGTTTCTTTTGCGGTTTTGACTAAAGAAAAAGAGATAGCATCTTTTAATTTGGATATTTTGGGCCGTCAAAATATCCAAAATATTTTAGCAGCTATTTTAGTGGCTAGGCACCTAGGAATGAGTTTTGATGAAATCGCCAAAGCTTCAGAAAATATTAAACAAGAACAATCGGGCATATTATTAAAAAATGGAAAACACGGAATTAATATAATAGACTCTTCTTATTCTTCAAATCCAAACGGAGTTATTGCTGACTTAGAATATTTAAATATTTTCCCAAAAAAGAAAGCCATAATTATGCCTTGTTTGATTGAATTAGGCGAGAAATCTTCAGAAATTCACGAAAAAATAGGCAAAAAAATAGGCAAAATATGCGATTTTGCAATAATTACAAGCAGTGAAATGTTTCAAGAAATTAAAAAAGGAGCTGTTGATGGTGGGATGAAAGAGAAAAATATTGTATTTTGCGAAAAACCGGAAGAAATTTTAACTAGAATATCAATTTTTTTGACAAATGGGGATGCGGTGCTTTTAGAAGGAAGAGTGCCAGAAAAATTAATTTTGAGTCTTTAATAAATAAATCAAATAGATGATTTTAAAAAATCACTTTAAGCCAATTTCGATTTCTTTGTCGCCAAACGTAGAGCCCGATGACATAGGGCTTGTTTTGAAATTGATTTTTTCTTTTTGGAAATGGAAAAAACCTGCCTGCCGGCAGGCAGGGGAAAACGCAATTAGAATATTAGAAGACGAATTTAAAAAATATATTGGCGTAAAATATGCTTTTTCTTTTAACAGCGGCAGAAGCGCTCTTTATGCAATTTTAAAAACGCTTAATTTGCCCCAAAAAACAGAAGTTTTATTGCAGGCTTTTACTTGCAATGCCGCTGTGAACCCTGTTTTGTGGAATAATTTAAATCCTATTTATGTAGATTGTGACGAAAACTCTTTTAATATGGACATTGATGATTTAAACAAAAAAGTAAAATCACTTTTACATGCTCAGGGCAGAGTTTTGATGGTTCAGCATACATTTGGTTTGCCGGCAAATATGGAAGAAGTTTTGTCTATTGTGCGGCAAAATGGATTGGTTTTAATTGAAGATTGCGCTCATGCTCTTGGAGCTCAATATCAAAATAGAAAGGTTGGAACTTTTGGCAAGGCCGGATTTTTTAGTTTTTCAAGAGACAAAGTTATTTCTTCCGTTTATGGCGGCATGGCTGTTACAAATGATGATGAAATAGGAGAAAGGCTTTGCCGGGCTCAGGCTGATTTTGGGATGCCAAATCGTTTCTGGATATTACAGCAGTTATTGCATCCGATTTTATTAAAATTTATCATTTTACCGATTTATAATTTTTTAGATTTAGGAAAAATATTTTTGGTTTTGTCGCAGTGGCTCCATATTTTATCAAAAGCAGTGCACTACAAAGAGAAGAGAGGAGATCGGCCCGATTATTTTCCAAAAGCCTTGCCAAATGCGCTATGCATAATGGCTCACAGTCAATTTAATAAATTAGAAAAGTTTAACGCGCATCGTAAAATAATTTCAGATTTTTATTATAAAGAACTGCAGAATACCCGATTTATTTTACCAGAACCCTTCGACGAAACTCAGGGCAAGAAAAATATATTTTTAAGATTCGCCGTAAAACATCCAAAAGCCCATCAAATTATTTATGACGCCTGGCACAAAGAAAATATATTATTGGGGGACTGGTATACAACTCCAATTGCTCCGGCTGATACAAAGTTAGACAAAATGCTCTATAAAATAGGGAGTTGTCGAAATGCCGAAAAATTATCGAAAACAACTTTAAATTTACCGACTCATATTAATATTTCAATGAAAGACGCTCAAAGAATTATTGATTTTTTAAAAAAATGGAAATAATAGAAATTGGCAATCCGCCAGCTGGCGCAAAAAAAGTATGGGAAGATTTTCTTTTAGGTTGCAAAGAAAAAACTTTTTTACAATCTTGGAATTGGGGCGAGTTTCATATTTTATTGGGAAATAAAATATGGAGGTTTGGTATTTTTGATGATGATAAAATCATCGCTGTGGCTTTAATAATAAAAATTTCTGCAAAAAGGGGATCTTTTTTATTAGTGCCTCATGGGCCGGTTATAAAATCTGAAATTTATGAAATAAAACTCGAAATTTTAAAAATTTTAAAAAATAAATTAGAAAATTTAGCTAAAATAGAAAAAGCCGACTTCATAAGAATAAGCCCTATTTTAAAAAGAACCGATGAAAATAATAAATTATTTAAAAATTTAGGGTTCAGAATCGGTCCATTGCACTATCACCCTGAATCAAGCTGGAAATTAGAAATCAATTTAAATGAAAGCCAAATTTTGTCTCAAATGCGCAAGACTACGCGCTATCTGATAAGCCATGGCCAAAACAATAAAGATATAGAAATAATTAGAAGCACCAACGTAAAAGATATGAAAATATTTTATAAAATGCATCAAGAAGTGGTAAAGGCACAAAATTTTATTCCATTTTCATTAGATTATTTATCCAAAGAATTTTTAGCTTTTTTATCAGATAACCAAATATTATTATTTTTTGCGAAATATAAAGGAAATATCATCGCAGGGTCTTTTGAAATTTTTTGGTCAGGTATTGGATTTTATCATCATGCCGCCCTTTTGCCAGAATTTAAGAAATTACCTGTTTCTTACTTATTGCAATGGGAAGCCATAAAAGAAGCCAAAGCAAGAAATTTTAAAATATATGATTTTTGGGGATATGCCGATCCTATAAAAAACCCAAAACACCCTTATTCCGGTCCAACATTGTTCAAAATGGGCTTTGGCGGCCAGATGTATGAATATGTCAAAACTCAAGATTTTATTATTTCTCCCAAATATTGGTTAAACTATATAATAGAAATATTCAGAAAATTTAAAAGAGGGTTGTAATAGACTTCCTGAACAAAGATTTTACTATTGCAATATTAATATTTCATAACGGAAACATTTAATCAGTAAATCTAATGAGAAACAGAAGGCATCACATAAAAAATAAGGTTTTAAAATTTAAAAATAAAAAATCAATTTTTAAAAAACCTATTTTTTGGATTGTTGTTTTATTTGTAATAATTGTATTTTTATTTTTATATCTTTTTTTATTTTTTTCAGAAATTTATGTAAATTCTGTTATTATTGAAGGCAATAATACCGTTCAAAGCAAAGATATTGAGAATATGGCGTGGGATTATGTCAACAAAAATATTTCTAAAAGCATTTTTTTGGTTAGACCCAAGATAATAAGCAAAGATGTTTTAGATAAGTTTCCTCAAATTGAGAGCGCAAAAGTATCTATAAAGTTTCCCGAGACAATAAACATACAAATAAAAGAGAGAACCATTTTCGCTGTTTTTTGTCCCGATTCCGTCGAGGGTCTCTTATGGCAAAACCATCGGGACCAGAACAATAAAAAGTGTTTTTATATGGATGAGAATGGAGTGATTTTTGAGATGTTAGAGCAAATTCCAGAAAATACTTCTATTTTAAGGCAAATAACGGAAGAAAAAGAAGTTTTTATTGGTCAAAGAGTTATTGAAAAAAATGTTGTAGATGTAATTTCAAAAATTAAAAAAAATTTAAAAAATAATTTTCAAATAGGCCTTAAAACAGCTTCAATTTCAACTCCAAGGCTAAATATAGAAACATCAGAAAATTGGCAAATTTACTTTAACCTAGATTCAGAAACTGATTTGCAAATAGAAAAAATGAATCTTTTATTAAAAAGCGAGATTCCTATTATTGTCAGAAAGAGTCTTCAATACATGGATTTGAGGTTCCGCGACAGGGCATATTACAAATAATTTTTATTGACATTATTAAAATTTTAGTGTATAAGAATTATATGGATTATACATTAGAAGGGGAAGAATTATTTAAAAAAATAAATTTTCATATAAAACTTTTATTTATACCGCATAGAGAAAATAACTTTCGTCCTAATTTTTTACGAAGCAATGTTTTGCTTTATATTGTTATTTTTTTGCTGATTTTAAGGATAATCAGCGTTGTCGTTTTTATTAATTTTCCTAAAAATATATTTTTTGCAGATATTACAAAAACTGTTTTAGTAAGTCTTATTAACCAAGAAAGATCATCTTTAGGATTTGATCCGTTAATAGAAAACCAAAAATTAAACGAAGCCGCCTTATTAAAAGCCAAAGATATATTGGAAAAAGATTATTTTTCTCATCAAAGTCCAAGCGGAATCACTCCCTGGTATTGGTTTTTGAAAACAGGATATATCTATAAATATGCAGGGGAAAATTTAGCCATCGGATTTTTAAATTCAGAAGATGTTTATGAGGCCTGGGCCAATTCTGTATCTCATAAAGAAAATATGATAAACCCGAACTACAAAGAAATTGGAACAGCAGTTTTAACCGGAGACTACAAAGGAAATAATGCCACTGTGGTTGTTCAGCTTTTTGGAAGCCCTGAAGCAACAAATGATAAGCCAATTGTTTTGACTGCCCCAACTGCCGCAGAAACAATAGAAATAAATGAAGAAAAATCCCTGCCTGCCGGCAGGCAGGCAAAAATTGAAGAAAAGGAAGTTGTTGCAAAAAATGTTCTGTCTCAATCTGCAACAAAAGCTCCCCTGGAGGGAGAAGACGGATATTATAAATTATTAAATTTTATATTTTATAACTCAAATAAGATTTTTGAATATTCCGCTTATTTTTTATTAATTTTGACAGGATTGGCCATTTTGTTTAATATTTTAATAAAATTTAACATTCAAGACAGAAATTTGATTTTAAAATCGCTTATAATTATTATTTTGCTTTCTGCCACAATTTTATTAAATAGAGAAATTATAAACCAATTTATACCTGATAAAATTATAATCTAATGAATCACGATAAGAAAAAAATCTTAAAATTCTTCATTGTAATATATTTGGTAAGTTTTACGGTTATAAATTGGAATGACATTTCTTGGGTTTTTAATTACAGAACGGTTTCCAGCCTTTTATACGATTTCTTCACTCCTTACCAAAATATTTCTGCATCTTCAAGTTCTAATGTTTTTATTAACAACTCTGCAAGTTATTCTGCAGTAAACGGCAAAGAAGATATAAAATATCTTTATTCATCAAAGACAAACTTATTAGAAATACCTTCTATTGGAATTTCATCTCCAATTATTTTTCCTAAAAATAAAAATATAAATGCCATAACAAAAGATTTAGATAATGGAACGGTTTATTATCCTGGCTCGGTTTTGCCCGGACAAGTTGGCCAAATAGTTGTTTTGGGACATTCAGCCCCGCCCAATTGGCCAAAAATAAAATACGACTGGGTTTTTAGCGATTTGAATGATTTAAAATATGGAGACAAAATACATTTGTATTTTGATAATAAAGAATATATTTATAGCGTAAGAGAGAAAAATTTCTTGGCAAAAGGCCAAGAAATTGTCCCTACATCTCTTGTAGATAATGGCAATGTCTTAGTTTTGGTAAGTTGTTGGCCTCCTGGTAAAAATCTTCAAAGAATTGCCGTTCAGGCTGAACTAAGCAGTAATTGACAAGTTGATATTAATATGATAAGTTCAGGTAGTTTATAAAATATGAAAATAATTAATAAATTAATTATTACAAGCACTTTGGTGTCAATGGTGGTTTTGGCATCTATGGCGATCACTGCTAATGCTGAGGTTGAGACGAGAATATTCAGCGACGAAGGCAAAGATGTTATTCGCTTTCTTGACGCCTACCAACCTGATATTTACAACTTCATCAATGGCGATGCTATTGATGATGACTCTAGCACTACTCTCAAAGTTTGCCAACTCGCGGGCTTTCAGCGCGTTCAGAGTGTTTATAGCAGAAATTATGCCACTCCTTACAATAATACCATTAGCTATTGGAATGGATCTTCATTTGCAAAGGATTCTGCGGGAAACAGAGGAAACACATACATTGATACTTTAGTTTGTGCCGATAAGGTCGCTAATGAAGGTAATAATCTTGGTTGCAACGATGGCATAGACAACGATTTTGATGGCAATATCGATTTTCCGGCAGATTCAGGCTGTAGTTCTGGAGATGATCCAGATGAACGAGAAACTTCTGTAATTGCGAGCTGTCCTGCGGGAATGACTCCTGTATCTGTGCGTCAGGTGAGTCTTGATGCTAAGAGTTCTTTAACTGCCGGACTCACTGCGCGCAATGGTTTTCATGTTGCAGGAGGGACATATCTTCTAAAAATTATCAACGGAGCCATTAGTTATTGGAACACAGATTCAATTGATACCACTTTATCCGGCGGAGGACCAAATCGCGCCTGGCTTTCACAAGCAAATGTCGTGTATAAAAAAAATGGCTCTTTCGTGGAGACACAGGTGCCTCCAGTAAATTGGGTTTTCTTCCAGACACAATCCAGCGCCGATATTGATGGACGAGGACGTACGACTCTTGTCACGATCGACGACACTACCTCAAGCAACCAAAACTTATTTATCTTTATCAAAGATGTATATATAAATGATAACCGCGGCTCTCTTCAATTAGAAGTGATTCGTTGTTTCAACTCCAATGTCAACATTGCCTGCAGTTCAAATTCGCAATGCGGCACCAATGGTTTTGTGGGCAGTCCATTCTGCCAGGGAGGGGATGTTTATCAAAATTACAAAACATATACATGTAATAATCCGGGCACGGTAAACTCAGCT
>JACPYG010000013.1 GCA_016196125.1 Candidatus Staskawiczbacteria bacterium | reverse complement strand
TTTTCCGTCTTCGCTACCCAACGGGCCAAGCTGATTGCGCCGGGGAGTAAAGAACCATAGATTGTCATATGGCGTCCACTATACCGTCCACTCATGATTTTGAAAGGCCTGACTGTAGGGTATCATATGAACCAGCGCAAGCAATTGCAAAAAGTATGATATTATAATAAAAAGTGGGATTACCAACTGAAATACACGAATAAAAATTCACTAAGTGTGATTATTGATATGACTATATGAAAATTCCAATAACTGATCAATTTCTCTGGGACATGTGTAGTCTATTAGATGGCGTGAGTGATGTTGGGCATATTATTTTCAGAAATCGTAAGAGTATGCGTAATGTTGTCGAGGAAAATCCTCTCGTTAAAGCATACCGAAAACGTAATAATAGGTACCAATTTACAAGACTGATATACTGGCTCAAGAAAAATAACTATATAAAAGTTAAAAATTTACAAGGCAAGGGTGCAATGATCCTTACGAAAAAAGGTGTCCATAAAGCATTGAAAGCAAGTTTTAAAATTGAAAATGCTTCAAAAAAGAAAAAACGGAAGGATGGCAAATGGATTATGGTTATTTTTGATATTCCCAAAAAGAATGAGAAGAAGAGGGGAATTTTAAGAAGTGTTTTGCAAGATTTGGGATATAAAATGTTTCAAAAGAGTGTTTGGATCAGCCCGTATGATGTGTTTGAAAGAACGGAAAAATTACTGCAATTTTATTCATTAGATGCTTTTGTAAGGATTCTATTAGTGGAAGAAATTAAGTAAAATCATTAAAGAGCTAATGACATACTTTTTTCAATTGCGAAAAATATGTTGTGAGTGTGATTAGAATATATCTTAATTTTGATAAAAAATCTATGATTACAAAGGTTGTTATTTCGGCCGCAGGCCAAGGTACTCGGATGCTTGAATTATCAAAGGATACTTCCAAGCATCTTATTTTAGTCAATAATAGGCCTTTTTTGGCATATCTTTTGGATAATATTTTGGAGGCAGGATACACAGAAATTATTTTAGTGGTTGGATATAAACAAGATAAAATGAGAGAATTTGTTGAAAATTATAAATTGGATCACCAATGCAATATTAATATGGTAAGCCAATTTGAAATACTGGGGCCTAAAGAAAAAGAATATGGAACCGCGTGCCCCTTAAAATGTGTTAGGGATCTTGTAGGGCAATCAAACTTTATATCCTTGGTCGGAGATAATTTTTACTCGGCAAGAGATTTAAAATCAATGAATATTGATGACAAATTTAATTATGTTGCCGGCATAAAAAACGACCATCCCGAAAAATTCGGAGTGCTTATTGTACAGGGAGAATTCTTAAAAGAAATTGTGGAAAAACCAGGTCGGGAGTTTTGGCAAAGCCAAAAACTCTCGCGACCAGAAACAGAATTTGTGGGTAATTTAATTAACACAAGCCTTTATAAATTTACTCCGGAAGTTTTTGAAAAACTGCCCTTAATCGAAAAATCCAAAAGAGGCGAATACGAAATAACCGATGTTATTTCTCTTTTGGCAAAAGATGAAAAAGTGAAAGTTAAAATTTTAAAAGACGATTGGATGGATTTTGGCAGACCCGAAGATTTAGAAAAATTCTCTGGTTTTATCAAGTAAGATATGAAAAAAGCGCTCTTAACATTAAAAAACGGAGGAGTCGTTGTTTGTCCAACAGACACGGTTTACGGATTTTTAGCAGATGCCACAAACAAAAAAGCGGTTGACACTATTTTTAAAATAAAAAAGAGGCTCAGGTCAAAGCCCCTTTCTATTTTTGTCAAAGATTTTAAAATGGCAGAAGAAATCGCCTTTATTAGCGAAAACCAAAAAAAGATTATCAAAAAGCATTGGCCCGGCAAACATACTTTTATTTTAAAGCGAAAATCTGATATAAATTTATATGGGGTTCAAAAAGATACCATTGCAATAAGAATCCCGAAGTATAAATTTCTAAACAATTTATTAAAAAAAATAAATACACCCTTGGTTCAAACTTCTGTTAATATTTCTGGTGAGCCGCCTTTGACAAAAATAGAAGATATTGTAAAAGAATTCGGGAGAAATAAAAATATTTTTATTATTAACGCGGGGAGTCTTAAAAAAGCCAAACCGTCAAAAATCATAGATTTAACGGGTAAAAATAAAAAAGTATTAAGAAAATAAAAATATGAACTTAAAAAAACAGGATCCGCAAATTGCCAAATTGATTGATTTGGAAACAGAGCGCCAGAAAACATCTTTGGAAATGATTCCATCTGAAAATCATTCTTCTCCTGCGGTGCGCGAGGCGTTAGGTTCTGTGCTTGTTGATAAATATACCGAGGGATATCCTCACAAAAGGTATTATAACGGTTGCAAATATTACGATATTTTGGAAGATTTGTGCATTCAAAGGGCTAAAAAATTATTTGGAGTTGAGCACGCCAACGTACAGCCCTATTCGGGCTCTCCTGCGAACGCCGCAGTTTACATGGCCACATGTGAACCGGGCGACACTATTATGGGGATGGCTCTGCCAATGGGAGGCCATTTAACCCATGGCTGGAAAGTTAATTTTTCTGCCAAATTTTTTAATTCAGTGCAATACGGAGTAGATGAAAAAACCCATCTGATTGATTATGATGAAATTAAAAATTTAGCCAGAGAAAATAATCCAAAACTAATTTGGGTGGGAGCTACTGCTTATCCGAGAATTTTTGATTGGAAAAAATTGGGTGAAATTGCAGATTTCACAGGCGCTTATTTGGCGGCTGATATTTCACATATTGCTGGATTGGTAGCAGGCGGCGCGCATCCAAGCCCTGTGCCTTATGTTCACATTATTTCAACAACAACTCACAAGACTTTAAGAGGCCCAAGAGGCGGAATTATTATGGTAACAAAAAAGGGTATTGAAAAAGATTCTGAACTGCCAAAAAAGATTGACAGGGCAATTTTTCCAGGACTCCAGGGAGGGCCTCATCAAAATGCTATTGCAGGCATTGCCGTGTGCCTTAAAGAAGCAAGTAATCCGGCATTTAAAAAATATGCAATGCAGGTGGTAAAAAACGCAAAAGTACTGGCGGAAGAATTAAAAAAATACGGATTTACTTTGATAAGCGGCGGCACAGACAACCATTTATTGTTAATTGATTTAAGAAATAAGAATATTACGGGAGCTGCAGCCGCAGATTTGTTGGAAGAAGCTGGAATTACCATAAATAAAAATAGCATTCCATATGATTCGGCCTCTCCGTTTAAACCGTCTGGAATCAGAATGGGAACTCCGGCAATAACAAGCCGCGGAATGAAGGAAAAAGAAATGAAAAAAATCTCCAACTGGATAAACGAGATAATTCTGAACCCAAAATCAGCTAAGAAAATAAGAGAGGAGGTTAAAAAGTTGTGTAAAAAGTTTCCGTTGCCTTGAGATAGGCTCTTATAAATGAGTATAGATTTGTATGTTTTTAGTTTAATAAACGGTCAGGCGCTTAAATGGCACTGGCTGGATTTCACAGGATTTGTTATTGCTAAATATTCAGAATATGTTTTAGTTATAATTTTAATTTTATTTTTAGTTATAAATTTCAAAAAATATTGGAGGATGGTATTAGAGGCTATTGTTGCAGCTTTTTTTACGAGATTAGTATTGGCTGAAATTATATATTTGTTGTGGTTTAGGCCAAGGCCATTTGTCACAAATAGTGTTAACTTACTTATAGATTATAATGCAAAAGAATCATCTTTCCCTTCCGGTCATGCCAGTTTTTACTTTGCTTTGTCTACAATTGTTTATCTTTACAACAAAAAAATTGGAACTATATTTTATATCGCCAGTTTATTTATTGTTTTAGCCAGAGTTTTTGTTGGAATACACTGGCCATCAGATATTTTAGCAGGAGCCATTAGCGGCATATTAGTCGGTTTAGCTCTAAATAAAATATCCAAAAAATATTTACCCAAGTAGCTTTAAAAAAGCACCTTAATAAAATCGGGCTGTTAGCGGTATCCTGGATTTTTTTCAGAATATCCTTCTTGATAATTCGCAAAACGGGCCAAAGCGTAAAGAGAGCTTGAGAGCCGATTCATAAAAACAATGCTGTCGTTGCTTACAATTCGTTCTTTTTTATGCAAAAGAACTATTAATTGCCGTTCCGTTCTGCGGGCAATTGTCCGAGCTATGTCTAAATAAGCCCCGGTTTCTCCGCCACCGGGGACAATAAAGGATTTAATCGGCGGCAGGAGGGCTTCTATTTCATGAATAACTTTTTCAAGGTATAGAATATGGGCTTTTGTTGCATGTATGTCCGAACCTCCAAGTTCTGCCTGAATACAGAATAAGCTTTGTTGAAACGTTTCGAGAATTTCTTCATAGGAAATTTTTTGCGTTTCCATAGAGAGCGTATCATTTGATTTTTTTGAAAGCGCTTTTGCGTATCCGAGCGAAGAATTGAGTTCGTCAAGAGTTCCGAGTACTTCAAAAACAAAGTCAGATTTATTAATTCTTTCGCCCTGTGGACAATCAAAAAGCTTTGTTGTCCCGTCATCTCCTTTTCCGGTGTATAGCATGTAATTATACTTCGCAAAGGCCTGCCGAACAGGCAACTTCGCGTCTAACTTCAGTTTCGTCTTCTTTTTCGTAAGTGACAATCTTAGAAAAATCCAAGTCGTCGAAGCGCTTTTTCATTTCTTCATATTTTTCTTTGCTAATCTTTTCATAAGGGGAGAGCTGATATACATGATTTGATCGGGGAAGAAAGGAAAGTCCGCCAATTAAATCCCAGTTTTCATGGATCCAATGCGCAACCGAAAGCCATTCATCATCTCCGACAGAAACGGTAACCGACGGATTATGCTCGGTAAAATGCTGTTTAACTATTTTCCAATGCTCCAGTTGCCCAATTGCGCTTACATCGTCTTTATAAATAGCTTTATCGGGAGCTTTGACTGGAAACTCAAGCACAAATGTCATCGCGGTTTCAAGAGTTTGTCCAACTTCCGGGTAATAAGGAACACCCTGGTCTTTTAACATTCTAAAGAGTCCGTCGGTGGCTGAAATTCGAATACGGCGTATATAGTATGGCGCATAACGGGGATGCATTCCGCTTGAGCAGTCAACCGTTTGCGATACCGTTCCTGATGGCTTTACGCATGTGATGCACATTGATTGACCGACACCAAAACGCTTTGCATATTTTTTATTTATTTCAACCGCCAACGTTTTCATTTTTTCAAGAATTTTTGGGTCGCGTACTTTTTCTGAATCCCATTGTCCGGTAATTGACACGCCAAGCAAGCGCTCTTTTTCGCAATTTTTCTTCCATTCTTTTGAAAGATATGGGAAATATGTAAGCGTTGATTGATACGTTCCTATAATTGATGCAATGCGGACTTTTTTAAGAAGAGTATCTTCGGTATCATCTGAGCGCGCAACGACTTCAGATAAGTTGCAAAATTGTTTTGACTGCAAAACAATCTCACCGCAAGGATTTGTTCCCCATGATGGATATTGCTTGTTTTTCCATTGAGCCAGACGGCGGACAGGCAATGTGTTGAGCAGTCCTCCGCGATTAAATATACCGCGTTCGCCGCTGCCGCTTTTTACCAGGGCAACCCATTCATCAAGAAGTTCTGCCGCCGTCGGTTTTGAAAGATAAACCGCAGAGTTATTAGCGAGCATGCGTTGTCCTTCTGAAACATAAAATTGGCCTTTTTTAGAATCTCGAATTGCTTCATCGTCCAAATCAGAAAGTGAAATCATCGCGCTTCTGCGCACACCGCCGGCAACAACGCACTCTCCGATTTTACAGATAATATCATGGGCATCTAAGTTTGACAGACGCCTGCCTTGGCGGCGCAGCACGCGTTCACGGGTAAAATCAAGAAGCGACCGGAGAGGCTCGGGGCCAGAGCTCTTTCCTCCCATTGTTTTTAAGCGCGAGCCTGCCGGACGGACAAGGGAATAATCAAAAACAATATCTTCACCCGAAAACCACGTTTTTAGGCCAAGAGCAAGCGCGTCTGCCCAGCCCTCCTTGTTATCGGGAATGATGTGCGGAGTTAATTTTTTGCCAGTTTGTTTTTGAATTTGCGGCAGGGCTTGGATATTTTCACTTTCTACTGACCAGCCGACGCCGGTTCCGCACATAGAAATATACATAATTTCAGCAAAATCCTGAAATGATCGCGGCGCGATAAAAGAGCAATTGTAAGCGCACGCATTTGTTCGCTGGGCGGCTTTACCCGCAAATTGCAAGAGGCGCATTGATGGCATTGCTTCTTGCTTTAATATTGCTTCGCGTATCTCAGAATACTCATGTTCTGTAAGTTTAGATCCGATATTATCCCGCATAAAATTAATATACCTGTCAATAGTTTCAATCCATGTTTCACGGCGGCCTTCTTCAGGAATCCATCTTGCGTAAGTGCGATAATAGACAAATTCGGCAAGAGGATTTCTAAAATACTTTTTGCTTTCCGCAACAAGTTTTTTAACTTTCTCCGGCACGAAACCAACTTTTTGCCGTACCAGCGATCGTTCTTTGCGATATAAAATGTATGCCTTTGCCGTAGCCGAAAACCCCGAAGCTATAAGTTCATTTTCCACAATATCTTGTATTGCTTCAACATTGGGAATAAAGGTCTTTATCTTTTTTTTCTCTTTAAGAAATAAAAGCACATCTAACACTTTATACATCACTTTTTCGGCGCTTATTTCATCACCCTCTTTTATTGCTTGCATCGCGCGGAAAATAGCTCGGGTGATGCGTTTTTCATCAAACGGGACCACTGTGCCGTCGCGTTTTTGTATTTGTTGAAGCAAAGAGTATCTTTTTTTGTTCTGGTTTTTTTTCATGCTTGGCTTGGGTTAAAAATTGCCATAATTGAAGCAGTTTCAAATTTTTTATTCTCAATGACAAATCGGTAGATAAACGGAGAAAGTACGGCTGCAAAACCAATATTACCAATAAGGTGGAACGTTGTGAACGGAATTTGCCCAATAAACGCCTCCATGAGTGGCTGATTAAAAAAGAGCGGTCCAATTGAAAGACCGGTGACAGCATCGAAAAAGAGCGTTCCAATAACCGCAAACTTTACATAGTTAAGACGTTTCATTTCTCTTTTCTTAAAATAATACGCTGACCAAAGGCCGAGGACTCCATATGTACCGGCAGTAAGCAGCGTCCATATTCCAACCTTGCCAGTAACGACATCGTAGAGCGCCATGTTTAAAAAGGCGAATATAAATCCTGCCACCGCCCCGTATGCTTTTGAAAAAGGCATTTGGGTTCCAAGAATCGGTTCAATATTCGGGGGACGAAATGGTATAAGCCGAATTAAAAAACAGGCAATAAAACCGACGACAAATTTAAACCAATTTTTGGTGTAGGTGTTCATATACGAAAAAATTATTGTTAATAAATATCTTTACTCGGATAAAATAAAAGCGTGTTCTGTCCGCTTGTTAGTTATATAGTTTCGCAACTATTAAATTATTATACCCAGGCATCAGCTGTTTGCAAGTGTGAATAACTTAAGATTTTTTGTGCCACGGGAGGGAGTCGAACCCTCAAGCCCTTGCGGACAATGGATTTTGAGTCCATCGCGTATGCCAATTCCGCCACCGTGGCCTGATTTATATTTTACTATTTTTTTAGCGTTTTTCAATAAGTCTAATCTGTTACCATGAAGCGTCGATTATCCTGTCGGGGAATTTTTCCAATATTTTTTGAAAATTACTGCAGGAAAACTTATGTAAAACGGTAGCTCTGTTTTTTGCAAGGTACGCCTTTACTTTGTCTCCCGGTTGCGGATTGCAGCACTTGGCAATGTGCAAAAGCATTCCTTTTTGCCCAGCCAGATAAATCTGCCTTGGCCCCTCTGTTTTTATAAGTTTTTTTTCTTCTTTTTTCTTTTTGCCCCTTTCTGCAATTTCAAAAATTGTTTTTTTTATAAAATTAGGTATTGCAAAAACAAAATTAGGTTCATTTTTTTCAATTATTTTTTTAATGTGGGATTTTGTAAAGCTTGTTTTAACAAACCTTAACCAATCCCGGGACGGTTTTTTGTTTTTACTTGTAATAATTTCAACCACATCGCCATTTTTTATAACATAAGAGAGCGGAGTTATTTTACCACCGACTTTTGCAGATTCACAGTGGTTGCCGATATCCGAATGCACAGCATAGGCAAAATCAACTGGAGTTGACCCTTTTGTTAAATTAATTACATCCCCTTTTGGAGTGAAAGCGAAGACTCGATCCGGGAAAAAATCAATTTTAATCGCTTTCCAAAATTCGGGAACTTCTTTTACACCGTTAGAAGTTTGTTTCTTTTGTAATTTTTCCAATTCTGTCTGACTTCTAACGGGGTTTACCCATTTGAATTTTTCTCCTTCATTTTTTAAGTTAATTTTTTCTTTGTAAGACCAATGGGCGTAAACGCCGTATTCTGCCTCTTTTTGCATTTCTTCGGTTCTTATTTGAATTTCTACTATTTTGTCTTCTTCTGAAAAAACAGTTGTGTGCAAAGACCTGTATCCATTGGGTTTTGGCTTGGCTATATAATCATTCATCTCTTCAGGTATGGGTTTGTAATATTTATTGATAATTCCGAGAGCATTGTAGCAGTCTTTTATGTCTCGAACGATAACCCTTACGGCGATTAGGTCATGGATTTTATTAAAATCCATATTGTGCGTTGCAAATTTCTTGTAAGTGCTCCAATATGACTTCGCTCTGTAATTTATATCTATAAACTTCAACCTCTCTTTTTTAAAATATCTTTTTAAAAGAGGTAAATATTTTTTGAGATATTTTTCTCTTTGCGCATATTCTCCTTTTATATTGTCACGGAGCCATTTAAATTTTTTTGGAAATAAATAAAAAAAAGACAAATCTTCAAGATTCCTCCTGATTTCAGATAATCCCAGCCTGTTTGCTATTGGCACAAAAATTTGCAGAGTTTCTATAGAATATAATTTTTGCTGCTCTTCCGGAAGACCATCTAAAGAATTTAAGCCATCAAGCCTTGAAACAAGTTCCATTAAAATTACTCTTAAATCCCCCGATATTGCCAGAAACATCCGTCTTAAGTTTTCAATTTTTTCTTCAGTGAGTGTTTTTCTCTCTTTTAAGTTAATAATTGCCAGAGAATAGCGTATTTTAGTTAAATCTGAAACTTTTTCTATAAGATTTGTTATTTCTCTTCCGAATCTTTTTTCAACTTCATAAAGTTTTATTTTTTTTATCGGAGCTGGCATATCGTCCATTACGCCATGCAAAAGACCAAAAGCAACAGTCAAAGGATCTAGTCCCATTTTATCTAATTCAGAGGCCACTCTTACGGTATGGCAGATGTAATTTTCGCCGGAAAAACTCTTTTTTTCTTTGTAGGCCTCTTTGGCAAATTTAAAAGCGTCGCCAATTAATTTAGGGTTAGAACTATTCTCTATGATTTTTTGTACTTCATTGACAAGCTTTTGCATTCTTTGTTTGAACACTTTATTTGTTTTCTTTTTGTTTCTACCAAAATAAATTTACATTCGGGACACATTTTGTCTATTGGTTTGTCCCATGTGGCAAAGTCGCATTTTGGGAATTGATCACACCCATAAAATATTTTTCCTTTTTTCGTTCTTTTGCTGATAATTTCTCCGATTTTGCATTTCGGGCATTTTATCCCTGTGCCATTGTCTTTTATTGGTTCTGTGTGCTTGCAGTCAGGAAATTTAGAACAGCCATAAAATCTGCCGAACCTGCCCATTTTTTCAACCAAAGGCGAATTGCATTTCGGGCATTTTCTGTCTGTGGGCATTTCCGCAAACTTTTTTTTGGAAACATTGTCATATTTTTCTTTGAGATTCTTTGAAAATGGAATATAAAAATCCCGGCAAGTTTTAACCCAAGTGTCTTTTCCCGCGGCAACTTCATCTAATTCTTTTTCCAGTTTTGCCGTAAAGTCAATATCCACTATTTCTGGAAAATTTTCCACCAAAACATCATTAACCATTATTCCTATTTCAGTTGGAAAAAATCTTTTTTGCTCATTTTTTTCAATGTAGTTTCTGGTTTGTATTGTATTTAATGTCGGCGCGTAAGTTGAGGGCCTGCCTATGCCGTTTTTTTCAAGGGTTTTAATTAAGCTCGCTTCATTATACCTGGCAGGCGGTTCTGTAAAATGTTGAGAGTGGTTTAATTTTATAAGATTTAATTGGTCATTTTTTTCCAAGTCGGGCAAATCTTTTTCTTCAAACTTTATTTGGTAAACTTTTAAAAAGCCGTCAAATTTTAAAGTTTGGCCGTTTGCTCCAAATGTATATTCGCCAGCTGGCGAATGGGCTTTAATTCTTGCAGAAATAGAATTAAATAGCGCTGGCGCCATTTGGCAGGCTATAAATCTTTGCCAGATTAGTGAGTAGAGCTTTAGTTGTTTTGGGTCTATGCCGGCCAGAGATTCCGGTGTTTTGTCTGCATAGGTCGGTCTTATTGCTTCGTGGGCTTCTTGCGCATTTGATTTTGCTTTATATTTTTTAAAACCCTGCCAATAATTATTGGCAAAAGAATCTTCAATAAATTTTTTAGCGCCCAATAAAGCAGTTTCCGATAAATTCAAAGAATCTGTTCTGTGATAGGTGATATGGCCTTCTTCGTATAATTTTTGCGCCAAAGACATTGTAAATTTAGCGGAGAAATGGAATTTTTGCCAGGCCGATTGTTGCAGGGTACTGGTCGTAAATGGCGGAAAAGGATTTTTTTTTGTTTCTTTTTTTTCAACATTATCTACAATGTATTCCGCTCCTTTAAGTTCGTTGAGGATTTTATCTGCTTCTGTTTTGTTTTTAATTTCTAACTTGTCAATAACTCTTTTATCTTTCTTAATTAATATGGCAGAAAACTCTTCGGCTTCTTTTTTTAGGTCGGCTGTTATCTGCCAGTATTCTTGCGCTATGAATTTTTCAATTTCTCTTTCTTTTTCAACAACCAATCTGACTGCCACCGATTGCACTCTGCCTGCCGACAACCCTCTTGTTACTTTTTTCCATAAAAAGGGGGAAAGTTTATATCCTACTATTCTGTCTAATACCCTTCTGGCTTGCTGGGCGTCAACTAAGTTCATGTCAATTTGTCTTGGATTTAAAATGGCCTGGTCAATTGCCATTTTTGTAATTTCGTGGAAAACTATTCTTTTTGGCTTATTTAATTTTAAAGTTTCTGCCAAGTGCCAGGCGATTGCTTCCCCTTCACGGTCTTCGTCTGTTGCCAAAATAGTATTTTGGGCATTTTTAGAATCTTTTTTTAATTCAGCAATAATTTTTTTTGCTTTCACCGGAATAACATACTTGGGCTCAAAATTTTTTTCAACGTCAACTCCAAGCTCGCGTTTTGGCAAATCTCTAACATGTCCAAAAGAAGATAAAACTTTATAGTCCTTTCCTAAAAATTTAGCGATTGTGCGGGCCTTTGTGGGGCTCTCTACTATGATTAATTCCATTTTTTATTCCCTCCTTTTAAGTATTATTTATTATACCTTATTTTTTCGACAGCTTCAGACAGCATTTGGCTATACAAATTTAATCCGACTTGGTTGATGCTTCCTGATTGTTCTTTGCCCAAGATGTTTCCAGCGCCTCTTATTTCTAAGTCACAAAGCGCAACTTTATATCCAGACCCAAGTTCTTCGGCCTCTTTTAGGGCATCCAATCTTTCTTTGGCTAATGGAGTCAGAGATTTTGGCGGATAAAATAAATATGCAAATCCTTGCGTATACGACCTGCCAACTCTGCCCTTTATTTGGTATGCCTGCGAAAGACCTAACTTTGTGGAATCTTCAATAATTATGGTATTTACATTCGGTAAGTCTATCCCATTTTCAATAATTGTGGTAGCCACTAAAACATTTATCTTCTCTTTCTGAAAATCATCCATTATTTTTATTAACTGGTCTTCTGGCATTCTTCCATGAATTATGCCTATTTTTGCCTGCCTGCCGGCACCTGCCTGCCGGTAGGCATGGGGCAGGCCTTTGGCCGCCAATTTTTTAATATTCTCTTTTGCTTTTTCTATTGTTTGGACCCGGTTATGCAAAAAATAAACTTGGCCATTTCTTTTTAATTCAAATTTTATTGCCTCTTTGATAATTTTTTGGCTATATGCAAGAATCTTAGTCTTAATTGCCATTCTTCCTTTTGGGGGAGTTTGAATTAAGCTAATATTTTTAAAAGAAGAAAGAGCCAAGTAAACTGTTCTTGGAATTGGCGTAGCCGACAAACTTAATATGTCCAAAGAGGGCTTTGATTTTCTTAATTTTTCTTTCTGCTTTACTCCAAACCTTTGTTCGTCGTCAATAATCAATAGCTGCAAATTTTTAAATTCCAAGTCGCCCGACAAAACTCTATGGGTTCCAATTACGATATCAATATTTCCTCCTTTTATCTTTTCTATAATTTTTTTTTGTTCTTTTTTTGTCTGTAACCTTGATAATAAAGCAATTTGCACAGGCAATTTTTTGAATCTGTCTTTAAAATTATTAAAATGCTGGTTTGCTAAAATTGTTGTGGGGCAAATAATAGCCGTTTGTTTATTGTTTGATGCGGCCATTAAGCTGGTTCTCATGGCTATTTCTGTTTTTCCAAAACCAACATCGCCGCAAATAATTCTATCCATTGGTTTTTCTTTTTTAAGGTCATTTTTAATATCGCAAATCGCTTGTATCTGGTCTGGCGTTTCTTGATATAAGAATCCAGAGCTTAATTCCGACTCTAAATCTTCGTCAAAAATATAGGGAGGCCTTTGAGTGGCTTCTTTTTGGCCGTACAATTCTAAAAGTTCTTTGGCTAATTTTTCTACTTCTTCCTTTATTTTCCTTTTTGTTTTTTGCCAAAGAACAGACCCTAATCTTGAAACTTTGGGATTGTAAAATCCGACATATCTTGAAAGCTTTCTTTCCAGTCCTAATGGAATATAAAGTTTATCTTCATTGGCATATTCTAAAACATAATATTTTTGAGGATTTAAGTTTTGGCCAACTGGCGGATCAAAGCTTTTTACTTCTACAAATTTTCCTACTCCGTGGTCCAGGTGAACCAAATATTGTCCCGTTTTTAATCCTTTAATGTCAGAAAATAATTTTTGCGACTTTAATCTCTTTTTTAAAATATCCTTTGATTTTTTCTCGTCGTCGATTTTAATATCCAACAGTTTTATTTCATCTATTTTATTGCCTAAAAAATCCAATCTTACAGCCTCTTTTATATTTACAGGGAAAACATCAACTATTCCTCCTCTTTGTGAAAATTCGCCGGGTTCTTGAACTTTAAAAACTTTTTCATAACCCATTTCGTCTAATTTTCTTAAAAATTGTGAAAAGTTATAATTTTGGTTTTTCTCCAAAAATATAATATTGTCCTGGAAAAAAGATTGTGAATTTTGGGCATTTAATATATCTTGCAAGTTTTCCTGGAACCAAAAAACCTCCTTATCCAAAAAATAGGGGGTGATGCCAACAATTAAAATTTGGTTTACATCGTTATCTGTTATACTCATTCATTGTTTTTTCTAACCCATTTTGCAGTAAAAAATCAAGAGCTTCAACTGTTTTTTTAATTGCACTATTCATTATTTTTTGCTCTTTTTCGCTGAATTTTTTCAGTACAATCTTTTCTGCTTTTATTTCGTTTTGCGGCGCTATGCCAATTCGTATCCTTGCAATTCCCTCATTCCCGACATTTTTTATTATTGATTCAACTCCGCGGTGCCCCGCCGAACCTCTTTCTTTCGCAATTT
>JACPYG010000012.1 GCA_016196125.1 Candidatus Staskawiczbacteria bacterium | reverse complement strand
CAACCCGCAGGCCTAATGGCAGGATATTCCTTCAACGAAGGCACAGGCGCCACGGCAAACGATTCCTCTCCCAATGCCATTACAGGCACTTTGGTTAATGGCCCTGTCTGGTCTGCCGGACATTCCGGAAATGCATTAACATTCGATGGAGTAAATGATTATGTTGATTTGGGAAATCCTGCCGCTTTGCAGTTAACCGGCAGCATGACTGTTTCCGCCTGGGTATACGAAACTGCCAACCCTGCCAATGACGGACAGATTATAGCAAAATCTGACAATGGGCCCGGATGGCAGTTAAAATCAAGTCCCGACACCGGAGCGCGGACGTTTGCGATAGCCATTACCCCCGCAGGCAGTTCATCTCGCATCCAGCGTTACAGCAACACCGTGCGCGCCTTGAATACATGGTATTATGTCACCGGAGTCTATAACGCTTCTCTGCAAACCCTGGACATTTAGCTAACTCTGCCTTGAATGTTAATATCGGACAAAGAAGCGGAGGATACAGGTTAATCGGTAAGGTGGATGATGTCAGGGTGTATAACCGGGCGTTGACTTTGTCGGAGATTCAGACAGATATGGCGACGCCGGTAGGGTCTGGAGTTTCTCCTGATCCGACGCCACCGACTATATCAATTACCTATCCCACAAATGGCTTGCAAGTAAGCGACATTATAACTGCAACTGCCGATGCGTTTGATGATGTCGGTGTTGTCGGTGTGCAATTTTTTGTTGACGGAAATCCGATTGGCCTTGAAGATACAGATTTGCCTTACGGAGTAGATTGGGATACGAGGACTGTTTTAAACGGCTCTCATACGCTCACGGCTCGCGCGCGCGATATGGCCGGAAATACGACAATATCATCGAACATTGCGGTAAATATTTCAAATACTAATTATTTCCAAAATGAAATTCTTGCTACAGGGTTTAATCTGCCGACAAATATTGAATTTCTGCCTGACGGACGCATGTTAGTTGGGGAAATAGCGGGATTGATAAAGGTATTGCCTCCTCCCTATACTCAACCGGATACGACTCCATTTCTAGATTTGGATATTAATATCGGAGGATATGCCGGTCTTCAACAGGGGATTTTTGATATCATGCTCGATCCGAATTTTGGAACAAATCGATACTATTACGTATTCTACACCAATGACAACCCGAACCGAGACCGCCTTTCACGCTTCACCGCTAATACCGCGCTCACTGGAACGGAATCAGGCAGCGAAGTTATTCTTTTTGAAGATCCTCAAATCCCGGACACGGAGCACCATGGTGGAGCTATAAATTTTAGCAATGACGGCAAAATCTACTTCACAACCGGCGAACACTTCAACGCCGCGAACGCCCAAAACCTTACGAATCCGCGCGGTAAGATACATCGCATCAACGCA
Source organism: Candidatus Staskawiczbacteria bacterium (assembly GCA_016196125.1). Lineage (GTDB taxonomy): Bacteria > Patescibacteriota > Minisyncoccia > Minisyncoccales > Staskawiczbacteraceae > JACPYG01. The sequence goes on along the minus strand of JACPYG010000012.1, from coordinate 29,621 downwards.
GACGGCACTGTGCCTACTGATAATCCATTCTACGATGGCGCTGGACCAAATTGGGATTCGATCTGGGCATACGGCCTGCGCAATCCGTTTCGCGCCTATTACGACACTCCGACAAATCGCCTCCTTGTAGGCGATGTTGGCGGCAACAACTACTCAACAGCTAAAGAAGAAGTAAATCTTGGTGTTGCTGGCGCAAATTATGGCTGGCCAAACAACGAAGGCAATTGTTCAGCGCCGTGCATAAGCCCGGTTTATTTCTACCCGCATAACGGAAGAGATGCATCTATTACTGGCGGATTTGTTTATCATGGTTCACAATTCCCAAGCTCTTATCAAGGCAGTTATTTTTTCGCTGATTACACTCAAAATTGGATTCGCCGCCTTACTTTTGACGCCAACGGAAATGTGAATGGTGTTTTTAACTTTGAACCTGTTGATGGTTCGGTAGATGGCCCATATGGTGACATTGTGTATCTCGCCGAAGGTCCTGATGGCGCCATGTATTATGTTGATCTTGGATACTCTGATATTGGAGGAACATTTGGAATTAGCAAAATACGCAGAATTCGTTACATACAATCAAATCTTCCGCCAGTATCGGTTGCCAGCGCAGATATAACGCAAGGTCCGGCGCCTCTCACTGTAAATTTCTCAAGCGCAGGGTCTTCTGACCCCGAGGGACAACCTATAACATATCTCTGGACATTTGGCGATAACTCAACATCCTCTTTTGCAAATCCAACATATACTTACGCTCAAGCAGGGCAATACACAGTTAGGCTCACTGTTTCCGATGGCGCTAACTCAACATTATCGACACCGCTCATAATTAATGTTGGCACGCCCCCGGTAGCAACAATTATTTCACCATCAGATGGAAGCTTTTTTGCCGCCGGTGATATTATTTCGTTTAGCGGAGATGGAAACGACGCTGAAGACGGAATACTGTCAGCTAGCGCTTTCACATGGAATATTGATTTCCTGCACGAAGGACATGTACACCCAGGCATTTCAATAAACGGCGTAAAAAACGGCAATTTCACAATTTCAACAGCAGGACATGATTTTAGCGGCAATACGAGATACCGCATTATGCTCACTGTGACAGATTCAAACGGCCTAACTGATACAAAAACGGCAATTATTTGGCCGGTGAAAGTAGATCTTACTTTTGACACTATTCCTTCGGCTCTCACGCTTTACTTAGATGGCATAGCCAGAATAACTCCATTTGTTTATGATACGCTTGTAAATTTCAATCACTCAATTGAGGCGCGCGACCAATCAACTGCAACTGCAAACTACGTATTCGCTTCTTGGTCTGACGGCGGAACGCAAACACATACAATAACTGCGCCTAACTCTCCCCAAAGCTATACGGCCACTTATAATACCGCTCCATCAGCGCCTATCACGATTGGAGAGACAACCGTTCTTCCGTTTCCCGACAGCGGCAATGGCAACCTTCTTCTTGCTCAATCAGCCACCCTTTCTCAATTAGCGACGATTCAAAGTTTATCGTTTTATGTAAACGGCGCAGGCAGCGATTTACGGCTTGGGATATATGATGCCACTGGCCCAAGCGGCGGCCCTGGGACGCTGAAAGCGGAAACCAATGCATTTACTCCGGTTGTTGGATGGAATACAGCTAATGTGATTACACCTGTTTCTTTGCCAGCGGGTAATTACTGGCTTGCGTATTTACCAAGCTCAAACACCCTTGCCTTTCCAAAAGGCGGCGCCGGTCCGTCTTATTATTACTCTTATGCTTTTGGACCAATGCCAAATACTTTCTCCGCAACACCTAACACCGCCGTTGACCACTGGTCTCTCTACGGAACTCTCATAACTCCCTAATCTATTTTGAATTTTATTTTTCAGGAAACAAACACCAAAAAAACTGCTGCTTTCAAAAGCAGCAGTTTTTTTGTGGACTCACCGGGAGTTGAACCCGGACTTCGTCAATGCGAATGACGCGTAATGCCATTTTACTATGAGCCCAAAAATTCGGAATGTTGAGAATCGCCCGGTGATTAAAACTGGGCGCCGAATGTTCATCGCGCGGCGAACTCGTTTTATGCCTTATTTATCTTCCAATTTTGTCGGGACGGAGAGAATTGCACTCTCGATTTCCGCTTCCCGAAAGCGGCGTCATAGCTACTAGACCACGCCCCGTTTTCTAACGCCTAATACCAACTAAGTAACCCAATATTTCTTTTTTGTCATTTCGTCTGTTTTCGTTTCTATCCTCAGCTTCTCTTCTTTTGATTTTTCAGATAAATTTTTCAAGTTTTTATTTTCCATTTTACCTAACTTTTCGATTTCTTTTTCCAAAATTTCTTTTTCGTTCTTTTTGGGGTCATCTAAAACATACCCCAAAAGTATATCTAAAATTTGGCCAATTTTTGGACCGGGCGATATTTTTAAAATATTTATTACATCATTGCCGCCCACTTTTAGCATTTTAACCGAAATTGGATCCTGTGAAACTTTATCAATAATATATTTTAAGTGCCTTAATTTGTATGGTTCAGCTTTAGGCACGCCCGATCCAATTCTGTCTGCCTGGCGCACCTCTAATAATTCTTCCACGCTGTCTTGGCCAACATTTCTTATCAATCTTCTTACTGACGACTCTCCAACTTCATCAACATTGTAGTAAAACAAATGATAACGAACCAACTTTGTAATTTTTTCAACATCTTTTTTGGAGAATTTTAAACGATTTAAAATATCAAAAGTCATCTTGGCGCCGACTATTTCGTGGTTGTAAAATGTGGCTTCTTTGCCCTCGCCGGCTTTTACCCGGGGTTTTGCAATATCGTGAAGCAAGGAAGCCAATCTTACATGCATATTAAATTTCTTTTTTGTTGCATATTCTAAGGCTTTTATAGAATGCCAGTAGCAATCATAAATATGATGCTTATTTTGGGAAACGCCATAACCCTCTTCTAATTCTGGGACAATATATTTTAATAGGCCTAATTCTCTCAATTGCTCTACGCCCTCTGCCGCATTATCAGCCATAATAATTTTTAAAAACTCATCTCTTATTCTCTCTCCTGAAATTACTTTTAACCAAATGCTATTTTTTTTAATTGCTTTTGCTGTATTTTCTTCAATACGCCAGCCATCGGACAAAACCGTAGCAAACCTAACTGCCCTCATCATTCGCAAAGAATCTTCAGCAAACCGTTCACCTGGTTCACCCACCGCCCGAATTAATTTTTTTTTCAAATCCTCTTGCCCGTTAAAAATATCTATAATTTTAAAATTTGAATTGTCATTTTGATTTTTGATTTTTACATTTTGAATTTCTAATGCCATTGCATTGACTGTAAAATCTCTGCGGCCCAAATCTTCTTGAATAGTATCTGCATACTTCACATTATCTGGGTGTCTTTTATCGGAGTATTTTGCTTCAAGGCGATAAGTCGTAATTTCAATTTCCTGCAGTTTTAAATTTCTGCTTTCTGTTCTTACAGTAACAGTCAAAAAATTATTTTCATAAAAACTATCAGGAAACACTTTTTGAATTTCTTCCGGTTTGGCATTTGTGGCAATATCCCAATCTGCTGCCTGCCTGCCGGCAGGCAGGGCTCTTTCCAATAAAAAATCGCGGACACATCCTCCGACAATAAAGGCCTCAAAACCGGCCTTTTTCAATCTATCAATAATATTTTTTACCTCTTTGGGAATTATCATTTAAAAATTATAGTCAGAAATAAAGGTATTTTTAACTTAATTCATTCTATCTCATAGTTTGCCTTTTTTCAATTTTTAGTGTAAAATCAAGGTAAATTTGCCATCGTGGTGAAACGGATATCATATTTGGCTTCGCCCGATGATAAACATCGGGCGCCAGGTATTTATCACCTGGCGAAACATTTAAAATAATAATTATAATTGCCTCTGTGGTGAAATTGGATATCACGCTTGGCTTCGGACCATGCGTTCCGGGTTCGAGTCCTGGCAGGGGCACATACTAAAATTTAAAAAATATGAAAAAACTTTTTTTAATCACTTTATTGATATTATTACTATCGCCTTCTATTTTTGTCTTTGCACAAATTGGACCACCAGATAGTTTAGTACCATGCGGTGGACCGGATTGCACCATAGAAGACTTTTTTCTTATGCTGGCAAAAATCTATCGTTTTATTGTGTGGATGATAGCAACCCCCCTTGCAGTTTTAATGATGACAATCGGCGGAATAATGATTCTTATTTCAGCTGGAAATCCTAATTTGGCCGGAATGGGCAAAAAAATGTTATGGGTATCGGCTATTGGATTAGTTTTAGTTTTTTGTTCATGGCTGATTGTAAACTTTATTTTGACCACATTGGGATATCAAAGAGCATGGAATGTGCTTTAATTATTAATAAATAACGCCCTCATAGCTCAATTGGTAGAGCACTTCCCTCTTAAGGAATTGGTTCCGCGTTCGAGTCGCGGTGAGGGCACCCTTCAATCAAATTCAGGACAGGCTTTAGCCCGTTAAAAATCCGATTTGATGACAAATCGGCAGTCGCCAAAGGCGAATTATTTCTAACGGGCTTTACAAAATAATAAAAATAAAGTATAAGTAGTGATATTGATATATTGCCAAATTGATATATTGTTAAACTGAACGGCTTGGCTAAGTCAATAATTTAACATTGTAACAATTTGGCAATTTAATTACATGTCTTTAAACACAAAAGAAAAAACAAAAATAATCAAAGAATATAATGTTCACGAAAAAGACACTGGATCTTGCGAGGTTCAAATTGCTTTGCTTACCAAAGAAATAGACAAGCTGCTTTTGCATTTAAAAAAAAATCCAAAAGATTTACACTCAAAAAGAGGGTTGATAAGAATGGTTATAAAAAGAAAAAAATTGTTAAACTATCTAAAAAAAGAGTCTGAAAAAAGCTATAACATCATAATCAAAAAAATCGGCCTTAAGAGTAAATAATATGGAAAAAGCGTTTAAATATAATATTATTTTCAGGCCAGAACCAGAGGGTGGATTTACTGCAATAGTACCAAGTTTGCCTGGGTGCGTTACTTATGGTAAGAACTTATCAGAAGCTAAAAAAATGGCGATTGATGCGATTAAAGGATATATTGTTTCTTTAAAAAAACACAAAGAACCGATTCCTACAGATGAGGAAAACTTCTTTGCTTCAGTAGAGGTTGAAAATACTTTGATTCATGGTTAAATTACCCGTTATTGATTCCAAAAAATTAATTAAAATTTTACAGTCTCTTAATTTTACATTAGATCACTCTACGGGAAGCCATTTTATCTTTTACAACCCTTTAACTAAAAAGAGAGCAGTAGTGCCTTGCCATAACAAAGACTTATTAAAAGGAACCTTGATAAGTATTTTGAAAGAAGCAGGAATTTCAAAAGAAGATTTTAAAAAATTTTTAATATAATTAAAATAAACCAAATATGAAAAACCAAAAAGGAATTTCATTGTTAATAGGAATTACAATTATTGTTATCGTAACGATAGTTATTGTCGGTGGTGTTTTTGCGTACCAATATTTTGTTACGCAAAAAGTCAATAATACTCAAATCAAAACAAATAATCAAAATAATAAACCATCTATCATTATTACTTCTCCGAACGGAGGGAGTTATATTAATGGCCAAAATATAGTAGTATCTTATAATGCATCCGGACTTAATCCTAGTAGACAATATATTGCTCAAATTATGATGGAGATTCCCGGTGGTTATTGCGGACCGGGACCAAATTTTGAAGCAGGTAGTTGTTTTTTTATTGCCCAGCCATGTTATACAGATTCTTGTAGTAATACGCCTGTAATAAACGGGAGCAATAGAATTACATTATCTATACCTTACACCCTTCACAAAGACTCAGGAAGTTATCAGATTAATTTTAAGGTCATTGATTGGACATCATATCTTGCCGGTGTTGGCGAATCTCCAACATCAGTCGCAAGTACCACTAGTAGTGGTTTAATTTCTGTTTCGCGATCTCCTACATTCGTTTCTCCAACGATTACAATCATCTCCCCAAGATTAGGCGAGCAATGGGTTCAAGGATCAACACATGATATTAAATGGACTAGCACAAATTTACCAACAAACGAACAAGTGGCGATTATGGCATTAGATTATTCTGACAATACTTCTACCAGACAAAATATTGTTATTGCAAGCGGAGTTCTGGCAAGTCAGGGAACTTATTCTTGGACAGTTCCAACAAATGTTTTAGGAAATAAATTTAATATACAGATAGGTAGTGTAAATGCCTATGGATTACTAGTAAGTGGTCCAGCCAGTCCAAGCGCGACAGGTTTTTTAAGCATTGTGCGTTAGTATTAAATCATCTTAAAATAACTAAAAAAATTCCAAATTCTAAAAACAAATGGCAATTAAACCAAAGGAACAAAGAGTAGAAGTTTTAATTGATATTCAGAATTTATATCATTCCGCCAAAAATCTTTATCACGCCAAAGTTAATTTTGAGGAAGTTTTAAAACAGGCCATAGCTGGCAGAAAATTTATAAGAGCCTTTGGGTATGTTGTGAGAACAAAAACCGGCGAAGAAAAGCCTTTTTTTGATGCTCTTACAAAATTAGGCATTGAAACAAGAGTGAGGGACTTGCAGGAATTCTATGGAGGAGCTAAGAAGGCCGACTGGGATGTGGGTATTGTAATTGATGCCATAAGAACCTCTCCGGGATTAGATGTAATTGTTTTAGTATCTGGCGATGGCGACTTTATCGCATTGGTTGAATATTTAAAAAATCAGGGTAAAAGAGTGGAAGTTATGGCTTTTGGCAGAACAACTTCTTTGAAATTAAAAGAAGTTGCCGACGAGTTTGTTGACTTAGATAAAAGTTCAAAGTTTTTATTAAAATAGTAATTGATTTTTTAAGAATTTTTTGGTAGGATTAAGATATATTAGAGACGTAAAATTAACATGGTTTCACTAAATATTACAATCGAAGATGGGAAAAATCGCAAGCATAAAGCGATGGTTGAATTAGATGCCGACAAGTTTGAAAAATTGGCAGGCGTTTTTGGTTTGTTCAATACGGATTTTTTAAAGAGTTTGGCTCGTGCTGAAAAAGATATTAAAGCAGGAAGAATCACGAAATTGAGGTCTCTTAAAGATTTAAGATAGTTTTTATGGAGATTTTTCTAACAAAGGAGTTTAAGGAAAACTTTTCTTGTTTAGAAAAACAAATTCAAAAGCGAGCAGAAAAACAGATAGCGATTTTCAAAAATAATCCATTTTACCCATCGCTTCACACCGAAAAATTGATTCCGAAATCAAAAGAGGTGTGGAGTTTTCGTATAGATATAAAATACAGAATTCTTTTTCGTTTTTTAAATGATAATACTGTAGTATTTTTAACCATTGGTCCGCATAATTGGATTTATAAAATTAAATTTTAAAAAATAATACATAATTAAAGCGATACCAATATACGAATACATACTAATGCTACGAATCAACATTTTCACATTGGTGTCATTCGTATGAATTAGTATATTAGCATCGCCTATATAGTAATGATAAAAGATACTTTTGAAATAGAAATTGAGGGAAAACCTCTCAAAATAAAAACAACCGACTGGGCAGAACAAGCCTCGGGCTCGTGCATTGTAAGCTATGGCCAAACCGAGGTGCTGGCTACTGCCGTAATGTCAAAAGAAAATCTTGATGGCGCTGATTTTTTCCCCTTGACCGTTGAGTACGACGAGAAATTTTATGCTGCGGGTAAAATATTAGGTTCAAGATTTTTAAAAAGGGAGTCCAGGCCGTCAGACGAAGCTATTTTAACTTCCAGAATGATTGATAGGGCTATTCGCCCCTTATTTCCAAAAGATTTTAAAAAAGAAGTGCAAGTAATAGTAAGCTGCATATCTTTTGACGGAGAAAACGACCCTGATATTTTAAGCATGGTTGCCAGTTCTTTTGCATTGGCTGTCTCTGATATTCCGTGGAACGGACCATTGGGAGCCATAAGAATTGGAAAAATTAATGGAAAATTTGTATTAAATCCTACATATAAACAAAGGCAGGAAAGCATTCTTGACTTAACATTATCTGCCATAGAAAACCCTTCGGCGGGCTCAGGGCAAGTTTTAATAAATATGATAGAAATGGGAGCTAAAGAAGTTTTAGAAGATGATGTATTGGAAGCCGCAGAATTTGCCAAAGATACCTTAAAAAAAATAATTGATTTTCAAAAAAAGATAGCTGGCAAAGTTGGCATAGAAAAAGCTGCATTTAATCCTGCCGTAGAATTGGATATCCAAAGAGATATTGAAGAATTTTTAGGGGATAAATTAGAAAAAGCGATTACAAATGCAAAACCTGGAGAAAAAAATTTATCAGAGACGAATATAATAAAAGAAGAACTTGTTCTATTTATCAAAGGAAAATATCCAGACAAGGAAAACCTGCCTGCCGGCAAGCAGAGAAGAAGCTCCCAAGTCTTGCCATTTTTTGAAAAAGAAATAGAAAGGATAATTATAAAAAATATCATAGAAAAAAACCAAAGGCCTGATGGACGAGGGGCAGAAGAAATTAGAAATCTTTCATGTGAAGTGGGCGTTTTACCGCGAACCCATGGCAGCGGAGTATTTCATAGGGGGCTCACTAAAGTATTATCAATTTTGACATTGGGAGGGCCTGGTGACCAGCAACTCCTAGATGGAATGGAAATTTCTGGCAAAAAAAGATTTATGCACCATTACAATTTTCCTCCGTTTTCCACAGGAGAAACATCTCCGATGCGAGGCCCAAAAAGAAGAGAAATAGGACATGGGCATTTGGCAGAAAAGGCTTTATTGCCATTAATTCCAGACCCGGAAATCTTTCCTTATACTATCAGAATCGTATCAGAAGCCCTGTCAAGCAACGGGTCAACTTCAATGGCATCTGTATGCGCGGCAACCCTGGCGCTAATGGATGCCGGGGTTCCAATCAAGGAGCCCGTTGCAGGAATTTCTATTGGATTGGCAAAAGACGGAGAAACTTCAAAGTATAAAGTTTTAACAGATATTCAGGGTCCGGAAGACCACTTTGGACATATGGATTTTAAGGTGGCTGGCACAAGAAATGGAATTACCGCAATTCAAATGGATATAAAAATTGACGGTATAGACAATAAAATCTTAAAAGAAGCCCTTTTAAAGGCCAAAGATGCAAGATTTAAAATCCTTGATATAATAAAAAAAGCCATACCAGAGCCAAGAAAAAACCTTTCACCATTCGCTCCTAAAATTAGCATTATACAAATTAATCCTTCAAAAATTGGCGAAGTTGTTGGCCCAAGAGGAAACGTGATTAATAAAATAATTGAAGAATTCGGGGTGAGCATAGACATTGAAGATTCTGGTTCGGTTTTTATTACTGGCCAAGACCAGAGCGCCGTTGAAGGCGCCATAAATAAAATTCAATCAATTGTAAAAGAGGTAGAAATTGGAGAAATTTTTGAGGGAACAGTGAGAAAGATTATGGATTTTGGAGCTTTTGTCGATATTTTGCCTGGCCAGTCTGGACTGGTTCATATTTCTAAATTTGCCCCATATAAAATTGACAAAGTGGAAGATGTGGTTAAGGTTGGCGATGTAATACCTGTAAAAGTAACCGGCATTGATGAATTGGGCAGAATTAATTTATCAGCCATAGACGCGGGATTCCAAGCCAAAAAGAAAACTTTTAAATAGATACTCTATGGACATAACCAAAGAAGAAGAGCTACAAGCAAAAGAATTTTTAAAAAGAGCCGAAATAAAAACAATGAGAAAAGACCTCCAAAAAATGAGGGAGGTTGATGCGTTAGAAGAAAGAAATAAAGTCATTAAGGGAGAAGAAAAAATAGAAAAGAAAGAAGAAGAAAAAGCAATCCGCCAGCTGGCGGAAGAAAATAAACAAAGAGAAAAAGTTCTTTCAAAAAATATTGAAAATGAAAGATCGGCAGAAAAACAAATTAAGAGCTACGCCGAAGAATCCGAAAAACAACAAATTTTTCTTTTTGAATCGCAAAGGCTTGGTTTAGAAAAACAAATAGATGTTTTTGAACAAGAAAAAGAGTCTTCTTTATTATTAGAAAAAAATCAAATTTTAATTGAAAAAAGAACACAAGAAACAAAACTTAATAACATTATAGAAGAAGAGCAAAAAATAGAAAAAGAGGAAAAATTTATAGCTGAAAAAGAAAAAACAAGCAATATCCCATCAGAGAAAAAAAGTTTAGAAGAAAGAAGAGGCGAACTGGAAACAAAAAGGCAAGAAATAGAAAAAAAGAGATGGGCTGTTGAAAAAGAAATAAAAAAATTGGAAGATGGGCTTGAAAAAATAGACGCGGACTCTCTGCAAATAACCAAAGAAAAGGATATTTTAAGAGAAAAAGTAAGGGCAATTGATATGTCTTTAAGAGAGATATACTCAAAAATAATCAGCAGAGTTGAAGATAAAAAACGGGGATTATTAGAAGAACAAATGGCCAATACTGCAACAAAAGAACAATTATATAGCGAGAAAAAAGAAAAAATTCAAAGAGAGCAGTGGACTAAACAAGGAGGAGTTCCAAGAGAAAAAGAGTTTTTAAAAAACGCATCAGATGAAACAAAAAAAAGACTGATTGAATCGGCAAAAACAGAAGAAGAACAAAGAAAAAAGTTTTTAGAGAATATAGAAAAGCAAACAATGGAAGAACAAAATAAAAATAAAACAACTAATAATGAACCCCGTTAGAGGTTTTTAATCAAACGGGTATTTATAACAAAATAATATGGTTGTCTGAAATTGAGAGTTTAAATCATATAAAGACAGACCTCTAAACGGGGTGAATAAAAAACTAATTGAAGATTTCAAAAAGAAGTTAGAAAGCCAAAAAGAATCTCTTGTAAAGGAATTAAGCAGTTTTGCGGTAGAAGATAAAAGCCAAAAAAACAATTGGGATACAAAATATCCCAACAGAGAAGGCGGCAATATGGAAGAAGAGGCGGACGAAGTTCAAGAATATGATAATCTTCTTTCCCTTGAAAACAACCTAGAACTCCGTCTAAAAGATGTTAATTCTGCTTTGGAAAAAATCAAAAATAATAAGTATGGAATCTGTGAAAAATGCGGAAAAGAGATAAGCGAAGAAAGATTACAGGCCTGCCCGGAAGCAAGAGTTTGCATGGAGTGCAAAAAATAACTTTAAATTATGCAAACAAAAAGCGGAGGAATACCTCCGTTTTTTGTTATTTTGAATATTTGATTACCGCTCCAACGCCGTACTTTGCTAAAGGATTTTTAGCGCCCATAACTTGGAAATGCAGATGACAGCCTGTAGATTTACCGGCTCCCGTCATGCCCGGAGCTCCGCCCATAAAAGCAATTCTCTCGCCAACATCAACCTTGTCTCCCGGCTTTACTAAAATTGTCATTAAATGGCCATAGTAGCTGACTACTCCATTTGAGTGCAAAATTGTAACATAATTTCCCCCGCCAAAATTATAACCATACTTTACCTTCTGAATTTCTCCCGGAGCCGCGGCATAAATTGGAGTTCCGCATTTATTAGATGCATCTATGGCATTATAAAAATGCAGTCCCTGGCTTATTGTGCCTTCTGCCGGAAAAATGAAAAAACTTGAAGCCAAGGGCACCTGATAAACAGCCACTGGGGCTTTTTGCGGCATTATGCCGTTGGGAATAACTAAAATATCTCCGATAAAAATATCCCCCTCATTCGAAAGATCATTAAAAGCAACTATGTCTTGTACCTTGCTCTTATAAACTTTGCCGACTTCACTTAAGGTATCTCCCGACTTTACAAAATAAATAACTCCCGATACCGGCAAAATAACTAATTTCTGCCCCACTTTGATCTGTGAATTCTTTGAAAGTTCATTCGCCCAAAGCAATGTATTTAAAGAAATATTAAAATCAGTAGCTATTGTTTCAAGAGTATCTCCGGGCTCAACCGCATATTCTATTATATCTTTGCTGTTTTGGGCTGATTCTCCAAAAATAGCCCCCAGCACTTGAGTTGTAAGAACTCTTGGGGTAGAAATTCCGTAAATGGAATTGTCCTGTACTATTTTTAAATCAGGAGTTTCTAAATATAGCGCCTCATTTTTACTAAAAAATGGATTGTCTTTTTTTATATTATTATCCTTAAAAAAATCATTAAAAAATACTATATCGCTATTCTTCAAATCACTGGGGTTAGCAAAGCTATTATTCCCAAAAGATATGGCCAAAAGCAAAACGAATGCAAATAAGCCAAAAGAAAACAGAGGGTTTTTTAATAACCCATTTGAATTCGTATGCTTTTGTCCCATAAATAAGGATTTAAGCAAAATTACCTTTCTCTTTATTTTACCGAATATTTTTAACAACTTAACTTAAATTTATCATTTTAAAGCCATTCGGTCAAGTTTTTATCCACAACTAAAAATGTTATAATAATCAAATGAATTTAGATTTATCTTCCATAAAAACAGTAAAAGGAATTCTAATAAAATATGGCGTAAAGCCCTCCATGGGAATGGGCCAGAATTTTTTGGTTAACAGAGAAGTGCTTGAAAAAATTGTTAAGTCGGCCGACCTAAAAAGCGATGACACTATTTTAGAAATTGGCCCTGGCATAGGCACGTTAACGCAAAAACTGGCAGAAAAAACAGAGAGAGTGGTCGCAGTGGAAAAAGACAATAGAATGTGCCAAATTTTAAAAGAAACATTAAAAGATTACAAAAATACAGAAATTATTAATGATGACATATTGAAAATTAAAAATTTAAAATTAGAACAAGTTCCGCGTGTGCGCGAACAAATTTCAAATTATAAGATTGTTGCCAATATTCCATATTACTTAACTTCGCCATTAATCAGAAAGTTTTTAGAAAATCCGCCAAATGGCAAACAACCGGAAAAAATAATCTTAATGGTTCAAAAAGAAGTGGCTCAAAGAATTTGCGCAAACCCTCCAAATATGACCCATTCGGCGGGCTCAGGGTCATCCCGAGCAAACCGAGGGATGAGCATACTGGCTGTTTCTGTCCAATTTTATGCTAAAGCAAAAATAATATCATATATTAAAAAAGAAAACTTTTGGCCTGCGCCAAAAGTAGATTCGGCAATTATAAAAATCACCCCTCATAAAAATAATATTTCAATATCTTCTGAATTATTTTTTAAAATTGTAAAAGCCGGATTTTCACAGCCAAGAAAACAGCTTGGCAATAATTTTCTTAAAATGTTAAAATTAGATAAACAAAAAATAAATCTTTGGCTTTCTAAAAACAACATATCGCCTGCCCAAAGAGCCGAAACTTTAAGCGTTGACGATTGGAAAAATCTCTTATCCACTGCTAGCCATTTTTGAAACGTGTTATAATAATACAATGAATTTTTTCTCCTCAATTTTAAAACAAAAAAAGATAGCGGTCTTTGCTGTTTTGTTTTTAACTATTGGTGGAATGGTTATGCCCCAAATTGCGCATGCTGGCTGGGTTGGATGTGGCGTAGGGGCTGTTGCTGGAGGCGCCGCAGGATCTTTTGTCACTCCTGTAATCGGCACTGCGGTAGGCGCTGTTATTGGTTGTGTAACAGGAGGAATCTTTGGAGAAGACATAGCAGATGTAACGACCAAAGCAATACTTACTGCCTCTGGTATGCTTTTACTTGCAATATCTAACTGGTTTCTTGAAATGAGTTCTAATCTTTTTGTAGCGGTTGCAACCGCAGATATTTTACAGAAATCAATTACGGCAAACCCAACAGTAATTCATGGCTGGGCAATAATAAGGGACTTTGCCAATATGTTTATTGTTCTTGGATTTGTCGTTGTTGGAATATCCACTATTTTAAGACTAAGAGAATATGAAGCTCAAAAAACATTATTGCCCTTAATATTAGTCGCTCTTTTAATTAATTTTTCTCTTCTATTTACTGGAATAATAATTGACGCCACAAATGTAGCAACAAATTACTTTACCATAATATCAGGACCTGCAGGAATAACCGAACCCATCAAAGAGGCTATATTTTCTCCCGAAACAAAAAGAAGTTTAGGATTATTACAAGGTTACGATTTTGCCTCCGCGGCTTTTGGCGTAAGCGCATCCTCTGGGATAGCATCAATGATTTTCTTTATCTATGCAATTTTGTTGCTTTTTAGACATGTGGCTTTAATGCTTTTGGTTATTTTATCTCCGTTAGCTTTTGTTTGTTATGTTTTTAGCGCAACAAAGCCCATTTTTAATAAGTGGTGGCAACAGTTTACGCAATGGTCAATCATAGGAATCCCGACTGCTTTTTTTATTTATTTGGCAGGACATATTATACGAGTTCCTATAGATGGCATTTTATCTTTTTGGCTTCCTGTGGCATTTTTATTATTTGCCTATACCCTTATTTTTCAAACTTCTGCTATTGGAGCAAGTTCGGCTATTGGATTAGCAACGGGAGCTGTTGGTATGGCATGGGGCGCAACTAAAGGAACTGTTAAATTTGGAGGCAAACAAACATGGGACTCAGGGGCGGGACAAGCAGTTCGAAGAAAATTCACAATGGCTGGAGAAAAAATGGGTCTAGTCGCGCCGGGTACATCTGATTTAACGCGACAAAAACAGCAACAAGAACACGCCAGTGAAAAGAGAGCGGCGATGTGGTCGGCCGAACAACGAAAAGATTTAGCCACGGGCAGAACGCCTATGACCAAAAGAGGCAGAAATGATAAAATTGAAGCAATAAAGCAAATGGCAGAAAAGAATGAATTGGGCAGTCTATCTTCTTCTGAACTTAAATCTGCAATGGACTATTCGGCGTCTCGCGGAATACCTGCCAGTGTTTTAGCGGAAAAAGATTACCGTGCCGCAAGCCATGACCAAAAGAGAGTTGATAAATTTATGAGAGATAAGGGTGTCGGCGACGTCACGGCAAGGAAAGCAATAACATCAGAACAACTTTCGGAGAATGTTTCAAAGATGAATGGCAAACAGCTTAGAAATATTAGCGCAGAAGATATTAGAGATAACTATGATATTATTAGAGAACAATTTACTCCTAATATGGTTAAACAATTTAAAACCGCCGACAGTACGACTCAAGGGCAACTGCGTTCGCATACAAAGCAACTTAAAATAGATGCGGCAGCGTCTACGGATATGGCAGAACGCACTAGGCTGAATAAATTAAGAAAAGCCATCCGAAAAGCAACGACATAAAAAAATTTAAATTATGGAAGACCAAAACAATATTCGCGTAATTTTGTCAGATAAAGCAGAAATAACACTCGAAGAAATAATAAGCAATTTTAATTTACAAAATGATGAACAAAGCCAAAATGAATCACCAGATGTCATAATAGACCAACTTATCAAAGATTTTGCTAAAGGCAGTTTACTGGAAAGTAATTTTGTTGCTTCTCTGCAAAATGAGCTAAAAATTCCCGAAGAAACAGCAAAAAAGTTATCTAAGGAAATTTTAACAAAAGTTGTGCCGATGTTAGAAAAATTCCCAGAGGAAAAATTTAAAGACCCTGATTTTGCAGATGCGCTTTCTGAAAAGATTTTTAGGGAACAAACAATAGAAAACAAATCATCTGATACTTTACTCAAAACTGAACCGCTTGTACCTGTAGGTGTTGCAGAAATATTTAAAAAAAATACACCGTCTTCAGAAAAAGAACCAAAAAATGAAACTGTTCCTTTGCCGAGAAAACAAGAAAAATTTAAAAAACCGATTGTTTTAGAAAAGATTACAGAAAAAATAAAACAACCAAGAATACCAAATAAATATAGAGAGCCGATTGAGTAAAAAATTGTAAAATAAAAGGGCAAATCACACATTTGTGCTTGCCCTTTTTTGATTCCGTCACACGGAATCCATATTCTCCTTTCAAGTTGATGTACCCCGGGGATCCCAGGGTGCCCGAAATCCATATCTTTTTTCAAAAGCCACTCCAGCGGCTTCATCCTCTTTCTCGTATTCATCTTCTTCATCATCTGAAGAATCTTGCACTACCTTTCCACCACCAGGACTATTCTTGTCCTTGATGTTTTTACCGGCAGCTGCGCCTATAAACGCGGCTGCGATAGTGCCAGCAATAGAGGCGATAGAACCACCTTCAATGGCTTCTCCTCCGCTGCTAATGTCCACCTTTCTCTCCTGGACCGTTCCGCGGCTGCGGTTTATCTGGTCGGCCAGAAGCTTTTTGTGCTTCTCATACTCGCCGCTTTTGCGAAGCCTCGCCTTGGCCTGAGTAACGGTTTCTCCTTCTTCTTTTTCATATTCAACCCACTTTTCCATCGCAAGCCCGATTGGCCCAGCAGCTTTTCTGGCCTCGGCTGTAGCAACGGCTTCGGCGGCATCTGCTTCGCGTTCCGCTCTCCACCTAGTTAAAGTGATACCGCGGAACTCCTCTGGCGGGTCAATGTTTATAATCCTAAGCGCAACAATTACCACCCCGTACTCGTTGCGTAATTTATCAATCACGCTTACATCGCCCGACTCATCTGGATTAGGCTCTTTGAGAGCTTTCCAAATAATGTCGTCAAGGTCATCCTTAACCTTATTGATTTCGTCAAAAGTAAAACCCCTAAGACATTCGCGGACAGACGGCAAAACAAGCCCTATCATTGTGTCGTAAAAATTTGCCGTCGCGAACAAAGATTTGACCGGGTTCAAAACATAAGCCAAAAGCGTCGCATGTCCCAGCAAGGGAAGATTATTTTTGTCTTCGCACTTCACAAAAAGAAGTGCGTAAGGATAATGTACCCTTGCAAGAAAATTATAAATATTTGGGACATCGTAAGGCTTAACCTCGCCATCCGACGAGCTCTTTAGAAATTTCATTTCCCTTTTATACACTGTGTCGATAAATGGCCACCCCAAAACCCTTAATCCTCCCGGCAGCGATGTTTCCGGATCTTCTCCTGGTTCAAGAGGCACTATATCGCCATCATTTTCACCGCCATCGTTATTAATCTTGTAACCTTTCTTTGAAAGAAGGGTTTTTTTGTGGCCGCCGAAACGCACCACTTCTTTGAAATACGACTCTGGAACATTGGTGAAAATAAAGTCGAACTTTGCCAGAACGGCTGCGATATACCAGCCAATTGGCTTTACAACAACGGCGACTGTGATTAAAACCGCCAAAAACACAACAACCAAAAGCGCTACGACTAGAAAAGCAGTCATCGTTTCTCTCCTTATTTAGCTGTCAAAGAGCCCCGCCTGAAACATTCAGGCTCATATCTTATCCGTATCATACTAATAATCTATTGTCAAGCAGTGCGTATTAAAAAATGTTAATAACTATTATTATCAGCTTCTTTTTATGTATGATATAATGGACGAAATAGCGTTTAGGGTTTAGGGATTAGCGTTTAGTAAATATGTATTTAAGATCTTATAAAGAACTTATCGTTTGGCAAAAATCTATTAAACTCGTAAAAGAGATTTACAAACTTACCTACGAATTCCCAAAGAGCGAAATATATGGATTATCTTCTCAAATGCAACGTGCAGCCATATCTATTCCATCAAATATTGCAGAAGGATATTCAAGAAAAAATCTAAAAGAATACATACAATTTTTACATATTGCGTATGGTTCATCTGCTGAACTAGAAACTCAATTAATAATTGTCAAAGAATTATATCCCAAACTTGGTTGTAATACTGCAGAATCCTTTTTAGAAGAAATAAGAAAGATGCTGAATACAATCATTAAAAAACTAGAAAATAATAACTAAATCCTAAAACCTAAACGCTAAACCCTAAAATTATGGAACAGTATCCTATTCCCCAATTCATAGAACAAGAAGGTAAAATAATTTCCTTTGTAAGTTTTAGGCAGTTTTTTTATATTATTGGAGCCGGAGTTATTTGTTTTCTTCTCTACTTCGTTTTACCCCGTTTTCTTTTTATAATTCTTTCGGTAATAATCGGCGTTACTGCTATAGTTTTGGCTTTTGTTACGGTTAATGGAGTTCCGATAATGAACGTTATTCTAAGCTCTTTTGGTTTTGCCGCCGGTTCAAAAAATTATGTCTGGCAAAAAAAGGAGTCGCCTTACCCTTTTAAAACCGTAAAAAGAGTTGAAATCAGAAAAATAGAAGAAGGGTCTGCGTTAAAAGTCCAACAGAGCAGATTAAAAAAAATACACACGGAAGTAGAATTAAAGACCAAATAATTTTAAATAAAACATAAATAAATTAATGGCAAATTCAGCCACACAGGAATTTTTGGAAATAAAAGATATCAGAGAGGGCGTTTTACTTTTGAAAAACAACTCCATAAGAGGGGTTTTAATGGTTTCTTCAATAAATTTTGCTTTAAAATCCGACGAAGAACAATCAGCTATTATTTATGCCTTTCAAAGTTTTTTAAATTCTTTGGACTTTTCCTGCCAAATAGTTATCCAGTCGCGCAACATAAACATTACGCCGTATTTAGACGGCTTAAAAGATTTGGAAGAAAAACAAACCAGCGAGTTGCTTCGCCAACAAACTTCTTCTTATAGAGAGTTTATAAAAAATTTAGTCAAAGGAGATACCATTATGACAAAAAACTTTTATGTTGTTGTGCCATATAGTTTAATGGAAGTTTTGGGCGTCGGAGCCGCTGCAAAACAGCTTGACTTTTTAAAGACCAAAAAAGAAAAAGAGCAACAAATGAAAGATGATGATTTCCAAAGATGCAAATCACAGATTTGGCAAAGAATGGAGTTTTTGGCAATGGGACTAAGGCGATGCGGATTAGAAGCCATTCCCCTGACGACCCCTGAATTAATCGAACTTTTTTGGTCTATACACCACCCGGAACAAGCGGAAATCGGATACTATCCTGAAATATTGCCAGAACTCCTTAAATAAACCGTACGAATTACGAATATAATCTAATTACGAATAAATATGGTGGATAAAAAAGAACTAAAACGAAATGATTTACTTTACCCAGAATTAAGCTATCAGATAATAGGAATTTTATTCGAAGTTTATAATAAAATGGGTTATGGCTACCAAGAAAAATATTATCAAAAAGCTATAAGCGAAAAATTAAAAGAAATTAATCTGCCCTTTAGAGAACAATTTGTAGTTGAAATTACTTTTAATAATAACGAAATAGGTAAATATTTTTTGGATTTTATAATTGAAAATAAAATTATATTAGAAATAAAAAGGATGGATAAATTTTTTAAAAAGGATATTGAACAGGCTTACGCCTATCTTAAGGCGACTAATTTAAAATTAGGAATTTTAGCAAATTTTACAAAGAGAGGTCTTCAGTTTAAAAGAATTGTTAACTTAAATTCGTAATTCGAAAAAATTCGTAATTCGTAAGAAAAACCATGAAGCTACCATTTTTAGACATATTAAGTAAAAAAAAGGAAAATGAAATTACAGATAAGATTTTTGAAGAAGAGGCTTTTGACGTAAGGGATATTATTGCTCCTCCTTATATTGGAATCATGCAAGACCACATAAAATTGGGCGAGAAATTAGCCAAATCGTTTTTTATATTTTCTTATCCAAGATATTTAAATACAGGATGGTTTTCTCCTGTAATTGATTTAAACACGCCAATGGATATATCTTTTTTTATTCATCCAATTTCGGGAGAATTAATCCTAAAAAAATTAAGAAAAAAAATAACTGAAGTTTCTTCAGAAATTTTAGAAAGGGAAGAAAAGGGGTTAATAAGAGACCCTTCTTTGGAAGTTGCTTATAAAGACATTGAAAACTTAAGGGATAAACTGACAACTGCCCAGGAAAAAATGTTCAGATTTGGCATTTACATTACTATTTATGAAACCACCGAAAAGGGCCTAAAAGACACCGAGCTTACTTTAAGGTCAATTTTTGAATCGCGGCTAATTTATATAAAACCTGCTTTGTTCCGCCAGAAAGAGGGGTTTGTTTCTTGCAATCCTTATGGATTGGATTTAATTAATGTCCATGTGCCAATGGACACAGAGCCCCTTTCAACCGCCTTTCCTTTTGTTTCTTTTGACTTAAGTTCTAATGAAGGAATATTATACGGAGTTAATCGCCATAATAATTCTCTTGTTTTGTTTGACAGATTTAGTTTGGAAAATGCCAACTTGGTGGTTTTTGCAAAAGCCGGTTCGGGAAAATCATACGCAATTAAGCTGGAAATTCTGCGATATTTAATGCAGGGGGTTGATGTTATTGTTATTGACCCGGAAAACGAATATGAACATTTGGCCGATGCGGTAGGCGGGGCATTTTTTAAAATCTCTTTAAATTCGGCCACTCATGTTAACCCTTTTGACTTGCCTACGCCTGGAACCGACGACGACCCGGAAGATATTTTAAGGTCAAATATTATTAACTTGGTCGGGCTTTTGAGAATTATGCTGGGCGGGCTAAACCCTGAAGAAGACAGCGTTATAGATGAAGCTCTTACAGAAACCTACGCAGTAAGAGATATTACTGCTAAGTCAGACCCTAAAACATGGAAAGATAATACTCCTTTGATGTCGGACTTTGTAGAAATTTTAGAAAGCATGGAAGGAACCGATTCTTTGATAAAGCGCCTTAAAAAATATATCAAAGGAACCTTTGCAGGATTCTTTAATCAGCAATCAAATATATCAATAGAAAAAAATATGACTGTTTTTGGCATAAGAGATATGGAAGAATCACTAAAGCCAATGGCTCTCTATATTGTGATGCGCTATGTCTGGAACACCATTAGAACAAAACTTAAAAAGAGGATATTAGTGGTAGACGAAGCGTGGTGGTTGATGCAATCGGAAGACGGCGCTTCATTTTTGTTTGGCTTGGCAAAGAGAGGAAGAAAATATTTTCTCGGAGTTACAACAATAACCCAGGATGTGGATGATTTTATGAAATCGGAATACGGAAAACCGATTATTTCAAATTCTTCTTTGCAATTTTTAATGAAACAGTCGCCGGCAACCATTGATGTTGTCCAAAAAACATTTAACTTAACGGAACAAGAAAAATATTTACTGCTTGATGCCGCTATTGGAGAGGGATTATTTTTCGCCGGCAAAAAACACGTAGCTTTAAGCGTTGTTGCCAGCCCGACAGAAAACCAATTAATTACCACTGCCCCGGAAGAAGTTTTAAAAATGAAAGAAGCAAAAAGAAAATTAGAATCTCCAGAAACAGAATAATAATAGACAAAATATGCTAAAAAGTATTATACCCGGACCAGATAAACTCACAAAAAAAGCCGTAATGACGGCTATAACAGTCCCCGAGGGACTGATAATGCTTATAATAGCCGTTTTTCTTGATTTAATCGGAATTGTTTTCTTTATTTTAAGTTTTTTTGGCGTAGGAATACCTCTTTCTTTTTTATTAGATATTTTAGGTATGATAACTATTGGATTTTGGGCAACTACCAGGTCTCTTTTTAGGGGAGTGGTAGAAAAGGCAGTAGAAGATGTAACAGAAAAAGTACTTAATGTAGGCGGTGGATTAGAAGAAATAAAAAATTTTCAAGGAGGTTCTGCTCCGGGGGCGGGAGCTAGTAAAAAAATTGCAAAAACAGGAGCCAATCTTGGTTTAAGCGCAGTAAGGTTTATTATCTCCTCCCTTGTTGAATTGGTTCCTTTTTTAGGAGACATTACTCCCGGCTGGACAATTTTTGTTATTTTTGAATTAGTACAGGGAGAAATATGAAAATTCGATACAAAAAAGTATTTCTGGTGTGTTTGGGAGTTATTATTTTTTTATTACTTTTGAATATAGATATTAACAGGGATATTAAAATAAATACTGTCTCTGCGCTTGAAGTAACATACCCCACCGTTTTAGGCTTCTCAATTACAGAGAACTCTTCTTTTATAGAATACGCGAGGTATTTTTTTAATATAGGAATGGCCATAGCTGGCACATTAGCAGTAATGGCTATAATATTTGGCGGTGTTTACTATTTAATTTCTTTTAATAGGGGAAAGTTTACAAATGAAGGCAAACAGTGGATAAAAGCAGGTATTCTTGGTTTGCTTCTTTTGGTTTCTTCGTATTTAATTGCATACACCATTAATCCTGACTTAGTTTACTTCCGTCTTGAAAAGTTATTTCCTGTTGGTTTTTTGGGTTTACCTGGTAATTCTATACCTCCCGGTTCTCCAATTACAAATTATGAAGAAATACCTCTTGGAACATTAACTGAAAATCTTTTATCAAGAACAATGGACTGTTATGATTATGATAATAACGGAGATCCGATTGAACAAAAAATTACGACAGACGACAATAAAGTCATTAACGGTCCCACTCTTTTAAATCACGACCGGGCCGACTGTTTTTTGAAACTAACCGAGGCAGCTGAAAAAAAATCCAAGCTGATTAAAAAATTATCAGATGAAATTATAAAATTAATGGAGAGCTGCACTTGCGCCGGCAAATGCGATAACACATGTGATGCAAATAGCCCGGGAGCATGCGGCACTCCTGTTGGAGAGCAATGCCTGACAGGAAGCTGTGTGGGCGCCGCCTGTAAGCCTTTTGAGGGAAAAAGCAATGATTGTTGCCCTGCCGACTCTGGAATAAAAAATCCAAAAACAAATAAAAATTTTACAGTTAAAGAAATCATAGAGCATGGACCAATAAAAATAGGCGACAAAGAATTTAAGGGCTTAGATGAATTTAGAACCCAATTAGTTAATATATCTAACTTTGTTGAAATACGGCCTGGACCCAAAAAGGACGAAAAAGAAATTACAGTTATAAATAACGGGGATTGCCAAATTTGTAATAATAGCTGTTTTCAATGCGACCCTAAAGACCAAAATTGTTTGACCCAGTGCAAAAACACCAATAATGCTTGCCAAAATAACAGGAAAATCTGCTTGGAAAACAGCAAATGGGACAATTTAAAACTAATAGAACAATTGATGTATTTCCAAGAAAAGATGGGCCAAATAAAAACATCTGTTGAACAAGACCACAACCAATTAAATAGCGCTAGAACAAAAATAGCTAATTGCTATAACGTAAAATCATCTGTTGATTTGCTGGGGATATTAGAAGAAACAAAAAAAGATGAAAAGATTATATTATCCACGAAACCTTTTCGAGATTCTATAACAAATCAGGTGATTGATTCTTCAAAATACTGTGAAGGTTTTAATTATGCCAACTCTAACTCTTACAGCAAGTGCCAAAATATTTGTCCTGAAACAATGGAAAATAAAACCTGTTATAACTCATGCCAAAAATGCGATGAAAAAGACCCGCAAAAACAAGCAGCATGCCTTAAAAACCAAACGCAGTGCGTAAAAAACTGTTATGATAACCGAAAGTGCCCTTCAACCGCTAATCCGCCATTTGCGACTTTTAAAGATTGTATGCAGAAATTAGATCAATCATGTTTGGGCATGTGTAATGTAAAATATTCCGGTTCTCAAACAGATATTGAAAAATGCCAAGAAAAATGTGAAAAGGATTCTAAATGCCTTTTAGATAATGAGGAAATATGTACCGTTGATTTTCCTCAATTAAAATCCTGCTCAGATGAATATAAAGACCTTGATAATTTAAAAAACTGCGTGAATAATTCTTCTTTATGCGAATACGGCTCTGATGAATATTCCGGCTATCCAGACTGTATAAAAACTCAAGGGCAATATTCTTCTTCTTTTCTCTATAAAAATCCTAACAATCAAAAATGTAAAAATCCCTATGAGACATATACTACTGGAGTTAATATCAGACAAACCTGTTTAGACCTTTATCCGGAAACCGCTAAATGCCCAACTTCCTCAAAATGCCCTAAATGCCCGTGCGGTATTATAGACGAAACGATTGATTATAATTCGGGAGAAAGCGGTGGTGGCGGTGGTGGCGGCGGCGGCGAAAAATGCCCACCCGGCTCTTGTCGCGGCGCAGATGGCATATGCAGTCCTGGTAATTGTGGCGGAGGGAGTATTGTTCCTTTTAAAAGTAATAGCGGAAATTCAACAACAACAATTTTAGAATACCAAGTTATCACTGGAACTTGCAATGAATTTACTTATATTGGCGACCCTTTAACTTTTTACTGCAGAACGGCTTGGGAACCAGAGGGGTATATCTCTGGCAAATGGCTTTATGATTCAAAAACGGATGAAATACCGGTTGGTCAAACAGTTGATGATACTAAAAAATGGGCCAATAAATTTACCGAAAACATTAGTGATTTTACAAAAACAACAGCAGAAATGATACAATATATAAAAAACATCGGCCAGGAGCAAAAATATTGCCAATGCGACAGCACCTGTGAAAATGGACGTCCTTGTTCTACGAGTTGCCAGTATGTTCCGCCGGCAGAAGACCCTAACGATCCTTCAAGAAACATTCCTGCCTATTGCGCCGTGGCGCCGTGCGATGGCATTTCATGCCAAAAAATAATCAACTTATTAAGAGGAGGGTCAACTCAAAATTGTCCCGTAAATAAAGATGGGGTATTTTATTATTATGATAAAATATATAAAGGGTCTAAAACATTTTATGAATTCATTACAGTAGACGAAAGAACGGATGTTTTAAAAGAATTGTCTTATTCGAGAAAAAAAATGAATGAATGCAGCCAACAGGCTGTAAAGTTGGGGAAAGACACTGTACAAACTTTTAATTGCACAAATGCGTATAGAGGAGTTTCAGCCCTGCAAAAGAGATGTTATGGGATATACGACGGCCAAGTTAAAACTCCTTCTGAAGACAAAACAGACAATTGGTTTTGTTTAAAAACATTATTAAAATAAATATGTCTAAACAAAATAAACTTTTTTTATTTTTCTTACTCTTTGGTTTTGTTCTTTTTTATGGCAACTCTTCTTTCGCTCTCGAGGTACCAATATACCCTCGCATACCGCTTGCTCCAATAATAAATCAAGACAGTAAATTACCTGATTTTATTGTTTATTTTTTTGCCTTGGGAATATATTTGGCTGGAGCTTTAGCTATTGTCTCTTTGGCTATCGGGGGAATACAACTTGTATTTTCTAGTGTTAATCCAGAGGCAAGAAATAACGCTATAGAGAAAATTAAGAGCGCCGCATTAGGATTAGTTCTCTTGTTTGCTTCTGTAATAATCATACAAACCATTAACCCTACTTTAACAAATGTACAAAACACTGTGGCGCTTAAACCAATCGGTGGCCTTCAACTTAAGGGTAATAATACAAGTACGCCGGCTCCAAAATTCGCTCCTTCTCTTGACGAAATAAGAAAAAATTACTCGGCTATTTGGTGGCCGGCTACACTGGATATTATAAACCCGTTAACTAATAAAAAAGAAACTATATCAAACTGCGATCCGGATAATCCAAACGCTGTTTATGTTATTTATTGGTATAAAGAAAAAGGTTATAAAAATTTTAATGGCGACACAAGATTAAGATGCGGACAAACGGCCTCGTATTTAGGTTCAATGAATTCATATGAAATTATAAAAGAAGAACCTGGTGTTTATTTTTATTATGATGCGCCAAATTGTAGACCTGCTATTGGGAGCGATTCTTTATCGATCCCCAAACACTCTACTACAAGCATACCAGAATGGTCTGATACAAGAAAGGTAAAATCAATACGCGTTGTTAATGGACCAAATCCAAAAAAGGGACCATTTTTTAATGCGATAGTTTTTAACAGCCAAGACTATAAAACTGATAAACTATTGCCAGGGGTTGCTTATATTAGCAATAAAAACGCTCCTAAAGAAGATAATTATTCTAAATGCTTTAGGCCCGATGAAGTTTTTAATAAAAACTCGGAATTCTTTCCGTTATTTTCTGTTGTTATATATCAATCGGCCGGCTTTAAGGATATTAATAATTTTCCGGATATAAATTGCTCTGTAACTTTATATAGTAAAAGTAGCTGGTCGGGGGGGTATTATGAAATAAACTCCCGAAACGATGGACCAACGGGTAATTGGTTAAAAAAATTATCAACAGTTAAAGTTACATATCCGCCAGGAACAAAAATACCGCAAGAAGAACAAAAGAATTGCGATCGTTTTTATCCTAATAAAAGTTGTCTCCAATCTTTTGAAATAAAAGGAAATTGTCTTGTTATTGTCGCCAGTAATGAAAGCACAGGTGCGCATGCGCAAGCGTTTCCCATTTCTCCGAGATTAATTCAGGCATATATAAACCGTCCAGATGGCTACTCTATAGAAAGAGGGACGCCGCAATTGGAAAAAGACTATATTACCAGCGGGTATTCATATTTTATGAAAGTGATATCTCTGTCTAAAAAAATAACGGAATAACGGAGTGTTTTTGAAAAAATATGTTAAAAAGACATAAGCTTTTGTTCTATTTTCTTTCTTTTACTTTTTTTACTATTTTCTCTTTTATTTTCTTTGATTTTTCTTTTGCCGCAGAACTTAATGTAGAATATCCCGCGTTATCAACCGGAGCCAATATAAATTCTCAAACACCTATAACAGAATATTTAAAATATGTATTTGATTTTGCAGTGTTTTTTGGATTTTTCACTGTTTTTCTTTCCTTGGTTTTTGCCGGAGTGCTTTATTTATTGTCTCCCGCGATTCCAAGCGCGTTAGAAAAGGCAAAAGACAGGATTTCTGGCGCAATTTCAGGTTTAATTATTATAGTCACTGTTTACTTAATTATAACAACTATTAATCCCGCTTTGTCTATTTTTAAGACAACAGACCTTAAAACTCTGCCACCCCAGAGTCCAGTTCCGCGACAAGCAGGGGTTTATCTTTACAATGAAGCCAATTGCCCTGTTTTTAAAAATAATATTCCAAATCACTCTTTTTTTAGTTCCACTAGTTCTTTTGATCTTGAACGTTCATCTAAACAGATACAATCTGCTGAAATTGTCCATGATTGGCAATATAATGAACATTATATTGGCATATTATTTGAAAACCCTAAATTTTGGGGCAAATGCAAATATATAGACCCAAATAAAAATTGCGAAAATAATATAGAGCCATTTGCTTCTTCAATTTCCATTTATAAATACAATTATTCACCTAAAAGTGGCGGCGTAACTTTTTACCGAAAACCATTTTTTGACCATAGTGGCGGCTCATACCAAGTACAAGGACCTAATACTGGTGGTATTTATATAAAAGAACTTAAAAA
Source organism: Candidatus Staskawiczbacteria bacterium (assembly GCA_016196125.1). Taxonomy (GTDB): domain Bacteria; phylum Patescibacteriota; class Minisyncoccia; order Minisyncoccales; family Staskawiczbacteraceae; genus JACPYG01. The sequence goes on along the minus strand of JACPYG010000012.1, from coordinate 2,530 downwards.
ATTAACATTTGAAAATGTTCCAGAAAAAGAAAAAAAATGTGTAAAGTGGGATAATAAGGGGATATGCACAAAAAAAGAAACGCAAGATTTATCTGGAGAAAATATTGCTTCTATAAAAATAGATGGCGACTACCTGGTTTTATTGGTTTATTTTGACAAAGAAAAACCTGACCCAGATTATGGCCCATGGACATCTTGTCAGGTTTTTGGGGTATTCGGCGACAAAGATAAAGAGGGACCAAGAGAAATAAAATGGGAAAATCTTAGGAACCTAAACTCTGGAGACCTGCCTAATTATGTTCTTATCTTCCCAATAGAGAATAAAAAAAATTAACGGGGCTTCCCCATTAGAAATCTCTGACAAAAAAGAATTTTAATCTGTTTTTTAAATATCTTCTACCTATTCCTGACTTAAGATATTTTTCTCTTGCACGAGCATCGTCTCTATTTAAGTTAATTTCACAATAGATTAATTTCCAGGGAATTCCATGTTTAGTAGATTGATTTTTTCCCGAATTGTGGCTTAAAATTCTTTTTTGTAGATTATTTGTTGAACCAATATACCAATGTCTATTTTTATTTTGTAATAAATAAACATATCACATGGTCAGGTTTCTAACGGGGCTTAATTACTATGCGCCTATTTATTCCTTCTCCCCGGCTTTCTGTGGCAACATCGGGTCTTTGCATTATTTCCGCATGAATAATTCTTCTTTCATAGGCCGGCATGGGGGAAAGAACTCTTTCTTCTTTGGTTAGAGAAACTTCATCGGCTATTTCTTTGGATATTTTTTTTAAATAATCAATTTTATTTTGTTTATATTTATTAATGTCTAAATTAAGATAAAAAATCTTTTGTATTTTTTTGGTTAATATTGCCCTCAAAAGACGCTGAATTTCAAAAAGGGTCTGCCCTTTTTCGCCAATTAAAATCTGCGGCTCTTCTGAAACTATATCCAGATTAATAATTTCGTTGATTTTTTCGTCATTATTATTTTTTTCTTCCATATCTTCTGTTATGGTTTTAGCCACATTAATTGATAATGGAATAATTGTTACTTTTTGGAAAAATTCCTCTGTGATATTTTTTATTATTTCAATATCGTTTTGGTCTATCATATAATATTATGATTTTGTTTGTTTTAAAATGAAATATTGCTGTATTATTGAAAAAATTCCACTAACTATCCAGTAGAGCCCGAGGGCCGATGGCAGGCTCATAAGAATAAAAACCGTCAAGAAAGGAAAAAAATAAACCATTTGTTTTTGTATTGTTTGCGATATATCGGAATTATTGGTTTTTGACGGCTCATTTTTTGGCATTAACATTTTTGTCTGAAAAAATTGAATAATTCCAGCCAAGACAGCAAATATTAAATTTGCCCGAGATAAATCTATGCCTAAAAAAATGGCGTTTATTTGCCCTGGATTTGAGACAAAACCATATAAATTGGCCAGCTCCGATGGATTTAGTCCTTTCCAAAAAACCGTGTAGAGAGCGATTAAAATCGGCAATTGTATAATTGCCAAAAATAAGCCGGAGAAAGGATTAATTTTTTCTTGGCGGTAAAGACTTAGTGTTTCTTTTGCTAATTGTTCTTTGTTGTTTTTGTATTTATTTTGAATTTCTTGAATTTTAGGCTGCAGAGTTTGTAAAGTTTTTTGTGAATTTAATGATTTTACTGAAATTGGATAAAGTATTACCCTAATTATTATAGTCAAAAGTATAATAGCTAATCCAAAATCATGTCCCGGCAGATAATTATAAAGCAAAACCAAAAAATTAAATAATGGGTTATATAAAACTGCCGTAAAAAATTTTATTAATAATTCAAACATTTAAATTAAGCCGGCTTTTTTAAGAAGATTATTTAAAATTTCTTTTATTTCTGAAAAATTCTTTTTACCGAAATCAGGAAGAACAATTAAAACCACATCCACTCCGCTTTTAATATCTTTTATGTTTTGCCTTACAATATCTCTTAGATTCCTTTTAATTTTATTTCTTAAAATTGCCTTTTTAGAAACTTTCTTGCTGACAATAAAACCAAAACGATTTTCTTTTAAATTATTTTTTACCGCTTTTAACACTAAAAAAGTACTTTTAAAACTTTTTCCTTCTTTAAATAGTTTTTCGAAATCTTTCTTTTTCCTTAACCTATTTATTTGGGACAACATATTTATACTTTTAAACAGTAATTCTTTTTCTGCCCTTCTTTCTTCTGTTTTTAACAACTTTTCTGCCAGTTTTCGTTTGTTTTCTTTTTAAAAAACCGTGCGTTCTTCTCCTTTTCTTCTTTTTTGGTTTATATGTAGTGCTCATATTTGGTTTTTATCGTTTAGTTAGTATAATAGGCTATTATAATAAAAAAAGTTGCAGTAGTCAATCCATTGCGCTGGTTCATATGATACCCTACAGTCAGGCCTTTCAAAATCATGAGTGGACGGTATAGTGGACGCCATATGACAATCTATGGTTCTTTACTCCCCGGCGCAATCAGCTTGGCCCGTTGGGTAGCGAAGACGGAAA